>NZ_JABUMU010000003.1:0-637313 GCF_013336625.1 Myxococcus sp. CA033 | reverse complement strand
ACCTGCGCGACTGGTTGGCGAGGCCAGCGGAGCGAGACGTCAGCCCCGCCGACCTCGTGGGTCTGCTGGCCGACGCGGAGTGGATGCACCGAGAGAACAAGAAGCTCTCCTCTCGGCTGAGCGCGGCCCGCCTGCGCCAGGCCGCGGCATTGGAAGACATCGACTACGGGCATGCGCGCGGGCTCGCCAAGACGCAGGTGATGGAGCTGTCCACCTCGAAGTGGGCAGCGGACAAGCAGAATGTGCTCCTCACCGGACCCACGGGCGTCGGCAAGTCCTTCCTCGCATGCGCCCTGGGACAGAAGGCGTGTCGGGATGGCTATTCGGTGGTGTACCGCCGGGCCTCACGTCTTTTCGATGAGCTCGCTCAGGCACGCGCCGATGGAACCTACGCGCAGGTGCTCAAGCGCCTGGCCAAGGCCCAGGTGCTCATCCTCGACGACTTCGGCCTTGAGCCCCTCGGTGCTCCAGAGCGCAAGGAGCTGCTCGAAGTCCTGGAGGACCGCTACCGACTTTCGAGCACCGTGGTGACCTCCCAGCTCGAGCCGAAGGACTGGCACGCCGTCATCGGTGACGCGACGCTCGCCGACGCCATCCTCGACCGCCTGGTCCACAACGCCCATCGCATCAAGCTGGGTGGAGAGTCCATCCGGTACGTGGAGACAAATTTGACGAAGGGTCGGAAGCAGGCCAAGGGATGAACCACCCAGCGTCGCTGACGCTCCGACCGCTCGCCATCAGCCGGAATCGCTGCTCGGCTTGAGCCGGAACGAGTGCTCACCATGACCGGAATACGCACTTGCACGCTGGGAAACGCCCCGCGAGTGCACGAGTTCGCAGAACCGCCGGGCCAATGCGACGACACGCAACGCTTCCTCGTCCTGCTCGAGGCGCGCCAATGTCGCGGTCTCTGCGGAGGTCAACTCCGAGGGCCTCTTCACGCACAACCATGCCAATTGCTTCGGCGAGGAGATCGCGTCAGGGCGCATGCCATTCGACCACCAGTTGCCGCCAGCGTAACCGCGCGCCCCTGAGCGAGGCCGGACGGCCCGTCGCATCTGGAGCCAACGGTGGACCTGCCGCGAGGTGCCACGAAAGCCTTGGGCGCGAATCTCCCGCCAGAGGTCGCAGGCGTTTTCACACCCTGCGACTTGTCGCCGCGTCAGGTACTCCAGATAAGGGTCGAGGATGCTTGGTCTGGGCACGCGCGCCGTGCGCTCGGGGAAGACTTCGGCGGCGGCGTATTTGCACACCGTCCCGCGCGCAAGTCCTAGCGTGCGACTGATTCTCAGCAGGGACTCCCCGGTCAGGTGACGCCGCCGTACGGCTTCGTATGCAGCGACACGCCGGGGGCGGCTCTCCTCTCGGGCGTGAGCTTCGGCGTGAGTTCGCGAGAAGCTGGTGTGACGAGGTGCAGGAGGAGTGTCTCCGCTCGACACGACTGGTAGTACTCGAAGGCGTGGGTGAGCGCTGGTCATCCAGCGTTCCATCATTTGCCGTCCATTCAGCAGCAAGTTCCAGCGGTTCGCTACCTGCTGGGCCTCTGGAGCGCCCAGCACCGCCGCTCGTGCGTACTCCGTCGACCGGTCTCTGGCGATAACTTCCACGCCGGGGTGCTGGCGCAGCCATGCGCTCACCGTGGAGTCGAGCGGTCTGGCAACACGTCCCGCACTCAGTGCGCTTCCAGGTCGACAAGGATGGAGCCGTAGGTGCGCCCCTTGCGCAGCGCCCAGTCGTCGAGACCCAGGACGCGAGCGGGGCTGGGAGCAGGCAGCGGGGCGCGGCGAATCAGCCGCAGGAGGGTATCGGGACTGGTGGGCATGGCCAGGGGCTTGAGCAGCCTGCCCCAGCCTCTTCTCCGGCTGTGATTGCAACGGCGCACTGCGCGGTGGCCGGCCGCCGCGTCCGCCGAGCCTGAGCGGCCAGCAGGCGCACCGGCCGCTCCGAGAACGTGCGGCGGGAGCATTCCGGGTTTCGGCAGCAGAAGCGCCGCACACGCAGCTCGAGTTGCACGACGCGTCCCGCGGCGGGCAGGTCCGCCGGGCGTCGGACGTAGCTGCCATGCACCGCAGTACTGGGCGTCTGGCAGGAGGGACATCTTGCTCCCGTGCCCTCCATGCGTGCCCCCAGGACGACACCCTCCGCGCTACCGTGAGCCACCCGGTCCACCCGACACCCAGGAAGTGGGTACAGCGTTTCCATTACCAGGGTGTATTCGCCCCGCTGGCAGCTTGCCGCGTCTGCCTACTCCCCAGAGGGGAGCCACACGAAGTGCGAGAGAGCCATCGAACCGGATCACGCCTACGGGTGAAGGCAACCGGCAGGACCCGCAGCGGCAAGGCCGTGGGCGGGCCCCCGGCGGGGCGGTGAATCTCCAATCCATGTCAGCGCTGAGGGGCCATGGGCCGGAGATGGCGGGAGATGGCGTCACGTCGCTCAGGCCCTGCACGCACCCCTGCGGACGCTCATAAGGACTGGGCGCCGGAGCAAGACCCTGAGGCCCACCCCTTTCAAGGTGGGAGCGATGCTGCGCTGATAGGTAGGCGTCCAGGAGGGCAGCAGGTCGAAGAGGGCTCGACTGGCGCAAACGCCGGTGGATGGGCAGGACTGCCTGGAGGTTCCCTTCACCAGGAAGGAGCTTACTCATGGCCCTGGATGTCGTCCTCCAACGCTTCCTCGAAGCCAGCCCGGTCAGCGTCATGGCCCGCCTGGCACTTCAGCGTGCTGTGAGCCCCGAGTGGATGGATGAGCTGTTCGACAAGAACCGTGAGCGGCAGTACACGCGAGAGCTGCTCTTCTCCACCGTCGTCGAACTGATGAGCCTGGTCGCCATGGGCCTGCGCCCCTCGCTGCATGCGGCAGCCAAGGGAAGCAAGGACCTGCATGTGTCGCTGGCGGCGCTCTATGAGAAGGTCAATCACACGGAGCCCTCGCTGGTGGCGGCCCTCGTGCGAGGCAGTGCCGAGCGACTGCGCAAGGTGGTGGAGCCGCTGAAGGGCGAAGAGGAGGCGTGGGTGCCGGGGTACAGAGTCCTGGTGGTGGACGGCAATCACCTGCCGGCGAGCGAGAAGCGCCTCAAGCCGCTGCGGGGATTCCGGGGAGCCGCGCTGCCGGGCCATTCGCTGGTGGTGTATGAGCCGGAGGTGGGGCTGGTGGTGGACCTGGTGCCGTGCGAGGACGCGCATCAGCAGGAGCGCACCCTCTTCCAATCGGTGGCGAAGTCGGCCGGTCCCGGGCAGATGTGGCTGGCCGATAGGTGTTGCCGAGCATGCATTTTTGATGGTTCCACGGCGTTCCACGGACCGGCTCGTTGATGGGCACCTCCAGCAAGCGCGCGAAACCACAGGAGTCCATCACGAACGCGCGCGGCCGGGTGTCACCGCCGATGATGGCCTCTTCTTGAGGCGATTCCCCTTGGGGAATCGACGGTTGCAGCTTGAGCCGGAGCACGAGGCGGCTCAAGGCTGCCCGGAGGGCACCGCCGCCAGGCGGCCGTAGGGCCTTGAACCGACTCGGGATTCCGGCGTCCATCATCCAACCGGCTCACCCGTCCATCAACAAGCGTGCTCGGCAACAATAGGAACTTCTGCACGTCCTCCATCCTTTGCTCCCTGGACCAGAATCACTCGGTCTTTCTCATTCGGGAGCACGGGGCTCATCCCTGCCCGAAAGAACTCGGCGCGCCCAAACGCCGAGGACGAATCGAGACGGGGCTCGTCTTCGAGCAGGCCGTCGAAGTCCGCAACGCAGACGGGCAGCCCTTGAGTTTGCGTCGCATTGAGTTGCAATTGGACGAGCCCACCGAGGATGGCGAGACGCGAATCCGCCTTCTGACCAATGCCCCCAAGGAGCACCTGGAGGCCAGGAGCGCGGCACGCCTCTACCGTCGCCGCTGGACGGTGGAGACCCTCTTTCAGCGCTTGGAATCGGTGCTTCACAGCGAGGTGCGCAGCCTGGGTCACCCCCGGGCCGCACTGCTGGCCTTTGGCGTGGCGCTCATGGCCTACAACGTGCTCGCCACGCTTCAGGCCGCGATTGAGGTCGAGCACCCGCCAGCCTCGGAAGCTGTCGAGGAGATTTCCTCGTACTTCCTGGCCACGGAGATAAAAGCCGCCTACGGCGGGATGATGATTGCGGTGCCACCCGAGGCCTGGACTTCTTTTGATACCCAGTCTCCGGCCCAATGGGTGGCGACACTGCGGAAGATGGCGGCACGCGTCGACCCGGCCCCCCTCCGCAAACACTCACGAGCACCCAAGAAGAAGGTCCAGAAGGGCTATGCGCCGGGACACGTCGCTCGGCGTCATGTTTCCACCGCCCGGGTGCTCGCCTCCGGGCGGGTGGATGAGGCACCTTGAAAGGGGTGACCCTGAGGCCCCGGTTCTGGCTGCCTGAGTCCCTCGGGAAGTAGGTTGTGCTCCCTACTGGGTATCGGCGTCCTGCTTCTCGGACTGGGGAGCCGGCGAAGCACAGACCGCCGTTTGAACTGGACCGATGTTGACGCCGAGGTGGACCTGCCGGAGACCCTCCAGCGAAGGGTTCGCGGCCAGTACAAGGCCGGTATCGCCGAGGCTCCAAGAGGCGCAGTTCGGCACGTAGGTTGGTTCGCCCTGTATCTCCTGACAGAGACGACCATCACGCTTCGTCGGGTCGCCGAACTTTCCCGTCAACTCATGAAGCGCGCGGGCGAACTCCAGGCAAACCGACGAGCGGTACTCGGCGCTGGGCCAGTGCATGGAGATCGCAACGATCCGATCGTCTCTGACCTCAAGCCCAACCCCGAGAGGTGCGACTGGCCGATTGTGGGTGCAGCTCCAGAACCAAGACTTTTTCCCCAAGCGGCGGCAGGACCAGCCGTCGCCGAGCCGTTTCTCCGCCTCGCGAACGGCCATGCCAACGCGGATACCGTAAACCTCAACGAAGGCAGTGTCAGAAGCCTTGATCCCGGCGACGAGTGTGCGACGTAGCTCGTCGGTTGGGGGGGCAGGATGCCATCGCGCACGGTTTCCCGTTGCGCAGCCGGAGAAGGTAGCGATCCCAGCCGCGACTAGAGGGATCACGCGTCTCATTCTGTCTTCAGCGAGCCGTCGGGGTTGACGCACTTTTCGAGCTGATCGAACACGTCGCCCGGCTGCCTTCCCCCTGGAGGGTGGGGGATATAATCCGGACCCGAGTGGCGCAGCTCATGCACGATGGTCGCGACCGTGTTCCCACAGTCTCTTCTCGTGCTGACGTCAATGGATTTGGGGTCATCCGGTGCGTGCGCCTGACCACAGGGGGAGGTGTTGTCAGGAGAATCCGGAATCTTCTCCTTGTGGCAGGTTACGGTGTAGATGGCTTCCTCCAGGATCTGGTCGGTGATGCCCTCGTTGTCGAGGAGTGTCTTGCATTTGCAGTCCTTCGCTTTCTTCAGCGAGTCCTTGAGCTTCTGGACCTTCTCTTTGACCTTCTCCGAGCAGTCCTGGAGTTCGAGTTCGAGTCCGGTCCGGTCCGTGTTGAATAGCGGGTTGTTGTTCGCGTAGGCGTATGCCGGCATCGACCGCCCGTTCTCGGCGTGCCACTTCACGCGCTCGGGGTTCACCAAAAGCGGTTCGGGCTGCAGGTAGCGGCCGATGTCCGGGTCGTAGTAGCGGTTCCAATTCTCGAACAGGTCTGTCTCCGCGTCATGGTACTGCCCCGGGAAGCGCAGCGGGGTCCAGAAGGGCTGGGCGCCCGGCTGGTATCGCTGGTACTCGTACGCGGAGATGATGGCGCCCGTGTTTTGCTTGGCGCCTCCGTGACCATCGCAGCTGCAGTACAGCGGGATGCACTGCGTGCCGCTGCAGCTCTGCACGACGTAACAGGTTGACCATTGCTGGTTGTTGAGGACAGCCATTACTCCCGAGGCGTTAGGCACGACCCAACCCGACCAGACGCGGCCGTTGCTCGAGGCCCCCAGGCTGATCAGCGCGGCATTGTCGTCCGCGTTGACGAAGGAGACCGTGTCCGAGCGATTCTGGCTGACAGACCCGCACACGGCGTCGGACCATAGGTCCAGGCTGTCGAAGAGGAAGCGCTGACGGACGCTGGTGCCCGTGGGCGCGGGCTGCTTCATCACCTCGCCGAAGCTCCCACTGTGGCCCAAGTAGGGGTGAGGCGTCTCGTGGTCCACGCTGATGCGGTTGACGTGGCCGAAGGGGTTGTACTCGCCGGTGCCTGCCACCCGGCCATGGCCGTCCAGTATGAGGACGGGCTTGCCTAGGTAGTCGGTGACTAGGTGACGGGTACCGCACGAGGCCGCCTCGCCGCCGCGCGCGCAGTCCGCAGTGCTGTCGGACAGGTGCGCCCACGAGGCATCTACCTTGCCGCGGATGAGGGCCACCGGCCGGTTGTCCAGCCACACGTACTCGTCCACCGGGTGGTCTGTGGCCGGCAGCAGGGATGCGTTGCCCTGGTCCACCAGCAGCGAGTGCCCCAGGTCGTAGAAGTACTCGTCCTTGGTGCCGGTGGGTCCGTCCTTCAGCCGGCGGCGGCCCTGGGCGTCATAGAAGTAGTTGTACGTCAGGCCATGGACGTCCACGGCCTTGAAGACCGTATCGGAGGCACCGCTGGCCGAGGGGCCCGAGGTGAACAGCAGTTGGAAGGCGCCGCCCGACGAGGGCGTGTGGCGCCACAGCTTCCGGGACACCCGTCCGTCGGCTTCGTACTCGTAGGAGTAGCCGATCCCGTTGGAGTTGTACGAGGATGTCGGATGAGAGAAGCGGGAGGTGAGTCGGTCCGGATGTCCGGGGCTGGCGTAGCCCAGCGTCCAAGTGTTGGTCTGGTCCGACTCCGAGATGCGATTGTACCGGCTGTCATAGCCATATTTCCAGAGGGCGAAGGGCCCCCCCTGGGTGGTCAAGGTACCGGTGGCATTGGTGAGGCGCTTCATTCCGTCGCGGCCATAGGTCTCCTTGCGCGGATAGCTGGCGCCCAGCAGGCAGGTGTCGGACTGGTTGAGCTGGTCGGCCTGCCAAGTGTAGACCTGCCTCAGCACTGCGCCATTGCCGCTGCCACGGACATAGTCCTCGCCCGAGGCCAGGGTGGACACCCACAATGCCCGGGGGCGGCCGGTGGCATCCCCGAGGGAGGACAGCGAGGTGGGGCAGACGGAGGGCCGTTGCGAGCCGTTGTCACCCAGAGCGTACTCGATGCTGCCGGCCGTTCCGGAGTCCGCGTGATGCATGCGGTAGCCGCGCAGGCCGCCGTACGGCTCCCAGGCCACCTGCGACAACAAGGGCGTGGTGCTGGTGGTGCCGTTGGCCCCCCACGTCAGCACACTGACCGAGGACACGCGGTCCGCGCGCGCGCCCGTGCCGTACGTATAGGTGACGATGCGGCCATAGGGGTACGTCACTTGGTTGAGGTTGCCGTTGAGGCTGTAGGCATAGAGGGTGTGGGGGTTCTGGAAGGGGGTGGTGGGGCTACAGGTGGTGGTGCCGGTGCGCAGCCGGACCTCCTTGGTCGTGTGGCCCCAGGCGTCGTAGCTGAACCATGTGCGGCCGAAGGAGTCGTCGCGGTAGAGCAGCCGCCCGCGGGTATTGGCGAGCGAGCCGCAGCTGGAATCAGGCTGGGCAGAGACGTCGTAGCTCATGGCGTACAGCAGCTCGCTGCCCGCCTGCAGGAAAGGCGAAAGGTGCGTGGAGGACAGCAGGCGGCCCATGGCGTCGTAGCTGTAGGACAGGTGGTCGCGCGCGTGCCCGGCGGCCATGGCGGGCGTCTGCTTCACGATGGCATTGCCAAGGGCGTCGTAGGCGTAGCGGATGATGCCGGCGCCGGCGGCTGGCAGCGAGGCCTCCACCGGGTTGCCGAAGTCGTCATGCCGGTAGAGCGAGGCGTTTGCCGACGGTATGGCCGTCGCGCAGTCCACTGATGAGGAGAGGCCGGTGTCGACGCTGATGACGTTGCCTTGCGCATCGTGCTTCAGGCAGGTGCGAGTGGTGGTGATGCCGTAGGGGTCCTCGTCCACACGTGTCAGGCGGTTGGCCCGGTCGTACAGCATGGCGGAATTGGACCCCACGCTGGTAAGGTTGTCGGCACCGTCATAGGCACGCGACATGGAGTACGTGCCAGCAAAGCCATTTCCTATGCGCTGCCAGGTGGGACGACGGTGAGCGTCCGTGCCATGGGAGCGCTGTTTGCGGATGCCCGTCGCGTCCTGGTAGCGCTCCTCGTTCACTGTGCCATCCTGCCAGTAGGTATACGTCACCCACTCGGACGGAGCGGCCCCACTCTGGCTGGCGGACTTCGCCTTCCACTGCAGCTTGTCCGTCAGAAAACCCGTGCTGCAGCCCAGGGACATGTTCGCAACCAGCCGGTAGCAGAAGACCTCGTAGTTGCCCTCGGGCTTCTGCGTCCAGGCAAGGTGGCCCGCCTCGTCATACCCGAAGCGCGTCACCACGTCTGGCTGGCCCGTCACCCGCACGGTCTCCGTCAGCCGCTGGTTGTCGCGCCAGGTGCTGAGCGTGGTGACACCGTTGGCATCCACACTCTCCAGTACGTGCCCGGCGGCGTCATACGTGTTGGAGTGCGTCTCCAGGGGTGTGCCAGAGAAGCCTGTCGGGTAGACGGCCACCTTCTGCAGCCGGTTGCGGCGTGGTGACGTCTCCGTCTCGGGCCAGTAGTAGCTGCGGGTAGTGGGGAAGGCGGTACCCGTGGCGCAGTCTGTGGCCGCCTCGCTGGCCACCCAGCAGGGGCCGTGCGTCTCCAGCGTGCGCCCCAGCGCGTCCGGCGTGCTCTCGCCGCTGCGCGTGGTGAAGTAAAAGGTGCCATTCCAGCGCTGCTGCGTGCTCCAGGTGCCAGTGGCCGCGTCGAATACGCGCGTCCAGCCCGAGCGGAGGGTGGCTGTCAGCCGGCCGGTGGCATCATAACGGTTGTAGGTGCGGGCCTTCTGCCCGGCGGCTCCCAGTACACTGGGCTTCTCGGAGGCGGCCAGCAGTTGCTCCCCATTGGGGCCATAGGTATAGGAGAAGGTCTCCTCCTCTAGTGCGCCGGTGCCAGTCATGTCCTGGGCGCCCCTCTTCACTGACGTCTTCTCCAGCACAGAAGGAGGCTGGCCGGTGCTGGGATCGGGCGAGGCATAGGCATACACTTCCCAGGCGTCGCGCTTGTTCTTGCGTGCCTTCTCGTATGCAGGCGTGGTGCTGGTGGCACACTCCCACTCGAAGCGCTCGGTGCCCGGGCTGCACGCGCCCGACAGGCTGCACGTGTCCGTCACCTGGTAGAGCCGTCCGGCCACAGTCTGGCTGGCGTCACGCAGCGTCTCGTAGGTGCGCGTCAGAGTTGTTCCGCCCTGGCCATCTCCCCGCTGGGCATAGGTGTCCTTCACCTCGCGCTTGACTACCACTCCGCCGCAGCAGTTGCTGCCCGACTGGCACGTGGAGGCCTGGATGGAGCCCACTGAGAGCAGCTCTCCGTCACCGACCACCGAGGCAACACGGCCTCCCGCGTAGTCATGCCTCACCACTGGCACGCTGCCCACGGAGGTCTGGAGCGTGCTGGCCGAATAGCTGTAGTCCCGAATGCCGCTGTCAACCGAGGCCCGGGCCAGCAGGCCGGGACGCTCCACATTGCCGGAGTCCCGCGCGTAGGCGTAGACGATGGCGGAGATGGACTCACCTCGCCTGAGCACATCGCGCACGACGCACTCCGTGCCGCCGGCGGGCGAGGTCAGCGCGACGTACCGGAAGTCCAGCGCGCCGGTGGGGCCACTCACCGAGGCAAGGTAGGGCACGCCCGCGCCAGTGCCTGTGTTGCCCTGGGGACAGGACAGGCCCGGGGGAATCGCGTACGCCAGCTGCGCCTCGGTGACTCCCCGGGCAGACACTATCTGGCTGAGGAAGTAGCGTTCCTGGGGGCTACCGGCCTCCACGTGTCGGGCTTCGAAGCGAAGCTTGCGTCCGCCGGCCTCCATCAACGTGAAGCCGCTGGCGGTGCGCTGCAGCCGCTCGCGCTTGCTGGCCGAGCCACCGACGGGTACGGCCGAGCACGGCGTGCCCGTGCAGGGGGTGAAGTGGGTGAGGGCCCCGCTGCCACGAACCACCGTCCAGCGCTGTTCGGTAGGAAAGACAAAGCTGTAGTGATTGTGAGACCAGTGGAGGGAGCCCGCCTCGGCGGGGGCACCGCCAAAGGGCTTGGGGACGTTGCGCACCACACCAGTGAGGAGCCAGGTATTCACGTCCGAGGTGTAGTGGCGCTTGAGCTCGATTGGTGCGGGGACGCCGGCCAGCATCAGGTCGGGCTCCACCAGGATGCTCTCGCCGGTGATGGCATTTACCGGGTCGCCAAATACCGGCAGCGGCTCCCCGTTGGGGCCACAGGAGCACTCGCCATCCTCGCACGGTTGTGGCGTCTTCGCGCAGTCCTCGGTGCACTCGGGAGGCGGAACCGACTCTGGCGTGCAGGGTTCATCGGAATAGCAGCAGGTGTCGCGCCAATCGTTGCTCTCGTAGACGGGGTCAATAAAGTTGCAGTAGGGGGCGTACTTCCCGTTGCAGCCCCCCCCATTCGAACAAATGAAGCTCCCGTCACAGGAGCACGCCGCCATCACTGGTGTTCCCCCACCCGGTGGGGTGAAGCAGAAGTAGCGCAGGCCATCGCATGTCCCCTGGGCTTCCCCGCGCAGGGGCAACAGCAGCCCCAGGAGTGCAACAAAAACAAGCGTTTGATATGAACGAGACATGGCGGTCCCCTCCGCTCCCGGCGCCGCCTGCGTGGAGGCCCAAGCGAAAGACATGAATTAGGTGAATATCCTGGAAAGTGATTGAAGTGCCGTGTCGGAACAGGTGCCTAGGGCTTGCCGGGCATACCCTGCGGACTCACCGCTGAGGCAGTCCAGCCCGCGGGCGGCACGCACAGCTGTTCCTCCGTGCCGGGCAGAACCTGCTGGCACCGCCAGTCCACGGGGCAGTCTGCGGAAGCCTGGCAGGTACGGCTACAGAAGTAGTCCCTACCGGGGGGGGAGGCCCCGTGGGAGGAGGCGTGGAGGCAGAGGCCCGACGCACAGTCCGAGTGAGAGCCCCGCGTGCAGTCCTCGCCCAGCTGCCGGTTCCCGGCGCCTGCTTCCACCGCCCGATGCTCGGTGATGGGCCTCGGGGCATTGGCTCGCCCGCTCCTGCTCGAGTCACAGCCAAGAACAGCCAGCCAGATACAAAGACTCCAAGAAGCCCTTCCCCCTGCAGCCATTCCTGCCTCCCCTGATTTCGCGAATTATAGCACAGCCTTTTGACTGTTTTCAATCAATCACACCAGGGTGACATCAGAATCCAGGATGTGTTGAGGAAAATTCAGACGGCAGCAGACAATACACCTCTGCCCTATGAGTTCGATGCCCTACCAGCCCGGTTCCGCCTGAATCCCCGTCTGTCGTAGGCCCGTATCAACGTGCCGGATGTCCAGCAGGTATCCGAGGGGGCCGACGTGGGAAGCGAGGACGCGGGGGCCCCTGGTTCGGGGAACATCTCGACCACGGATGCTTCGGATCCTGACTCGGGTGAACCCACGATGGATGTGCGGCTGGTGACTGACGTCGGCGAGCCTTACGAACGGAGAGCTTGATGTCCGCGTCGAGTTGACCGGTTCCTCGCCCGAGTTCGTCGAGTTGCTCGCGGACGGCGAGGCTGTCACGACACGGCTTTCGCCCTATCAGAGGCGCTGGGACACCCAGTCGCTTGACGAGGGGCCGCACGCTCTCCGGTGAGGGCAACGCTCGGCTCTTGGATTTTCTTGAGCGCGCCGGTGCAGCTCACCGTGGATAGGTCTCCTCCGGAATGGAGCTCACGGGTTCCCGTGGCCGGTACTCGGCTTGTTCCCTTGGGGCAGGTGGCCCAAGCCGGGTTCTCAGAACCGTTGACTCTGGCCACCGTCAATGAACGCTCCGTCAAGATTTTCGCTGGAGCCGAGGCCATTCCCGCGGAGGTTTCATTGTCACCCGACGGGTCGTCGCTCACTGCGAATCCGAGAGTTCGGCCACCCTTCTCTATGCGCGACGCCTCCATGCGGGAACGAGGAAGTGCCTGGGCGGCATGCTTTCGCTCCAGCCCGGTTCACTTCCGACGAGGTCCACGGTGGTCGCGATGGGGCCCACCGACAGGCTCTACCTGGCTTGGACGGAATTGCCCGAGAGCCTGCCGCTGGTACGACCTGTTCAGGTCTACATCTCCAACGAGTGAGTAGATCGGTGTGCCTGTACGGCGGTGACGCGTGCGGCTCGTCCCCACCGTTCTCCATTGAACGGTGGGCAGGGGGTGTTCGAGTCGTAGTGGGGTGGGCGCGATGGTGGATGCGTGCATAGATTGTCCACCGCTGTTTCCCCACACGTGAGGCGCCTGTTCCATGAAGCACACGGCCACCCCCACTTCTGAAGACAGGGTCTCCACCGCGACGTCGGATGCGTCAGGCGGGGGACGCAAGCGGGTCCTGGTCGTCGACGACTTCGACGACGCCCGGGAGATGTATGCGGAGTACCTGGAGTTCGTCGGCTTCGAGGTGGATACCGCCCGGGATGGCATGGAGGCGGTGGAGAAGGCCCAGTCGAGCGAGCCGGACATCATCCTCATGGACCTGTCCCTGCCCGTCATGGACGGCTGGGAGGCCACCCGGCGCATCAAACAGGACCTGCGCACGCGCGACATCCCGGTGATGGCCCTGACGGGCCACGTCCTCGCCGGCAACGCGGAACACGCACGCGAAGCGGGTGCCGACGAGTTCGTCGCCAAGCCGTGCCTGCCTCAGGACCTGGAAAACAAGATCCGAAACATGCTCAAGCCGAGCAAGGCTCGTAAGCGGGAAGGGCAGGAGGGCTGAGTCCTTCGCGAAGGGTGAGTGCCCACCACCCGACACTTCCCTGAGCCCCCCACCGTGCCGGCGTCGCAACGAGCCGGGCCAGGGTTGCCGTTCCAACCTGGGATGCATACGCCCTCATGGTGGGAATCCCTGCCGCCTCGCCGCAGCCGGACGCGTGGGCTCCGCCCCAGGAGTTCGACGAGTACCGAATCGTGCGGCCCATCGGTCGTGGGCGGACAGGCCGTGTGTATCTCGCCCAGGACACGCTCCTCGAACGCCCGGTGGCGGTGAAGTTCATCCCCGCGCTCGGCTCCAATGCCCTGGCCCGCTTCCTTGTCGAGGCCCGCGCCGCCGCGCGCATCCAGCACCCCAACGTCGTCACCCTCTACCGGGTGGGACAGCTCGACGAGCAGCCCTACCTCATCTCGGAGTTCATCCGGGGCGTGAGCCTGGACCGGCTCGTGAAACCCCTGCGCTGGGAGCGCGTACTCACCATCGGCCGCGATTTGGCCCGGGGCTTGAGCGCCGCCCACCGTCGGGGTGTCCTCCACCGCGATATCAAACCCGGCAACGCCGTGCTCACCGAGAGCGGCGCCGTGAAGCTGCTCGACTTCGGGCTCGCCAAGCTCCTGGACAGCGCCGCCGGAGCCGATGACGCCCCGCCCCCGCGAAATCCCGCCCCCCCGGAGCTGCCGGCGGACCTGGACCCGGAGGCCAACCCGCACTTCTCCGCGCGCTCCCTGGACGGTGTCTTCCTGCCCTCGCTCCCCCAGGGCGCGCTGGTCGGCACGCCCTACTACATGTCTCCCGAGGCCTGGGCGGGCGAGGACCTGACGGCCCGCAGTGACGTGTACTCGCTGGGCGTCGTCCTCTACGAACTCTGCGTGGGCCGTGGCCCCTTCCGGGACGTCGTCTGGCGCGAACTCCCGCATGTGGTCCGCACCCAGGACGCGCTCCCCCTGGTGGATGTCGCCCCCCACGTCGACGTCGCCTTCGCCGGGGTCATCGACCGCTGCCTGCGCCGCGAGCCCTCCGAACGCTTCGCCTCCGCCGCGCTGCTCCTGGAGGCTCTCGAGGCCCTGTCGCGCGAGGACGCCCCCACCCACGTGCCCGAGGGCAATCCCTACCGGGGCCTGCGCGCCTTCGAGGCCGAGCACCGCGCCCTCTTCTTCGGCCGCCGCCGCGAGTGCCGCGCCGTGCTGGAGCGGCTGCGCGCCGAGTCCTTCCTGCTCATCACCGGCGACTCCGGCGTGGGCAAGTCCTCCCTGTGTCTGGCCGGCATCCTCCCCTCCGTGGCCGAGGGCGGACTCGAGGATGGACGGCGCTGGCACTCCGTCCGACTGGTGCCGGGCCGCAAGCCCGTCGCCGCGTTGGCCGCGGCGCTCGCGCCCCTCCTGGCCGTGGACGAGGAGCCCCTGGCCGAGGCACTCCGCTCCGAGCCCTCGTGTCTGGTGCGCAGGCTCCGGGCTCGCCTGGGCGCCCGCGAGGGACTGCTCGTCTACGTGGACCAGCTCGAGGAACTGGCGACCCTGGCCGAGCCCCTGGAGGCGGCGCTGGCGGGACAGGCCCTGGGCGGGCTCGCGGAGGGCGCCAGTGGCGTGCGCCTGCTGGCCTCCAGTCGCAGCGACTTCCTCACCCGGCTCACGTCCGTGCCGGGCCTGGGCGCGGAAGTCCCTCGCGCGCTGTACCTGCTGCGCGCCCTCACGTCCGAGGAGACACGGGAGGCTGTCACCGGCCCCGCGCGCGTGAAGGGCGTGCGCTTCGAGTCGGAGGCGCTGGTGGACTCGCTCGTCACGGCCGCGGCCGAGGGTGGGCTCCCGCTGCTCCAGTTCGCGCTCGCGGAGCTGTGGGAGGCCCGCGACGCGAAGGCCCAGGTGATTGCCCAGGCCGCGCTGGACTCGCTGGGCGGCGTCGCGGGCGCGCTGGCGAAGCACGCGGACGCGGCGGTGGAACGATTGCTGCCGGACCAGCGCGTGGCGGCGCGGGGTGTGTTGCTGCGCCTGGTCACCGCCGATGGCACGCGGGCGCGCAAGACGGACCGGGAGCTCGCGGGAGAAGACGTGCGCTACCGCGCGGCGCTGGAGGCGCTCGTCCGGGCCCGACTGCTGGTGGCCCGCGAGGCACCGGAGGGGACTTCCTACGAACTGGCCCACGAGGCCCTGCTCTCCGGTTGGAACTCGCTGGCCCGCTGGCTCGCGGAGGCCGCCGAGCGCCGCGAGGTCCAGGCCCTGCTGGAGACCGCCGCGGCGCACTGGGAGAAACACAACCACTCGCGCGAGCTGCTGTGGGGGCCTCGCCAGCTCGCCGAGGCTGCGGTGCTCGACTCGGGTGAGCTGACGCGCCGCGAGCAGGACTTCCTGCGCGCCTCGCGCCGCACCCTTGTGCGCAGCCGCGGCGTCCGCCATGCCCTGGCCGCGGGCTTCATCCTGTCACTCGGCCTGGTGTACGGCGGGCTGAAGCTGCGCGAGCGCTGGAGCCTGGAGCGTCAGGTGCGCGCGGAGCTGGACGAGGCCCGGCACTCCCTGGAGACGGTGGTGGAGACGAAGGACCTGCTCCACTCCGAGCGCGCCGAGGCCTTCCGTCTCTACGGCAGTGGCCAGAAGCTCGACGCGGACCGGCTGTGGAGCAAGAGCGTCGCCCGCGCCGCGCAGTTGCGGCATCGCTTCGATGGTGTCTCGGGACGGCTGGAGCGGGCCCTGGCCCTGGCGCCGGAGCGGCCGGACGTGCGCGACGCGCTCGCGGACTTCCTGTTCGAGCGCGCGCTGTGGGCCGAGCAGGATGGTGAGTCCGCGGCGCTGCCCACGCTCCTGCAACGCCTGCGGCTCTATGACACCCAGGGCGAGCGCTGGAAGCGGTGGACCGCGCCCGCGCGCCTCACCCTGGATGTCGCCGCGCGCGACGTGGAGGTGGAGCTGCGTCCCGTGACGCGGGATGCGCTCGGCAACGAGCAGCCAGGGCCTGCGCTGCCGTTGGAGTCGGAGCCCTGGATGGACGTCTCCGTCCCACCCGGGCCGTACCAGCTCACGCTGCGCGCGTCACACCACGAGCCGGTGACGCAGCCCTTGTTGTTGCGACGCGGAGAGGCTCGGCGGCTGGAGCTGCGGCTGCCGCGCGCGGGCTCGATTCCCGCGGGCTACGTCTTCGTGCCACCGGGTGAGGTGCGCTTTGGCAGCGCCGCCGATGCCAGCGTCCGTGAGTTCTTCAACGCGGTGCCACAGCACGCGGTGCAGGTGCCGGGCTTCCTCATCGCCCGCCACGAGGTGACGTACGCCGACTGGCTCGCCTTCCTGGAGTCGATGTCACCCGAGCTGCGCGCCTCGCGCCTGCCTCACGTGGGCACGGGCGGGTATGCGGGGCACCTCTCGCTCGACCGGGTGGACGACGTCTGGCGACTGCGCTTCCAGCCGGGCAATGTGCCGTACGAAGCGCGTGCGGGAGAGCCGGTGCGCTACGCGAATCGCGCGCGGCGGGGCGAGCAGGACTGGCTGCGCTTCCCGGTGAGCGGCATCTCCTTCGCGGACGCGGAGACGTACGTGTCCTGGCTGTCGTTCAGTGCCCGCGTTCCTGGCGCGCGGCTGTGCTCGGAGCTGGAGTGGGAGCGCGCCGCGCGGGGCGTGGATGGACGCGAGTTCCCGCACGGCGACAGGCTGGGCCCAGACGACGCCAACATCGACGCCACATACGGCAAGCAGCCCGGAGGCTTCGGCCCGGACGAGGTGGGAAGTCATCCCGCGTCGCGCAGTCCCTTCGGCGTGGACGACATGGCTGGCAATGTCTGGGAGTGGACGCGCTCGTGGCTGGAGCCGGGGCGCGCGGTGGCTCGGGGTGGGAGCTTCGCCTTCGCGGCCACCTCCGCGCGCGCGACGAACCGGGAGCTGCCGGAGCCATCGCTGCGCGACGTGACGATGGGCCTGCGCGTGTGCGCGGACCTGCCCCCATCATCGCCTTGAAGGACGCTCGGTCGGTCGCTGGGGGAGCACCCTGGCTACCGGACGATGGAACCGCCTGTCAGTCCTGCCCCTGACTGCTTGCTGCCTCTGTTCGGACGATGCGTGTGTCCTGGAGTCATCAGTCCGGCTTGCAAGCGGACAGGCTCCTGCGAACCTTGTGTCCAGTCGAGCTGGGCCGGGGAGGTTCGGGGCATGGTGGCGAGGCGGATGGTGGGGGCGATGGTCATCGCCTGTGGGTTGGCGGGGTGTGGGAGCGCCGTGGACGACCGGGAGCCCGAGACGCTGGGAACCCAGGTGGCCGAGCTGTCCGCGCCCAACGGGCGCAACCTGAATGGCCGCAATCTCAACGGGCGCAACCTCAATGGCTCCGAGCTGGGGCAGATGCTGGTGGGGGTGCGTTTCATGGGGGCCGCGCGCGCGGACCTGGGCGCGCTGACGCGGACGTGGCTGGACGGCAGCGTGCTCCGCGGCGAGTCCCATGACGGCACGGTGATGTCCGGGATGGACTTCCTCGGCACGCACTTCGTCGGAGAACTCGGGAGCGGCGACACCGTCGCCCTGCGCGTGGACGACATCCAGCCGGGCACGGGCGCGAGCGAGGACGTCTGGGTCTATCGCGTCTCGTACTACTCCCTGGCGGAGAACACGTGGAAGCCCGCGTGTCAGGCCGAGGATGGCTCCGCGCTCGGGGCCATCCCCGTGGAAGGGCGCTGGGACTATCGCCAGGGTGTCGCTGGCGGCGGCGCGAAAATCGAGGACACGCAGGCCTTCACCTTCGCGTGTGAGGGCGCGGCCATCGCCAAGTGCGTCCGCTTTGGCTACCGCCCCTGGGCCTCCACCGTGATGGGGCGAAGCCTGGCTCCCTTGCACCAGGCCTGCACGCGCATGGTTCGCGCGGACTTCTGCGGCGACGGCACTTCGTACACGGTGGATGGGAGCTGGGTGAACCTGTACGACGCCTCGGGCGTGCAGCAGGACTCCGAGGGTTGGAGCGTGGAGGCGGAGTGGGACGCCTCGGGCGCGCGCTGTCGCACGCCGACGACGCGGGCCCGCGAGCGCCAGGTGACGTGCTCCACGGGGACGATTCTGCCGACGTGTGGCCTGCCGACGAACTTCCTGCTCGGCACGCTGCTGATGAGCGAAATCCCGGCCGCGGCGACGCAGGGACCCGTCCTCCTGGCGACTCCGGAGCCGAGCGCCTGGTGAGCCCGGCTGCTGGCCATGTGCATGAGCGGGCGTCCTGCCTGCCTCTGTCTCCTGGGGCGAGGAGCGGAGGCGGGCGACTTCCGGCGGCAAGGGGCCGACACCACGTTTAGCCGGCCCGCCGGGGGCAGGGGAGGGACCGGCGGAGGACGGAGACGCGCGGTGAGACGAGCCCAACGGACGAGACGGATGGCGGCTGGCGGGACGTGGTGCCTGCTGCTGGCGGCGGCTTGTGTGGTGGCCGGCTGCAAGAAGAGCTCGGGCGAGCCAGCGCAGCCCGAGGAGCCCACGGTGACATTGGGCCAGGAGAACGTGGCGCTCGCGCAGCCGAGCGAGCTGCGCTCCGGCCCTGGAATCTCGGGCACGCTCCAGGCCCGCACCGCGGCGGCGGTCCGCGCGCAGGTGGCGGGCACGGTCCTCGATATCGAGGCCCAACAGGGGCAGGTGGTGAAGAAGGGCCAGGCGCTCGCGCGCATCGACGATGCGACGTTGAGGGACCAGGTCATCGCCACGCGCACGGCGGTGTCGACGGCGCGCAATGCCTTGCAGGTGGCCGAGGCCGAGGTGGAGCGCAGCGCGAAGCTGGCCAAGGCCGGAGTCATCACCCAGCGCGACTTCGAGCGGGCGCAGTTGTCGGTGGCGCAGGCGAAGGGACAGCTCGCGGAGGCGCGCTCCCGTCAAGCGCTGGCGCAGGAGCAACTGGGGCGCACGCGGGTGGTGGCGCCCTTCGTGGGCGTGGTGAGCGAGCGGCAGGTGAGCGTGGGTGACGTCGTGCAGCTGGGCTCGCCGCTGTTCACCGTGGTGGACCCGCGCACGTTGCGCCTGGAGGCGTCGGTGCCTGCCGCGAATCTGGACCAGGTGAAGGTGCGCACGCCGGTGGAGTTCAAGGTCACCGGGTACGCGGACCGCTCGTTCACGGGACAGGTGGAGCGCATCAACCCGGTGGTGGACCCGAACACGGGGCAGGTGCGCATCTACGTGGCGATTCCCAATACGGACCTCCAGCTCCTCGCGGGGCTGTTCGCCGAAGGGCGCGTGGCCGCGCGGGCCGCGCGAGCGCTGTCGGTGCCGCTGGGCGCGGTGGATGACTCCGAGGGAAAGCCCACGGTGCTGCGCGTGCGAGACACGCGTGTGGAGCGCGTGCCCATCACGCTGGGGCTGCGCGATGAAGTCGAGAAGCGGGTGGAGGTGCGCCAGGGGTTGCAGGAGGGAGACGTGGTGCTGCTCGGCTCCGCGCGCGACGAGGTGAGCGAGGGCGCGCGCGTGAAGGTGGACGCGCCACGTCCGGGAGAGCCGGTAGCAGGAGACGAAGGCCCTGGTGTCGGTGGTGGCGGCGCCGAGTCCGACACTCGCCAGGGCGGAAATGAAACCGCGCCCGCACGTCCTTCCCCGTCACCGAGCGAGTCCTCGGAGGGCGCGACGCCACGCGCGCCCTGAGTTCGCTGCGTCCCTTCGACTCCTTCCGGGAGAAACCCCGTGTTCATCTCCGACTTCGCCATCAAGCGTCCCATCGTGACCATCACCGCGATGGTGACGCTGGTCATCTTCGGCATCGTCGCCTTGTGGCAACTGGAGACGGATGAGTTCCCGGACGTCCAGGCGCCGGTCATCGCCGTCAGCATCGTCTACCCAGGTGCCGCACCCGACACGGTGGAGCGCGAAATCGTCGAGCCCATCGAGGACGCCATCTTCGCCATCAGTGGCGTGGACCCGAAGGAGACGACCGCCACCGCCACGGACGGCCTGGCCACCTTCACGGTGTTCTTCGAGTTCGAGAAGGACATCCAGGAGGCCTCGCAAGACATCCGCGATGCCATCTCCAGCAAACGCGCCGACCTGCCTCGGGAGATGGAGGAGCCCGTCCTTACGCGGTTCGACCCGGCGGACGCGCCCATCGTCTCGCTGACCCTCACGTCGGAGCGACTCGATGTCGCCGGGCTGTCCCGCGTGGCGGACCCGCTGGTGGTGGGCGAGCTGCGCTCGGTGCCCGGCGTGGCGCAGGCCGACGTCGTCGGCGGCGTGGAGCGGGAGATGACCGTGCAGCTCAAGCCCGAGGCGCTCCAGGCCGCGCGCATCTCCCTGGCGGAAGTCGTGACCGCGCTCCAGGCGCAGAATCTGGCCGCGCCGGTGGGCCGCATCAACTCGAAGCTCGAAGAGGAGTCCATCCGTCTCAAGGGACGCCTGGAGAGCCCCGAGGCCTTTCGCGACATGGTGGTCACCACGCGCAACGGTCAGGTCATCCGACTGGGGCAGTTGGCGGACGTCTTCGTGGGCTCGGAGGAGCCTCGCACGCTGGCGCTCTATGACGGCGCGCAAGCGGTGGGCATCGAAGTGCTGAAGACGAAGGGCTACAGCACCACCGAGGTGGCGGACGCGGTGCGCGAGCGCGTGGCGGCGTTGCAGAAGAAGCTCCCGGCGGACGTGAAGCTGGCCATCGTCCGCGACGCGGGTGTGCGGGTGGAGAGCGCGGTGGAGAACGTGCAGTCGGCGCTGGTGGAAGGCGCGCTGCTCACCGTGCTCGTGGTGTTCATCTTCCTCAACTCGTGGCGCTCCACCGTCATCACGGGGCTGGCGCTGCCGGTGAGCGCGCTGGCGGCGTTCATCAGCGTCTGGGCCTTCGGCTTCACGCTCAACACGATGTCGCTGCTCGGCCTGACGCTGGCCATCGGCATCCTCATCGATGACGCCATCGTGGTGCGCGAGAACATCGTCCGCCACATCGAGATGGGGAAGGACCACTACACCGCGTCGAAGGAGGGCACTTCGGAAATCGGGCTCGCGGTGTCGGCGACCACGTTCTCCATCGTCGCCGTCTTCGTGCCCGTGGCCTTCATGTACGGCGTGGCCGGACAGTGGTTCAAACCCTTCGCACTCACCATCGCCTGCGCGGTGCTGGTGTCGCTGTTCGTGTCCTTCTCCCTGGACCCGATGCTGAGCGCGTACTGGGCGGACCCGCAGGTGGAGAAGGGCGCGCGGCGCGGCTTCATCTCCCGCGTCCTCGCCCGCTTCAACACGTGGTTCGACCGGCAGGCGGACCGTTACAAGGGCGTCATCGCCTGGGCGCTGGACCATCGGCTCGCCATGGTGCTGGTGGCGGTGGGCTCGCTCGTGGGCGCGCTGGTGCTCCAGGGAACGGTGGGTGGCGCGGGCTTCGTGCCGGTGAGTGACCGCTCGGAAGTGGAGCTGCTGGTGGAGACGCCGTCGGGCTCCAGCCTGGAGTACACGCGCCGCAAGGTGGAGGAGGTGGCGCGCGTCGCCCGAGCCCATCCGGAGGTCGCCTATACCTACAGCACCATCGGCGTGCCGCTCCCACTGAGCGCGCCCGGTGTGGACCAGGCGCTTGTGTACGTGCGGCTCACGCCCAAGGCGGACCGCGACGTGAGCCAGGATGCGCTGGGCAGCACGCTGCGCAAGGAGCTGGCGAGCGTGGGCGGCGCGAAGGTGTCTGTCTTCACGTCGGGCTTTGGCGGCGCCTTCAAGCAGATTCAGCTGGAGCTGAGCGGGCCCGACCAGAAGAAGCTCACTGAACTCGCGCAGCAGGTGCAGCGCGAGGTGGAGAAGGTGCCCGGCGCGGTGGACGTGGGGCTCTCCACGCGAGGGCAGAAGCCGGAGCTGGAGGTGGACCTGAACCGGGGCCTCGCGGGGCAGCTCGGGGTGACGGTGGGGCAGGTGGCCCAGGTGCTGCGGCCGGCCTTCGCGGGCCTGGACGTGGGGGACTGGGTGGACCCGATTGGTGAGACTCGCGATGTCATGGTGCGGCTGGCGCCCGAGGCGCGTGACAACCCGGATGACCTGGCGCGAATCCCCATCCGGGTGGGCGCGGCGCCGGGTGGCGCACCCCAGCTCGTGCCGCTGGGACAGGTGGCGGACATCCGGCAGGCGCTCGGTCCCGCGCAAATCACGCACCTCAACCGGGAGCGGGTCATCAACGTGCAGGCGAACGTGCAGGACCGCTCGTTGACGGAGGTGATGCGAGACATCCAGGAGCGGGTGGGTGCGGTGCAGCTCCCCGCGGGCTACACGCTGACGACGGGCGGTGAGTCCGCCGACCAGGAAGAGGTCTTCTCGCGGGTGTTCCTCGCGTTGGGCGTCGCGGTGCTGTTGATGTACCTCATCCTGGTCATCCAGTTCGGCTCGTTCCTGGACCCGCTGGCCATCCTCATCTCGCTCCCGCTGTCCCTCATCGGAGTGGTGCTGGCGCTGCTCATCACGGGGGACACGCTCAACATCATGAGCCTCATCGGCGTCATCCTGCTGATGGGCATCGTCGCGAAGAACGCCATCCTGCTCATCGACTTCGCGAAGTGGTCCCACGAGAAAGGGATGCCCTTGCGCGAGGCGCTCATCGAGGCGGGCCGCATCCGCTTGCGCCCCATCATCATGACGACCTTCGCGCTGGTGGCGGGCATGATTCCCGTGGCCATCGGCGCGGGCGAGGGCGGTGACTTCCGCGCTCCGCTGGGCCGCGCGGTGATTGGCGGCACGATTACGTCCACGTTGCTGACGCTGCTGGTGATTCCGACGGTGTACGAAATCCTGGTGGATGGGCGGACGTGGATGGGCCGCAAGCTGCGCAAGGTCTTCCACTTCCGAGCACCCGGAACCGGGCACCCCACGGGCGGAGGCGGAGAGCCCCGTCCGGCGCCGCAGTCCCGACAGAAGTGACACCGGGCTGCTGGGAGTGTCCGAGAAGCTTCGCGGAGTGTCCGCCTCGGACGGATGTTGAACGTCGGCCCGAGAAGCGGGTTGGCGTGTCCCTCGGAGGAACCTAGGGTCGGTCGCCATCCACCATGTCCCGAGCCTTGCTGCCTGAAGACCATCGTCGACTCGTCACCCAAGCCCTGGCCGCACTCGATGTCCGCAACCTGGTCCTGAGCATCCACGACCCCAGCTTCCCCAGTCTTCCTCACGAGGACACGGGCCGAGGCTCGCCCTATTCGGAGGGCGCGGCCCGATTCCTGGACACCGCGCACACGCTGGGCTTCACGGGCATCCAGTTGGGTCCCCAGGGGCAGACGTCGGAGTCGAACGCCTCGCCGTATGACGGCACGCTCTTCTCTCGCAACGTGCTCAACGTGGCGCTCGCTCAGCTGGAGGATGCGTCCTGGGGCGCGTTGCTCCCGCGAGGACGTGTGGCCGCGCTCGCGGAGGCCCGCTCCCGTTCCTCGAGTCCCGGAGAGCGCTACCGGTGGGCCTTCCGTGCGCAGCTCGAGGCGCTCGATGAGGCGTGGACGTCGTTTCGTCACCAGCGCGCCAGCCCCGATGCTTCCGCCGCCGTGCGCGAAGTGTCCGCGCGCTTCAACACCTTCCGTCAGCGACACCGCGCGTGGCTGCTGCGTGACGCGCTCTTCGACGTGCTGTGCGCGGAGAAGGGTGTCCTGGACTGGAGGCCGTGGGCGGACTCGTTGGATGGACGGTTGTGGAGTCCTCGACCGGGCGCCGAGGGTGTCGCGGCCGCGCGGGTGCAGGCGCTGGAGGCACAGTACGCGGAGACCCTGGAGCGCTATGCCTTCTTCCAGTTCCTGGTGCATGCACAGCATGAAGTGCTGCGCGAGCGCACGGCGTCGTTGAGGCTGAAGCTCTACGGCGACCTGCAGATTGGTTTCTCACCGCGCGATGCGTGGGCGTGGCAGGGCTTGTTCCTGCGGTCCTATCTGATGGGCGCTCCGCCGAGCCGCACCAATCCGGAGGGCCAGCCGTGGAACTATCCGGTGTTGGACCCGGAGCAGTACTTCGCGGAGGGCGGTGAAGGTCCCTTGCTGGGCTTCCGGCCCGGAGCCGTGCTGCGCTTCATGGACGCGCGCATGGACAAGATGCTCGCGGAGTACGACGGTCTGCGGCTGGACCATCCCCATGGGCTGGTGTGTCCGTGGGTCTACCGCGCGGGGGAGTGGGACGCGTTGGGGGCGGTGCAGCACGGCGCGCGCCTCTTCTCCTCGCCGGACCTCACGGACCACCTGGAGCTGGCGCGCTACGCGCTGGTGAGCCCCCAGCAGTTGGACCGTTCGCTGCCGAGGTACGCGGATGGCGAGGTGAAGTCGCTCACGCCCGAGCAGGTGCAGCGCTTCAGCGTCCTCTTCGACACGGTGGTCGCGGCGGCGCGGCGCAACGGCCGGGATTTGGGCGACCTGCTGGGCGAGGTGCTGAGCACGTTGCCGTATCCGTTGGGGCGGGTGATGGCGCGTTATGGGCTGGGCCGCTTCCGCGTCACCCAGAAAGCGGACCTGCGCAATCCCGCGGACGTGTATCGCAGCGAGAACGTGGCGCCCGAGGACTGGATGATGGTGGGCAACCACGACACGAAGTCGCTGTGGCGTCTGGTGGGGGACTGGCAGTGGCGCGGCACGCTGCGGGCGCAGGCGGATTATCTGGCGACCCGACTGTGTCCCGAGCCCGAGCGGCGAGAGGACTTCGCGCGAGCGCTGGCTGCGGACCCGGGGAAGCTCGCGCAGGCGAAGCTGGCGGACCTGTTCGCCAGTCGCGCGCGCAACGTCATGGTGTTCTTCACGGACCTGCTGGGGATACCGGAGACGTACAACGAGCCGGGCACGGTGGATGAGCGCAACTGGTCGCTGCGCGCGCCGACGGACTGGATGCGGGAGTATCGCGAGCGCCTGCGAGGCGACGCCGCGATGAACCTCCCCGGCGTGCTGGCCCTGGCGCTGCGAGCAGGAGGGGAGCCCGCGCGGGAGAAACACCGTGAGCTGCTCGCGGGGCTCGACCGGCTCGCGGAGGAGCTGAGGGAAGGCCGGTAGCGCGTGTGCCCCGACTGCGCCCGCGCGGCATGAAGTGACGCCTCCGCGAGCGCCCCGACGGCGCCCGCGCGGCATGACGTGACGCCTCCACGAGCGCCCCGACGGCGCCCGCGCGGCATGACGTGACGCCTCCGCGAGCGCCCGGGGCTGGCATTGCGCACGTGCGACTGACGGGCCGCGAACCGCGACGTGCCCCCATCATGTGGAGGGCGCCAGCATCGCGCACGTGCGACCGACGGGCCGCGAATTGAGGTGTGTCCCACGCTCGCTTCACGTCCGCCCTCAAGTGCTAGTGAAGCGGGACTCCCTGCCCCGCTTCACATCCCCGCTCAGTGCTGCACGTCCACCACGAGGCGCGTGGGCTCGCGCAGCTCCAGGACGCGGAACGCCTGGACGCTCTTGTTGCCCAGCACCCACGTCACCTCGCCCTCGAAGTCACAGGTGCGCTCCAGTTCCAGGAGCACGGGCAGCGCCGGCTTCATCTCGCGCGTGGCCACCGTCGGCTGGCCCGCATCGGTATGTGCTCGCGCGGGAGTGAAGGTCACCTGGAGCTGGCCCTTACCCGCGAGCGACGCCGGGTCTCCCGAACCACACTGCACCACCGGCTCCTTCGCGTACCCCACGCGGTAGCCGGGCAGCTGCGTCCCCTCGAACTCGAACACCACGCGGTCGAAGTCTGGATGCGCGCCCGCGCGCACCGAGCGCAGTGTGGCCTGGGGTGCATCCTGCCGCTTCATGTCCACGACCCCGGAGGTCCACTCGCGATTCTTCGGGTCCTCGGGCGTGTACCCACCACCACTCGGCGGCGTCTTGCCGGGTGCTTCCTTTCCAGGAGGCTCCGTCGGTTCGGTGGGCTCTCCGGAGGGAACGGGAAGCTCCTCGTCCTGAGCGCCACCGCGGACAGGCACCCCCGTGCTTCCCGTCGTCACGACATGCACGGGAGGCTTCGCGGCGGCCTCGCCCTCGCGAGGAAGCGTCCCCTCGGGCGGGCTCGAGGGCAGGGCGGGGGTGTCATCGGGAGGAGGCAGCTCGGCCGCGGGATGGGGCGGCGCTTCCTCTTTCTTCGAGCAACCGGTGGCCACGAGGCACCCGGCGAGCCACAGCGACGACAGCCATCGTCCGGCACGCTTCATCGTTCCTCCCCTGTCGGCCCACAGTGGCCGTGAGGAACTCCCTCTCTCACGACAGGAGGCGCGGTGCCAGCCTCCCGCCAGGGACTCGATGACGAGAAGACGACAGACCCTCCGCCCGCGCACTCGGGGCGAAGGGTCCTTGGACGCCCGGGACTTCAGTCTGCCGAGGGCGTCGCGCGCACGAAGGCGCCCAGGTCCGCGTCGCGCAGGAAGTGGACCAGCACGCCGTCAATCTTCCGCGTGCCGTTCTCCACCACGGTGGGCTTGAGGAAGAAGAGGTTGTTCCAGTTGAAGTCATACAGCGCCTGCTCGGCGGCGTCGGACCAGCTCCCATCCATGCGGCCGTGGTAGTAGCCGAGCTTGCGCAGCACGCGCTTCACGTCGCGCGCCGTATCGGCATCCAGCGTCACCCGGTCCGCGGGAAACACATCCGCGAGCGTGCCCTGGTAGCGATTCAGCTCCACGCCCAGCTCCTGCAAGGCCCGGGTGCTGCCGTGGACGACCGCCTCCGCGAGCACGTGGGTATAGAACGCGGTCTCGATGGTGGAGTTCCAGACGCGGATGACGCCCGAGCGCTCTCCATTGCGGTCCCCACCCACGCGCGCCCCGGCCTTGAGCGAGGCATACAGTCGCTGCGGCAGGCTGCCCCGCGCCTGACGAAAGCCGTCCGCCATGGCCCGGCACATGTCGGGGGTGCTCATGTTGTTGGCCTGCACCACGAACGTGTCGCCCTTGACGGAGCAGGTGTGCTCGCTGTTCTCCGAGCCCGAGCGCTGGCCCACCGTCACGCTGCCATCCGGGTGGAGCTTCACCGCGGCGAGCTGGCGGATGGTGGCATACGGGTCCGAGGCCAGCACCGTGTCGATGGCCTCCTGGGGCGCGGTGCCCGAGTCGATGCGCGCGATGACCGCCTGCGCGTCATCCACCGAGGGCAGCGCCATGGTGGCCACCGCCACGTCCGAGCGACCATAGGGCACCAGTCCGCTGACGCCGCTCGGGAAGGAGATGACGGCCATGCCGCACGACTTCTCCACCGGGTCACACGCCACGACGGCGCGCGTGCCGAAGATGCTCGGATTGAAGGGGCGGTCCGCCGCGGACGCCTGGGTGGAGCCAAGCAACACGGACGCAGCGACGAGCAGGCCACGCTTGAACGGCTTCATGCACGTACCTCGGGGCAGGGCTCCGCCGGGGCCGAGCAACCATCTCTCGACGCGGATGAGACCCTTCATGTCTGGGGTTTGGTGTGCGCGATGAGACACCGAGGCGCGGGTCCGGCCCGCTCCTCGGAACTTCTGGCTCCATGAACGCCACGTCGCTTCAAGGCATATCGGGAAGACTCGGAGACCCGTGCCGGCCGTCAAGCTCCGGATTCAGGGTGAGGACCGACGGCCCGAGGAGGGCCCGCTGGCCCGGGTGCCCCGCGTATCTCGCTTCCGGGAAAATTGTAGCTGTGGCACTCCCCCCAGAAGTTTCAGACGCGCCCCACAAGGGCCCGGGTGGCGGGTATGGTCCGCGCCCGGCCGCAGCCCGCGTCCCCCCTTACGCGCACGAACCGGAGACAGATTCCCCATGGCTCTCGACCTCACCTCCCTCCCACGTCCCTCGCGGGACGACGCCTCCATTGGCACGATGGCGCGGGGCCTCGTTGGCAGCGAGATTCTCCGCATCGCCGCGGAAGTCCGTGAGCTCGTCGCCAAGGGCCGCAAGGTGTGCAACCTCACCGTGGGCGACTTCAGCCCGCGCGAGTTCCCCATCCCCGACGGCCTGCGCCAGGGCATCGCCACCGCGCTCCAGGCGGGCGAGACGAACTATCCGCCCTCCGACGGCGTGCTGGACCTACGCCAGGCGGTGCAGCGCTTCTACGAGCGCGCCCTGGGCCTGAAGTATCCGCTGGAGGGCATCGTCATCGCGGGCGGCGCCCGGCCCATCATCTACGGCACCTACCGCGCCGTGCTCGATGACGGGGAGACCGTGGTCTACCCGGTGCCGTCGTGGAACAACAACCACTACGTCCACATGATGAACGCCAAGGGCGTCGTCGTGACGACGGACCCGTCGCACGGCTTCATGCCCACGCTGGAGCAGCTCGCGCCGCACCTGGGCACCGCGCGCCTGTTGTGCCTGTGCAGCCCGCTCAACCCCACGGGCACCATGATTTCGTCCGACGTGCTGGGCGCCATCTGCGAGCGCGTCGTCGCGGAGAACCGCCAGCGCGAGAAGCAGGGCAGGAAGCCGCTCATCCTGATGTACGACCAGATTTATTGGGTGCTGAGCTTCGGCGCGGTGAAGCACGTGACGCCGGTGGAGCTGGTGCCGGAAGTCGCCCCGTACACCGTGTTCGTGGACGGCATCTCCAAGGCGTTCGCCGCCACGGGCGTGCGCGTGGGCTGGGGCGTGGGCCCGCCGGCCATCATCGCTCGCATGCGCGACGTGCTCGGCCACGTCGGGGCGTGGGCGCCCAAGGCGGAGCAGGTCGCGGTGGCCCGCTACCTGGATGACGTGCCCGCCACCGAGTCCTTCCTGACGGAGATGCGCCAGCGCGTGGACGCGCGCCTGGAGGCGCTGCACACGGGCCTGACGCGCATGCGCGACGCGGGGCTGCCGGTGCGGCACATCGCCCCCCAGGGCGCCATCTACCTGTCCGTCCAGTTCGACCTGGTGGGCAAGGGCGGCCTGAAGACGAATGACGACATCCGCAAGCTGCTCCTGGAGAAGGCCAGCTTCGCGGTGGTGCCCTTCCAGGCGTTCGGCCTGAGCGAGGACACCGGCTGGTTCCGCCTGTCCGTGGGCGCGACGTCGGTGGCGGAAATCCAGGAGGCCCTGCCCCGCGTGGAGGCTGCCCTGCGCGAGGTGCTCGCCGCGAAGTAGTCGCCGTCGGTGCCGGGCCCCGCGCGGCGTCCTGGATGGGCGCGGGGTTCGGGAATACACGGAAAGGGCTGGAGTTCAGCCGGGTACTTCGTGCCAATGCTCAAGCGATTCGTGGATGTACGTGACGAGGAAGTTCGCGCGGTCCTCGGGTCCTTCGTCTATTTCTTCACGCTGATGTGCGGCTACGCCATCCTCCGTCCCATCCGCAACGAGATGGGGACGGCGGGCAGCGTCAAGGGCCTGCCGTGGCTCTTCACCGCCACGTTCATCGTCATGCTGCTGGCGGTGCCGGCCTTCTCCGCGCTGGTGGCGCGCTGGCCCCGGCGGGTGGTGCTGCCGCGCATCTACCGCTTCTTCCTCGTCAGCCTCCTGGCCTTCTTCGTGCTGCTGAAGCTGGACGTGGCGAGGGAGCCGGTGGCGCGGGTCTTCTACATCTGGCTGAGCGTCTACAACCTGTTCGTGGTCTCCATCTTCTGGAGCTTCATGGCGGACGTGTTCGCCGGCGAGCAGGGCAAGCGGCTGTTCGGCTTCATCGCCGCGGGTGGCACCACGGGCATGCTGGTGGGGCCCTTCCTGGTGGGGCGACTGGCGGAGCCGGTGGGGCCGGTGAACCTCATCCTCGTGTCCGCGGTGCTGCTGGAGGTGAGCGCGCAGTGCGTGCGCTGGCTGAGCCGCTGGGCCCGGGACGTCCAGCATCAGCCCCTGTCGGCGGAAGCGCCCGTGGGTGGCGGGGTGCTGGCCGGGCTGCGGCTCCTGGTGGCGTCGCCCCTCCTGCTCGCGCTCGGGCTCCAGGTGTTGCTCTACGCGGCCACGTCCACCTTCCTGTACTTCCAGGAGGTGAAGCTGGTGGCGGAGGTGGGCAAGGACGCGGCCTCGCGCACCGCGCTGTTCGGCGACATCGACTTCTATGTGCAGCTGTTGACGCTGGCGCTCCAGACGCTTGTCACCGGGCGCATCATCTCCAGACTGGGATTGGGCGCGGCGCTGGCGGTGGCGCCGGTGCTCACGGGGCTGGGCTTCCTGGGGCTGGCGGCGGTGCCGGTGCTCGGGGTGCTGGTGGCGTTCAAGGCGCTGCGGGGTGCCAGCCACTACGCGCTGGAGCGGCCCTCGCGCGAAATCCTCTTCACCACGGTGGACCGGGAGGCGCGCTACAAGTCCAAGAGCTTCATCGACACGGTGGTGTACCGGGGCAGCGACACGGTGAGCGCGTGGTTGCAGGGTGGGCTCACGGCGCTGGGCCTGGGCATGACGGGGTTGTCATTGGCGGCGGTGCCCCTGGCGGGGCTGTGGCTCGGTGTGTCGCTGTACCTGGGGCGGGAGCAGCGGCGACTGTCCCGGGAGGCCGGGGGTGCGCTCGCGCCCGTCGCCGCCGATAATGCCGCCGCCCGCTGAAGTGTGCCTCGCAGTGCTTCCTCGTCGCTCCTCGGGATGGTCGCGGGGAGCGGGGATTGAGACGAACCTCGCAGCAGGAGACGACACGACATGAAGCTGTCTCGCAGAGACCTGATTCAAGGCGCTGTGACGGTGGGCTCGCTGTGGGCCCTGGGGTGTGCGACGTCGGGATCGTCGGGTGGCGCGTCCGGTGAGTCGGACTCCCAGGAGAAAGGGGCCTCGGGCGCGAAGGCGAGCAAGCCCTTGAGCATCCTCATCCTGGGCGGCACGAAGTTCCTGGGTCCGGCGCTGGTGGAGTCCGCGCAGGCGCGAGGCCACACCGTCACGCTGTTCAACCGGGGCAAGACGAATCCGGGCCTCTTCCCGAACGTGGAGAAGCTGCAGGGGGACCGGGACCCGACGAAGGCGGAGGGTCTCAAGGCGCTGGAGGGCCGCAAGTGGGACGCGGTGGTGGACACGTCGGGTTACGTGCCGCGCATCGTGAAGGCCTCGGCGGAGTTGCTCGCGCCCAACGTGGGGCACTACACCTTCGTGTCCACCATCTCCGTCTACAAGGACGCGTCGAAGCCCGGCCTCACGGAGACGGCGCCCGTCGCCACGGTGGCGGACGTGACGACGGAGGACGTGGACACGCACTACGGCGCCCTGAAGGCGCTGTGCGAGCAGGCCGCGGAGAAGGCGATGCCCGGCCGCACGTTCAACGTCCGCCCTGGCCTCATCGTCGGGCCGGATGACCCGACGGACCGCTTCACGTACTGGCCGGTGCGCGTGGCGCGAGGGGGCGAGGTGCTCGCTCCCGGCACGGGGCATGACACCACCCAGTTCATCGACGCGAGGGATTTGGCCGCGTTCATCATCCTGGGGGTGGAGCAGAAGCTGTCGGGGCCCTACACCGCGACGGGGCCCTCGAAGCCCCTGGTGATGCGCGACTTCCTGGAGCGCAGCAAGAAGGCGCTGAACAGCGACGCGCGCTTCGTCTGGGCGCATCCGTCCTTCCTGGAGAAGCACAAGGTGGAGCCCTTCGGTGACATGCCGGTCTGGGTGTCGCCCACGGGTGAGGACGCGGGCCTGTTGCGGGTGAACATCGACAAGGCGCTGGCGGCGGGGCTCACCTTCCGCCCGCTGGAGGAGACGGTTCGCGACACGGTGGCCTGGTTCAACGCGGAGCCGCCCGAGCGTCAGGCGAAGCTGCGGTCGGGCATCAAGCCGGAGCGGGAGAAGGAAGTGCTCGCCGCGTGGCACCAGGAGCACGACAAGGGCAACGCCCACGCGGGTTGAGGTGTGTCAGGCGCGGATGACGGTGACGCGCCGACCCGAGGGCGTCCGGGCCTGTTCGGCCCGGGTGCGCTCGGCGATGGAGGGCTGGTTCGAGCGGCGGTCGAAGAGCATCAGCCAGCCGTCATCCAGTCCCAGGCCCTGGAGATAGCCGTCGAGCTGCTCCAGGCCCTCGGTCAGCGGGTCGGACTCGCGGTCCCTCCAAACCTTGATTTCAATGGCGAGGGTGTCCGGCCCATGGCGCACGCACAGGTCCATGCGCCCGCGGCCGATGGCGTACTCGCGCTCAATCGTGCCGCCCCCATTCACCACCCGGTGGAGGAAGGCCATGAGCACCAGATGTGGGGCGACCTCGTGGTAGGGCGCGGTGGCCAGCAACGGCTCGCCATGTTGGCGCCAGAATGCGAGGAAGGCGTCTCGCAGCTGTTCGACGTCCAGTCGCCCATCGGGCTTCAACCAGGAGGGCTGGATGGAGGGGAGCGTGTCGCGCGTGCCTGACGCCAGCGAGCGGACGAGAATCTCGCGGTAGATGGGATTGGCCACCTCGAGCGTGCCGGACTCATTCCGGCGCAGCAGCCCCAGGTCGACGGCGAAGCGGCGGTCATCCTCGGGGACGTCGCCCAGGAGCTGCCCCGCGAGCATCGGCTCGAGGATGGCTCGGATGCGAGGCTCGCGCAGCCGCGCCGCGAGGCTGTCCAGGTGGGTCTCCTGGCGGTAGATGAGGATGGCCTTGGCTCGCTCCATGTCCTCGCGGCGGATGGGCTGGGACAGCTCGGGCACCAGCTCCTCGACCGCGACCTTGGCCAGGGCGTTGACGAGCCACGGCTGGCCTTGCGTGAGTTCGAAGGCGAGCGCGAGGGCTTCGGGCTCGAAGCGCTGACCCGTGTCCGTGGTGTGCTGGGAGTAGAGCTCCGTGACTTCATCCTCGGTGAAGTCGCGCAGGGTGAGCGAGCGCACCTTGATGTTGAACGGGCTGGAGGTCGCCAACCTGTCTCCGTCGTCGGAGGACACCTTGTAGTCGCGCACGTCCCGCAGCCCGATGAGTGCCATGGCGGAGGGGAAGTGCCCGGGACGGTTGCGGTGGCCGTCCCGGAGTTGTCGGAGTACGGAGACCAGCACGCCATCACGGAGTGCATCGACTTCATCCAGGAACGTGACGAGTGGCTTGTCGGTGGCCTCGGACCAGGCCGCGAGCGCGGTGGCGACGCGGTTGCCGGGCGGTGCCTCGGGAAACTCTGGAGGCTGGGACGCGGGAGGAAGCTGGGCGCGCGTGGCGAGTCGCCAGCTGGAGAGGATGGCGGCCTCCGCCGCGCCGGTGTCCTGTGGGAAACCCGCCCCGGCCTCCATGCTGACGAGGGCCGCCACGTAGCGGCCCTCCGACGTGAGCTCCCGGGCGAACGACAGGAGCGCCGTGGTCTTGCCCACCTGTCGTGGCGCGTGGACGACGAAGTAGCCCTGCTGCTCGACGAGCCGCCGCACTTCGGGCAGCCTCCGCATGGCTGGCAGCATGTAATGGTGGTCCGGATTGCACGGACCGGCGGTGTTGAACCAGCGGGGCATGTCCGGAAGGTACTACGCCTCCTTCGCTGGGGGAGGCATGGACTTGGAGGGGCCTCGATGACGTCCACGTTCCACGGGCACGGCGTCGCCGTGCTGCTCTCGTTGTCGCTCGTGGCCTGTGGCGGCAAGGACATCCGTCCCGAGGGTCCCAGCGAGCCCTCCGCCTGTGCTCCGCTGAACCTGGAGCGGAACGTGGACCTGGAGGGATTCCACACGGACCGCTACACGTGGCGCGACGGAGGCTGCGCGCCGCGCTCGGCCTTCCTGGTGCGCAACGACTCCGCGGACCCCGCGGGTTGGCATGGTGGCTACGTCCGTCGCTACGTCTACGAAGCGGACGGCGCCGCGCGCACCTGTGACGGCGCCAATGACGGTGTCCCCGGCTGGGGCATGGTGACGTGTCACCTCCGCGCAGGGACCACCTGGGGCAACTGGACGGAGGGAGTGACGGGCACCGGCCGCACCCTCTTCGCGGGACGTCACCACGCGCTGCACGAGTTCCGCTGGCCCTTGCCGCTCGGTGGCCACGTCGTCCAGGTGACGGTGCACTATCTCTTCGCCACCGGCAGGGACCATCCGCTCTACGCCATCACCCACGACGTCTCGAGCGTCCCGCCGGATGCGCTGGAGGCCGACGTGCGCTCGCCCTATGGCGACCTGCTCTTCGACGGCAACGCGAACGCCGAAATCGCCGGCCTTGGCTGGGGAGACCGTCACCGCTTCGTGACGCTGTCCTCCCCCGTGACGAGGGCCAGCGGCTGGGACTACCGCGAGCCCAACGTCGTCCCCTACACCCGCATGTGGACCACCGCGCCGGACGCGGAGATGGGCGTGGTGCAGACGCAGCCCTGGCTCCAGAAGCCCGCCGGTGGCTACTGGCTCTACCAACAGGGCTGGGGACAGCGCGACGCGGACGGACCCCTGCCCGACGACTGGAACTGGACCTACCAGCTCAACCAGTACCAGTTGCCCACGACGACTCGCTCCCATCGCATGGCCTGGGGCAGCAACTATGGTGCGCTCGGCTGGCGCCAGTACGCGCGCTACGGCGATGACGGCATGCTCTCCGGCCACCCCTACCAGAGCTACTCCGTCTTCATGGTGCTGGGGCCGCACTCGGAGGACCCGGTGCGGCGGCGCGCCTCGGAGGTCGAGTCCTGGCAGGCCGTGCGCCTGTCCGCCACCGAGGGCACCGTGGCCACGCACGGCCCTGGCGGCGTCGGTCGCTCGGACGCCGTGCCCTATGACGTGCCTGGCTACAACCCCGTCTACGCGACGTGGGAAGCCCGCGTGACGGGCAACCGCGCGCGCCTGCGCTTCGACGCGGGCCGTGGTTCCCTGGTGCACCCCGTGGTGGTGCTGCGCGGCTACACCGCCTCCACCCCGCCCGCGCGCGTGCTGCTGGACGACCAGGTCCTCGCCGCCGACGTGGACTGCTTTGCCTCCGTGGACGACGCGGGCGATGCGCTGTGGCTCACCCTGAACCGCACCCTCACCGGCACCGCGTCGCTGCGCGTGGAGTGATTCGGGGCCCTGAAAAAGCAACGGGGGATGCCCCGATGAACTCGGAGCACCCCCCGGTATGACCCTTGCTCAGGTTCGCTCTCCCCCTCTGAAGAGCGTCACCCCCGGGTCCCCCTGCCACAGATGGCGCCGCCCCCGCGACGCCATCCTCCTACCCGCCATGCATCTTTTCCGGAGGGCCTTGGACCCCTCCAGCGAAGCGAAAGTGCGCTCCCCCCGGTGCGCATGCTGACTGCACTGCTTTCGGGATGTCTCGAGTGCCCCCAAGCACCCACACCCCTTTGAATCGGGCTTAGGGCCAGTACTCCGCGGGACGCGAGACTGCTCGCAATCGCGCCAGGGTCTGCGCCCAGCCAAACGTCTGCGGGCGCATGGACGCCACCCGCGTGACTGTTTCCATCTCCCCCCGTAGCAACCCCAGCGCGCTCGACTTCGTCAGCACCGCCAACTGCTTGCGCTTCGCCCCCGCGAAGACGGCAAGCTCTGGTACCGCGATGTCCCCCTCTGGTGCTTCAAGCGCGCCCGGACGCTCCCCTCTGATGCGAGCCCCTGTCTTCCGGGCCGTGGCTCCCCGTCCCCTGACCCCTCGCTTCACACCGTCCGGCCGCGCGTTTCCCCCCGGAACCCGCTGGCCCGACTCCTGCGCGACGTGCGACATTCGCCTCTCCCTTCGCACCATCGTTGACTGCCTTCCCCCCGTGACTCGCGCCGTGGCGCGTGTCGACCAGGGCATACTGGCCCAGCCGGTAGAATGAGTTTTCCTCGTTAGCGCCAAACGCTTGCGCGAAAGCGCCAGCTTGTCGGGCGACCTGGCGGCGGGCGGAACGTGCCGGATTCCACCCTCGGTGGTGGCGACCCGGGAGGTCGTCGGGCCGTTGAGGCGCGAGGGGTGGTGGAGTGGCGCGGTTTTCCTCGGCTGGACGGGCGGCGGACGGGCGTGACGGGTAGGGACAGCGAGGGGCTGGGCATGTCAGCCTGACGCGGTAGGGAAGAGGGTTGCGACGTGGGCTCGGGGCTGGCTCCCGGGTGGTGGCGGGTGGGCGGGAGGGGACTGGTTTCATGAGGTGGGAAGCGATGGGCGAGTCGCCCGGCGAGGACAGGCGAGGCGGTACGGAGGGCGCGGCGGGCCGGGCCTCGGGGCGTGCGTCCCTGCTGGCGGTGCTGGCGGAGAAGCCGTCCGTGGCGCGCGACATCGCCCGGGTGCTGGGCGCGCAGGAGCGCGGCGACGGCTTCCTGCGTGGCAACGGCTATGTGGTGACGTGGGCGATTGGCCACCTGGTGGGCCTGGCGCAGCCGCACGAGATTCGGCCGGACTGGAAGAAGTGGAGCCGGTCGCTCCTGCCCATGCTGCCGGGTGACTGGCCGCTGGTGGTCTCCGAGCAGACGCGTTCGCAGTTCGACGTGGTGCGCCGGGTGCTGACCTCGCCGGACGTGGGCGGGGTGGTGTGCGCCACGGATGCGGGCCGCGAGGGCGAGCTCATCTTCCGCTACATCTATGAGGCGGCGGGGTGTCGCAAGCCGGTGCGGCGGCTGTGGGTGTCGTCGCTGACGGAGCGCGCCATCCGGGACGGCTTCCGGCAGCTCAAGGAGGGGCGGGAGTATGACTCGCTCGCCTCGGCGGCCATGGGACGCAGCCGCGCGGACTGGCTGGTGGGGATGAACCTGTCGCGCCTGTACACGCTGGCGCACGGAGGGCAGGGGGAGATGTTGAGCGTGGGGCGGGTGCAGACGCCCACGCTGGCGATGGTGGTGGAGCGGGAGCTGGCCATCCGGAGCTTCGTTCCCCGGGACTATCTGGAGGTGGTGGCCACCTTCGCGCCGCAGGGGAAGGGCGTGGCGGCGGGGGCTCGGTACGACGGGACGTGGTTCCGCTCCGGGCCGGATGGCAAGCCCGTGGTGCCACCGGGCATGGAGGGCGTGCGCGAGTCCCGGCGGCTGGACGCGGATGGGGTGGATGCGCAGGCCGTCATCGACCGCGTGAAGCGTGGACGGGCGGCGATTGAGTCGCTGGACGCGGAGGAGAAGAAGATGGCTCCTCCGCTGCTCTACGATTTGACGGAGCTGCAGCGTCACGCCAACCGGCTGTATGGCTTCAGCGCGCAGCGCACGCTGGAGGTGGCGCAGGCGCTCTACGAGAAGCACAAGCTCCTGAGCTATCCGCGCACGGCGAGCCGGCACCTGTCCGAGACGGTGGCGGACACGCTGCCGGAAGTGGTGGGTACCGTGCGCGGGCCGTACGAGGAGGACCTGGCGCCGGGGACGGGCGCGCGGCCCCTGGGTCGGCGCTACGTGGATGACGCGAAGGTGACGGACCACCACGCCATCATTCCGACGCCCACGTCACCGCAAGGACTGCGGCTGTCTCCGGACGAGCAGCGCATCTACGACCTCGTGTGCCGGCGGTTGCTCCAGGCATGGCACGAGGACCACGTGTGGCGGGTCACCACGGTGGTGACGGCGGTGATGTCGCCCGGGCCGCGGAGCGCGGTGCCCGTGGTGGACCGCTTCCAGAGCACGGGCACCCAGGTGGAGCGGGTGGGTTGGAAGGTGCTGGATATCGGCGGAGGCAAGAAGGCGCCGAAGCCGAAGGCCGAGTCGCGCAAGGGTGACGAGGACGCGGAGCCGGACGACGAGCCGCAGTCGTTGCCTTCGGGGTTGGAGCGAGGGCAACCGCAGAAGGTGGAGGACGTGAAGGCGGTGAAGAAGCGCACGCGTCCGCCTCCGCGCTTCACGGACGCGTCGCTGCTGACGGCGATGGAGACGGCGGGAAGGGCGCTGGACGAGAAGGAGCTGGCGGATGCGATGCGCGAGACGGGGCTGGGGACGCCCGCCACGCGTGCGTCCATCATCGAGGTGCTGCTGGACCGCGAGTACCTGGTCCGCTCGGGGAAGGTGCTGGAGGCCACGGAGAAGGGGCTGCACCTCATCCAGGTGGTGCACCCGGACGTGAAGACGCCGGCGATGACGGGCCAGTGGGAAGCGTGGCTTCAGCGCATCGAGCGAGGGGAAGGACGGCTCGACGAGTTCATCCGGGGCATCGAGAAGTATGTCACCGAGGTGGTGGGCCATGGGCCCACGGGGCCGGCTCAGGCGATGCCGTACGGGGCCTCGACTTCGCGTGTCGTGGGGGCAGGGCGAGGGATGGATGGGGGCGGGGAGGGGACAGTGGCGTTTCGTGAGCGGTCGGGGGCCGGGGGTGGCGGATCCGCCGAGGCGAGCATGGGTGCCTCGCGTCGTACGGGCGAGGCCGCTGGTGTGGATGTGAATGGGGGGCGCGGTGCCCAGCATGTGGCGGGGTCCATCGCTTCGGACTCGCTCGGAGGAGCGAACCCACGCGGTGCTCGGAGTGCCGCCTTCTCGGACTCGGGCATGGGCGGTGGTGCAAGGCGCGCGGAGTCCTTGTCGTTCTCCGATTCGAGCGCGAGCGGTGGGGGGCGGCGCGCGGAGTCGCTGTCGTTCTCGGACTCGATTGCGAGCGGTGGTGCAAGGCGTACGGAATCGCTGTCGTTCTCGGAGTCGAGCGCGCCGCCGGTTTCTCGCCGTGCGCAGAGCACGGCCTTCTCGGACTCGGCCGTGGTGACGACTCCGCGACGTACGGGGACGCAGGGCTCGTTGAGCGCGGGCGTGTCTCGAGGAGCGTCGGCCTCGCGGGGCGGGTTCGCTCCACCCCCAGGCCAGCGGCCCGAGCGGGTGAATCGCGCGCCCACTCCGCCGGACAAGCTTCGCCCGCTGCTGAAAGAGGCCTTCGGCTTCTCCGAGTTCCGCCCCTACCAAGAGGCCGTCTGTCGCGCGGCCACCGCGGGCGAGGACCTGCTGCTCGTCATGCCCACGGGCGCGGGCAAGTCGCTCTGCTATCAGCTCCCCGGGCTGGCTCGCGCCGGGACGACCATTGTCGTCAGCCCTCTCATCGCGCTGATGGAGGACCAGGTGTTGCGGCTCCAGTCGCTCGGCTTCGCGGCGGACCGCATCCACTCAGGACGCGACAGGGCCAACTCGCGGCAGGTGTGCTTCGACTACCTGGAGGGGAAGCTCGACTTCCTGTTCATTGCTCCAGAGCGACTCGGTGTGCCGGGCTTCGTGGAGTTGCTGGCGCGCCGCCCTCCCACGCTCATCGCCATCGACGAGGCGCACTGCATCTCCCAGTGGGGCCACGACTTCCGGCCCGACTACCGGTTGCTCGGCGCGCGGCTCCCGCTGCTTCGCCCCGCGCCCGTGGTGGCACTCACCGCCACCGCCACGCCCGACGTGCAGCGGGACATCGTGCAGCAGCTCGGACTGCTGGGTGCGGGAGGCCGCGCGCGCACCTTCATCCACGGCTTCCGCCGCACCAACATCGCCATCGAGGTGCGTGAGCTGAACCCTGGTGCTCGCGGTGATGCCATCCACGGGTTGCTCCAGGACGAGGAGAACCGCCCCGCCATCGTCTACGCGGCCACGCGCAAGCACGCCGAACAGCTCGCGGAGACCCTGGCGGGGGACTTCCCCTCGGCCGCGTACCACGCGGGGCTCCCCCCGGAGAACCGAGACAGGGTCCAGGCCGAGTTCCTCCGAGGCTCGCTGGAGGTCATCGTCGCCACCACGGCGTTCGGCATGGGCATCGACAAGGCGGATGTCCGCACCGTCATCCACGCCGCGTTGCCCGCGAGCCTGGAGGGGTACTACCAGGAGCTGGGGCGCGCGGGCCGCGATGGGAAGCCGTCTCGCGCCGTGCTGCTGCACTCGTACATCGACCGGCGCACGCACGAGTTCTTCCACAAGCGCGACTATCCCGAGGCCTACGTCCTGGAGCGACTGTTCCAGTCCACGGCGCTGGAGCCGGAGCCGAAGCAGGCACTCCAGGGCCGCGTGCGAGGAGATCCGGAGGTCTTCGACAAGGCGCTGGAGCAGTTGTGGATTCACGGCGGCGTGGTGATGACGCCCGACGAGACGGTGCGGCGTGGACGGCCCACCTGGTCGGCCGCGTATACGGCGCAGCGCGACCGCAAGCTGCTGCACCTGGAGCAGATGGGGCGCTATGCGGAGGCCCATGGCTGCCGCATGAAGCAACTGGTGGGGCACTTCGGTGACACCCAGGACTCCGGTGAGGCGTGCGGCCTGTGTGACGTGTGCGCGCCGGAGTCGTGCGCCACGCTGCGCTTCGCGGAGCCCTCGGCGTCGGAGCGACACTGGCTGGAGCGCATCCTGGAGTCGCTCCAGGAGCGGGATGGGCAGGCCACCGGACGCCTCCACCGGGAGCTGTTCGGTGATGCACTGCCCCGACGCGACTTCGAGCGGCTCGTCGGAGGCCTCGTGCGCGCCGGGCTGGCGCGGCTGGAGGTCGACTCGTTCGACAAGGACGGACAGGTCATCTCCTTCCAGCGGCTCTCGCTGACAGACGAGGGACGGCGCACTCGCGCGGTGGACCCTCGGCACGTCGTCCTTCCGCTCGCGCTGGAGAAGGCGGCCAAGCGCAAGCGCGGGAAGACCCAGGCAGGCAGCGGGAAGGCGACGAAGCGCTCGACCCGGAGTGGCACGCGGAGCACCAGTGGCCGGGCGCGTGGCGGGGGTGAAGAGGCCGGTGCGCGCCAGTGGCGTGCGTCTCCGCCAGCGGAGGACTACGACCAGCGCTCCTCGTGGAATGCCTCCCGGGGGGGCGCCGACGAGCGGGCCGACTCCGGTGCTTCTCCGGCAGGGCGGGCCGTGTCGTCCGCGAGCGAGGCGCCCTGGGGCGCGACTCGAAGCCGCCGCGTGGAGCTGGACGACTCCGCTCCCGAGGAGGTCGCGACGCGGGGCAGGGGGCGTCGTGGGGCGAGCGCGGTGGAGCAGGTGGAGGCGCCGCCTCCCGGGCTGGTGGATGCGCTGAAGGCGTGGCGACTGGCGGAGGCGCGCAAGCGCAAGGTGCCCGCGTTCCGAATCCTCACGGACCGGGTGCTGGGCGCCATCGCCGCGGCGCGGCCGGAGAACGGCGCGGCGCTCATGGCCATCCACGGCGTGGGGCCTGCCCTCACCGAGCGCTACGGCTCCCAGATTCTCTCGCTCGTCGCTCGCAAGCGCTGACGACCTGGCGGGCTCTCGCGAGAGGCTCCGCGGCCTCTCGTGGGGCTGGCACGGCACACGCCCAGGGCGGCTTTCGCTCCTCGCAAGGGAGGACGTGCCGCGGGCTCACTCGCCCGCCTCCCCTCACGCGAGGGCGGCCGAGCAGACCCGCGGCTTCGCGCCATTGACGGGTAACGCGGAGCACTTCCTCGCCTTCACCCCGCCCTCGAAAGAGGGCTGCTTGCGTCCTCGAGGCCGCGCAATCGCCGCGCACGGACATCCGTGACGGCGTGCCCATGGAAAAAGTCTTCTCTCGCTTCCTGCTCGGAGCAACCTGCCGGGCGCGAAGTCCTTTTCCCTGCCCGCGAGGGCACTGTGTCGCCCTCCGTCCCTGCGTCACCTTTCGGCCCAGCTACCACGATGGCGAGCAACCGCAGCACGAGGGGGGAGCGGAAGATGGAACTCGGATTCGAGACGATCGGAAACGCCACACTCATCTGCCACGACAACGGACCGGTGCTGGTCACCGACCCATGGACTCATGGAGCCGCATACTTCGGGAGCTGGACGCTGTCCCACGAGATTCCCGAGGAGATGCGTGAGACCATCCAGCGCTGTCAGTACGTCTGGCTGTCCCATGGACACCCGGACCACCTGAGCGCGGAGTCCCTGGAGAAGCTGCGCGAGCAGACCATCCTGGTGCCCAACCACTTCGGCGGGCGCGTCCGCGACGACCTGCGCGAGCAGGGCTTCAACGTGCACGTGCTGGTGGACCGCGTGTGGACGCAGCTGTCCCCGCGCATCCGCGTCCTGTGCATCCCCGACATGAATCAGGACGCCGTGCTCCTGGTCGACGTGGACGGACGGCTGCTCGTCAACCTCAACGACGCGGGAGACCGGGGCTGGGGCCGCTTCGTGCGAAGCATGGTGCGCCGGTATGACGAGTCGTACCTGCTGGCCCTGTCCGGTTACGGCGACGCGGACATGATCAACTACTTCACCGAGGACGGGCAGCGCATCATCCCCTACGCCGCGGCGAAGACGCCGGTGGGGCGCACCATCGCCCGGCAGGCGGAGTTCTACGGCGCGCGCTACTTCGTGCCCTTCAGCTCCATGCACAAGTACCAGCGCGCGGACTCCATCTGGGCCTCCGAGTACACGACGACGCTGGAGGACTACAGCCGCGGCTTCGAGTCGGAGTCATGCACGCTCTTGCCCGCCTTCGTCCGCTGCGACTTCGCCAAGGACGACAAGCAGCTCATCCGCCCCAAGGAGCGCGCGCTCCTGCCGGTGGACCCGAAGGAGTTCGGCGACGACTGGGGGGAGATGTTGGAGGCGGACGAGGCCCGGACGCTGCGCGAGTACTTCGGGGCCATCGAGCACCTGGGCTCGGTGCTCGACTTCCTCCGCTTCCGCGTGGGCGGCCAGGACCACGTCATCGAGTTCCACCACCGTCGCTTCCGCCGGGGCATCACCTTCGAGGCCCCGCGCAACTCGCTGATGACGGCCGTGCGCTACCGCGTCTTCGATGACCTGCTCATCGGCAACTTCATGAAGACGACGCTGCACGGCGACTTCGGCGAGGGACGGCTGTACCCGGACTTCAGCCCCTACGTGGCCAAGTACGCGGACAACGGCAAGGCCCGCACGCGCAACGAGCTGAAGACGTACTTCTCCGAATACCGCCGCAGAGACCCGGTGGGCTTCCTGCGCGGACAGGTGGAGGCGCACTGCGTGAGGCCGCTCCAGACGCAGTCGGCGGAGCTGTTGCGCACGCTGCTGCCGTCGGACTCCACGGCGTTCCGCACCGCCAAGGAGACCTTCTGGAAGGTGCGGCGCGCGCTCCTGTGAGCCGCCGCGTCCGCTAGAGATACGGAGACAGGAGCCGGGCCAGCCCATCCCTCAACCGGATGGGCAGGGGCCGGGCATCCACCTGCTCCCGGGTGAGAGGACGCGAGCGCGACAGCCGCTCCTCCACCACCGCCTCCAGCCTCCCGGCCAGCTCCGCGTCGTAGCACTCCACGTTCAGCTCGAAGTTGAGGCGCAGCGAGCGCGGGTCCCAGTTCGCGGAGCCGATGAGCCCCCACTCGCCGTCCACCACCATCAGCTTGGTGTGGTCGAACGGGGGCTCGGTGAGGAACACCCGGCACCCCGCCGCCAGCACCTGCCAGAGCTGCGCGGTGCTGGCCCACTGCACCACGGGCAGGTTGCCCTTCCTGGGCAGCACCACGTCCACGCGCACCCCACGCAGCGCCGCCACGTTGAGCGCGGTGATGAGCGCCGCGTCCGGCAGGAAGTACGGCGTGACGATGCGCACCGACGTCCGCGCCGTGGACAGCGCCCCGAGCAACACCGTGCGCAGCTTCTCGAAGTCCTCGTCCGGCCCGTCCGGAATCCCCCGCGCCAGCACCGCGCCCGCCGGGGCCTGCTCGGGAAACCACGCGTCCCCGCTCAGCTTCTCTCGCGTGGTGAAGACCCAGTCCTCGGCGAAGGTCTCCTGCAACTGCGCCACCACCGGGCCCTCCAGGTGGAAGTGCAAGTCGCGCGCGGCGCGCTCGCCCGGCCAGAACTGCTCGCGGATGTTCATCCCTCCCGTGAAGCCCACGCGCCCATCCACCACCAGCACCTTGCGGTGGTTGCGCAGGTTCATGAAGGGCAGCCGGTAGGGCATCAACGAGGGCAGGAAGCGTGCGGCCGTCACCCCCTCGCGCTTGAGCCGGCCCAGAATCGTGGGCCACGTGTAGCGCGCGCCCACCGCGTCCACCAACACCCGCGTCTCCACCCCGCGCCGCACCGCCGCGCCCAGCCTCCCCGCGAAGTGCCGGCCCGCCACGTCGTTGTCGAAGATGTAGCTGCACAGGGAGATGGACGTGCGCGCGCCCTCAATCGCCTCCAGCATGGCCGGGTACGCGTCCGTCCGGGACTCCAGCACCGTGATGCGATTGCCGGGCAACAGCGGCCGGTGCAGCACCGCGTCCCCCAGCCGCGCCAGCGGCGCCAGGTGCGCGACCTCCGGCTTCACCCGCGACACGCCCTCCGCCACCACGGCCTCCACGCCGCGGATGGGCGGAAACAACCCGTGCTCACGCCGGGGCGACAGCGAGCGAGCGCGACGACGGATGCGGTTGATGCCCAACAACAGATAGAGCACCGCGCCCAGCACCGGCACCAGCCACACCAGCCCCACCCAGCCCACCGCCGCGCGCACGTCCCGCTTGCGCAGCACCACGTGCGTGCTGGCCAGCACGCTCACCAGCACCGTCAGCACCGCCGCCACATGCGGCCACGCCGCTTCCAGCCAGGTGAGCACCGCGGACATGTCGAACGGGAGAGGGGACACGGACCGCTCCGGCTATACACGGGACGCCCGCCACGGCGCAGCGCGGTGCGGACTCCCCTCGCGGGGCGCGCTGCGTTGGGCCCGCTTGACGCAGCCTGACGGCGGGTGCATCCTCGCTGACCCTTTCCGCTCCCGATGCGAGTGCGAGGCGACCTGTCCAGGTTTGATACGACCCCAGGGCAGCTGACTGATTCGCGGACAGCACTGTCCGATTCCTGAACAGTCCCCGTCGCGAGCGGAAAACCCAATCCAGACAGCAGGTTCCACGGCTGCGTGTCAGGTCCGTTTACGTTCGGGTTTCACGACCTGGAGTGCGGATACTCCAGATTAAACCTTGAGAGCAGCTTTTGCCACTATGGGCCGTTCTTGGCCCGACAGTTGCTCAAGGCCGGGTCGCGTCGGGCCGCGGCTGGTGGAGGAACCAGGCGGACGGCGCATCCCCCGCAGTTGCTCGTTCCGAGGAAATACCGATGCTCAAGTTCCGCTCCATGGCGTTGCTGGCTGGTGTCGCTCTTCTGGGTACCGCGTGTGGTGGCCCCGAGGCCTCCGAGACGCAGGCGCCGAAGATGACGTGGGAGGAGTTCCGCGCGAGTGCCGTGCAGGATCCGGAAGGCAAGTGGATCTTCGACATGGACCAGTCCGTGGACAACGAGGAGGAGCTGCGCGCCTACTTCGACAACAACGTCACCCCGGACCAGGGCAAGAGCCACGAGGGTCTGGCCGTGTACAACGTCGGTGGTGGCGCGGCGAATGACCGCAAGTGGAACGCCACGCAGAAGGGCAACCTGACCTACTGCATCAGCAACACCTTCGGCACGACCAACAAGGCGAAGCTGGTCACCGCGATGAACAGCGCGACGGCGGCCTGGGAGGCCACCGCCAGCGTGAACTTCATCCACAGCACCAGCTACGACGCCAGCTGCACGGCGTCGCAGGCGGGCGTGCTGTTCGACGTGCGTCCGGTGAACTCCGGTGGCCAGTACCTGGCGCGCGCGTTCTTCCCCGGCTCGGCTCGCTCGGGCCGCAACGTCCTCGTCGACAACACGGCCTTCGGCAGCATCGCGCCGTGGACGCTGGCGGGCATCCTGCGCCACGAGCTGGGCCACGTGCTCGGCTTCCGTCACGAGCACACCCGCCAGTCCACTCCCTGCTTCGAGGACAACAACTGGCGCGCGCTGACGGCGTATGACCGTTCGTCGGTCATGCACTACCCCCAGTGCAACGGCACGCAGACGGGCGACCTCATCTTGACCAGCCTGGACAAGACGGGCGCTCGCGCGCTGTACCCGTGATTTGACTTCGACTCACCCGGCCAAGGCTCCCCTCGTCACGTGAGTGGCGGTGGGGGCCGAGGCCCCAGGCCGGAAGGTTCCTTCTCCCGCGGAGGGGGGTGCCTTCCGGCCTTTCTGTGTGGTGTGTAGGACGGGGCTCAGTCCATGTTTCGCGCGCCGGCCGTGAGGGCCTCGCCGAAGTAGATGAGCGTCTTGGTGTTGTCCTCGCTGCTCTCGATGTCGAGGCACTCCAGCTCGCCGCTCTCGCTCTCGTCCGCGTAGATGCGTTCTGGCTTCTGGATGCGGTGGGTGATTTCGCCGCCCGGGCCGCCCACGATGATTTCGACGACGCCCTTGTCGCTGCCCTTCTCCTCGAGGCTGATTTCCACGAGCGGAAGCCCCTCGGCGAGCGGCTGGTCCCCCAGCTCCATGCCCTCCACCTCGATGCGAACCGGGTGCTCCTTCTCCATGGTGGAGAGCAGGGCCAGATAGTCCGCCCAGCCCTCCCGGGGAATCTCTCGCGTGTGGTCCGTGTGCGCCATGTGTGTGGCCCTCCGGTGTTGGCGTTCCCGGTAGACCGTAAGGCGCGTGCGGGCTGGATGAGAGACAGGCCCGCCTTCCTGCTCGCCACACGAGCCGCCGTCGGGCTCCCGGTGGCCCGCTGGCCCCAAGCGCGCTACTCGGTGAGGGAGCGCACCGCGTCGCCTTCCAGCACCAGTCGCACGGTGGAGGCGGTGCCCTGTCGGCCGAAGTGCTCGTAGGCGGTCTGCTCCAGCAGCGGGCCCAGCGTGGTGCGCAGGCCGCGCGCGCCCGTCTCGCGCTTGAGCGCGCGCGCCACGATGTGCTCGCGCACGGAGGGCTCCACCAGCAGGCGCAGGCCCTCCTGCTCGAACTCGCGCTCGTAGGAGCGCAGCACGTGGTTCTGGAGGATGTCTCCCAGCGTGGCCGCGTCCAGCGGCGTGAAGGAGACCAGCCGGTTGAAGCGGCCGATGAGCTCCGGGATGAAGCCATAGCGCGCGAAGGCCGTCGTCTGCTCCAGTTGCTCCTGGGTGACGGCCACGGCGATGGACTCCTCGCGCGCATGTTGGGGCTCACGGCCGAAGCCCAGGTGTTCGGTGCGCGTCATGCCCTCCGCCGTGGCGCGCAGCCCGCTGAAGGCGCCGCAGGCGATGAACGTGAGACAGGACAGCTCCAGGGTGTCCGGCTGGAGCCGGCTGGTGAAGCCGAAGTCCGGGGGGAAGTCCGCGCTGGCGGCGGACAGCAGATGCAGGAGGCTGCGCTGCACACCGAAGCCGCTGACGTCCTTGGTCGTCTGCTGTCCCGCGAAGCGACTGTCGGAGCGACTGGTGGCGAGCTTGTCGAACTCGTCCATGCAGATGACGCCGCACGCGGCCCAGTCCGAGTCCTTGTCCGCGACTTCATACAGGCGCGACAGGAGCGTGTTGACGTCGTCGCCCACATAGCCCGTCTCGGAGAACTGGGTGGCGTCCGCCAGCACCGTGGGCACGGCGAGGATTTCGCGGAACAACAGCTCCACGAGGAACGTCTTGCCGGAGCCGGTGGGCCCCAGGAACATGCAGTTCTCCCGCATGCCCGGCTCGGGCGCGAGCCCCTCCAGGTGCAGCCTGCGGATGCGGCGCAGGTGGCGGTAGGCCAGCACGGAGGCCGCGCGCCGCGCCTCCTCCTGCCCCCGGTAGCCCAGGTCCGTGAGTCGCGCGTCGATTTCGCGGGGGGACAGGACCTCGATGGCCGCGACCCGCTCGCGGACATCGTCACCGCGAGGGACGGGCCGTGACTCCAGGCCATGGCGGGCGACAGTCATTCCAGACGGCTCCAAGGGAGGGTGGACCGGAAGGCTTCCGGGCCGGGCCGCATCATCCTGGCGGCCCGCGGTGTCCACAAGCAGGCCGACGACCTCGTGTCTCACGCGCTCGCGACACCGGCCCGTGGAGCGACTCACGGAGGGCCCCCTCGCGGGACGGGCGAGCGGGCACGGACGACTGCGCGCGCCGGGACAGGCTGCATAGCGTCCGGGGATGAGCCTTTCGACGCCAGTCACCACCCCCCTCGCGCTCGTGACGGAGCGCCGCAAGCTGCGCGAGTGGCGCTTGCTGTTCACCCGCCTCCCCACCCCCACCCGGGACTCGCTGCCGGGCCGCTACCGGGCGGAGCTGTTGGGGCCCGCCTGGTTCCAGGGCTTCGCGCACCGGCTGCTCGGCGTCCTGGGGATGCGCGGCTGGTGGGGCAAGGACATCGCCCCCGGGGGACGCGAGGGGGCCAATCTGGTGAACCGCGTGGGCGGCGTGTGGCGGGCCGTGCCGCTGGTGCTGCGCGAGGGGACGTCGCGGGTGGACGGGCGCACCTCGCTCCAGGTGGAGTACACGCCGGAGGTGGGGTGGCAGTGGCGTCCCTTCGTGGACGAGCTGCGCTGGCTGGAGGGACGCACGCTGCTGGCGATGACCCATCTGGAGTTGCCGGTGCTGCGCCGCCTCACGTTCCCCTTCCTGTTGCACCGCGAGCCCTCGCCCGCTTGAGCGGGCGGCCGACGTGAGGGGCCCCTCATCGCGTGAACGCCCACCCGTGAACATCTCTCATGGGAGAGTGGGCCTCGTCCGCGCACAAGTGCTCCCCTGATGCGTGCGGGCACATTACAGGAACACGAACATGGGTGCTCTGGCGGAGAAGGCGGACGCGAAGCAGGCGAAGGTTCCCTCGCTGGGTGCGTGGGTGGAAGCGGGCCCGAAGGTGCGGTGGCGGGTCTGGGCTCCCGGACACCAACGCGTGGAGGTGGTGCTGCACGACGCGCGCGGCGAGCCGGGGCGCGTGCTGCCGATGACTCCGGAGCGCGACGGCTACTTCGTCGCGGTGCTGGAGGGGCAGGGCGCGGGCGTGCTCTACAAGCTGCGCGTGGACGGCGCGGGTCCGTTCCCGGACCCGTGGTCCCGCTCGCAGCCAATGGGCGTGCACGGCCCTTCGGAAGTCGTGGTGCCGGACTTCGCGTGGACGGACTCGGGCTGGAAGGGCGTGGAGCCCCAGGCGCTCGTCCTCTACGAGGTGCACGTGGGCACCGCCACGCCCGAGGGGACCTTCGAGGCGCTCATCCCCAAGCTGCCCGGTCTCAAGGAGCTGGGCATCACCGCGCTGGAGCTGCTGCCGGTGGCCAGCTTCCCCGGTACGCGCAACTGGGGCTACGACGGCGTGGACCTCTTCGCGCCCTCGCACGTGTACGGCGGGCCGAGGGGACTGCGCGCGCTGGTGGACGCCGCGCACGCGCAGGGCCTGGGCGTGGTGCTGGACGCCGTCTACAACCACTTCGGTCCGGACGGGAACTACCTGCGCGCGTACTCGCCGCACTACTTCACCGGACGCCACCACACGCCGTGGGGCGACGCGGTGAACTACGACGGCAAGGACAGCCGGCCCGTGCGGGAGATGGTGCTCTCCAACGTGGAGATGTGGATTCGCGACTACCACCTGGACGGCCTGCGGCTGGACGCGGCGCACGCCATCCTCGATGAGACACAGCCCCACCTGCTCACCGAAATCGCCGAGCGCGCCCGGGCCAGCGCGCCGGGGCGGCGAGTCGTCCTCATCGCCGAGGACGAGCGCAACGAGCGCCGCCTCATGCTGCCCGCTTCCGACGGAGGCCACGGGCTGGACGGCGTCTGGGCGGATGACTTCCATCACCAGATGCGGCGCGCCTTCGCGGGTGACAGCGAGAGCTACTTCCAGGACTACACGGGCAGCGCGGAGGACCTGGCGCGCACGCTGCGCCAGGGGTGGTTCTACGAGGGCCAGGTGTCGAAGAACCAGGGACATGCGCGGGGCACGCGCGCGGAGGGCCTGGAGCCGTGGCGCTTCGTGCACTGCCTCCAGAATCATGACCAGGTGGGCAACCGCGCGCTGGGCGAGCGCCTGGGCCACGACGTGTCCCCCGCGGCCTTCCGCGCGATGAGCACGCTGCTGCTGTCGTCGCCCTACACGCCGCTGCTCTTCATGGGGCAGGAGTGGAACGCGAGCACGCCGTTCCTCTACTTCACGGACCACCACGAGGAGCTGGGTCGGCTCGTCACCGAAGGGCGGCGCAAGGAGTTCGCGGCCTTCGCTCGCTTCGCGGGTGAGCAGGTGCCGGACCCGCAGGCCGAGGACACCTTCGCGCGCTCCCGGCTCGACTGGAGCGAGGCCCAGAAGCCGGAGCACGCGGGCATCCGTGTGCTCTACCGCGAGCTGCTCCGCCTGCGCGCGATGGACTCCGTGATGCGGGAGGCCCGGCGGGGCGCATATGACGCGCGGGCCGTGGGGCCTCGGGCGCTGGTGCTGGAGCGGCGAGGGGGCGGGCAGGTGCTCCAGGTGCTGCTCGGCCTGGGCGGGACGGTGGAGCACCGCGTCCCTCCCGACGCCGAAGTGGTGTTGTGGAGCGAGGAGCCGCGCTTTGGCGGCGACACGCGGACGCCGCCGCTTCAGGACGGAGTCGTGCGCCTGGAAGGGCCGTCCGCCGTCGTGTTGCGCTTCAAGAGCCAGCAGTAGCTGCCCTGGCGTGCGGACGACCGCGGGCCCGCCCGAGGGCGTCGATGATGGGAATGACCTGTCGACCCCTCGGGTATTGGCGCCCGCAGGTTCCGAACGTTGAGTCATCAACACCGTGGGCGACGTGCCGCGAGGAGACCCTGAGCTCCCAGGCGCGAGTCGACGGAGGAAAGCCAACGCGCCGCGGGGGGAACGCGGCGTGCCGGGGCGGCGCTGTCCGTCCGGTGGGTCGTGGCCCTCGGTGGCCTCACTCGAGGTAGCAACTTGAATCCACACCACAGGACCTCATCCCGGCTGGGATTTCGCTGGCGCATGCCGTGCCGTGCGCTCGCGCTGACGGCCTTCGCGCTCTCCACGCCCGTGCTGGCCGCCGGTGGCTTCGTCGCCGTCACCGCCAGTGGGCATGACGGCAACGTGCCCGCCAACGCCATCGACGGAAACACCGCCACGCGCTGGTCCAGCGATGGCGTGGGACAGTGGCTTCGTGGCGACCTGGGCGCCGCGAAGTCGGTGAGCGCGGTGGACATCGCCTGGTTCCGAGGCAACGAGCGCGTCAGCCACTACGTCATCTCCACCTCCACGGATGGCGCTGCCTGGACGCAGGTGTCCTCGGGCAGTTCGTCTGGAAAGAGCACGGCGTTCGAGCGCGTCTCCTTCTCGCCGGTGAACGCGCGCTACGTGCGCATCACCGTCAATGGCAGCACGATGAACACCTGGGCGAGCATCTCCGAGCTTTCGGCCATCACCACCGACACCGGGACGCCGCAGCCCACGGGCAAGGACAAGTTCGGTGTGACGATGCTCTACCCCTCGAAGAGCGGGGGCGAGGCGTGGGCGCTGGCGGACAACGCGACGTCCGATGCGCGCTTCAATCCGCAGAAGACCATCACCCGTAACTCGGACGGCTCCTGGAAGATGAAGAACAGCGCGGTGCGGCTGCTCGTCTACACCTCCACGGGCTACGACGACCGGAAGATTCCCACGTATGACCGGGACGTGCTGGCGAGCCGGGGCTACATGCAGGCGGCCAATGACTGGCGCAACGTGGAGATGACGGGCTTCGTGAAGCTCAACGCCACGTCGGATGCGAAGGACAACTTCGACTGGTACGCGCGCGGCGGCAAGCACAACGACGACCACTCCGGCTGCGAGGGCAGCAGCTACAAGGCGGGCCTGCACTATGACGGCCGCGCCCGTTGGCAGAAGGAGACGTGGCATGTCTCCTACGAGCAGGCCTCCTACAAGACGGCGACGTCGGCGCTGAAGGGCCGCTGGGTGGGCTTCAAGGCGGTGATGCGCAACACCACCGTGAGCGGCAAGGAGGCGGTGCGGCTGGAGATGTATGTCAACGAGAACGCCGACAAGGTGACGTGGAAGAAGGTCTACGACATGGTCGACTCGGGCAGTTGGGGCGGTGATGCGCAGCACTGCGGCGGCGCCACCGGGGCCATGCCGATTACGTGGGGAGGTCCCATCGCCACGTTCCGCTGGGACAACGCCACCGACGTGGATTTCAAGTGGTTGACGGTCCGCGAAATCCAGCCGTGACGCCCAGGCGCTGACGCGGTGCTTCCAGGAGGGCGCGAGGCGCGGTGACTCCTCGCGCCCTTGGTTCGTGGGCGGGCTTTTCGACAGGCGCACAGATGGAGGCCATCAGGCCAGGCGCGGGCGGGGCCGGTGGGGCGAGGCGCTACCGGCTTCACCTGGGGTTTGTCGGTGTCGACAGGGGCGGCGTCCCGTGCTCAGCATCGCGGCCATGAATGTCCAGACCGCCACCGAGTCCTCCGACCGCATCTGGGAGAAGGAAATCCTCCCGGCGCTCGAGCGCTACATCCGCATCCCCAACAAGTCGCCTGCCTTCGACCCGGACTGGGTGAAGGCCGGGCACATGGAAGCCGCCGTGCAGCTCGTCGCGGAGTGGTGCCGCGCGCAGGCGCCGCACCTGCCCGGCCTCACGCTGGAGGTCATCCGCCTCAAGGACGAGCAGGGGAAGGACCGCACGCCGGTCATCTACATGGAAGTGCCCGGCACGCGCGGCGACGACACCGTGCTGATGTACGGCCACCTGGACAAGCAGCCGGAGATGACGGGCTGGCGTGAGGGCCTGACGCCGTGGGCCCCCGTGCGCGAGGGCGACAAGCTCTACGGCCGTGGTGGCGCGGATGACGGTTACTCCGCCTTCGCGTCGCTGACGGCGCTGCGCCTCTTGCGTGAGCAGGGCGTGCCGCACGCGCGCTGCGTGGTGCTCATCGAGGCGTGTGAGGAGAGCGGCAGCTACGACTTGCCGGCGTACATCGAGGCGCTGGCGCCGCGCATCGGCAAGCCGTCGTTGGTGGTGTGTCTGGATTCAGGCTGCGCGAACTACGACCAGCTCTGGATGACGACGTCGCTGCGCGGAATGGTGGCGGGCAACCTGCGCGTGGACGTGCTCACGGAGGGCGTGCACTCCGGAGACGCGAGCGGAATCGTGGCCTCGTCCTTCCGCGTGCTGCGCCAGGTGCTGTCGAGGGTGGAGGAGGAGGGCACGGGCCGTGTGACGGTGCAGGGCCTGCACGTGGAGATTCCGAAGGAGCGGCGCGAGCAGGCGAGCGCGGCGGCGAAGGTGCTGGGCGAGGAGGTCTTCGGCAAGTTCCCGTGGATGCCGGGCATGCGGCCCATGTCGGACGACGGTGGGGAGCTGGTGCTCAACCGCACGTGGCGCCCGGCGCTGTCGGTGACGGGCGTGGACGGCATGCCTCCGCTGCAGAGCGCGGGCAACGTGTTGCGGCCCTTCACCACGGTGAAGCTGTCCATGCGCATCCCTCCGAGGCTGGAGCCGAAGTCGGCGCAGAAGGCGCTCAAGGACGCGCTGGAGAAGGATCCGCCGTACGGCGCGAAGGTGAGCTTCGAGGGTGACAAGGCCAGCGTTGGCTGGGATGCGCCGCCGCTCGCGAGCTGGCTGTCGCGCGCGGTGGAGTCCGCGTCCGGCACGTACTTCGGCCGGCCGGCCATGGCGATGGGCGAGGGTGGCACCATCCCTTTCATGGGCATGCTGGGTGAGCGCTTCCCTGAGGCGCAATTCCTTATCACCGGTCTGTTGGGCCCGGGCAGCAACGCGCACGGCCCCAACGAGTTCCTGCATGTCCCCACCGGCAAGAAGCTGACGTGCTGCGTGGCCAGCGTCATCGCGGACCACTTCAAGCGCTGACGTGGACCCAGGTGGCCCGAGGTACGCCTCGGGTCGCCTGTCAGTGTCGTCTGGTATTGCCGGGTGTGCCCGCCTCGCCGCGGGCCTCTCGCCAGGGCCTACCATGACGCTTCGTTGGGTGGTGTCGCTGCTCCTGTTGATGGCTGTCACTGGATGCGCGACGGGCCGAGTTGTGCGGTTGGAGACCGGGGAGGACTCCTTCCTCGTCACTCCTCGCGAGGAGCCTGACGCGGAAGTGAGTGCGGCGGTACTCGAAGACGACGAATTCGAGGAGGCCCTCACCGAGCTGGCACGGGATGTTCCTCCCTCTCGTAATCCCATGCAGGTCGCGCGGGAGCGCTTCGGCGTTCCGTCCCGGAGTGGGGTGTATGGGTATGAGCGTGGTTCCTCGCGACTCATCCCTGAGCGTAGAGAGGACGCGGACGGGCCTCGTCTGTTGGAGGACTACGCGGATGAAGCGCTGACTCGCGCGTATGGCCAGTGGTGCAAGCGGAAGGACCGACCCGGGGACTGCTTGCGCCTGCTGGACGAGGGCCCCCTGCTGGCCAGCGATGGCAAGTACACGTGGGCCCTGGCCATCGCCATGGACTCGGTGTGGGAGGAGACCTCCGAAGCACTGGAGGGCATGACGGACCCCCAGGCAGTCGTGGCTGGCATCGCCGCCTCCGCGACGATGTACCTGCTCTTGTGGTCGCTGCCCGAGCCGGTGAGTAAAGGCGTGGCGGCCACCTTGACGGCCTGCCTCATCGCCTACCTGGGCGTGGACACGGTGTGGAGCATGCTGGACGGATGGCTGACGCTGGTGCGCCAGGTGGATACGGCGACGAGTTTCGAGCAACTCCATGCGGCGGGTGAGGCGTACGGCGAGGTGCTCGGGGAGAACGCGGCGCGCGTCTTCGTCATGCTGGCCACGGTGGCCATTGGGAGCACAGCGGGGCTGGCGGCGAAGTCAGTGGGACTGCCGGGCTCTGCCCAGGCGGCCCTGGCCGTGGAGTCCCAGGCGGGATTTCAGTACGCGGTCGTGGGCAGCGTGAGTTCGGTCGCCTTGACGGCGGAGGGGTTCACCATCGCGCTCGCTCCGAACGCCGTAGCCATGGCGAGCCGGAGAGGGCGTAGCGAAAATCATCACATCGCCACGAACAAGAACGATGTCTCCGCCGCGCGCGGCGGGCCCTGGACGCCGAGATTCAGGAAGCTCTTCGCAAGAGCCGGGATGCAGTTGAAGGACCCCGAGAATGTTGTTGAAGTCGTGGGTCACAAGGGGCCACATCAGCAGCGGTATCACGAGTACGTCTATCGACGACTGAGGTCGGCCTTGGGAGAGTGCAGCAAGGTGGAAGAGTGCCGGAAGGCCCTCACGAGTGAGCTACGCAAGCTCGCAAGTGAAGCGCAGACCCCAGGTACCAAAATCCACGGCTTTTTGACTCGGGACCCGTGAGGACTCTAGGAAGTCCACCATGCCGAATCCGTCGCGATACTACATGCTCAGAGAAGACGTGCGGGGTGGGTATTGGTACCTGGGAGACCCGCTCGATGAGACGGGCACCGAGGTTGAAGACATCTGGCAGTTCGCCCGGGGGCGGCCCATCCAGCATGCGGGTCGCCTGAAGTTTCCCATCAGTGAGCCTGGAAAGTGGTTGGATTTCTGTACGGCGGGAGTTGGCATGGCTCCAATTGTCCATGTCCGAGTGGCCAACCTCTTCGCGGAGCTGGCGCCCGATGATGTGCAATTGATTCCCGTCGATGTCGAAGGACGCCCGGAACAGCATGTCATGCTCGTCGCCACGAAGCTGATCCGCTGCATCGATGACGAAGCCTCGGAAGAGATACTGTATTGGAAGCCCGAGGACGAGCGGCCGGACAAGCTGGGCCAGTACCGCAGCGTCTACGGGATGCGGATCGACCGCACGAAGCTGGGCGGCGCGAAGGTCTTCCGCACCTGGGGGTGGGAGATTGCCCTCATCGTCTCCGAGGACCTCAAGGTGGCCCTGGAACGCGCCAAGGTCACAGGGGCGAAGTTCGAGGAGGTCTGAGCGGCGGGTCGGGCCTCACCGGAAGTGTCACATTCAGACGACACACGCGCCCCACGGGGCACCCTCTCCGCGCTTCGGCCGACAGTCGCCAGGGCCCCCAGGGAGGTGCGTCACACCGGCTCTGTTTCATAACCCGCGCTTGGGCTGAACCTCTCGCCACGCGGGTTGCTAGACATTGCGGCGAAATCCTATGTCACGCACCCCACCCGGACGGTGGTCAGGCGATTCGCTCGCGTAGCTCCTCGACAGGTAGTCCCTCTCCCGGCTCCGACCGTGTGCCCCCCGCACGTGGACACGTCCCCATTCACCCCCAACGGAGCCAGACAATGAATGTCATCAAGACACCCCCGGTCACCACCAAGGAAGGCCAGCTGCTAGGCAAGGTGGAAGGGAAGGTTTCCGTCTTCAAGGGCATCCCCTACGCGAAGCCGCCCGTGGGCGACCTCCGCTGGCGCGAGCCCCAGCGCATCCCCGCGTGGTCCGGCACCCGCGAGGCGCTCGACTTCGGTCCCTCCGCGCTCCAGTCGCGCGAGGCCTGCATCGCGGGCGGCGGCGGTGACCCCGGGAAGATGGCCGAGGACTGCCTCTACCTCAACGTCTGGACACCCAAGACGGACCCGGGCGCGAAGCTGCCCGTGCTGTTCTGGATTCACGGCGGCGCCTTCATCATCGGCACGGGCCGCGTGCCCCCCTATGACGGCACTCAGATTGCCGCCCGCGACGTGGTGCTCGTCACCTTCAACTACCGCCTGGGACACCTGGGCTTCTTCATGCATCCGGAGCTGGAGAAGGAGAACCCGGGCGGCCCGGCCAACTTCGGCATCCTGGACCAGATGCTCGCGCTGGAGTGGGTGAGGAACAACATCGCCCAGTTCGGAGGAGACCCCAGCAACATCACCATCATGGGCCAGTCCGCCGGCGCCAAGAGCGTGCTGGCGTTCTTCACCTCGCCGCTCATCCGGGAGAAGAACCCCTTCCGCCGTGGCGTGGCCATGAGCTCCTACGTGCTCCAGGAGAAGTCCGTGGCCGACGCGAAGCTCGCGGGCGTGGCCTTCGCCCACCATCAGGGCGTCCCCTGGCAGCAGGCCACCATGGAGAAGCTGCGCAAGCTGGACCCGGAGAAGTTCTGGGCGCTCCCCTCGGACAGCGGCAACGCGCCCAGCCCCATCTACGGGGACTCGGTGCTCCCCCAGACGATTCGCGCCAGCTTCGAGGCGGGCTCGCAGCTCAAGTTGCCGCTCATCCTCGGCAGCACGAGCGATGACTCGAGCGTGGTGTCCTCGTTCGGCATCGACCCGGCCACCATCATCGAGAAGCTGGGTCCCCTGGGCGAGATGATTCGCCAGCTCTACCCCGACGTGAATGACGACCGGGAGATTGGCCGGCGGATGTGCCGCGACTTCGTCTTCTCCGTCACGCCGCGCCACCTGGCGTCCTTCCACTCCCACCATGGGGCCCACGCCTGGCGCTACTACTTCGAGTACCGCGCGAAGATGCTCGCGCCCCGGCAGCCCCTGGGCGTGCCCCACGGCGGGGATGTCTCCTACTTCCTGGAGACGGCCGACCACGTCCCGCCGACAGGAGACCTCTTCGGGGACGAGGACCGGAAGTTCACCAGCAACCTGGTGGACTCCCTGGTCCAGTTCCTGCGCACCGGCACGCCAGGGCCCGTGGGCGGCGTCGCCTGGAACGAGCACACGGCGGAGAGCGACAAGCTCTTGAGGTTGGATACCACCGTCAGGATGGTGGACAACTTCGAGGGGCCCATCCTGGACGTGGCCCAGATGGTCATGCCGCTCATCGACTCCTTCGCCAAGCCGCCTCCGCCCGCGCTGCCGAAGGCGTCTTCGACTTCGTCGACGTCGTCGACGGCCGCGAAGGGCAAGTCGCGTCCGCAGGCCACCCCATAAGAGGGCCCGCGGACCCGGGCCGCCGCCTCAGCGGCCCGTCTTGATGCCCAGGTTCCCACCCTGCTGGGAATTCCCGGGGCGCTTGGTGCTCGTGGTGCCAGGGGACTTGCCACCCTGGCGCCGCAGCTCCAGCCGCAGCTCGTCGTCGGCGGCGGAGACCTCGCGCGTCACCGGCTCGTAGCCGTTGAGCGCCAGCGTCACCGCCACCATGGGCGCGCCCTGCTCCAGCTCCAGCTTCATGGGTGTCACGCCGCGCTCCTCGCCGGCGATGCTCACCGTGGCGCCGGGCGGCTCGGTGATGACGGGCAGCTCCACCATCTTCACCGGCTCCGGCGTGGGCTTGGGTGGAGTCGGGGGCAGCTCGCGCTCCACGTGCACCTGCTGCGTCTGCGTCGGCGGTTTCTCCGGCAGCGTCGCCGCTCCCGCCGGTCCGCGCAGGAAGATGACGGCCGCGGCCGCCACCAGCAACCCCGCGCCCGCCGCGACGACGGGCACCCACGGAATGCGACGCACCTCCGCGCTGGGCGCGCGCTCCATGGGCGCGGTGCCGCGCGTGCGGTCCTGCACCACGGGGCCTCCGACGGCGGCCGCCAGCTGCTGCCGCGAGCGCGTCCCCGGCGTGACGTTGCGAGGCTGCTGCCGCGACGCGGACGTGCGCCCTCCCGGGCCCCCCACGCCGCTGAGCGACGAGTTGGAGCGCGAGTCCAGGTCCGCGTCCTCCGCGAGCTGGTCCAGCTTCGCCGGGTCCGTCTCCGTGGAGATGCGGTCCGCGTACAGCTCCCGCAGGTACGCCGACAGGTGCGCGCTGCTGGAGGGCAGCCGCAGGTTGAGCGTGTAGTCCTCCAGCGCCAGCCGGAAGGCGCCGCAGTCCGGGTAGCGCTCGTCCGGCGTGGGCGCCAGCGCCTTGAGCACCACTTCGTCCAGGCCCGGCGGCAACTTGGGGTTGAGCTGCGAGGGGCGCGGAACCTGGCAGTCCTTCACCAGCCGCAGCGTCATCAAGTCCGAGTCACCCTTGAAGAGCCGCTTGCCCGTCAGCATCTCCCACATGACGACGCCCAGCGCGAACAAGTCACTGCGCGCGTCGATGGCCAGGCCGCTCGCCTGCTCGGGGGACATGTAGGGGTATTTGCCCTTGAGGACGCCCGTCGCCGTGTTGGCGCTGCTGGTGGCAGCCTTGGCCACACCGAAGTCGATGACCTTCACGCCTCCGTCGAAGCCGACCAGGATGTTCTGCGGTGACACGTCGCGGTGTACCAGCCGCATGGGCCGGCCCTGGACGTCCCGCGCCTGGTGCGCGTAGTGGAGACCCGCCGCGGCATCCGCGATGACGCGCAGAATCAATCCCACCGACATCGGCTTGTTCTGCGCCCGGGAGAACTTCTCCAGACGACGCACATCGTCACCCTGGACGTACTCCATGGCCAGGCAGTGCCGACCCTCAATCTGGGACAGGTCGAGGATGGTGATGAGGTTGGGGTGGGTGAGGCGGGCTACCAGCCCGGCCTCATCCAGGAACATGGAGAGGAACTCATCATCCTCCGCGAGGTGCGGGAGGATGAGTTTGAGGACCACCAGCCGCTCGAAGCCCGTTCCGTGCTCACGGGCCAGAAACACCTGTCCCATGCCTCCCGAGGCAATCTTCCGCAGCAACTCGTACTTACCGAATGGCACCGCCATGATGTGCTCGGGAGAATATCTCCCTTTCTCACCGTGCGGGAAATGACCGGTCGGCTGTCACCCCACATTGACACGGGACAGTGAAGGTCTGGGTGGGACTCACGCCTTCATCCTGTAACCCGAGCGGAGCACGAAGTACACGACGACGGTGGCCACCACGGCGACGCCGGCGAGGATGCCGCCGCCGAACAGGGGCGAGTACATGCTGCGGCCGAGCATCCCGTAGCGCAGCCCCTCCACCATGTAGACCATGGGGTTGAAGAGGCTGATGGTGTTCCAGGGCGCGGGCAGCTCGCGCACGGAATAGAAGACGCCGCCGAGGAACGTGAGCGGCAGCATGACGAAGGTGGGGAAGAAGTTGATCTGCTCGAACTTCTCCGCCCACACGGCGGCGAGCATGCCCAGCACGCTGAAGACGTAGGAGGCGATGAGCAGGAAGTACACGGCCACCCACGCGTGCTCCAGGCTGAAGCCGGTGAAGGCGCCCGCCACGGCCCACGTCAGGCCGCCGACGACGAGGCCGCGCACCATGGCGCCGCCGATGAAGCCCGCCATCAGCTCCCCGGGCCCCAGGGGCGCCACCAGCAGGTCCACCACCGTGCCCTGAATCTTGGTGATGAACAGGGACGAGGAGCTGTTGAGGAATGCGTTGTTGGCGATGCCCAGGAAGACGAGGCCCGGCACGATGAAGTGCAGGTAGGGCGAGCCCTCCACCTCGTGGACGCGGCCGGAGATGCTGTAGCCGAAGACGATGAAGTACAGCGTGGTGCTGATGAGCGGTGAGAGGACGGTCTGCCCCGGCACTCGCATGAAGCGCCGGACCTCCTTCACGAACAGCGTCTGCATCCCGAGGACGTTCATGGTGGTGTCTTTGCGTGGCGCACGCCGCCTTCGCGCGCCCGTGACGGGCCTCGCGGTGGGGCGGGGGCGCGGAAGAAGGGAAGGGGGTCAGGCGGCCTGGGGCGAGGGACGTCCCCGGAGGACCTCCAGCAGCACGTCCTCCAGGCGGGAGCGACGCGTCTCCACGTCGGCGATGGGCAGCCCTTCCGCGTACAGCACGCGCAGCAGGTCTCCGGCGGGGGCCACGCCCTCGCGCTCCACGTAGGTGAGCGAGCGGCCGTCCTCGGACAGGCGCGGCGTGAAGCGGCGCGTGGCCTCCGACAGCGTGGTCTGCGGCTCCTGGAAGGTGACGACCACGCGCTTCTCGCCGAAGCGGCGCAAGAGCGTGGCCTTGTTCTCCACCATCAGCAGGCGGCCCTCGTTGATGATGCCCACCCGGTCCGCCAGCTCCTCGGCCTCTTCCAGGTAGTGGGTGGTGAGAAGGATGGTGGTGCCCTCCGAGGCGAGCTTGCGCACGTACGTCCAGAGGTCGCGGCGCAGCTCCACGTCCACACCCGCGGTGGGCTCGTCCAGGAAGACGAGCTTGGGCTTGTGCACCAGCGCCTTGGCGATGAGCAGCCGGCGCTTCATGCCGCCGGAGAGCGCGCGCGTGAGCGAGTCCTTCTTGGTGTGCAGGTTGAGGGCGGTGAGCACCTCGTCCACCCGGGCCTCGTCCTGGCGCTGCCCGTAGAAGCCCAGTTGGATGCGCAAGGACTCCGCGACGGTGAAGAACGGGTCGAAGTTGATCTCCTGCGGCACCAGGCCCAACTGGTAGCGGGGGCCCACCGGGTCCTGGTCCAAATCCTTCCCGAAGACGCGGATGGTGCCGGCCGTCTTGCGGACCAGGCCGCACACACTGCCAATCATCGTCGTCTTGCCCGCGCCGTTGGGCCCCAGCAACGCGAAGATTTCTCCGGGCTGGATGGTGAGGTCCATCTGCTGCAACGCGGTGAAGTCACCGTAGCGCTTGGTGAGCCCCGTGAGCTCGAGGGCGGGAGTGGGCGTCGACATGGCGCGCTTCTCCTAACACCTCGGACCTTCGCCGTCAGAACTCCCTGCCCCGCCGTGAGACGCGTCCGCCGCGGGTCGCGCCGGGTCACACTCCGCGTGGCGGCTCGCGTCATGAAATAGTGGCTTTCCACAATGTTCTTGTTTTGACACGGTTGAGCCTCCACGCCGGCCCGGAGGTGGGGAGGCGCGGGAGTCCCCCGAGGGACGCGGCGCCCGAAACCGGGAGTCTTCCAACGGAAGCTGGGGGTACCTCATGCCAGGTCTGCAACGCGCGAGTGCGCGGGCGTTCTTCACTTTGAGTGTGATGGTGGTCGCGGTGGCGTGCAGTCGGGAGCCGGCCGCGCCTGTTCGCGCGGACACGACACGCGGTGTGGCGCAGGCGGCGCAGAACGATGGAGCGGAGGTGCACAACCACGTCTACACGCAGGCCTTCGGGTCGGGCTGGGCGGGGCGGGTGTACCTGCCCAACGTGGAGCTGTGGGTGCGCAATGTCGCGACCAGCGTGGACAGCGTGCATGTGTTCTCGGACGTGCATGGCTTCTTCGGGGTGCCGCGTCAGCCGGCGGGGACGTACCGGCTGTGCTGGAGCGCGCCGGGCTTCGTGAGCGGATGCCAGACGACGAACTTCAGCCTGGCGGACGAGACGTTCGTCATGCCCATCCACCTGCCGCTGGTGCCGGTGCGTCCGCTGGTGTGGGGACGGGCGCTCCTGCGCGATGGCTCGGTGCCCCTGTCTCGCAACAACTTCCTGGGCGTGAATGTCGCGGCGCGGGTGCGGCTGGTGAATCCGGCCACCAACGCCACGGTGTCCTCGGAGGTGCAGGTCAACGCCCTGGGCCAGTACGCGGTGGGTGATGCGCCGGCGGGAAGCTGGAACGTGGTGGCGCGGGTGGAGGCGGAGCTTGCGGCGGCGTCCGTGCAGGTGGGCAGCGTCGTGGTGCGGCGGGACCTGGGTTTCCGCAACGCGCGGCCGGTGCTGCGCGCGCCGGTGGCGTGGCGGGGCTCGCAGGCTGTGCGCAACGCGCTGCCGGGCGACACGCTGCGACTGACAGCGCTGGCGAGCGATTCGGATGGTGACGCGCTCACGTGGCGCTGGGTGGCGTCCGCGGGCTCGGGCGCGGTGTCGGCGCAGCCCAACGCGGACGTGCTGTGGACACTGCCCTCGGCGCAGGGGCGCTTCAGCGTCTGGGCGGTGGCCTCCGACGGACGCGGTGGCGTGGCGACGAGCGAGGTGCGCGTGAGCACGCAGGGGCCGGTGGCGTACTTCGGCGGGCAGGTGCTCAACGCGCTGAACCAGCCGGTGGCCGGTGCGCGGGTGACGGTGGGAAACAAGGAGGCCATCACCAACGCTCGGGGCGGCTTCCAGCTCATGGTGGAGGAGTCGGCGCGGTACGTGCTCAACGTGCGCGCCACCGGCTTCCAGCTCCTGTCTCGCGTGCTGCTGGACCAGGCGCCGGACGGGCAGTACCGGTTGGTGCCCGCGCAGCGCTTCACGCTGATTCCCCAGGAGGAGATGACGCTGGAGGCGAGCGTGTCGGGCGACCAGCGCCCCGTGGTGCTCAGGCTCCAGGCCAACTCGCTGGTGGATGCGGAAGGCAATCCGGCGAACCAGCCGCTCACGGCGTGGCTCGCGCCGGTGGACCTGAGGGACCCGGAGGGCCGCATGCCCGGAGACCTGTCGGCGGTGACCAGCGAAGGCAACGTGGTGACGCTGACGAGCTTCGGCGCGCTGGACGTCAACATCTTCGATGACGAGGGCCGTCGCTTCAACCTGCGCAAGGAGACGCCCGCGCAGGTGTTCTTCCCCGTCGACCCGAGGCAGGCGGAGCTGCCCGCGGGCCTGCCCGAGTCCATGCCGCTGTGGTTCTACGACGAGAGCAAGGGCGTATGGGGCGAGGAGGGCACGCTGTTCCTGCAGGGGGACTCGTACGTGGGCGCGGTGCCGCACTTCTCCGTGTTCAACGCGGACATCGTCTCCACGGGCGCGGACTGCATGCGCGTGCACATCGACACCGGGCGTCTGCCGGTGCCGCTGACGGTGCGCCTCACCATCCCCAACGGGACCATCACCCCCACCGTGTACACCACCACCCTGGATGCGGCGCTCAACGCCGTCACCCGACTGCCGGCCAGCACCGTCATCAAAATCGAGGTGCTCGACTCCAACGGGCTGGTCATCAGCACCGCGACGGTGAACCCGACCACGGGGCCGGGCAACGCGGGCACCAACGACTTGACGGTGCCCTATCCGTACTCCGTCTGCACGTCGGACGTGACGCTGACCTTGGGCGTGCCCACCGGCACGGACTTCCTCAACAACTACGGCGATGGCTCCGCGGTGACGGCGGCGGCCTACTACGCGGCCATCGACCCGGGCAGCGCGAAGCTGACGCTGGCCACGTGGAAGACGCTCAACGGCTTCGGCGCGGACGACGCCACGGCCTACTACTTCAACAACGGGGACCTGGGCTTCGGGCGCAGCATGCACATGAAGCGCGCGGGAGCGAACCGGGCCTTCTATGTGACGAACCACGCCAGCGTGGACTTCGCCACCGCCAACGTGGCGCCCATCGCCACGGTGGCCATGGAGTACAGCCCTCATCCGACGCTGCCGGGCGCGCAGTACACGAAGTTCTACGTCTTCGACGCCGTGGGCAACCGCGTGGACCGCGCGGACCTGGACGGCAACGGCGACAAGTACGTGCCCCATCTGTGCAACGTCTGCCATGGCGGAGACCCGTTCTCCGCGGACCCGCGCGGGGACCTCAACGCCCGCTTCATCCCGTTCGACTTGGAGAGCTATCGCTACTCCACCATCGAATCGCCGCCCGTCAGCGGCATCTTCCCGTTCTCCCGCGCGAGCCAGGAGGCGCAGTTCCGGGAGCTGAACAAGGCGGTGCTGGAGACCAACGTGACGACGACCATCCAGGAGCTGGTGCAGGGCTGGTACGGCGGGGCCACGCTGCCCTCCGCGACGCAGAACTCCACCTACGTGCAGCCCAACTGGGCGCTGGCTGGCAAGACGAACGAGTACCTCCAGGTGCAGGGGCCGTCATGCCGCGCCTGCCACAGCACGCGTGAGAACCAGTTGAGCTGGCGGTACTGGAGCCTGGCGGGCACGAACAACGACTTCCAGGAGCGGGGCAGCATCTACTTCGCGGTGTGCTCGCCGTTCCGGCGCATGCCCCACGCCAAGCGCACGTACCAGAACTTCTGGCTGAGCACGACGCCGCACCAGCCCAACGTCCTGGGCAACGCGGGCATCTCCGGGTGGACGCCCGCCGACCCGTGCCCGTTCTGAGTCTCGGGTGAGGTGAAGCGGACCGACACCGCCTCCGGGGGTTACACCTCGGGGGCGGTGCTCGGTGTGCGCGTCAGGGCACGACGACGAAGCAGAAGAAGGACCGGGTGGCGGAGGCCGTGGCGCCCAGCGAGTCGGTGACGGTGAACTCCACCCGGGCCGTCACGTCCGGGTCGCAGAGCCCGCTGACCCGCGAGCTCGCCGTGTTGGTGGTCCACGAGGTGACGAGGCTGTGCGTGAGGCCCGTCCACGAATAGCTGTACGGGGGCGTGCCGCCGCTGGCGTTTCCAAGACACCGGAACGACGGGAAGGCGGTGGGGCTGGTGGCGCCCTGCGGGGTGCACAACGAGATGCTCGAGGCCAGCGGCGCCAGGGCCTGCTCACCCTGGGCAATGGCCGTCTCCTCCACCTCGTCGGGCCCCTCTTCCAGCGCGCCTCCACAGGCCACCGACAGCAGGGCCGCGGCCAGGACCAGGGGGAGATGGACGCTCGGCGAAACCTTCATGACTGCCTCCAGGGCAACGGGATGAAGGCGGGAGGCTAAGTGTGTAATTCAAACAATTCAATGAAGACTGGATATTAATGGAATCGTTCAGTGCGGACCGAAGGCGCGGTTGACGAGGGCCCGGGTGCTTCGCGGCGGACGTCCGGTGCAGAGAGGGTGGGTGACCGCGGGACTCTCTCGCCTTGAGTGCGCTGTTCCACCCTGGTATCCGCGAGCCCCCACCCGCTCCAGAGCAGGAAGCCCCAGATGGCCCAGAATTTCATCTTCACGATGCAGGACCTGCGCAAGGTCAAGAATGGCAAGGAGATCCTCAAGGGCATCTACCTGTCGTTCTTCCCGGGCGCGAAGATTGGCGTCATCGGCCCGAACGGCTCCGGCAAGTCGACGCTGCTGCGCATCATGGCTGGCGTGGACACGGAGTTCTTCGGCGTGGCGAAGCCGGACCCGACCGCGAAGGTCGGCTATCTGGCGCAGGAGCCGCAGCTCGACACCTCGCTGGACGTGAAGGGCAACGTGGAGCTGGGGCTGAAGGAGATTCGCGCCTCGCTGGACCGCTTCAACGAGGTGAGCGCGAAGTTCGCCGAGCCCATGAGCGACGCGGAGATGGAGAAGCTGCTCGCCGAGCAGGGCCGGCTCCAGGACGCCATCGACGCGGCGAACGGGTGGGAGCTGGACCGCACGATTGAGATGGCCATGGACGCGCTGCGCCTGCCCCCGGGCGACGCGGACGTGACGAAGCTGTCCGGCGGTGAGAAGCGCCGCGTGGCGCTGTGCCGAATCCTGCTGGAGAAGCCGGACCTGCTCCTCCTCGACGAGCCCACCAACCACCTGGACGCGGAGAGCGTCGCGTGGCTGGAGGTCGCGCTCAAGGAATACAAGGGCACCATCGTCTGCATCACCCACGACCGGTACTTCCTGGACAACGCGGCCGAGTGGATTCTGGAGCTGGACCGCGGCGAGGGCGTGCCCTGGAAGGGCAACTACTCCAGCTGGCTGGAGCAGAAGCAGAAGCGGTTGGAGCTGGAGGAGAAGTCGGAGAGCCAGCGGCAGAAGACGCTCAAGCGCGAGCTGGAGTGGGTGCGCCAGTCGCCCAAGGCCCGGCAGGCCAAGAGCAAGGCGCGCATCTCCGCGTACGAGGAGATGCTCAACCAGACGCAGGACAAGCGCGAGGCCACCGGCGAGGTCATCATCCCTCCCGGCCCCCGGCTCGGAGGCCTGGTGGTGGAGGCCAAGGGGCTGCGCAAGGCGTACGGTGACCGGCTGCTCATCGACGATTTGAACTTCAAGCTGCCGCCGGGCGGAATCGTGGGCGTCATTGGCCCCAACGGCGCGGGCAAGACGACGCTGTTCCGGATGATGACGGGCACGGAGAAGCCGGACGCGGGCGAGCTGAAGATTGGCGAGACGGTGGTGATGGCCTACGTGGACCAGAGCCGCGACGCGCTCAACGGCGACAACAGCGTGTTCCAGGAGGTCAGCGGCGGACTGGACCACCTGGACCTGGGCCGCGCGGGGCAGGTGCCCAGCCGCGCGTACCTGGCGGGCTTCGCCTTCAAGGGTCAGGACCAGCAGAAGCGCGTGAAGGACTTGTCCGGCGGCGAGCGCAACCGCGTGCACCTGGCGAAGATGCTCAAGAGCGGCGGCAACCTGCTCCTGCTCGACGAGCCCACCAACGATTTGGACGTGGAGACGCTGCGCAGCCTCGAGGACTCGCTCTTGAGCTTCGCCGGATGCGCGGTGGTCATCAGCCACGACCGCTGGTTCCTGGACCGCATCGCCACGCACATCCTCGCCTTCGAGGGCGACAGCAAGGCGTTCTTCTTCGAGGGCAACTTCCAGGACTACGAGGCGGACAAGAAGAAGCGCCTGGGCCCCGACGCCCTGGAGCCGCACCGCATCCGCTACCGCCCCATTTCAAAGAACTAGTCAGACGGGAATCTCTCCGCTCTCTCCCAGAGGGAGCGGAGGCCCGGTTTTTCGGGGGTTGATGAAGGTTCACTGGCGGTTCTACCGTTGGGGAATGAACCTTCGACTCGGATGGATGTGGAGTGGAGTGATTGCCGTGGCGCTGGGCCTGGCGGCCTGCAACGCGGGGGACGTGAGCGGCGAGGAGAATGGCTCGCTGGAGACGTCCGAGGCCGCGCTCTGCAGTGTGGAGCAGACGTGTCCGAGCGGGACGCCGGTGACGTGCTCCTCTCCGACGACAGGCTGTACTTCGGGCCCTGACAACGGTGGCTGGGTGGAGTGCGACGGCGTGCGCACCTACTGTCCGCCGGCGTGTACCTGCGGCACGACGCGCTACACGGCGACCCGGTCCGGTGAAGGGGCCACCTGTGGCGCCGCGGCCACCCAGGCGCGCAGCCTGCTGACCTCCACCGTGGCCGCGAGGTGCCCGGCGGGTGGCTGCGCCATCTCTGACTCCCTGGGCACCTGCGTCCCGCTGGGTCCCAACCGCACGGATGGTTTCCGCATGAGCATCACCCGCACGTACTCCTGCAAGGAGCCCGCGAACTGCCAGTAGCCGGAAGCCCCGCGGATTCCCACGTCCGAAGCCGCGCTGACGTGAGTACCGCAGTACGGAATCTTTTCAATCACAGTGCCCTGCTGGCTCCGGCCGGCGGGGCATTGTTGTCTTCAGGACAGACACCCTCGTGGTCAGCCCAGACTCCCGGCCCGCAATTGATTGCATCAGTTTGATCAAAAAATAGTCGTGAGGCTGAACGCGATTTGTGACGGATTGGTCACAGATTCTCCGGATTTGCTGGATTAACGCGTTGCATTAACAGGCGGACAGCCCGTGCGGGGTTGTAGCGCTCCCTCTGGGGCAGGGCGAAGTTCGGTGGGTTCGCAACTTTTCGCGGATGATCTTGAAAATCCGGGAGGTGTCTGTGGATGCCCTCCCTGGTGGCAGTGATTGGGGAGGGGCGCCTCGGACCTCATAGGGAGCCATCCACATGACTGTCAGGAACAACGTCAGCAACAGGGACAACAGCAACAGCTACCGCATCCGGGAGCGCGACACGCTCAGCAAGATCGCCGCCCGGAACGGCACCACCGTGGATGCGCTGGCCCAGCTCAACAACATCGCCGACCCGAACCGGATTCGGGCGGGGACGACCATCCAGCTTCCCTCGGCCCGCGACGGGTTTGAGGGCACGACGGCCAACCCCACGCAGACCAACGTGGGCGCGCGGCAGAATCCCGGCGACACCTTTGACGCGGGCACCACCGCGGCGGCGGGCCTGACGTCCCCCAACGCGTCGGGGACGAACAACGGCTACCGCAACATCCAGGACCTGGGCGCCTTCACCCGCGGCGGCTCCAACTCCGAGGCGGCCATCGTTGTCGGCACCTCCGAGGGCAACCGCCGTCCGGATGGCTCCTTCACGTCCAGCTACGGCGGCCACACGGACCCGGGCAACGCGGCGCACAACCGTGGCTCGTTCTCCTACCAGGGCACGGGCGCCAACACCCCGCAGCAGGCCGACCAGATCTGGAACCGCGAGCTGACCAACGCCACGCCGCGCTACGAGGCCGCCGCCCGCGCCGCGGGTCTGGACCCGAACAACGCGCTGCTGGCGTCCACGTACTTCGATTTGCACACCCAGTCGCCTCGCGCCGCGCAGAACTTCATCAACCGTGAGATGCCCCGGCTGGCGCAGGACCCGCGCGGCGTCACCCGCGACTCGCTCATCGATGCGCGCGTGAACGCGTACCGCAACGACCAGGGCGTCCTGCGCGCCGCCGGCTTCAACCACAGCGAGTCCCGCCTGCGCGCCGACCAGACGCGCCGCGAGACGGCGCTCGTCACGGCGCTGGATGCGCGTGGCTATCGCTCCGGTACGACGCAGGCCGACGGCGTTCCTCAGGGCCAGGTCCCGGTGCCCACGCCGCGCCCTGTCTCGGAGAACCCCACGGTCGCCCCGACGCCGCGCCCGGCCTCCGAGCGCCCCACGGCCGCGCCCACGCCGCGCCCGGCCTCCGAGCGCCCCGCCACCACGACCAACGGCGCGACGCCGACGAACCTCAACGACACCGAGCGCGTCGCGGCGACGACCGACCGCGCGGCCGTGCAGACGCGCACCCCGTGGATCAGCCAGTACGACGCCAGCCAGGTGGAGCGCGCTGGTGACAAGGCGTGCTTCCGCGCGGCGACGGCGATGGCTCGGCAGAGCGGCGCCAACGTGACGGACGTCACCCGCCGCATCCAGGTCGCCACGGGCGAGGGCCCCAACGGCATCACCGTGGACCGCCAGGCGGCGGAGCGTGGCCGGAACTACATCGACCAGCAGCTGGCCGCGGGCAAGCCGGTCGTCGTGGGCGTCAACCACAAGTCGACCGCCAACGTGGGCAACGCCGACGGCATCACCGACCACTTCGTCGTCATCACCGGTCGTGGCGTGGACCAGCAGGGCCGCACCTACTACACGTTCAACGACCCGGCGACGCGCAACCAGAGCCGTGGCGCGGACACCAACCCGAACAACCGCTTCTACGTCGACGAGAACACCGGCGGCCTCACCCGCCCGGGGCCCCGCACGGGCTACGTCGTCGGCCGCCAGTTCGACGTGTCGATGATTCGCCCCAACGCGTAGTCGTCGCCTGACGCGCGGAAGGACAGAAGCCCGGCGGCCCAGGTGGCCGACCGGGCTTCTTCATGTCCACGAACTGGAGCGGAGTGGCTCGTCGGCACCGCTCACGAGTTCCGAGGAGTCGAGCGAGGCGAGAGGGCGTCCCCGCCAGCGCACCGGCCAGGCGTGCCGCTCACGACGCCCGAGGAGTCGCGCGCGCCGCCGGTCGCTCCGCCAGCGTGCCTCGCAGCGCGCGGACCTCGGCAAGCACCTCGTGCGCCGCCTCCAGTGTCGACGGAGCCGGCGCGACTGTGGGCTCCGGACTCGTGGCCAGCTCCGAGGGCTCGCCCAGGCCGGTGTCCCGGTGTTGCCGAACGCACTCCATGATGGCGTCGCGAATCGCCTCGGGGTTGCTCACGCCCCGGAAGCGGGCCTCGTGCAGGTGCTCCTGCATGTCCGTGTCCGACTCGCGGGAGCGCGAGCCACTGCCTCCGCCCGCCGTCTCCACCTTCACGTCGGCGATGCCCAGCACCCGCTGGACGGGGTTCTGCTGGATGGAGATCTGCTGGATGTTGGCGAAGGTCATCGTCTTCTCCCGCAGCGACATGACGCCCTCGCGGACGCGCAGGCTCCGGTCCGTCAGCGCATACCAGCGCAGCTCGTAGTCGAGCCGGACCACGAAGAAGCTCAAGGGCAGCACCAGCACCAGGAAGCCCAGCCACGCGACGACCTCCACCGCGTAGATGAGCGTCGTCACGAGCGTCGTGGCGGGAAGGCCGCGAAGCATGGGCGCGAGCATCTGGCTCAGGAAGGCCCATGCCACCACCGCGCCCACGACGGCCACCACGTGCTTGAACCCCAGCAGCACCCGTCGATAGAGCAGGTACTGCGGCGCCGCGCGGAACACTCGCATTGTGCCCTCGGGAAGCTGGGGCTCGGGGTCCACCTTCAAGAACCGCAGGAGCCAGGCGTGGGGCACGTCACTCATCCGCCTGCTCCTTCGCGGTGCGCGCGCCCAGCTCCTGACGGAGCGCGCGGACCTCGGCGGCGACCTCGCGCAGCGCGGCCGTCAGCGCCTCCGACTCACCTGTCGCCAGCGCGGAAGACTTCGCCACGGCGGAGCCCCGGTCCCGGGTGCCGCGCATCTTCGAGTAGAGCAGGTCGCGCATCGCCTCGAAGTCCTGGATGCCCTCGATGGTGATTTCCGCCTGGGCGCTGCCGCTCGCCGTCTGAATCTGGATGCGCGCGAGTCCCAGCCACCGCTCCACGACATGGCTGGACAGGTGGATGTCCTGGATGCGCGCATAGGTGAGGGACACCTCGCGTCGGAAGAGGATGCCCCACCGCATGGTGATGCCCTCCTCGTCCAGCTCGTAGCGCAGCGTGCGGAACTTGAAGTAGCGCAAGAGCGCGAGGATGGGGAACCCAGGTCCCGCCAGCAGCGAGCCGAGCAGGTAGTTGGTGAGCAGGCTCGAGTGTGGCTGCAGCACCGTGGGCAGCTTCCACGGCGAGGCGGGCCGCGCGGGCACGAGCGCGGGCTGGGGTCCGGGCGGGGATGTCACGGGACCGCCGAGAGTCATGAAGGGCTCACCTGGGTGCTCCTCCGGAAATCGCTGTCTGTTCTCAACGTGTGGGCGCGACACCCATTTCATACGCTGGTCCACCTGTGCCGTCATGTCCCCCGGGATGAGGCTGCGTCCACCAGGCCACCGCGCCCGAGACTCGCGTGCGGCGCCTTGCGAGGCGTGGGCTCGTCGGCTCATGGACAGCGGTCCTTGAGAAGTCGAGAGGCCGCTTCGGCGGTGCCCCACTCCGAGACGTGTTGCCTGTGGAGCACGTCACGATTGCGGGCCAGGGCTGATTCATCAAAAACAGACCCGCGAGGATTCCGGCCCGCGGGTCTTTGCTCCGCATCCGCGCACCCTACCGTGGCGCGCATGAACCTGATGCGCTGGCTGAGTCTCGAGGAGATGTTGTCGGGGATTGAAACACCGGAGGGCTGCTCCGCGGAGCAGCTCGCGCGGGAGGACCTCCCTCGACTGACGGCCCTGCTGGAGAGCTGGTATCCGGACATCCGGGTCGGCACGGAGAGTCGTCACCTGGAGCCCTCGTTCTACGAGCGGGAGTTCTTCCTGCGAGGCGAGTCTCCGGACCGCTCGCTGTACGGCATCCTCGTGCGTGACCGCGCGAGCGGGGACATCATCGGCCTGCTGACGATGGAGCGGAACGTGCGCGGGCTGCAGCTCTCCGCGGCCCTGGGTGTCTTGGAGCCCTCGCGGCGCGGGCTGGGCATCGGCTTCCTGGGCACCGCGGCGCTGGAAATCGTGGGCCGCAACATCGGCGCGGAGGTGGTGCTCTACTACTCCACGCTGAAGACGGCGCGCGCGCAGCGCAACGCGGAGAACCAGGGCTTCAAGCTGGTGGGCCTGGTGCCCGCCTTCGACGTGGATGCCATCGCCCCGGGCAAGGTGAAGCGCGTCTACGAGGCGCTCTATTCGAAGGTCCTCGTGGAGTCGGAGCGCATCCATCTTCCCGAGTGGGAGGCGCTGACGCCCTCCACCCGCGCGCTCTACACGCACCTGTTCGGTCCGCATCCGGCGCAGACCGCCAGCGTCCCCGCTCCGTCGGAGCGCCTGCATGGTTGAGGTGCGGACCTACGAAGGGGACGCGGTGGATGCGTCCCAGTTCGTCAACCGCGTCTGGGGCAAATACTACGGAGCGCAGGGGCCGCTGACGGACTTCCAGCCTCGGATGCTGGACTGGTTTCTCTTCGGCAACAGGCTCGCGACGCGAGAGTACCGTCTGGCCGCGTACTCGGGCGGGAAGCTGGCGGGAGTCCTGTTCGCGGAGCCCATCCGGCTCCGGCTGGGGACTCGTACCGTGGAAGGCACATACGGGAGTTGGCTCAGTGTGGACCCCGCATTCCGAGGAACGGGCGTGGGGCAGAAGCTGACGGAGACAATGTCCTCGCGTCAGCGCGAGCGCGGGGCCTTGCTGATGCTGGGCTGTATGGAGGACGGCAGTGTGGCGGAGCGCTTCTGGAGGAAGACTCCTGGCCTGCGAGCCTTCGACACGCTGGGTCTGTGGCTTCGCGTGTTCGACGCGGCGGCGGTGGCGCGCTGGTCCAAGACGGCGGCCGAGCGCGCTCTCTTCACGCTCGCGCGGCCATGGCTGCGCGGGAGCGCTCCGTCCGTGGACACAGTGGAGGGCATCCGGCCCTATCGTCCGGAGGACCTGCCCGCGTGCATGGCGCTGGTGGAACGGATGATGGAGTCGGTGAGCCTGGGATACGCCTACACGCCCGAGCGGCTCGCGCATCAGCTCCAGTACCGGGACGTCCCACGCACCCTCGTCCTGGAACGCGACGGCGCTGTGCGAGGATTGGTCAACTTCTACACGCTCCAGATGAATGCCCGGGGCCCGCTGACCATCGCCCTGGTGGACCTGCTCGCCTTCCACGAGTCGGTGCCCCGCGCGGAGCAGAAGCGCCTCTTGCGCGTGGCCATGCGGGACATGGTGGAGCAGGGGGCGAGCTGCGCGGTGATGCTCCGGGGGCCGTGTGTGTCCAGTCGGCTGATGCTCGGGACGGGGTGGCTGCCCTGGGCGGGGGGCACCCGGGTGATTTGCGCGCTGCCATCTCCAGAGGTGGAGTGGCCCACCGCCCCGCGAGTCTTCACACACCTGCGCTGAAGGACTCCGAGCGGGCGGCCCGCTCAGGGTCCGAGTCCCGGGGCGAGGGCGGGCACGCCCCCCTCGGGGCGACAGGTGGGCGACGACAAGGAAGTGGGCGCGGGCGCGCATCGCGCTATGGTCCATGGGTACCGGGACTGTCGCCCCGAGGAGCCATGAACTTCGTCTTCATCTCTCCGCACTTCCCGTCCCACTTCTTCCACTTCGTCACCGCGCTGCGCGAGCGGGGCGTCACGGTGCTGGGCATCGGCGACGCGGCCTATGAGTCCCTGCGCCCCGAGCTGCGCGACTCCCTGCGCGAGTACTACTTCGTCTCCAGCCTGCACGACGAGGACTCCCTCACGCGCGCGGCCGGCTACCTCACGTGGCGCCATGGCCGGCTGGAGCGCATCGATTCGCTCAACGAGTCCTGGCTGGAGGTCGAAGCCCGGCTGCGCGAGGACTTCCATGTCCCGGGCCTCCAGCCGGCGGACATCCACCGCATGCGCTCGAAGTCAGGCATGGCGCAGGTCTTCCACCAGGCGGGCGTGCCCCACCCGGACCTCATCCGCGTGCGCGACGCCGCGCAGGTGAAGGAGTTCGCCAGCCGCGTGGGCTACCCGCTGGTGCTCAAGCCCGACGTGGGCGTGGGCGCGGCCAACACCTTCAAGGTCTCCAGCGACGCGGACGTGGACGCCGCCCTGGCGCACCCGCTGCCCACCACGTACGTGGGGCAGCCCTTCGTGCGCGGCACCATCGTCACGTACGACGGCATCGTCGACCGGCACGGCGTCATCGTCTTCACCCTCAGCCACGAGTACAGCGACGGGGGCATGGAGACGGTGGTGGAGCGGCGGGACATCTCCTTCTGGAGCCACCTGGAGATTCCCCCCGCGCTGGACGTGCTCGGCCGGCAGGTGGTGGCCGCCTTCGGTCTGCGCGAGCGCTGGTTCCATCTGGAGTTCTTCCGGCTGCCGGATGGCCGCTTCGTCGTGCTGGAGGCCAACCTGCGGCCTCCCGGTGGCTTCATCCCCGACATGATGAACTACACGTGCGACATCGACGTGTACCGGCTCTGGGCGCGGGTGATGACGGGGGACCCGGTGGCGGACTTCCGCTACACCCCGCGCTACCACGTGTGTCACAGCGCGCGCCGTCACGGCCGTCGCTACAAACACACGCATGAAGAGGTGGTGAAGCGGCTCGGGTCCGCGTTCATCCTCCACCGCGAGCTGCCGCCCATCTACCACAGCCTGCTGGGCGAGGAGATGTACCTCACGCGCCACACGGACCTGGACGCGATGCGGGACGCGGTGCGCTTCATCCAGGCCACGGCCTAGCGCCGCCGCGTCAGCGCTCCGTCCACGTGAGCAGGTAGGTGGTGTGGCTTTCCTCCACGGACAGCGTCGTCACCTTCGGGGACTCGCCGCCGCCCACGCGAATCATGTGCTCGAACAGCGACTCCGAGTAGCCGGGACAGTCGAGCACGGAGTTCATCCGCATCTCGTACGTGGTGGGGCCTTTCTCCACGAGCTCCACCTCCGTGTAGTTGTCCGTGCCGCGCAGGGTCTGCGGCATCCGCTGCACCAGCCGTTTCGGGCCCAACAGCCGCATGACGCCGTACACGGCGCGCCCGATGAGGGTGCGGCCGTAGCCATCCACGTGCGCGGCGGCCAGGTGGCGGAAGGACTCCTCCAGGGGCATGCCGGGCCAGGTCTCCTCGGCGATGACGCGCAGGCACTGCGCCCACATGAGCACGGGGTAGGCCGGCAGCAGGGGCCGGTCCACGTCGACGCCCACCTGGCGCAGTCTCGTCTTGAGGCGGGGGGAGATGCGGCCCTGGAGGCCGTGTTGGATGAGACCCTCCACGACCTGGACGTAGACCAACCGGTGTTCGAGCGGGACGTGCTTGCCGGACTTCACGCCGTGCGCCTCACGTCAGCAGCCAGCGCATCGCGGTGGGCAGTCTGCGCTGCCAGTCCTTCTCGTGGTGCTCACCCCCGGGCTCCAGCACGAGCGACACCTCATGGTCGGCGTAGCCCAGGCCCTTGAGGTGTTCGTAGAAGGCGCGCGTGGCCTCGCCGTAGTTGAGCGGGAGGCCGTCCGCGTCGATGAACTCCTGGGCGCCCGCGTCCAGGTAGATGCGCGTCCAGCGGCGGGGGTGGGCGCCCCACTCGGAGAAGAGGCGGCCGTCGCTCCACATGACGGTGGGGGACAGCGCGCCGATGCGGCCGAACACCTGCGGGTAGCGGCAGCCCAGGTACAGCGAGATGAGGCCGCCCAGGGAGGAGCCCATGGCTCCGGTCCACTCGGCGCCTTCGCGCGTGCGGTAGTTCAGGTCGACCAGCGGCTTGAGGTGCTCCACCAGGAAGCGGCCGTAGGCTTCGCCGCGCGCCTTCACCTTGCCGCTCGAGTCGTCCCAGGGCGAGTACTCCTGCAGCCGCCCGGTGCCCGAGTCCACCGCGACGATGATCCACGGCTCCAGGTGGCCTTCGCCCACGCCCTCTTCGAGCGCGAGGTTGGCGCACCAGGTGTCGAAGAGGGCGGACTCTGGATGCGCGAAGACGTTCTGCCCGTCGTGCATGTAGAGCACGGGGAAGCGATGCCAGGGCATCGAGTCATAGGCATCCGGCGTGTAGATGCGCACGGTGCGGGAGAAGCCCTCCTGAGGGGAGGGGAAGTCTCGGACGATGTGGACGTGGCCCATGAATGCGAGGCGCAGCATACATGGATGTCCCCCCATTGCTCCGCCCCTGGCCGGCCGGTGGTCATGGACCCCACACCCCACGGGAGGCCGTGGGCTGCTCGCACCTGGAGCAAGGAGGCTGGCCCCGGGGCTGCACGGGACGTCGGGAAACATGAGGCCGTCGGTCTCCCCTGCAATACTGACAATGCAGCGGGCCGCCCCCTCCGGAGTCCCCCTCGATGGAACTGAACCGACTGCACCTCTCCGCGTTGTTGATGTCGACCGAGGCCGACGTGCGTCGCGCGAGGGCCGCCTTGGATGGGAGTGAAGAGGCGCGCTTGCGTTATGCCGCCGCTCAGGCGCTCGCGGTGGCGGCGAAGTCCGTCACGGAGGAGCTGCTGCTGGCGGCGCCTCCCGATGTCCGGGTGTGACGCCGTTGCGTCTGGCCCGTGGACGGCCGGTCCGAGGCTCGGACGGCGTCGGGGCGAGGCGCTCCTGTAGGGAACGGTGGTCTCGGGCGTGCAGTGCCGGCGCCGCGTGCCTCGGTTCCTCGGGATGTTGTTCCATGGGTTGTTGGGTGGGTGGTTGCTCGGCGCGTCGCCGGTGCTCGCCGCGCCGTACGAGGTGGAGCCCGAAGTCGACGGTGAGCTGGAGCTGCTCGCGCTGCTGGAGGACGGGACGCTCTCCGCGGAGACGTGGGCCGCGCTGGTGGCGCTGCGGCGGGCGGGCGTGGAGCCCGAGCAGGCGACCCGGGCGGCGCTCTATTCACTGCCCGGGCTGACCTATGCGGAGGTCGATGAGCGATTGAGGGAGCGCGGGGCCTCGATGCCCGAAGTCCTCACGGACGAGGAGCGACGTCGACTCGCGCCCTTCCTGGTGAATCGAGTTCCAGGGGAACTGTCGGGGGACGCGAGGCTGCTGACAGCCTTCGCCCTGTCCGACTCGGTGCTTCCTCCGGTGGCCTTGCAGGTCCGGGCCGGTGGGCTCGCGGGACTTCGCGTGGGCGTGCTCGCGACGTGGGCACGTCGGAGGTTGGGGACACTTCGACGAGACGCGCGCACGCGGAGCCTCGTGGTGGACGCGCCCGGCTCGGCGGTGTTGCTGCCCAAGTTCCACGCGCAATGGACGGGCACGAGTGCTTCCGTGCTGGTGGGCACCTATCGGCTGGGGTTCGGACAGCGCCTCACGCTGGACACGACGGCGCTTCCTTCACCGGAGGGCTTCCTCGCGGACGATGGCGTGCGGCCTCCCGGCGCGCTAGAGCGGGAGTGTCTGTTGTCGAGCGCCGCGTGTGCCGAGGCCGAACGCGAGGCGGACGTCACCCCCGACTTCCGCTGGGACGAGGGCTTTCGTGGCGTGGCGGGCACCGTGCGCGGCGCGGTGGGTCGTGGCCTGGAGCTGTCGCTCACGGGCTTCGGCTCCTACCAGAGCCGTTCACTCCAGCGGTCCGCTGTGTTGGACCGGGCGACATGTGAGTCGTCGCGAATGGGCGCGTCGGGCTGCGAGGCGCCAGAGGTCCTCGTCCCCTTGTCGCGCGCTCGGCTGGAGCCGCTTCGGGCGCGCACGCTGCCTGGTGTCTTCAGCGAGTGGGCCGGTGGTGGCAACGCGACGCTCGCCCTGTCGCCGCGAGCGCAAGTGGGAGTGACGGGCTGGGCCGCGAGGCCCGTGTGGCCGGTGAAGGGCGCCACGCTCGACTTCCAACCGCACGCTCGTTACCCGATGGGTGGCGGCTTCGGCGCGGTGGGGCTCGATGCCTCGTGGGGGCTGGGAGCGGTGGACCTCTTCTTCGAGGGCTCGCGCAGCTTCGACTCCGCGCCGGCCGGTGGTGGGAGCTGGGCGGCCCTTCAGCGCACGGTGCTCTCCGGCACGGGTCAGGAACTGGAACTGGCACTGCGCTACTACGGACGTGGGTTCGCCAATCCCTACAGCGGTGCCACCTCGGGACCGGACCTGCTGGAAGGACAGCGGGTTCGCAACGAGCTGGGTGCACGGCTGCGCTATCTGTATCGCGATGCGGCGACGTGGCGGTTTCGCGGCCAGGTGGATGGTTGGACGTTGCCCGCCGATGGCGCGGTGAAGGGCACGGCGGGATTGACGCAGGTGAGAGCCTCCGCACGCGTGGACTGGCTGGCGTGGACGTGGCTGCGACCGTCCCTGCAATTGGAGGCGCGTGAGGCGGGGCTGGGGCAGGCCCTCGCATGCTCCGACACGGACGACAGCGCGGAGTTGGAGGAGGTGCCCGCCTGTTCCCGAGAGAGCCGGTGGGGCGTCACCGCGCGAGTCCGTTCAGAGTTCTCGGAGTCCGTCAGCGTCGCGGCGCAGTCCGGGTACACACGGGTGGTCGAGCCGGGGACCTCGAAGGCCCGAAACGATGGCCGTGCCCTCGTCGAGCTGAAGCTGCGTCCCGTGGAGTCCTTGCGACTGGGGGCCCGAATCCAGTGGAAGGATGAGGACCTCTCCGAGCGCACCCGACTTCGACAGGAGGTCCGTACGACGGTGGACCTGGGGTGGACGCTCCTGTCCGCGACGACGGTGCGTGGTCGGTATGTCTGGGTGGTGGACTTGAAGGATGCGCGAGCGGCGAGGACGCCGCCGGACGCGCCGAGACACCTGTTCCAACTGGAAGTGGAGACGCGCTTCTGACGCGTGTCCTGGAGACGCAGTGAGCCGAGAAGGGAAGGCATCGATATGAGGGGTTGGGGATGGAGGCTGGGGTGGATGTGCTTGTTGAGCGTGGGCGCGTGTGGCGCGCCGTTGGAAGAAGGGATGGAGGCCGCCTGCTCGGGCGTGCTGCCGGGGGACCTCGTCATCACCGAGTACCTGAATGACCCCGAGGGGACCGATACGGGGCGGGAGTACGTGGAGCTCCACAATTCCCTCAAGGTGCCCGTGAGCCTGGAGTCGATGACGCTGTACGCGGCTCGCTCGGACGGCTCGCAGGAGAAGGGGTTCTTCTTCGGGGGCCCGCTGGCGGTGGCGCCCGGTGACTACCTGGTGCTGGGAGATGTCCGCGAGGGACCCGTGCCCGCGCACGTGGACCAGTCCTATGGCGAGGAGCTGGGCGCGCTGGGCAACACGTCGGGGAGGCTGGGTGTTCGATGTGGCGAGCGGGTGATTGACGAGGTTTCGCTCTCGGCGCCGGCGAAGAGCGGCGTGGCCCGTGTCTATGACGGACGGCTCGTGCCGGACTCCGCCGGCAATGACGACCCGGCGCGCTGGTGTGATGGCGCGGGCTCGGACGTGGCAGGGGTGTCCCAGGGAAGCCCCGGCACCGCGAATCCCCCCTGTGCGCCAGCGGAAGGCGCATCCGAGGAGAGCGGGAGCACGGAGACCTGCCTCCCCCTGGGCTCCCAGGTTCCTCGCGAGGTGAAGCGTCCTCGCGCGGGTGAGTTGGTCATCACGGAGCTGATGGTGAATCCACTCGGGGACGACACGGTGGGCGAGTGGGTGGAGGTCCTGGCCACGGCTCCCGTGGACCTCAATGGCTTGACGTTGGGCACCGACACCACGAGCACGAAGGTTCAGGGCTCGAACTGTCTGTCACTTCCCTCCGGAGGGTACGCGGTGCTGGCCCGACGCTCCGAGGCCGTACTCAACGGAGGACTGCCCGCGCCCGTGGCCACGTTCGGTGTGGACCTGCGCAACACGGGAGGTGTCGTGCAGGTGCGGGCCGGTGAGGTGCTCGTCGATGCCGTCGCATATGGCGCGGCGGAAGACGGTGTCGCGATTCAGGTGTCCGCGGGGATGACGAATGCGTCCAGCAATGACTCAGCGGATGTGTGGTGTCGTGCCTCGGAGGCGTATGGCTCGCGCGGCAACCTGGGCACCCCGGGGCGCGCGAACCGGGCCTGCGTGTCGGGCGGGGGCGGGGTGGATTCCGGTGCACCGGATGGTGGCGCTCCCGATGGAGGGCGCGACCCGAGTGGTGGCTCCGACGCGGGCTCCACGGGTGGAGGAACCCGAGACGGGGGACAGGACGGCGGTCTCCGAGACGCCGGTGTTCCGGACGCGGGGAGCCCCGCGCGCACGTGTATCGACCGGGTGACGGGCACCCCGCGCCCGGTCCGGTTACCGGAGGTGGGCTCGCTCGTGCTCACGGAGTTCATGGCGGACCCGAGCGCGGTGGCAGACAGCGCGGGGGAGTGGGTGGAGGTCCTCGCGCTGCGCGAGGTGGACCTCAATGGCGTCACGCTGATGAATGAGGGAGGCATGAGTGTGGTGCTCGACGCGACGCTCTGTCTGTCGTTGAAGGCCGGCGCCCGAGGGGTGCTCGCGCGCGGCGCGGACACTGCGCTCAATGGTGGACTTCCCTCGGTGCTCGCCACGTTCTCCTTCAATCTGTCCAATGCCTCGGGCAGCCACTCGCTCCGCCTGGCACTGGGGAGCCGGGTGCTGGATGTCATCACCTGGACGAGCGCCGCGACGCCGGGGGTGTCGCTGCAGGTCAGCCCGGCGAGCAGCGACCCTCAGCGCAATGACGTGCCGGGGAGCTTCTGTCTCGCGCCCTCGTCGGCGCGCTATGGCCTGGGAGACCGGGGAACGCCGGGCCTGGAGAACCGCGCATGCGTGCCCTGAGCGCCGCGCTCGCCCTGCTGGGGCTGCTCGTGGCCTGTGGGGGTGACGCGGGGACGCGGTGTGGACCCGACACGGGCCGGGTGGTGGAGGTCATCGACGGTGACACCGTCTTGCTCGAAGGTGGTGAGCGCATCCGCTACCTGCTCGCGGACACACCGGAGAGCACGGCGGGAAGACACGACTGCTTCGGGCAGGAGGCCCTGGCCTTCAACCGGAGCCTCGTCGAAGGACGGCGGGTGACGCTCGTCGACGCGGAGGCGTGTGAGGACCGCTTCGGCCGACGGCTCGCCTACGTCACCGTCGATGGACATGACGTGAGCGCGCTGCTGGTGGAGCGGGGCTTCGCGTGCGTGCTCCATGTCCCGCCCGCCGGCGACTCCCGACGGGTCGAGTTCGAGGCGCTGGAGTTCCAGGCGCGAAGGGCCCGCCGGGGCCTGTGGGGCGCCTGCTCGCCGGTGCCGTGCTCGCGATGAGTCACTGGGACACGGAGCGCCCACGTGCCCGCCTCCCGAGCGGGGGGTCACCCATGCGGCCCGAGAAGACAGGAGCCTGGAAGCTTCGGGCTCCCTATTCCAATCCTGACGGCCATGCCTACGCGCCAATCATCCAGGTCGAGCCACTCCAGCGAGTGGCCGACGAAGGGCGGGCCAGCGGAAGCGCGCACCCGGGGGGGCATGCGCTGTCCGACTGGAACCTGCCCGGCCTGGCTTCACCCCCACCTGGACGACGCCTGGACCCAGACGGGCGGGGCGCTCGCATGAACCCCTGCCCCGCGCCCATCGGTCCGCTGTCGGACCTCCTGTCCTCCCGTCGGGAGGACATCGCGCGGAGGTGGGAGGAACGCGCGGGGGCGTCGCGCGGCGAGGGGCTGCTGCGGCTTCCGACCCAGACGACGGGCTCGCTGGAGTGGGTGGACTCGGTGGTGGACCTCCTGCGGCTCTTCGGTGTCTCGGCCGAGCACGAGGTCCAGCTCCCCACCGACGGACAGGGCGCCGAGCGCTACCGGGCGGGAGCGAACATCGCCGCGGTGGTGCGCGAGTACGGCCTGCTGCGCGACGTGCTCGTCGAGGTGCTGGAGGAGTCGGGGTGGCCGCCGGACTTCAAGGGCCTGCGCGCGCTCAACCGAGCCATCGACGCGAGCATCGCCGACGCGGTGACACGGCACGCCGCGGCACATGAGCAGACGCTGCGGCTCACGGAAGCGAAGCTGCATGACATCCTGGACCACGCACCGCCCGCCATCTATGCGAAGGACGCCACGGGCCGGTATCTCTTCGTCAACCGTGCCTTCGAGCGCGGGAGCGGCCTGATCAGCGAGAAGGTAGTGGGCCACACGGACGACGAGTTGTTCACTCCGGAGGCGGCGGCCGAGTTCTCCTCCAATGACCGGCGGGTCCTCGAGTCGGGTCAGCCCCTGGAGTCCGACGAACACGTGCGGTTGAGGGACGGCTGGCACATCTACCAGTCGCTCAAGTTCCCCCTGCTCGGTGTCGGGGGGCAGGCGCATGCGGTGTGTGGCATCTCCACGGACGTCACCGAGGTCCGGCGCATCCAGCGCGAGCGGGACGAGGCCCGCGAGCGCCTGCGCCGGGTCATCACCGAGCTGCCCGTCGTGCTGTGGGCCACGGACCCGGTGGGCAACATCACCCTCTTCGAGGGCGCGGGCCTGCGCGCCATGGGCGTGCGGACGGAAGATGTCGTGGGCCGGAACACCTCCGAGGTGTACGCGAGCCGACCGGAGCTGCTGGACGCCGCGCGGCGCGCCCAGGAAGGGGAGACGTTCTCCCTGGAGCTGGAGGTGGGCGGTGCCTGGTTCATGGCCTTCATCTCCCCGGAGCTGGGGCCGGATGGACGGGTGATGAGCGTGTCGGGCGTGTCCCTGGACATCACCGAGCGCCGCCGCGCCGAGGAGGTGCTGCGCCAGTCGGAGACGCGCTACCGGCTGGCCACGCTGGCCACGCGTGACGTCATCTACGACTGGAACCTGTCCACCGGGCACATCCAGTGGAGCGAGCTGGCCAACCGGCAGTTCCGCCTGCCCCCGGAGATGCCGGGGTTGGACATCGAGGGGTGGACGCGGTCCATCCATCCGGAAGACCGGGAGCGCGTTGGCCGGGACATGCAGCGCATCATCGACATGGGCCTGGACCACTGGCGCGACGAGTACCGCTTCCGCCGGGGAGACGGCTCGTGGGCCATCATCGAGGACCGGGGGCAGGTGGTCCGCGACGCGGCGGGACGGGCCCTGCGCATGGTGGGCGCCATGCACGACGTCACCGAGCGGCGGGTCGCGGATGAGGAGGCCCGGCGTCGCGCGGAGTTCGAGCAGCTGCTCATCGGCATCGTCAGCCACGATTTGCGCAACCCCCTCTCCGCCATCACCATGGCGTCCACCACGCTGCTGCGACGCGAAAGCCTGGATGAGCGGCAGCGCAAGGTCATCGACCGCATCCTCTCCAGCGCCGAGCGCGCCACGCGCATGCTTCGCGACGTGCTGGACTTCACCCAGGCGCGGCTGGGCGGCGGCATCCCCATGCAGCCCCGGCCGCAGGACCTGCACGAGCTGACGCGGCAGGTGCTGGATGAGGTGCGGCTGGCCCACCCCGAGCGGGTCCTGGAGCTGGAGTCCCGCGGTGACGGCGCGGGAGCGTGGGACCCGGACCGGTTGGCGCAGGTCATCACCAACCTGGTGAACAACGCCCTCGCCTACAGCCCCAGCCACTGCCCGGTGCTGGTGCGCACGCATGGCACGCGCGACGCGCTGATGCTCAGCGTGCACAACATGGGGACGCCCATCCCCCCGGAGCTGCTGCCGCGCCTGTTCGAGCCCATGAAGCGCGCCGAGCGCCTGGAGTCCCAGGACGGACGCGGTGGCCTGGGGCTGGGCCTCTTCATCGTCAAGCACATCGTGGATGCGCACGGCGGCCGGCTGCGTGTGCGCTCCTCGCAGCAGGGCGGCACCCTCTTCATGGTGCGGCTGCCACGCGCGCCCACTCCCCAGACACCCATGAATCCAGGGCCTTGAGGGCCTGCCCTCCGGTTGTTGCCCGCGAGGTGTCCTGCAGCGACCGGGCAGGCATCGGCCACTTGCTCCGGGAGGCGCACCCGGCTAGCACGGGGGCCTCAGTATTACTTCCCTCGGAGGGGTGAATGAAGAAGGTCTTCATCGGGCTCGGTATCGGTTGTGGCGTCCTCATCCTTGGCGTCATCGCCGCCGTCGTCGTGGGTGGCGTGTGGGTCGCGAAGAAGGCGGGCGGCAGCATCGAGGCCGTCCAGAAGATGCAGGTGCAGCAAAAGGAGATGGCGGAGCTGAACAAGAGCCACCCCTTCGAGGCGCCCGCCGAGGGTGACGTGCTGTCGCTACAGGAGGAGCGCCTGCTGACCTACCTCTCCGTGCGCGAGTCGGCGCTGCCCGTCTTCAAGACCTACGAGGAGAAGTCCAAGGCGTTCCAGGAGGAGCACGACACCAAGAACGCGGACGCGAACCCGTCCTTCAACGCCGCGATGGAGGCCGCCAACCTGGCGATGGGGATGATGGCGGACGTGCGCACCGCGTACATCGCCAGCCTGAAGAAGAACGGGATGTCGCCCAACGAGTTCCAGACCATCACCAGCACCGTCTACGCGTCGATGGTGGCGGAGGGCTCGGAGGCGGTCCAGAAGATGAGCGCCAAGGCCGTGGAGGCCATGCAGAAGCAGCTCAAGATGGTGGACGGCAAGCTGGAGAACGCGAAGCTGTCCGCCGAGGAGCGCGCGGAGCTCGAGGAGTCCCGCACCGGGCTCCAGGAGCAGATTGAAGCCCTGTCGGACGCCGCGAACGGCACCGGCGCCGAGGGCCTGTCCGACGCGGCGAAGCAGGCCGCCGCCGCCAACATGGCGCTGCTCAAGAAGCACGAGGAGCGCGTCAAGGTCATGGCCAACGCGGCCTTCGACGGCTTCGTGCTCGGCGGCGCCACCGACGAGCTGAGCGGCGCGGGCGCCGGCGCCGACGGGGAACTCCAGGACTAGCGTCGCGCTGGGGTCTCCGGCTCCGGCCCCTCCCCTTCGGAGGAGGCCGGAGCGGGGTGCCCCAGGGTGTCGCGACGCCGGGCGCGGACGCTCGCGATGACGGAGGCGCCCACCAGCGTGGCGATGATGGCCACCGAGGGCAGCGGCGGGATGTGGAGCCAGGGTTCCACCACCATCTTCAGGCCCGCGAAGCCCAGCACTCCCGCAAGGCCGTAGTGCAGGTAGCGCAGCTGGCCCAGCGTGCCCGCCAGCACCAGGTACAGCGCCCGCAGCCCCAGAATCGCGAAGGCGTTGGAGCTGTAGAGGATGAAGGTGTCCTGCGTCACCGAGAAGGCGGCCGGCACCGAGTCCACCGCGAAGAGGATGTCCGTCAGCTCCAGGCCCAGGAGCGCCAGCAGGAGCGGCGTGGCCACGCGGTGGCCGTCCTCGCGCCGGACGATGAACTTCTTGTCATGGACCTGCTGCGTCACTGGCAGGTGCTTGGCCAGCCAGCGCACCGCCCGGTTGTCCTTCTGCTTCGCCGGGTCCTCGCGCGCCACGCGCAGCGCGGTGACGAGCAGGATGGCGCCGAAGACGTAGGACACCCAGCTCCAGCGCGCCAGCGCGGCGGCCCCCACGAAGATGAAGAGGGCGCGGAAGACGAGCGCCCCGAAGATGCCGAAGAAGAGCACCTGGTGCTGCGCGCGCAGGGGGACCGACAGGCTCTGGAAGATGACGAGGAAGACGAAGGCGTTGTCCAGGCTGAGGCTCTTCTCGATGAGCCAGGCCGCCACGTACTCCTGGGCCGCGTGCCCCCCGAGCACCGCCCACACCAGTCCGCCGAAGCTCAAGCCCGCCGCAATCCACACCCCGCTCCAAATCCAGGCGGCCCGGCGTGACTCTCCGTGATGCCCCCGGTGCGACAACAGGTCCACCGCGAGCAGCGTCAGCACCGCCGCCCAGAAGACCCCCCAGAGCCATGTGGGAATCGCATGCATGTTCGTCGTCTGAACCTATGCATCCTCCCTGCGGGCGGAGGAGGTTCCCGCACGCGCCGCGTCAGGAATGGGGTGGGCCAGACACCCCTGGGCAAGGGGGATGTGGGCTGACGAACCCATACGGGCAGGCAGGGGGCTTTTCGCTCTCTTTGCGAGCATCCCTTCACGGGATGTGTCAGTTTCCGCGCGGGGCAGCCCGTGAGGGGAGGCCCAAGACGGTCGCGTGGGGGAGGGGCGCGACGAGCCATGGAATCTGGAGGAGTCGTACCGATGAACAAGGTCATCTTCGCCTGCGTGCGCAACGCTGGCCGCTCGCAAATGGCGGCGGCGTTCTTCAACGTGCTGGCGGACCCGGAGAAGGCGCGGGCCATCTCCGCGGGGACACAGCCTGGCGAGCGCGTGCATCCGGAGGTCCTGGAGGCGATGCGTGACGCGGGTCTGGATTTGAAGGACGCGCGGCCCCAGCAGCTCACGGAGGAGCTGGCCCGGGACGCCCACTGGCTCATCACCCTGGGCTGTGGCGAGGCGTGTCCGCATGTGAAGGGGCTCCAGCGCGAGGACTGGCCGCTGGACGACCCGCAGGGCAAGTCGGAGGTGCTGGTGCACCGCATTCGCGACGAGGTGGCCGCGCGCGTCGCGGGCCTGCTGGAGCGCGAGGGCTGGATGCGCGCCGGCTGAGCCGCCGGCCGGCCAGTGGGGCCGGGGAGCCGGCTGGGGTGGGGGGCCGACCGCTCGCCCGCTCTGGCCGCACGGCGCCGGGCCCCGGGCGCATCCTGCGGACGTTCGAGCCGATGTCCGTCCGAGGTGCGCCGTCATGTCTTCGACTCTCTCTCCCATGCCCCTGGTGGCGCCGTCCGCGCCGCCACCCCTGCCGTCCACGCCCTGGCTGCCCCAGGCGCGCGCGCCACGCCGCACGCTGGTGGCCGCCCTGGCGCTGGGGGTGCTGGCGGAGGTGCTGTTGGACCGGCCCCACTGGGGCGTGTCCTTTCCATTGATGGCGCTGTCGCTGGTGGCGGTGCTCGTGGGCCTGGGCGGACGCGAGGGCTGGCAGCGCGCGCGGCCCAACGCGTGGTTGCTGGCGCCGCTGCTCGCCGTGGCGGGCTTCGTGGCGGTGCGTGACAGCCCGTGGCTCGTGGTGCTGAACGTGCTGACGGCGGGGACGCTGCTCTTGCTGCTGATGCACTTCTGGGGCGCGGGCCGGGTGCAGCGGCTGGGGCTGGGAGGCTATCCCGGGGTGGTGCTGGGCACCGCGCTGCGCGGCCTGCTCCATCCGCCCGCGCTGGTGCGCGACTCGGTGGACCTGGGCGCCGCGAAGCGGCAGGCGCCGCGCCTCATGCCCTTCGCGAGGGGCGTGTTGCTCGCCGTGCCGGTGCTGGCGGTGTTCGCCATGCTGCTGTCGTCGGCGGACGCGATGTTCGCCTCGGCCGTGCAGCGGGTGTGGAGCGTGGACGTGGGCGCGCTGCTGGGCGCATCGCTCATCAGGGGGATGGGCGTGTTCCTCTGCGCGGGCCTGGCCGCGAGCGCGCTGGGGCACGCGCTGCGGCGGCGCACGGGGAGCGAGGCGGGAGAGGCGGAGGTGGCGCCCGCGTCGCCACGGTTGGGGCTCACGGAGGCGCTGACGCTCATCCTCGCGGTGGACGCGTTGTTCTTCGCCTTCGCGGGCTTCCAGGTGGCGTACCTCTTCATCGGCGACGCGTCGTCTCCGGCGCCCGGGTACTCGTATGCGGAGTACGCGCGCCGGGGCTTCTTCGAGCTGATGGTCGTGTCCATGCTGACGCTGGGGCTGGTCATGGCGCTGGCGCGGTGGACCCGCCGCGAGTCACCGCTGGCCAGGACGGTCTTCCAGGCGGGGGCCTCCATCATGGTGGCGTTGACGCTGGTCATCGTCGCCTCGGCGGTGCAGCGCATGACGCTGTACGAGGACGCGTTCGGCTACACGCGCCTGCGCCTGTTCACCCATGTCTTCATGTTCGCGCTGGGCGTGGTGCTCGCGTGGCGCGGCGTGACGCTCTGGTGGCGACCGGAGCGCTTCGCCGTGGGCGCCTTCGTCACGGCGCTGGGCGCGGTGCTGGCCGTGAATGTCATCAACCCCGACGCGCTCATCGTCCGGCTCAACCTCACGCGGGGGGAGCCGGGGGCCTCGGTGGATAGCGAGTATCTGCACTCGCTCTCCGGGGATGCCGTGCCGGAGCTGGTGCGTGGGCTCTCCTCGGGGAAGCTCGAGGGGGTGGCGCATCTGAAACAGCACTACGTGGACGTGTGCGAGGACGTGTCCTGGCCGGAGTGGAGCCTGGCGCGCTGGCGGGCGTGCCGGGCGCTGGAGTCGGCGGAGGAGCGCGTCAGCGCAGGTGGTAGTTGAAGGGCAGCTCCACCGTGACGCGAGGGCCGAGCGCGGCGGGCGGAGGCGGGAAGGGGGCCGCGTCACGCACCGCCGCCTGGGCCGCGTCGCACAGGACGAAGTGGGGGCAGTGGCCCACGACGGACAGCTCGAGCAACTGGCCCCGGGCTCCGACGGTGATGCGCAGCGAGAAGCGGCCTTCGATTCCGGCCATCGCGGCCTGGTGCGGGTAGCGCACGTTCTCGAAGCGGTCGCGGAACATCACCTCGAAGTACTCCTCCTCCCAGGCGTTGCGCTCCTCGCGGGAGGGGGGCGGCTGCGCGACGGGGAGCAGCCCCGCGCTGCTCGCGGCGAGGACGCTGTTCACCACGCCGCCGATGACCCCGCCCGCCACGCCACCGGAGACTCCGCCGGGCGTGGCCGTGGCGAGGGCCTCGTCCGCGGACTTCGCGTCGGCTGTCTCATGCGGAGGTGGCGCCTCGGGAGCCGGGAGCGGCCGAGGCTCCGAGGGCCGGGTGAAGGCCTTCGACGGGTGGGGCTTCGACAGGGGGCGTGCGCGTCGCGCGGAGGCCTGACGCGGCGTGGACGGCGAGCTGGCGGCGGGAGCGGGGGGCGGCGGCGGAGGCGCGGCGAGCAGGCGCAGGACGAGCATGTCCTCGTCTTTCGTGACGAGCCGGGGCGCGAGGGTGGAGCCGTGCCAGAGGGTGTCCAGTCCCACGAGCGCGAGCACGTGGAAGGCCACCGCGAGCGGCACCACCCAGAAGGTGCGTGAGTTGTCCGCGGCCCGGCGTGAGCGCGCGTGGGCGACGGAGGCGAAAAGCGGCGTCTCGGCGTGGCCGTCCTTCGGACGTTCGTCCGGCATGTCCCAACCCCCTTTCCTCCCGCTTGGAACGACAGTCTAGCGGGAGGCCCCATCCACCTGACACGTGGGTAGTGCCGGTCCTCGTCGCGGTGAAGGGGACCTGCCCCAGGGCGCCAGGCGACAGTGCTGAATTCCTGCCCGATTCATGCGCGTTCCATGAGGAACGTGTCCACCAGACCTCACTTCAGGACCCGTGAGGGTGGCCGCAGCTCCGGCACTGCCTCGCATCACCGGAGGCGGCGACGAACTGACGGCAGTCACAGTTCAGGACGAAGCAACTGTGCTGGTTGTCATAGCGCCCGCCAAAGGGGTGCGGGACGAGCGTCTGCACGGAGACCTTGGGGATGCTGAAGGTCGACCCGGAGGTGTTGTTGGAGAAGCCCACGAAGAGAGGCGTGGGGATGGTCGGGGTGCTCCAGCGCCGTCTGGAACTTCACGGTGCTGGCCTTCACCTCGAAGAAGGCCCACCGGGGGCTCGTCGGCGTGCAGGAGAGCCTGGCGGCGAGGTCCACGCCATTGCCCGTATTGTTCTGCACCGCGCCCCGGACGTCGAAGCCGAGGTGCTTGAGGAAGTCGTGGGCGATGCGCTCCCCGGTGTCACCAATCCAGGCGCTGTCCATGTACGTGATGCTGTCGCAGCGCTGGAGGATGACGACAGGCTGCCCGCCGCGTCCGCCGGTTTCGCCCCAGGGGTAGCACGTGGCGGTGATGGGGTTGCCCTGCCGGTACTCCAAGGTGCCGTTGCGGGGCATGGACACCCGGATGAGATGGAGCTCGAAGTCCGCGCCCCGTCCCATCGCCTGCTCGATGGTCTGCGCGCCTTGCTGGGCGGGGATGCCGTACTGGCCGTTGAGCGCGTTCTTGAGGCGGTCCTCGACGAACTCCTGGGCATTGCGCTGGGCTTTCGAGCACTGCGCGTCATTCACCTTCACTTCCATGTAGTGGATGACGGTGCCGCGCCTGGTGACGACCTGGGTCCGCGAAGCAAGGCATGTACGAGGGGCCCGAGAGGACGGGTGTCCCCGCCAGGATGCAGGGCCCGCGTTCGCGGAAGGCGCTCGTGCGTCACGCCAAGACGCGTGGGCTTCAGCCCTTGGCCACGGCGGGAGGTGCCCACGCCCCGACGTGGCTCTGTCCCGAGTCGTCCCGCGTGACGGTGTGCAGCGTGCGGACCGGCTTGCCGGTGGCCGCGTCCAGCACGTGGTGGACGATGAGCGGCGTGACGGGCACCTCGGGCAGGGCTTCGTGGAGCTTCGCGAGGACGGCCTCGGGGCTCTGTGCTTCGAGGACGAAGGCGGTGGCGTGGCCGGTGAGCGCGGAGTTGATGAGCACCTGGAGGTCCTGCGGGCCGCGAGGCTCGTCCGCCAGAATCACGTCCGGGTCCTGCCGGAGGAACGCGCGGACCACCTGCGCGAGCGGCGCGGTGTCACCCACCTTCACCATCCCGAGCCGCGCATCCACGGCGCGCGGTTGCTCCAGCGCGACGAGGACGTTGGTGAAGTCAGGCAGTGCTTCCATCGCCGCGTGGAGGGACGTGCCGCGCCCGGTGCCGCGCGCGCCGGAGAACACCACCGGCTGTCCCTGGAACAGCGTATCGAGCCGCAGGAAGCGCTCCGTGAGGAACGCGGCCTCCGAGGGCTGCATGCCCAGCGAGCTGAACGGAGGCTGCGCGGCGCGGAGCTGACGGTCCCGGGCGTAGACGGTGACGCTGGGGGCGACAGGGCCCTCCTGGAACGTCACCCAGAAGAGGACCTCCGGGTCCTCGGCGCCGGGCGGGAACTCGACGGTGCCACGCGCGGGGCGCGCCTCGTCCTGGCCTCGTTGGGACAGGGTGTGGAGGGCCTCGCTCAGCGACGCATGCAGCGCGGGAGCGAAGGGCTGACGCACGGGCAGCCGGTCTTGTCCGAGCATGCCCTGATGCCCGGGCGCATCGGCGCGGACGGTGAAGAACGAGGCGCCCGCCGTGAGGTCGTCCCCGTCGGCGTCGGCCCACACGGAGAAGACGAGGGTGCGCGTCCGCGCGGCGATGGAGAACAGGGCCGCCGCGGCCTCCTCGGGTGAAGCGGGGAGGGGCGGCGGACTGGGGACGGGGATGCCCTCGTCGGCGAACTGTTCGAGCAGACCGGCAATCAGCGCGGAGAGGGTCGTGGCGAGTGTGCTCAGGCGTGGGCTCCCGTGGGGTGCCGATGATGGCATGCGTCACGAGTCTTTGTGGTGACGATGACGAGGCTCGGGGCTACGAAGAGGGCATGAGCCAGGACTGGAATGCGACGAACGCGCCCACGACGGACTTCGACCCGGGCGCGGAGCACCGGGTGTTGACCGGAATGGTGGGCGCCTGGGAGGGCCTGACGCGCACATGGTTCGACCCGTCCGGTGCGCCCGAGGAGTCGCGCACCCACGCGAGCATCGAGCCGTTGCTCGGCGGGCGCTTCGTGCGCATCGACTACCACTCCACGGCGATGGGCAAGCCGCACGCGGGCCAGTTCATCCTCGGCTTCGACCGCACGGAGGAGCACTACACCGCGGCCTGGGTGGACAGCTTCCACATGAGCGCGAACATGATGGTCTCCACCGGCGCGCCTCGGGACGACGGACGCGTGTCGATGCTCGGAAGCTACACGGCGAGCATGTGCGACGAGCAGGGCGTCACGCAGAAGCAGCGCTGGGGCTGGCGCACGGTGATTCACCAGCCGGACGCGGACACCGTGGTTCTGGAGTCCTTCAACATCTGGCCCGAGGGCCGCGAGGACCGCGCGGTGGAGACGCGGCTGACGCGCCGCCGTCAGGGATAGTCACCGCGCTTCAGCGCACGCGGCGGAGCGAGGCCTTCGCGCCGGGCTCCACCGCCACCCGCATGTGCTCGGCCTCCTTGCGTGAGGGGAAGGTGTGCTCGAAGCCGCCCTCGACCGAGAGGAGGAGTCCCCTCGCCCGCGCGGCCAGCTCCACGCCTCGCACGGCGATGGAGCGCACTCTCCGCCGGTCCACTGCCACCCCGCCCTGGACGAGTTCGTCAGCCCGCACGGCAGGGTGTTCCAGGGCTCGGGCAGCGTCGCCGCTTCCTTCACCGCGCCCTGGGGCGTGAGCTGGACGCGTGTCCCGCGCGCCCCGGGAAAAATCCTGGGACGTGGACTCCTCGGCGCGGGCGGAGGTGAGGGCGATGGACAATAGCTGGAAGAGGAGCGCCCGCCGGGCGTTGCGCATGGGATAACCCTGGCGGACGGACGGCGTGCGCGACCGGAGGGACGCGCGGGCAGGGCCCAGGGCCCGGTGAGAGGACGTGCATGAAGCTGGATGACCTGGTGCTGGCGTTGACTGTCTCGTTGCTTCGCGTGGAGCGCGAGCAGTGGCTGGACGTCCTGACGCGGTTGGAGACGAACCTGGGGTCGGGGTGGACGCTGCGGCTCCTGGAGGTGCCAGGGACGTATTCGGTGGGCGCGCGCACGCGAGAGGGTCGGGAGCTGTCGCTGGAGGCGTGGCGCGAGGTGCTGGATGGCGAGGAGCTGGTGAGCGTCCGCGCCATGGACCTGGGGGGCCTGGGACCCGGTGAGCTGCCGGACCATGTGGCCGCGGCCTTCGTCAACTCGGAGGCCCTGGTGCTGGACGTGCGCACGAAGCAGGGCAACACCCTCTACCAGCTGGAGATCGTCTTCAGCAGCTCCTCGCTCATCACTCCCCGGCAGTTCGTGGACTTCGCCCGGGCCCAGTCGAACGCGGAGCGCGTGCTGGAGGCACTCTCACTTGTCATCACCGACTCCAATACGATGAACCAGCGTCCCGCCGTGTCGGCGTCACAGGTGGCGGACTACCTGTGCTCGCGCGAGGGGGCGGCGCTGTTCGATTTGATTGGCGGGGATCTGCTCAAGGAACTCCAGTCCACGGTGCTCCGCCACGGCGGCGCGATGGTGCTCTCCGAGGACTTCCGCCCCTTCTTCCAGACACTGGACCCGGACGACTTCGAGCGGAGCCTCTTGCCGCCGGAGCGACTGGCGGAGTTCGTCCCGTCGGACGAGCGGGTGTACCTGTCGGGCGATGACTTCGGGCGGGACTTCGTGACGCTGGTGGAGGCGCAGCCCTTCGCGGAGGAGGTCTGGGCGCGCGCGGCGGAGAACCTCAACCGGTTCACCGCGCCGGATGCGACGCCATACACCTCCCAGTCTCTGAAGGAGTTGCTGGCCACGGCGGAGCCAGCGGCGGTGCATGGGATTCCCTCCGGCAATCTCATGGAGGAGCTCCAGATGACCTGCAAGGCGCGCGGCGCGGAGCTCATCATCCCGGAGCCATTGCGCGAGCGTGTGCGGGCGCAGGGGTACACGAAGGAGCAGCAGGCGAAGGACCCTGGGTTGATTCCGGAGCGGGAGCGACTGCGACTGGTGCCCAATGACTCGCGCTACCAGATGTACCTGTTCAACGCGCTGAAGGTGGCGCGCTCGCCGCTCCTGTCACCGCGCGCGACGACGAACACGCGGGCGGAGCTGCTGTCGAGCCTGAAGGACGCGGAGGAGTTCGCCACGCGCAAGGGCTCGCCCTTCGCCGAGGCCTTCGGACTGGCGCGCTTCATCCTGGAGAACACCGGCTTCCAGTTGCGTGACGCCGCGCCGGAGCGGCTGGCCGCGGTGCGCGAGGCGCTGCGGAGCGTGGGGCTGGGAGAGCGGGCGTGCGACGCGTTCGAGCGGCGCTTCTCGCTCGTGACGCTGTTCCAGGTGTTCCCCTCGTCCGAGGAACGGCTAAGGGGCCTGCTGGCGTGCTCGGTGGCGGATGTCTTTGGCGGGATGGGCTCGTGGAACGACGAGTTCTTCGAGTCCGACGAGGACCAGGCCTGGTACGAGCGGGTGACGCAGCGGCTGTTCCGCGCGCTGCGCGAGTTCTTCGTGACGATGGTGAACGCGCGCTGAAGGCGCGTCAGGCGTCGCGGTGGACGGTGCCCGGGGAAAAGGCGGGCAGGCAGATGGCGACGTACTCGGCGCCCTCGGGCTCGGGGGTGCTGTAGCGGACCCACTCGCCCGGCTCGCAGATGACGGCCTGTCCGCCGCGCACGTCGAGGAACCCGCCCTTGTGTTCGACGCGCAGGACGCCGGCGAGGACGAGGGTGATTTCCTTGAACTCGGGCTTCTGGCCCGGCTCCTCCCAGCCGCCCGGGCTGTTCATGTGGGCGACGCTGACGTCGGAGGTCTTGGTGGTGGCCCGGCCGACGAACTCATGGATGAGCTTCGGTTTGTTGCCCACGGCTGTCACGCGCATGGGGGCGGGAATCAGGGTTGGCATCGAGGGCTCGGTGAGACGGCGGGGTGATGTGTCCGGGTGGGGCACGTTACAGCACGCGGCGGCGGACACCCACCCCTTCCGAGTGAACCGAGGCACCCGCCACTGTTCGACGCGACAGGAACAGTCCGTCGCTACCGGATGTCACGCGGGCTACTTCGCGGCGGGCTTCGGCTCGGCCGGGACGGAGAAGCCGCCACCCAGGGCGAGGTGGAGGTTGATGCGCTGAATCAACTGCTCGCTGCGCACGCGCAGCAGGGCGACTCGTGCCGCGTCCGCGAGGAGGGTCTGCTGGAGCAGCGCGAGCAGGTCGACCTTCCCGACGCGGTAGTCGACATTCAGGAGCTCCAACGCGCGCGCGTGCTCGGCGACGGCCCGCTCCAGGATGACGCGACGCTCGTCGAGCACGCGCGCGCTCGTCAGCGCGTTCTCCACCTCGTTCGTGGCGCGCAGGGCCGCGGACGCGTACGCGCCGAGCGCCGCCTCCTGCTCCGCCGTCCGCGCGCGCACCTGCGCCGCCAGGGCCCCGCCGTGGAAGAGGGGCGCGAGCAATCCCGCCGCCACGCCGCCCGTGGGATTGGTGAGCGTCTCCTTCAGCACCACCACGTCGCTGTCGACCAGGCCCACGGCGCCCGTGAGGCGCAGCGAGGGAAGCCGCGCGGCCTTGGCCTCCTGCACGTGGTTGAACGCGGCGGCCACGCGGCGCTCGGCGGCCATCAGGTCGGGCCTCCGCTCGAGCACCGAGGCGGGAATGCCCGCGGGCACCGGGCCGGGCAGCTCGACCAGGGTGCCCCTGGGCTCCAGGGTCCCCGAGGGATAGCGCCCCGCGAGCAGCTCCACCGCGCGCACCGCCTGCACCCGCGTCAGCTCCAACTGCTTCACGGTGTCGCGGTACGAGTCCAGGTTCGCCTGCGCCAGCACCAGCTCGTGCTCACTGATGACGCCGACCTGCAGCCGCGTGGTGGTGAGCTGGACCAGCTCCTCTCCCATCCTGACCCGCTCGACGGCGATGCATTGCAGGAGGTGGGCTTCGGTGGCCAGCAGCCAGCCCTTGGCCAGGGTCGCCGCGAGGGACTGCCGGGCGAACTCGAATTCGGCCTCTGCCGCGGCCAGCGTCTCCCGGGCCGCGTTGCGGCGATAGCGGAGCTTGCCCCACAGGTCGACCTCCCAGCCGGCGGAGATTTCGATGCCGCGCAGCACACCATCCAGCCCCTGGCCAAACCCGATGGATTCCTTCCCCTCCAGGTCGACTGTGGGAATCAGCCCCGCGCGGGCGACGCCGAGCATCGCCGACGCCTGGTCCACCCGCGCCGAGGCTGAGCGGAGGTCCGGGTTGTGTCCGAGCGCCTCGGCGACCAGTGCCTGGAGCTGTTCGTCCTGGAACGTCGCCAGCCACCCGTCCTGGATGCCGCCCTCCGGTGCGCCCGCCGCCGACCACGCGGTGGCGAGCGAGGTGTGAGGGAGTGCCTGTTTGACGACCTCGGGTCCTCGCGGCGGAGCGCGTGTGGGGCAGCCGCAGACGCCCCCGCCCACGACGAGCACCGCCCAGGCCCGGAGCCATCCCCACCGCCGGCGCTCGACCATGCTCCACCCTTCCTCAGTGCAGCTTGAGAATCAGCCAGTCCAGCTTGGTGCCCACCCGGAGAATCACCTTGCGCAGCACGTGCACCGGGTGGAACGACTGGGTGTAGATGGCGGCGTGGCCGCGCGCTCCCGCCGGGAGGACCTCGTCCGCCTCCGACTTCTCGACCTTGAGCGTGACGGCGTAGCGTCCGGGAGGCAGGGCTTCCCCGCCCGTCTCGGGCAACACCCCCGAGGTGGGGAGCTGCCCCTGTCCGGTCGCCCAGACCACGGATTTGACGTGGCACTTGATGACGCGGTTCGGGAACGCCTGGAGCGTGACCTCCGCCTCGTCGCCCGGCTGGACCTGGTGCAGCTCGTTCTGATGGAAGTAGGCGACCACGTTCTGCTCGTCCTCCACGAAGCTCATGACAGGCGAGATGGGCAGCGCCGCCGCGTAGGAGCCCGCGCGAAGCTGGAGGTTCACCACCGTTCCATCCGCGGGCGCGTACGTCACGGTCTCCCGGAGGCGCCACTCCGCATCCGCCAGCGAGGCGAGCGCCTGCTGCTGTCCGGCTTCGGCCTGGGCGAGCTCCACGAGCGTGCCGTCCACCGTCCGCGCCTCGAGCCTCTGGGTGACCTGCCCCACGGCGGCGTTCGCCGCGGCCAGCTCACCCTCCAGGTTGCGGACCTCTGTCTCCACCTGCTGCAAGTCGAACTGAGTGCCGGAGCCATTGGAGGCGAGGACCTTGTGTTGCCGCACGCGCCGCCGGGCCAGGTCCAGCCGGGCCGCGACGGAGGCCCTTCTGCCCTGGGCCGTCTTGCGCTCCAGTGACAGCTGCTTCTCGATGGCGCGAGCACCCGCGACCTTCGCGTCCAGCTCCCGCACCCTGGCCTTCAGCCCATTCACCTCCAATTGCGTGGACTCAGGGTCGATACGGAAGAGCACGTCCCCTTTCTTCACCGCGCTGTTGGGCTGGACGGGCACCTCGATGACGCGTCCGGAGATCCGCGGGACGACCTGCACGACGTAGTTCATCACCCGCGCGTCCGACGAGGACGGCGCGTACACGTTGGCCAGCAGGATGAGCACCGTGATGCCGATGATGGGCAGGGTGATGATGATGACCTGGGAGACGAAGTTCCACGGCAGCAGCTTGAGCTTGAAGAAGATCAGCCAGACGACGCCCGCGTAGACGAGGAGCAGCAGCAGTTCCATCAGTGCGGCTCCCCTCTCTCTTCGGGGGACGGTCCTTCGGAGGGTGTGCCTGGGGGGGCCGGAAGCGCGGCCTCGTCGGCCTCGGGGCCGTGCGGAGGAGGGACCCGGTCATGCCCGTAGGCCAGCTTGTACAGGGACGGCTTGGAGTAGGCCCAGAGCCATGCCAGCGGCCACAGGAGCCCGCCGAAGAACAGCGACAGCAGGCACAGGGTCTTGATGGCATCCAGCTGCGGGTGATGGCGCTTCTCCGCGATTTTTTCCGGGAGGATGTGGAGCAGCCAGAACCCGGAGATGAGAATCACCGGGCCGATGATGATGACAATCCAGCTGAACACCTCCGCTGCGGTGTCCATCGCGTCGCCGCTGAGAAGCGACGCGTGCGCTGGACGCGGAGCCCACGCCGCCAGCCCCCACCATCGCAGCGCGGTGGTGGCCCCCCTTGGCCATCTCATGATGTCCGCCCCCTTGCTCCGACGACAAGCTATGAGGGGTTTCCCTACCGTCAAGGGGACGTTCGAGCGCGCGGCACTCCCGTCTGGCATCACTGTTCAGCGACCGGAGGGCCCCGCGCTTCCCGCCGGATACTCGCGCAGGGGGACTTCACCTCGCCGCCAGCCCGCGAGCACCGGCTCGACGATTCGCCACGCCTCCTCCACCTCGTCGTCCCGGAGGGTGAGCATGGGCTGTGCTCTCAACATGTCGAGCAGGAGGTTCGAGTACGCGAGCCGTCCGGTGGCATGCGACCGCAGCTCCAGGTCCTGGGTGACCAGCGTCAGCTCCGGCCCGTTGATGTTCACCGCGAGGCGGACGTAGGGCTCCGACAGGCCGATGCGCAGCACGTTCTGGCCACCAGTCTGGCCTCGGTAGGCGTGGTCCGGCTCGAAGCGGAAGTACACCGCCACCTCGGCGTGTGACTGGGCCAGCGCCTTGCCCGTGCGCAGGACGAAGGGCACGCCCGCCCAGCGCCAGCTCGCCAGTTCGAGCGTGAGCTCCGCGAAGGTCTCCGTCTCGCGCGAGGCCTCGACTCCCCGCTCCCGGGAGTAGGCGGGCACCTTGTGTCCATCGATGCCGCCGTCCACGTACCGGGCGCGGACGCTGCGCTGGCGCACCTGCTCCGCGGTCATGGTCGGAATCGTCCGGAGCACGGCGGCGCGGGCGTCCCGGATGGAGCGCTCGTCGGAGCGCGCGGGCTGCTCCATCGCGACCAGCGCCAGCACCTCCAGGAGGTGGTTCTGAATCATGTCGCGGAGCGCGCCTGCGCGGTCGTAGTACGACGCGCGGCCCTCGACGGTGAGCATCTCGTCCCAGGTGATGGTCACCCGCTCGATGTGCTGCTGGCTCCAGATGGACTCGAGCACACGGTTGCCGAACCGCAGGGCGAAGACGCGCTGGACCAGTTCGTCCGACAGGAAGTGGTCGATGCGGAAGACCAGGGTGTCGGGGAAGCGCAGCCGCAGCAGTTCATTGAGGCGTTGGGCCGAGGTGAGGTCGACGCCGAAGGGCTTCTCGACCGCCACCACGCTGCCTTTCGGGAGGCTCGCCTCGGAGAGGGCCGCGAGCACCGGCTCGAACAGATGTGCTGGCAGGGCGAGGTAGGCGAGGACCGACGGGTGGATGCCGCCAAGCGCGCGCCGGAGGTCCTCGCCGCGCGTGGCATCCGCTCGCCGGTAACGCAGGCGGCGGAGGACCTCCGTGCGAGTCCGCGCGGAGGCGCGCGTCGCATGCGCGTCCAGGGCCTCGCGCATGCGCTCGCGGAATTGCTCCTCGGTCCAGTCCATCCGATCGACCCCGGTGAGGGTCAGCCCCTCGGGAGTCTTCTGCTGCTCGACGAGCTCCGCCACGGCGGGGAGGAGCAGCCGCGCCGTCAGGTCTCCCGAGGCGCCGATGATGACGAACGGGTCGATCATTCCCTCACCCTCCGGTCTACGAGTCCAGCGGGGGTTTGTATCCTTCAGCCAGGAGGTAGGCGCAGTTCACGAGCGTCAGGTGGCTGAACGCCTGGGGGAAGTTGCCGAACAGCCTGCGCTCCTTGGGCAGGTACTCCTCGGCGAGCAGGCCCACGTCGTTGCTGAGCGCCAAGAGCTTCTCGAAGAACCGCTGGGCGTCCTCTTGGCGCCCCATGAGGTGGTAGGTGTCCGCGAGCCAGAAGGAGCAGGCGAGGAACGCGCCCTCCTCACCTTCGAGCCCGTCCACGCTGTCCTCCGTCCGGTAGCGCAGCACCAGCCCGTCCGGCATCAGCTCCTGCTCGATGGCGAGCACCGTTCCCGCGACGCGAGGGTCGTCCGCCGGGAGGAACCCGCTGAGCGGGATGAAGAGCAGGCTCGCGTCCACTCCCTTCGAGCCGTAGTACTGGGTGAAGGTGTTGCGTTTGGCGTCGTAGCCCTTGCTGCACACCTCGTCGAAGATGGTCTGCCGCAGCTTCACCCACGGCGCCTTGTCCTCGCTCAAGCCGTACTCCTCAATCACTCGCACCCAGCGGTCCACGGCGGTCCATGCCGACACCTTGGAGGCGGTGAAGTCGTGCTTCGGACCGCGCATCTCCCAGATGCCATGGTCCGGATTTCTCCAGACCTCGGACACGCGCGTCGCGACGCTCTTGAGGGCCTTCCGGGCGCGCTCCGGCAACGTGCCCTTCAGCTTCGCGTGGAGGTAGAGCACCCCGGCGAACTCGCCGAGGATGTCGAGCTGGAACTGCGAGTAGGCCCCGTTGCCGATGCGCACGGGGCGGGCCCCCTCGTAGCCGTTCAGCCAGTCCAGCGAGACTTCGGTGAGGCGTCGCTCGCCCCGGATGCCGTACATGATTTGCAGCTGGGTCGGGGCGCCTCCAATGGCATTCACCATCCAGTTGCCGAAGGCCTCCGCCTCGTCGGTGAGGTTGCCGCGCATGAGCGCGTGCAGCGTCAGGACCGCGTCGCGAATCCAGCAGAAGCGATAGTCCCAGTTGCGCTCTCCGCCTGGAGTCTCCGGGAGTCCGAAGGTGGGCGCGGCGACGAGCGCACCCGTGGGTTGGAAGCTGCATGCCTTGAGGGTGATGAGGGAGCGGACGACCTCGTCCTGGTACTTCGCGGGCAGGCGGATCTTCGAGGCCCAGTCCTCCCAGAAGGACTGCGTCTCCCGCAGGGCGGCCTCCGCGTCCAGCACGTCGGGGATGTCGCTGTAGGGGCGGCCCCAGGACAGCACGAAGGAAATCCGCTGGCCGGCGCGAACCGTGAACTCCGATTCGAACGGCGGGGGCGCCTCACCGGCTCCGCCTCGCAGGTAGAGGGCATCCGGGCCGGCGACGGCCGCGGAGGCACCGTCTCGATTGCTGACCAGGGGCACGGTGTAGCCGTTGCCGAAACGGGGACGCAGATCGGAGCGCATCTTCACGGTGCCTCGGACTCCCTCCACCTGGCGCACCAGGTGCGGGCTGCCCTTCCGGATGGGCATGAAGTCCACGAGTCGCACCGCGCCTTCGTCCGTCACGAGCTCCGTTTCGACGATGAGCGTCTTGCCGCGGTAGCGGCGTTTCACCTCGCGCACGGGTGACGTCGGAGCCACCTTCCACCGCCCGTTGTCGGCGGTTCCCAGGAGCGAGGTGAAGCACGCGTCCGAGTCGAAGTCCGGGAGGCAGAGAAAGTCGATGGAGCCGTCCTTGGCCACGAGCGCGGCGGTGTACAGGTCGCCCAGGAGCGCATGGTCCTCGATGAGCAGGCCTGGTTCCGCCTGGGTCTCGCTGCCCCACCCGGTCCTCGGGGCCTCCCTCGTCTGCACGGTCTCTGTCGAAGCCATTTCATCCCCCCTGGGTATGTCTGTGCGTTGTGCGAGAAAGGTAGGCGCCGACACTTCGGATGCAATTCGAGCCCAGGGCTCGTCGTCGCGAAGCCCCAGCACGCGGGCGGCGGAGCGCTAGGGAGTTCGGGTCGGATGGCTCGGATGAGGGAGCCCTCCACACGTCGAGCGTTGGCCTTGGTTTCCGCCGGGAACGTCGAGTGTGGGCGTGGTCTTGGAGCGTACCAGACCTGTCGTGTCGTTCAGCTTGGCGTGGGCTGGCGATAGCTTGAGGCCGCCGTGGCTCATCCTCATGGAGGAATGAGTCCCACGGTCGAAGAGCCTCGCCTCGATGAGACTGGGATGGGCCATGCGCGCTGACGTGCGGTTGTTGGGAGTCGTGCTGCTGACCATCACCACGGGGTGTGCGGCGGGCACCTCCGCGTCGAGCAGGGGGAGGACTCTGAACCACGCGCAGCGAGTGGCCGCCACACGTGGGGGTGGAGAACTCACGTACCGTGGCTCGCCGCTTGCCTCCGTGGGCGCGGCTTCTCAGGCGGACGCGTGGGAGTCGCTGCTCACGAATGCAGGGTTCGAGGCACGGGACGAGCGTCCGATTCCAGGAGGCCCGCTCACCCCATCACTGGCGGCGCGACTGCTGAGAGGGCTGTTGAGGAAGCCCGTCACGCTGGGGCAGTTTCCCTCGCGTCTCGCGGTGGGGCACTTGCTGCGCGGGGTGCTGAAGGGGGGCGAGGTGTCGCGCGCCGAGTTGGTGCGTCGAGTGGGGCGCTTCACGCCTCTGGCGGTACTTCGTCCTGACGGCTGCCTTGCGTGGGTGCGAAGTGGGGCGACGCAACAGCGAGTCGCGCCTGTCCAATGGAGGGACGGCGCCTTCCGCGCGCACGGCTTCGAGCTGGGCCGTTTCTATGACGGGCGCACGGGTGTCTTCAGGTTGCTGGATGACGAGCTGCGGGAGGTGGATGGGCGTCTCTTGGCGGAGGTCCATGACGACGCGGACTACGTGGGCCGCACACTGGATGGGGCCGAGATGGCGTTCGTGAAGCTGGCGCTCTCCCTTGGCCACTTCTTCACCTACCCGTTGGACAGCATCGCCTCACTCAAGAATCTGCCCGCTGGTGTGGCCGCGCTCATCCAGTCATCGCCGGAATACTTCGAGCGCTTCCGGTACATGACGCGGGGCGAACAGGTTCAGGCGGTGGCGGAGCTGGCCACGAACCTCCTGCTCACGACGGGCACCGCCGTGGCGACGACGCGCACGGTGACCGGAGCGCTGGCGGGGGCCGAAGCCACGGTGCCGGTGCTGACCTTGTCAGCACAGGGGGCGCTGACCCTCGAGCGGGTAGCGGTGCCAGTGGGACGCGCGGCGGCGGTACTGGGCGGTGGCCCTGGCGCCGCCATCATTCTCCATCGAGAGAACGTGTCCGGCGGTCAGTCCTCGCCTTCGGATGGGCCGGGTAGATGGGAGGCAGCTCGGGAGTCGATGAGCGAGCACTCACGCCGGTACGAGAAGCAAGTGACGGGGGCCCCCAAGGGACAGATCTACAAGGTCGAAGACGTGAGTTTCGATGGGTTCAAGGACGGGGTTCTGCTGGAAGCCAAGGGGACGGGTTACGCCAAGTTCATCCCCGACGCCGTGGAAAACGGTGGTTGGTATCAGGGCTTCAGGAAAATAGTGCTTCAGGCCGAGCGACAACTCGAAGTGGCCAACGGCACTCCTGTTCGCTGGCACTTCGCGGAGCGCGAGGCCGCGGATTTTGTCCGCGAGATTTTCAGGAACGAAGATCTCGGTAGGATTACCGTCGTGCATACCCCGCCGTCCCTGTAGGTGCCTGGCCAGATGACTGAAAAGTACTACGCGGGGGTCTACTGGCCGGGACGGCGTTCCCCTGTGGAAGAGCATGCTCGTCGTGCCGAAACCTTCTTCCGAAACCTGGCCCTCGTGGACCCGGCCTTCGCGCAGTGGTTCGAGCAGGCAAACTCCCGGGACGCCGCGCGCGAGCGTGGATTCGAGCCGGACCTGAAGACCTTGTTGAGACTGTTCGGCCTGGAGAAGTATCAGCAAGGGGCTGGTGACGTTTCCTTCGCGGCCTGGAACGGCTCGTCCGAGGGAAACAGCGTGGTGAGCATTTCCTGTGGCTCGCGCTCACGTCATGTGGTGGACCGGTGCACCCTGACGCTTCCTTGGACGGGACCTGTCGCGGAGCGGCTCCTCTCGTCGCTGTCACTCCCCCAGATTGTGAGCGCCATGGCGCTGGCTTGGGAACCGGAGTGGGGCATCTCCACATCCATTGCCCATCGCGACAGTTCGTCGGAGTTCGCGGGCTCTGGCACGTTCGTGGGGTGGGTCATGTACATCTCTCGACAACGGGGCGAGGTGCCGACGCTCCCTGCCCCGGTGCGCATCGAGCCGGTGGGCAGCATTGGGACGCTCATCGTTTTGACCCCGGAGCGCTTCACCGCGTCCAACCCAGAGCATGTGGCCTTGGCTGAGACAGTGCGCGAGTTGTTGTCGAGGGCTGACCTCATGCGGCCCGTGACGGACTCACCTGCCTGACGCTCCGTACCTGGGCGACGCACACCCTCACGAAGGCAATCCCCACACGTCCATCGCGATGTCCGGCGGAGGCCGGTAGTCCTCGAGCCGAGGCATGGGCACGGGCTCGCCCGGTCCACCGGCGATGTCCTCGTACGTCAGCCAGCGTCCATCCGGCGCGGTGACGCGCGAGATGTAGTCCCACTCGCACGAGTCGTTGAAGATGACGAAGCACCACCCGTTGGAGCAGAGAATCGGCGTGTCGCCACCTCCGGAGTCCTCCACGAGCTGGAGCTGCCGCGTCGATATCGTGACCTCACCCCGCTCCAGCGCGTACAGCACCGCGAGCACCTCGTCCTCCGTCAGCTTGTGCTCGCTCGGCTGCTCCTGGAACTCCAGCCGGTTCCCGAACGGGTCCTCACCGTGGAACCGCCGCACCCCCGGCACCGCGAAATCCCACGTCACCGGACGCTTCGCCTCGTACATGCGCGAGGCCAGCGCATCCAGCGTCGCCACGCGGAAGGCCGGGTGCGCCTTCTTCGCCGGAAGAAACGGCTCCTCCACGCCGAGATGAAGCCCCCGCCCGTCCGGCAGCTCGAACCAGAGCCCGCCCCGCTTCGCGAGTTCTGGGGGTTTGGGAATCTCTCGCAGCCCGAGCAGGTCGCCGTAGAAAACACGGCCTCTTGCCTCCTCGCCTCGGGGCATCGCGAGCTGGATGTGATCGAGCCCTTGAATCATGTTCGCCGCTCCCCCTGTCGTGGCGCGTGAGTCTGCCGGGACTCCTGGTGCGGCAGAAGGGCCTCGTGCTGGCCCCAGCCACGTGTCCCCAGGCCCGCGCCTGGTGACACGCGTGGCCGTGATTCCACGGGGTTCCGCCCCTATTGACGATTGGCAGGCGACTTGAAATGGAAGGTGAAGCGGGCGCAGTGTGCCCATCACCGACGCCTTTGTCGGACCCCTTTCCCTTTCAAGGACGCGCGATGCTTCCCGTCATCCTCGCCCTGCTCCTGTCGCAGACTCCGCCCGCAGCCAACCCGCGCCAACAGGGCGTGCCCATCGGCAAGGGCAAGATACTGCCCACCGTGCGCCTCAGCGCGCCTTCCGGCGGTTGGACGGTGGACCGGATGCTGCTCATCGAGGGCACCGTCAGCGACCCCTCCATCGACCCCATCGTCGTGTCCCTCAACGGCGACCGCTACCTCATGCGCACCTTCAACGGGCGCTTCAGCCGCAAGTTCCCCGCGGCCAGCGGGAAGAACGTCGTCACGGTGATGGCCACGAATCAGGCCGGCACCGCGCGCACCCAGGCCACCAGCTACGCGCAGGTGCCGCCCGTCCCGTTCAAGGTCATCCTCACCAGCGACACCGACGGCGTGTACACGGACCTGCACGTCTACGAGCCCACCGACACCAGCGAGAAGGACGGCCAGCTCGCGGTCTCCTCCATGGCCCACGTGTACTGGGCGGACACCTCCAGCCCGTCCGGCGGAACCTTCTTCCTCAACTCGCAGGGCGGTGACTTCGACCAGCCCGCGTATGGCCCGTACCTCTACATCCACCGCGCGCCGCCCAAGGGCGTGTACCTGGTGGCGACCAACTACTGGCCCAGCGGCGACAAGGCCCACACCCTGGCCACGCTCAACCTCGCGCTCTTCGAGGGCACGCCGAACGAGGTCCGCCGCATGGTGCGCATCCCCCTGGCCACGCCCGGCACCACGCGCGTGCTCGCCTGGGTGAATGTCCTCGGCGACGGCCAGGCGGAGGTCTACGTCCCCTCGCAGGACCCGAAGCCCACGCGCAAGGGCTGGCCCACGAACCTGGACGCGGCCCTCAAGGAACTCCAGACGAATGGCGACGGCGGCGGCGAGGGCGACTACTGACGCGCGCTGTCTGACGCGCCCACGTCCACCGCCATGCTCGCCCTGTCCCTGCTCCTGCTGTTGGAGGCCGCCGCGCCCGCGCCCGAGTCGCGCGACGTGCTGCTGCGCCGGCAGGTGGCCCAGGTCGCGCTCGCGCAGCTGAAGCAGCAGGACGCCTTGTGGCACCCGGACCAGCGAGACTGCGCGGGCCTCATCCGCTTCGCCTTCCGCACCGCCTACAAGCGCATCGCCCCGGAGCGCCTCGCCACGCCACTGTGGACGGACGCGCGGGGCAAGCCTTCCGACTTCGCGGACGCGGAGACGTTGCTGCACCACAGCCTGGTTTTCCTGGGCCGGGACGAGGCCACGCGCGACGCGGTGCGCACCGGTGATGTGCTCGCGTTCCGCCAGGAGCAGGACTCAGGTCCCAACTTCCATCTCATGCTGGTGGTGCGCCCGGAGGACCGGGCCCATGCACCCGCGCGGGTCGTCTACCATCCGGGGGAGAAGGGCGCCGCCGTTCGCACCGGGCTCCTCCACAACCTCGCCGACGAGGCGCCACGAGAGTGGCGTCCGGTGCCCACCAACGGCGCCTTCCTCGGCTTCTTTCGTTTCAAGGAGTGGATGCCATGACATCTCCGTCGAGCCCTTCCCCGGGCACGCCGCCTCCGGCGAGCCCACCGCCTGGTCGCGGCGGTCCTCCCAAGGGCCTGTTGATTGGTGTGGGCGTTGTCGTCGTGGGCGCGGCGGTGGCGGGGGCTTTTGTCCTCGGCCGTCGCTCCAGCTCGTCCTCCGGCGGTGACGAGGGTCCCAGCACGCCGCTCATGAGCGGCGCGAGCACGAACCCGGCCGCGGCCGCGCAGGTGGAGGGATTGCCGGAGCCGACCACCGCGGAGCTGGAGGTGCCCGGTACTGTTGCTCCCCAGGCCGTCTGGTTGGACGTGCACCATCCGCCCAAGGTGCGTGACGCGCTGGCGCGCAACGCGTGGCTGCGCTCGCAGCTGTCGCAGCCGCTGGGGCAGGGCTTCGTGGGCGGCTGGGCCGCGTTCTTCGGCTCCACGGGCGAGGACCTGAAGGGCGACTTCAAGGGCGCGGTGCTGGACCTGCTGGTGGGCCGCGTGGGCAACACGCCGTTCCGCGTGGCATGGTTCGCTGGTGATGCGCGCGCGAGCACGCCCGCGTTCATCGTTCCCAAGGCGACGAAGTCCGCGACGGCGGCCTTCAACGCGCTGGACGCGGTGGCGAGCCGAGGCACCCTCACGGCGAAGACGTGCCCGGGTGGCACGCCCACCGCCGTCGCCGAGGGGCTGGAGCTGAAGCGCTGGCTGGTGGCGGAGCAGACGCTGTGGGCGGGCAAGACGCCGGACCGTCTGGTCATGGCGCGCCACCCCGTCGCGGTGCTCCAGGGCCTGTGCGCCGAGGTGCCGGAGCTGAGCGCCGAGGACAACGTGGACGTGGAGCTGGGTTTCCAGCCCGAGTCGTTCGGCCGAGACGCGCAGCTGTTCGCGCACGTGCTGGGGCTGTCGCCGGACACGCGCCTCCAGTTCGGCGTGGAGGGTGACCGCCTGGTGGGCCGGGGCATCGCCGGCGAGCTGATGGAGGGCACCGTGCGCCTGGACAAGGCGGCGCTGTCCGACGAGCTGCTGAAGCTGGTGCCGGAGGAGACGCCGGTGCTGCTGGCCATGCAGCTGAAGCTGCCGGAGACACTGTCGGCGGAGACGCTGAAGGCGTTCTGGAAGTCGGGCGGCGAGGGTGCGACGCGCACGCGGCAGGTGGCGGTGGTGTGGACGCCGCGCGGGGACTCGGCGCTGCCTCAGGAGGTGGCGGTGCTGTGGGGGCGGCCCGAGGATGGGACCGCGCTGGAGGGCTTCTTCTCCGGCGGCAGGCTGCGGCAGGCCACGCTGTGCAACCACGTGGTGCTGGCGTCGAGCGAGGCGGAGCTGAACGTGCTGCGCATGTCGTGCGCGGGCAGCAAGCCGAGCATGCTCGCCGCGCCGGGGCCGGTGCTGGCGGGGCTGCGTGAGCCGGGCTCGTTGGCCTTCGGGGTGAATCTGGGACGGCTGCTCAGCGGCCTCACCATGGACGGCTTCCTGTCCGAGTCCCGAGTGGGGCGCAACGCGCCGATTCCGAAGGCGGCGCCCCCTGAAATCGAAGCGGCGCGGCGCGACCTGGAGTCGCTGCCGTACCTGGGCCTGCGCGGCACCGTGCAGGGCGATTCGCTGGTTCCTGGAGGTTTCGGGTCATGAGGATGGTAGCTCGACTCGCGGTACTGACGGCGGTGGCGCTGTCCGGCGTGGCGATGGCCAAGCCGCTCTACATCACCGTGCCGCGCTCGTATGGCAGCGGCGAGCCGGTGGCGGTGGACGTGGCCTTCGAGGACAAGGGGCCGGTGGAGCTGCGCGTCCTCAAGCCCGACAACGTGGATGCGTTCATCCGCGCCCAGGGCGACCTGCGGCGCGCGTACCAGACGCCGCCGACGATGAACAACCCGGGCCGCGCGCTCAGCCGCGGCGTCAACGCGGTGGGCCTGCCGGGCCGGTGGTTGCTCGACGGGCTCAACCAGAACTTCCGCGAGGACATGCTGACCGTCCTGCCGCCCGCGCCCAACGTGCCCGGCTCCAACGAGCCGTTGGCCAAGGTGGCCGAGGGCGCCAAGAAGCTGGTGGGCGTGCCGCCGGGCTTCACCGTGACTCGCAGCCAGTGGCTCAACCTGGACCTGGGTGGCGCCGAGCGCGACTTCAACGTGCCCGGCTTCAACTCGAGCGGTGGCTACGGCTTCCAGGAGCGCCGCGTGCTGCTGGCGCCGCTGCCGGCCGGCACCTATGTCCTCCAGTTGGTGCAGGGGCTCGTCGAAGGTCAGGTGGTGCTCGTCGTCAGCGATTTGACGGTGCAGCTGAAGCAGACGGATGGCGAGGTGCTGGTGCGCGTGGCCGGCAAGGACCAGAAGCCGGCGGTGGGCGCGCAGGTGCAGGTGTACCTGCCCAAGGGCAAGGGCCCCGCGGGGAAGACGGACGCCAAGGGCGAGGTGCGGCTGGACGTGACGGAGCCGCGCATCATCGCCACCGCGTCGGTGGGTGCCGACACGGCGATTGTCGACACGGACTTCTACTCCACGCTGGCGGTGGCGCCGGACGTGTTCATCTACAGCGACCGGCCCATCTACAAGCCGGGCCACGAGGTGAAGTTCCGCGGCGTGCTGCGCCAGCCGGACACCTTCCTCGCGCGGCTGTTCACGCCGAAGAAGAAGGATGTCGTGGTGAAGCTCGTGTCCCAGGAGGGCCGCGCGCTCACCACGCGAGTGTCGGTGGACGAGTTCGGCGCCTTCCACGGCACGCTCAAGGTGCCTGACGATTTGGGCACGGGCGTGCTGCGCGTGGAGGCGGAGCTGGACGGTCAGCCGCACCAGGGCGAGGCGCGCGTGCAGGACTACGTGAAGCCGACCTTCTACCTGGAGGCGGAGCCCGAGTCGGAGACAGTGGTGCCCGGCCAGTCGCTGCGCGTGAAGGTGCGCGCGCGTCGCTACGCGGGCGGCGTGCCCGCTGGCGCGAAGTATGAGGTGTTCCTGTATCGCAGCCTGCTGGACGCGCCCGCATGGGTGGATGACGCCGGCAAGGGTGGCCAGGGCAGCGACGTGACGTACGGCTCGCAGTCCAGCAACGAGGGCAAGCTGAGCGTGCCCGAGCGGCTGTACTCCTCCGTGGCGGAGCGCGGAGTGACCGAGGACCCGTGGGCCAGCGCCACCGGTTTCGATGCGAGCGGCGAGGCGGCGATTGAGGTCGCGGTGCCGGAGCTGAAGGCAGGGGAGGAGCGGCTGCCGTATCGCTACTCGCTCACCGTGCGCGCGCGGGATGACCAGGAGACGTTCGCCAACTCGACGACGTCGTTCTTCCTGTCGAAGGTGGAGGTGCTGGGCACGGCGCGCTACTCGGACGCGGTGGTGGCCAAGGGCGGCGAGGCGCTGCTGTCGGTGCGCGCGACGACGCTGTCGGGCAAGGCCTACGGCGTCACGCAGGGCGAGGTGGAGTTCGTGCTGCGCAAGGCGGACGGCGCGGAGAAGAGCCTGGGCAAGCGCTCGTTCACCACGGCGGCGGACGGGACGCACCGCGAGAAGGCGCCCACGTCGGACGTGGGCGCGGTGCTGGCGCGCGTGGTGGTGAAGGACAAGCGCGGCGAGACGTGGCAGGGCGAGGAGTCGCTGCTCGTCATCGGCTCGGCGGACGAGGCGGTGGCCCAGGTGCCCAACCTCACGCTGGCGTCGCTGTCGGGCACGCTGGAGCCGGGGGACTCGGCGCGGATGGTGGCGCTGATGCCGGATGGCTGGGGCGCGGGCGGCCGTGACGCGGGCCCGGTGTGGGTGACGCTGGCGGGCGCCAGCATTCATGACACGCAGGTGGTGGAGCTGACGGGCCGCACGCTGGTGCACAGCTTCAGCGTGGAGAAGCGGTTCGGCGGCGCGGTGTATGCGTCCGTGGCGTACCCCACGGCGACGGGCCGCTGGGAGGAGCGCACGGTGGCGTTCCGCGTGATTCCGCGCGAGCGCACGCTCACCGTGGAGCTGCAGCCGCGTCGCGCCGAGGCCACTCCGCTGACCGAGCAGACCATCGACGTGCGTGTGGTGGACCACGAGGGCAAGGGTGTCGTCGCGCAGCTGTCGCTGGGCGTGGTGGACAAGGCCGTCTACGCCATCCAGTCCGAGTTCCGTCCCAAGGTGCTCGACTTCTTCTACCCGCCGACGCGCAACAACGTGTCCAACTTCTACTCCTCGGAGTTCCAGGGGTACGGGTACGGCGAGGCGCTGGCGCGGAAGATGGCGGGGCTGCCGGACCATGCCTTCGCGTCCATCAAGCCGCCCAGCCGTCAGGCGAAGGACATGGAGAAGGACACGGCGCACTGGGACCCGACGGTGGTGACGGACCGCGACGGGCGGGCCACGGTGCGCTTCACGCTGCCGTCCAACCAGACGTTGTGGGTGGTGACGGCGGTGGCGGCGGACACGTCCGGTCGCTTCGGCGAGGGGACGTCCGAGTTCGCCACGCGCGGCGGTCTCAACCTCTACGCGTCGCTGCCGCAGTTCCTGCGCGAGGGTGACGAGGCGCTGGCCTCCATCCGCCTGTCGGCGGGTGAGAAGTCGCCGGCCAGCCAGTTGCTGGAGGTGAAGCTCGCGTCGCTGGGTGCGCTGAAGGCGGACCAGTCGCAGCACAAGGTGGAGCTGGCGAAGGGCGGCGAGCAGGTGGTGCCGCTGACGCTGCGCGCTTCCTCGACGGGTGACGCGCAGCTCTCGGTGGACGTGTCGGGAGGCAAGGACCCGCTGAAGGACCGCAAGCTGTTCCAGGTGGAGCCGGCGGCGGTGGAAGACGTCGTCAAGGTGAGCGCCTGGGGCGGCGGCGCGCTGGAGGTGCCGGCGGCGAAGGAGGCGACGCTGACGCGCGTGGAGCTGGTGCTCCAGCCGTCCATCGTCGACGCGGCGCTGTCCAACGTGCGCGAGCTCCTGACGTACCCGTACGGGTGCCTGGAGCAGCTCGTGTCGACGACGGTGCCCAACGTGGCGGTGTACCAGGTGCTCCAGCAGGCGGGTGCGCTGGCGAAGCTGGACACGGACACGCAGGCGCTGCTCGCGGAGGCGCGCAGCCGTTCGGTGCAGGGCACCGCGCGCATCCTCAACCTGTCGGTGAAGGGCGGTGGCTTCACGTGGTTCGGCGGCTACAACACGCCGAGCCTGCCGCTGACGCTCATCGCGCTGGACGGTCTGGCGTACGCGGCGGAGGCGGGCCTGGTGGACCGCGCGGACCCGCGCCTCGTGGAGAGCGCGCGTTGGCTGGAGGCGCAGGAGGGCCTGCCGCCCGAGTACGAGGCCACGCGGGCCTACGTGCTGGCGCGGCTGGAGGGGCCGAAGCAGGCGGCGCGTGTGCGTGCGCTGGTGGAGGCTTCCGAGTCCGGTGAGCTGTACCCGCTGGCGCTGGCGGTGCTCGCGGCGGAGAAGGCGGGCGTCATCAAGGAGCCGGCGCTCCAGGCTCGCATCAACGCGCTGGTGAAGCGCAGCTCGGAGGGCTTCACCACGTTGGCCGCGTACAAGCCGGGCCAGGAGCTGGAGATGTCGGAGGCGTTCTTCCGCTTCCCGCTGCGGCGCGTGGGCATGACGGCGATTGCCGCGCACGCGGCGTCGTTCGGCACGCTGGATGTCACCCGTGCACGCAAGCGCATCCTGGAGATGCTGTCGGAGCCGGACCTGTCGACGTTCGACCGGAGCACCGCGCTCCTGCACTCGCTGTGGCTGCTGGAGCGCGACGCGAAGGCGTTCAAGGGCATGACGCCGCCGGAGGTGAAGGGCATCCAGGGCGGGGTGAAGTTCTCGCCGCGCGGCATGGGGCTCGTCGCGACGCTGGCTCCGGGGACGCGCACGGTGGACGTGGGCGGCTTCGACGGCGTGGCGACGTTGCAGGCCACCGCGCTCACGCCGCTGTCCGCGGTGCGTGCGCAGGCGGAGGGCATGTCGATTTCGCGTGCGTACTACGCGCTGCGCGAGGGCGGGAAGGTGAAGCTCGGCGCGGGGGACACGGTGTCCCAGGGCGAAGAGGTCTACGTGGAGCTGACGATGGACGCGCGCGGGAGCAACAAGGTGCGTTCGGCGTATTACGTGGTGGAGGACGCGGTGCCCGCGGGCTTCGTGGCGCTCCAGGAGGACAAGGCGTTCCGCGGTCCTCCGCACTCGCTGCCGCTGGTGCCGGAGGCGCTCAAGCGCCGGGTGCTGAGCCCGGAGCGGGCGACGTTCTTCTTCGAGGAGCCGGCGTGGTGGAGCGACAGCCCGCGCACGGTGGGCTACGTGCTGCGCGCGCAGTTCCCCGGCACGTTCTCCGCGCCCCCCGCGAGCATCGAGGACATGTACGCCGCGAGCATCCACGGCCGCACGGCCGCGGACTCGCTGAAGGTGGTGCCGTCGAAGAAGGGCACGGGAGACCTGTAGTCGATGGGGTGGGCCTCCATGGTGGCCGTGCTGCTGACGGCCACCCCCACCTTCGTCACGCGAGGTGACGTGACGCCCGAGTCGGACCTTCGCCGCGAGGCGGAGGCCGGCTGGGCGGCGCTGGAGTCGGTGTATGCGGCGGAGGCGGGCGGGGCGCCGGTGCGGGCCCCGGTCTCCATCGTCCTCCAGCGTGGCGTGGCCCTGTCACCCGAGCGCAACGCGCAGGGCCGGCCGGGCCTCGTGGAGCTGCGGCAGAACACGCCGGGCGTGCTGGATGAGCGGCTGCGCGTGGCGCTGCGGCACGAGCTGGCGCACCAGCTCCTGTGGTGGGCATGTCCCCAGTCGAGCGAGGACCGGCTCTTCCACGAAGCCTTCGCGGTGGCGCTGAGCGGCGAGCTGCCGGCGTGGCGCGAAGGGGCCTATCAATCCCTGTCACGCGCGGCGTCGGAGCTGGCGGCGGCGCCCGCGGTGGACTCGTCGAAGGCGCGGCGCGCGCTGGCGCGGCTCCTGAGTGAGACGGTGGGGTTTCCCAAGGCGCTGTCGCGTCGGCTGCGCCAGTGTCACGACGGGGCGCGGTGGGTGGTGCCGCTGTCCATCGACGAGCTGGCGGACGTGCAGGTGCGCGCGGCGGGGCCGGCCACGGTGGTGGTGAGTCGGCACTCGGGGGAGGTGTTGTTGTCGGAGGGCGAGGTGCGGCGCGCGCTGCCGTATGGCTCGGTGCTGAAGCCCTTCGTGTACGCGGCGGGCGCGGAGCATCCGGTGTTGGCGCCGCGCGTGGACGTGCAGGAGTGGGCGTGTGGCCCGGGGTTGCCGGCGAAGGTGGACGCGCGCACGGCGCTCCTGCGCTCATGCAACGGGTACTTCCTGGACTGGGAGACAGCGGGCTCGGCGCCCAAGGGGTTTGGCGCGTGGGAGCCGGTGCTGTCGGCGCTGGGGCTCACGGGGACACCGGTGGACATGGCGGATGCGGTGGGCCTGCGCTCCACGCTGGCGCTGTCTGCGTGGGGGATGGCGCAGGCGTATCGGCTGCTGGCGGAGGCGCGGCCGGACGTGGTGGCGCTGCTGGCGGACAACGCGGCGCGAGGGACGCTGGCGGAGCTGCCCGCGTCGAAGGCGCTGGTGGGCGTGGCGACGAAGACGGGCACGGTGCGGGACGCGGCGAGCCGTCCGCAGTACGGCTGGATTGCGGCGGTGGATGGGGACCTGGTGGTGGTGGCGGTGCGGCCGGGGAAGATGCCTCGCCAGTTCGCGGAGGAGATTCCCGCGGCCCTGGCGAAGGCGCGCAAGCAGGCGGGCGTGGAGGCGGCGCGGGTGCAGGTGTTGGGGCTGGTGCCGGCGCGCGAGGTGGAGGCGCGGTGCGCGGGCGTGGGCTTCACGGTGGACGCGGGGATGCCGAAGGCCGCTCCGGTGGAGTGGGCGCGGCTGGAGGGACTGACGACGCGCGGGGCGGCGGTGTGTCTGGGCGCGCCGTGGCGGGTGCGCTTTCCGAAGGGGCCGGAGGAGGGGAGGGATTACGCGGGAGTTTTTACGTGGTCGCCACCGCCGGCGTATCGGCCGCCCGTGGGAGTGCCCACGTCACCGAGCGCGCTGAAGGCGCGGCGGGGCTCGGACTTCGTGTTCCGCACGACGCGGTTGCAGTACACGTCGGGCGTGGTGGCGGCGGAGGACGTGACGCTGAAGGGCGAGGCGCGGCTGGCGTTGGCGCGCGTGGTGGCGCACAACGAGCGGCACAGTCGTCATCCGGGCCGGGCGGTCTGCGACACGACGCACTGTCAGGCCTTTCGAGGCACGGTGCGGGTGCAGCGAGACGACGCGAAGGCGCTGAGACTTCCGGCGCTCAAGTGGAGCGAGTGGCTGTTGTTCTCGCAGGGAGGACAGGAGCCCTGGACGCAGGAGCGGCCGCGTGTGGACGTGGAGCGGCTCCTGGGCAAGGGCCTGGTGTCGCTGCGTTTCGAGGCGGGCCGCGTTCAATACCTGCTCACGGAGAAGGAGGGCGCGTCGACCTTCGAGAGCGGGCGCTCACTGGCGTGTGAGCTGTTGCGCTCGGGCTTGAAGCTGCCGTCCTGTCCGCGCACGGCGTCGTTCAATGGGGACACGCTCGTGTTCGAGGGACGCGGGCGAGGACACGGTGAAGGCCTGGACGTCGAGGCGGCGAAGGCGAGCAGACTCCGCAGCGACGCGATTCTCGAAGGGGCCTACGGACGCTCTCGCCCCGAGCCCCGGGACGTGGACTAGGTCGTCGTGAGGGGAAGCACGAGCCGGGCGCGGATTCCTCCCTCGGTGACGCCCTGGAGGGACAGGGTTCCTCCGTGGGCCTCGACGATGCGGCGCACCAGCGTCAGCCCCAGGCCCGTGCCCCCTGTCTCCCGCGCGCGGCTGCGGTCGGTGCGGAAGAAGGGCGTGGTGAGCTTGGGCAGGTCCTCGTCGCTGATGCCGATGCCCCGGTCCTCCACGTCCAGGTGCACCGCCTGCGCGTCCACCTGTGCCCGCAGCGTCACCGGACTGCCGGGCTCCGAGTACTTGCGCGCGTTGTCGAGCAGGTTGTGCAGCGCGCGCCGCACCAGCACCGGGTCGGCCTCCAGCGTGGGCAGGTCCTCGGCCACGTCCAGTTGGAGGCGACACTCGGGGGCGCTCTTCTGGAAGCGCTCGGCGGCGTCCTTCAGGAACTCCGTCAGCCGCAGCGTCGCCCGCTGGAGGCGAGGCCCCGGCTGTCCCGCCTGGTTCGCCTCCAGGTCGAGCCGCGCCATCTGCAACACGCCATCCACCAGTTGCTGAAGCTCGCCAATGTCCCGCCGCAGCTCCGGCAATCGCGCCGCCAGCTCCTCCGGTTGTCCGTCCTCGACGAGGTCCAGCGTCACGCCCAGGCGCGCCAGGGGCGTGCGCAGCTCGTGGGACACGTTGGCCAGCAGCTCCTTCTGGCCTCGGATGAGTGACTCCGTTCGCTCGGCCATCGTGTCGAAGGTGTGCCCCAGCACCGCCACTTCGTTCCGGCCCTTCAGCCGCACGCGCGCGGACAGGCGCCCCTGACCGAACTCGCCCACCACCTTCGTCAGCCGCTCCAGCGGGGAAGCCAGCGCCCACGCCAGGGGCACCGAGAGTCCCGCCAGCACGACCAGCACCAGGGCCAGCACGCCGCCCAGCACCGTGTACGTCCGACGATTGTTGGCCTCATGCAGCAGATAGCCCACCACGGTGTTGCCTCGCCACGTGGGGGTGGCCCAATGGTTCTGCCCGTCACGTTTGAACCAGCTCTTGCCGGTGCGAAGCTCGCGCCACTCGGCGTCATCGAGCACCCTCAGGGGAGGTCGCGCTGATGAGGCCTTCACGGTGCCCTGAAGGTCATACAGCGTGGCCCGGAGCTTTCCTTGCGCGGCGAGGGACTCCATCAGGGGGGCGAGCTCGGGAGACTCCGCGGCGGCCAGCTCCACCAGTCGCTCGTATGTCTTTTCCGTGTCCTGTCCTACGATCTGTGACTCCACGAGGCTGGCGATGACCGCGAAGGACACGACGGCGCCCCCCAGCATCAACAGACCATACAGATAGATGCGCCAGAACATCCTTCGGGGACGGAGCCGCTCACCGAGCTTCATGACTCCTCACCTCGCTCCAGCACATACCCCACGCCTCGCACCGTCTTGAGCATCCGAGGGTTGCGCGCGTCGTCCCCCAGCTTCTGGCGCAGCCGGGACACATGCACGTCGATGGCGCGGTCCACCGGGCCGTCCGGGTCGTTGCCCTTCGCCAGCTCCAGCAACTGCTCGCGCGACAGCACCCGTCCCGCCCGCTCCGCGAGTCCGAGGAGCAAGGCGAACTCGTGCCGTGTCAGCGGCAACACCTGTCCATTCAGCGATGCCCGGAAGTCACTCCGGTTCAGCGTGAGCGCGCCCACGCGCACCACCTCGCGCGAGGGACCCAGCAAGCCCCGGCTGCGCCGCACCAGCGCCTGGATTCGCGCCAGCAGCTCCCGAGAGGAGTAGGGCTTGGGCAGGTAGTCGTCCGCGCCCAGCTCCAGTCCCATCACCCGGTCCGCCTCCTCGCCGCGCGCGGTGAGCATGAGGATGGGCACCGCCGAGCGCTCCCGCAGCTCGCGGCAGACGGTGAGCCCATCCTTCCGGGGCAGCATGATGTCGATGAGGATGGCATCGAAGGCGCGGCGCGAGGCCTCGACCAGGCCCTGCTCCCCGTCCCGAGCGAGACAGGTGCGCACGCCTTGTCGCTCCAGGTACTCGGCCGTGAGGCGGGCCAGGTGCGCGTCGTCCTCGATGAGGAGCACCTCGATGCCGGGTGACGGTGTGGCGGGTCCCATCATGTCCCCAGTCTAGTGCGGCGTGGCAGTGTAGGACTCGCAGCTCCCCACGAGCGTGGGCACCGCGAGCAGGCTCTTCCAGTCGCGCAGGGGCACACCCATCACGGAAGTGACGCCGTCATCCGGTGCCATGAGCTGCTTCACCCACTCCTGCGGCATCAGCCGGCGCGTCTGCCACACGCCACCGTCCACCAGGAGTTGTCCCAACTCCAGCAGGTCTCGCGGTCGGCTGGCGGACATGGCATCGAGGCTCGGCGTCATCGCGGCCCTCGACGCGAAGGCGAGCAGCAACAGGGCTTGGATGAGGAGTGGGGCGACTGCGCGGAAACGGCGAGTGGGGTGCGGAGACATCGAACCTCCCAGGGCCAGGACCTCGGGGTCCATTGGATGCTGCGCAGTTCAACGCCTCCATGTCGCGGGAGGATGTGCGGAATGTAAACGATTGTAACGGGCCGCTGATTCGGGCGAGTTCATTGGCACCTCTCCGAGAATCAGCGATGGTCCTGGTCAGAGGGGTTGGTCCATTTGCTTTGGGGAAGATGACATGCACGTCGCATCGCGCCGGTTCGCGCTTTCGTTGCTCTTGAGTGCCTCACTGTTCTCCGGTTGCTCCGAGGACTCGCAAACGCCGCATGAAGGGCCCGACACGGAGTCCAAGTGCCCCGCCGTCACCGGCGCGGTCATCGAGCATCAGGGCATCGTCTCCACCTCGGAGACCTGGGCCGCGGGCAGCCCCCATGTCATCACCAGCAACCTCACCATCCGGGGGCAGGTCACGGTGGAGGCCTGCGCGACGGTGCGTCTCGCGAAGGCCACCTCCATCCAGGTCGACAGCGGGGGCGTGCTTCGCGCGGAGGGGAAGCAGGACCAGGTGGTGCGTTTCGAGCCTCACGCTGACTGGCCGTGGGGGGAGTTGCTCATCGGGACGGGAGGTTCGGCGCGACTGGAGTGGACGGTGCTGTCGGGAGGTGGACTCTCGTCGACGATGGACTCCATGGTGCGTGTGAATGCCGGCGCGGAGCTCCCTGGCCCGAGGCCGCTGTTCGTCAGTCACGTCACCATCGAGGACTCACGGGGGCCTGGCATCATTCTCAATGGAACGGCGGGCTTCGCCGAGGGCTCCTCCGATTTGACCATTCGAGGGACAGGCGGCGAGTTTGGTCGGCAGCCCCTGGTCATCAATCCCAATGCGCTGGGGACGCTGCCGTCGGGCACGTACACGGGGAATCTCGAGGACGCCATTCACATAGGGCCGTCCATCGCAGCGGCCTCGGTGTTCTACCTGGGCTCCAGCGCCACCCTGAAGAACCTGGGCGTGCCCTATCAAGTACAGGGGCTCCAGGTGGGGGGACCGGGGGCTTCGGCGACGCTCACCATCGAAGCGGGCACGGAGCTGCGCTTCGAGCCGGGGACGACGCTGCGCGTCTACGACGGGGCGAGCGCGCTCATCGTGGCGGGGACGCCCTCCAGTCCCGTCATCTTCACGTCGAACCTGAGGAATCACCGGCCGGGTGACTGGGCGGGCATCCGCTTCGACGGGATGAACGCGGCCAACCGGCTGGAGTCGGCGGTGGTGAGGTACGCGGGTGGGCCGTGCCAGTGCTCCAGCTTTGGGTGCAACTACCTGCCGCCCGGGTTCGACGTCAGCTCGGCCATCCTCGTGTTCGACGAGCCGACGTCGCCGTTCATCGCGAACTCGCGCATCGAGGACAGCGCGGGGCACGGCATCCTGCGCGGGTGGAATGGCTCGGACCTCAGCCTCGCGACGAGCACCACCTTCGCGCGCATCGCCGAGTGTACGGAGACGGTGCCGAAGGACCGTGACGGACGCTGCCCCTCCGAGACGCCCGTCTGTCCGCGCAGTCCCTGAGTCACCGTGACGCCGTGGGACGCCGAGCACCTGGTCGGCGTCCATCACGGCCTGGGGCGCACGGGCATCGCTGAAAACAACGACGCCGGAGCCTCCTCGTGGGAGACCCCGGCGCCGAGCCGACAGTTCGTGCTGTCGAGAGACTTCCTAGCGGTAGGTCGCCGTCAGCTGGTCCGCGCGCTCCGACTGGCCCGCGCTGAACGTGTTCATGCAGTTGTCGTCGGTGTAGTCCATGAAGTTGGTGATGGGGTCCGCACCGCCACCCGCGCAGGTGTCGCGGCCGGAGGGGCAGCCGTACGCCGGAGAGGCCTCGGCCGAGGTGTCGCTGACCGAGTCACCCGCGCCGGTGCAGCCGCCCTGGAACGTGTGGTACAGGCCCAGCCAGTGGCCGACCTCGTGCGTGCCCGTGTCGCCCTCGTTGTAGGGCACCGCGGTGCCACCCGGCACGCTGCTGTAGAGGATGACCACGCCGTCCTGCTGCGGCTGCGCGGTGTAGCTGGAGGGGAACGTCGCCCAACCCAGCAGCCCGCCGCTCAGGTTGGCGGAGTAGATGTTGAGGCTCTCCTTGCCACCCTTGCGCAGGGCCTTCTTCATCGCCCGCTCGTTGGCACTGCCGCTCTTGAGCGCGAACCACTTCGAGTTCGTCGTACGGTCCGTGCCCTGGAGCACGAAGCGGAACGGCGTGTTGGCATAGGCCGCGTTCAGCACGTTCATCTGCGCGGTGATCTGCGAGTCCGGGATGTCGCCGTTCGCGAGGCCCGAGCCCTTGTTGATGACGTGGAAGTACGTGGGCACCGTCACCGAGCCCACCGCGCGCATCGCCGTCTTCTGCTCGGCCAGGAAGGCGTCGATGGCCGCGCGCTCCTCCACCGAGGGCTCCACCGTCGCGCAGCCGCGGTGCAACGACGTCTGCTCCACCGCCGGGTCCGCCGGCGACGGGGCCTCCGCAGCCTCCTCGCCCTTACAGGCGGCAAGGCTCATCAGGGCACCCGCAAGCACGGCCAGACGACCATTCCTCTTCGCGACGCTGCCAATCATTGTCATCTCCAGGGAAGATGGAGATTCAATGAATAGCTGAATGAAACAGCGAGAGTCAACGTCACCTTGAGACAATCCGTGGGCAATCCCCGGGGTGCGCCCGACGCCGCACTCCGGGGCGGATGAGACAGAAATGCTCCACTCGGGAGGGGCGATTGTAAAATGTCTTTCATTGTCTCGGCTCACCCCCGGAGTCGCCTGGGTATGTCTGGGCTTGCTCCAGCCGCCGCCTTGTCGGGATGGGTGGGTTCCCAGGACCCACCTCCGTGACGTGCCGCGTCACCAGACAGGTCCGGAAAAATCCCACCTTTCCTGAGCAACTCTTCCTCTCAGATGGCGAGAATCCATGACTGGATTCCGGAACAGCCCGGATTTCCTCTGCCGCTCTCCTCGGTCCGCCCCGCTTCTGAGAGGTCTCCGCATGTCTCCCCCCGTCAGTAACAACGGCAACAACGCCGCTCAGATCGCCGCCGCTGAGGCCCAACGCCGTCAGGCCGAAGAGGCCCGTCGTCGCGCGGAGGAAGCGCGCAAGGCCGCGGAAAACCAGAAGAAAGCCGCCGCCGAGGCCCAGAAGAAGGCCGCCGAGACGCAAAAGAAGAAGGCCTCCGAGGCCCAGCAGAAGGCGCGGACGGACGCCAGCCAGGCCAAGGTCGCGGCGGACAAGGAGAAGTCCGCGAAGGCCGCGAAGGAGACGGCCCAGACGAAGGCCAATGAGGCCCAGGCCAAGGTCGACACGTTGGGCAAGGGCCCGAACCTGAGTGACCAGGCGCGCAAGGACCTGGACGCGGCGACGAAGGTCGCCAAGGACACGAAGGCCGCGGCCACCAAGGCCAACGACACGTTCCTGCAGGCGCAGAAGGACGCCACCGCCGCCCGGCAGCTTTCCGACACATCGCACAACAAGGCGATTGAAGAGGGCAACAAAGCCATCCAGACGCAGAAGTCCGCCAACACCTCGGCGAAGGCGGTGGGCGAGCCGCCCCCGTACGCGGACGCCAACCAGGTGCGCGACGTCTTCGACGCCGGCAGCCTGGACCCCAAGGCCCAGGAGCGGCTGTTCGGAACGAAGTCGGTGGTCTCTCCGGAGGAGGCGGTTCGCGCGGATGCGAAGGCGGTGGGTGACGCCTCCATTCGCAGCCCGGCCGATGGCGCCAAGGAGCTGCGCCGCCAGGTAGAGGCGAACCCGGACCCCGCCTACCGCGAGGCCCTGATGAAGGAGTCCAGGGGCGCCATCAACCTCATGACCTCCAGCCTGGGGCGTCCCGAGGTGACCCAGGACCAGGCGAACCAGATCGTGAGCGACCTGAGCCACGCCGCGGAGCAGACCAGCCCTCAGGCGTCCCGCGACGTGGCGGACAGCTTCCGCCGCGCCGAGACCGAAGCGGGCTACGGCCACAAGGTGGAGGAGAAGCTCACCCCCGCGCTGAAGGCGGGCGCGAAGGACCCGGCGGTGACGAACGTCGCCAAGGGCCTGGTGGACGGCCTCCGCGCGGACGGCAAGTACGACCTGGCGGATGTCATCACCCGCCAGTCCCCGGAGCTGGAGAAGGTCTCCCCGCAGAACGCTGGCCAGACGAAGGCCCGCGCCGAACTGGACGTCCAGAGCGCGAAGGAGGGCAAGGACACCGTCGCCACGCAGCAGAAGCAACTGGATGAGGCCACGCGGGGCCAGGTCGACGAGCTCTTCACGGCCTCCAAGGACCAGAAGCCGCCCGAGGGCTTCGAGGCGGTGGACACGAAGGACCCCCACCGCGTCGAGTTCGTCCAGAAGGACCCGGCGGGAGAGGTCACCGCGCGCATCTCCGCGACGCGCGACGACAAGAACAACGTCACCCTGGACACCAGCACCGTCGACCCCCAGAGCAAGCAGGTCACTCGCGAGGTCGTGACGAGCAACGGGCCGGAGGGCACCACCACCAGCCAGACGGCGACCTGGACGCCCGCCAAGGGCCAGGACATCCGCAACCCTCCGTCCATCGAGGACCTGAAGAAGAGCCGCGACCCGGCCGTGGCCGTGGAGGAGAGCAAGGTCTCCCGCGACAACGGCGACCTGCTCACCACGACCTACAAGCAGGGGGGTGGTGGCGTCGAGGGTTCGGAGACGCGCTTCAGCCAGCAGGAGGGTGAGGGCGGGCTCGACGACAACTTCAAGGACAAGTTCAACGAAGACCAGCCCATCGACCGGACGGAGACGAAGAGCTACTCGATTCCTCCTCCGGGTACGAAGGGGCCTGATGGCAAGGACCTGGAGCCCTCCTACACGCGCACGCAGACGTTCTCGCAGGGCGAGGGCGTGAACGAGGTGCAGGCCACGGCCACCATGAGCAAGGCGCTCACGGCGGAGGATGGCTTCAACGTGGACAAGGGGCCGCGCAACGCGGGCGACCTGTCGAGCCTGTCCGGCAAGCTCAAGTCGGAGGACGGCGAGAAGGGCGAGGCCTTCGACGGCGACAAGGACAACCCCAAGCAGTGGGTGCTCGAGAAGACCGACGGCCGCAAGTACAGCAGCCAGACCTTTATCGAGGGCCACCCGGACATCTCGGTCGTCACCGAGCGCACCGCCAAGGGCAACACCGTCGAGGAGACGGTGAAGGGCAAGGTCTACGGCACCGAGGGTGACAAGAAGGGCGAGCCCGTCGACATCAGCTCCACGTCCAGCCATGCCTATGACGACAAGGGCATCCTCACCAACGCCAAGAGCGAGACGAAGGGCGCTGACGGCGTCACCACGAAGCAGGACTACCAACGGACCGACACGGTCGGCCCGGACGGTCGGCTCCAGGTGGACGAGCGCAGCAGCAGCACGCGCACGCCGCCCGGGGGACAGCCCACGACGGTGACGTCGGAGCGCCAGCGCCGCGAGTCGGACGCGGGCGTGCTCCAGCTCGTCAATGCGTCCAAGAACGTCACGGGGCCGGATGGCTCCTCGCAGGTGCGTGTCACCCCGGAGAAGACGGAGCTGTCCGTCAACGGCAAGCCCGTTCCGGAAGGGGACCTCGGCAAGCTGGACACGAAGGAGCGGGCCCTGCTGGACGTCACGCGGGGCGAGATGGCGAAGGAGCTCTACAACCTCGCCATGACGCCGGAGCCCGGGACCGCCAAGGAAGAAAGCGAAGGCCCCATCAGCAAGCCCGAGTCCACGGGCGACGTGACGACGGCGCTCTCCATCAACAAGGACGTGCTCGGGTTGATTGAGCAGGACGCGCTCAACACCCTGATGCAGGAGTCCACCCCTCCGGCGGACCCGGCGAACCCGCCCGCTTCGGGGCAGACGGACCCGGCGACTCCGCCCCCGGGGGACCCGGCGGCCCCGCCCGCTTCGGGGCAGACGGACCCCGCGGCCCCGCCCGCCACGGACGACACGACGACTCCGCCCGCCACGGGCGACGCGGACTCCTCTGGCACTCCGGACGGTGACACGGGCACGAATGACTCGGAGACGGCGCGCCTGGCGAAGTTCGCGCGCGGCGTCCAGGTGGGCGCGGAGAGCCTGGGCATCGTCGGCAACACGCTGGGCGCGCTGTCCTCGGGCGCGGACCTGGTGAACAACATCAGCCAGGGCAACTACGTGGCCGCGGCGCAGAACGTGGCGGATATCGGCGGGGGCGTCGGCGGCATCGTCCAGGGCGTCGCCGGCATTCGTGGTGGCTCCGAGCTGGCGACGGGTATCGCTGGCGCGGGCAACGAAGTGGGAGGGCTGGCGGGTCTGCGCGCGGCGTCCACCACGGCCTCGGGGTTCCGTGAAGCGCTCGCGGTGGGCGGCAAGCTCGGAGCCATCGGCACGGGGCTCGGCGTCGTCTCCGGCGGACTGGATATCGTCGGCGGCATCCAGGCAGGGGATGGGTGGCAGATCGCCAAGGGCGGCGTCAGCATCGCGGGAGCGATTGGCGCCGGCGTGGCGGTGGGCGCCATCGGCGGCCCGGTGGGCGCTGGCGTCGGTCTGCTCATCGGCGTGGGCGTCTACGGCGTGGGGAAGCTGTTCGACAAGATGAGTGAGGGTGACAAGGAGCACCAGATCGCCGGCGTGGAGATCTAGGCCCTACGATATGAGCACGAACACCATTCGACACGGCGACCTCACGATGCCCCTGCCCGACGGTTGGGCGGATGCCAGTCAGGTCGTCGCCATGGGCCCGGTGGAGGAAGGTTTCCGGGCCAGCGTCGTGGTCTCCGCCGAGCCCAGGCAGGGACAGGAGACGGCGAAGGACCTGGCGGCACGCGCGCTGCCGCAGCTGCAGCGGTCCGCCCAGGGCTTCGCGCTCGTGAGTGAGAAGCCCGCGACGTTCGGCGGGCGGCAGGGCCTCACGCGCGAGTACACCTGCCAGGCGGGCGCGCTGAAAATCGCGCAGCTCCAGTTCTATTGCGTGAAGGACAAGCAGGCCTACACCTTCACGTACACGCAGCGCGCGGACCGCATCGCCTACACCCGGGCGGTGGCGGAGCTGTTCTTCGGCTCGGTGCGCATCGGCGCCTGAGTCGAAGGGCGTCTCAACGGAGCGCGGCGTCCGGCACGAAGGTGTGTCGGGCGTCCGCGTCCCGGGCGAGGCCGTCGTGTCCACTCCGGTACGAAGCCAGGCCCCGACTTCGGGCAGCGCACGGAGGCGTGCTGCTCCGGGGAGGGGCGTGCTTGCGAGCGGCGATTGCCGAGGCAGGGGGGCTGACCCAGCTTCCGGCATTCCCTGTCCAGGAGGACGGCATGGCTCGAAGGATTCGTGGTGGTGGTGTGGCGGCCCTGGCGGCGGCGCTGGTGTTCGGCTCGATGACGGGCACCGCGCTCGCGGAAGACGAGGCCAAGAAGGCCCACAAGGAAGACAAGCGCGTTGGTGAGGCGGCGGCCGAGAAGGAGCTGTACGTCGGCAAGCTGGCCCTCTTCGACGCCAAGCAAATCGCGCTGGGCAACATGGCGCTGGAGAAGACGCAGGACCCGCAGGTGCGTCAGTTCGCCCAGAAGCTGGTGACGGACCACAAGCAGCACCTGTCCGACCTCAAGGCGTGGGCCGACAGCAAGTCCATCGAGGTGGCGACGGTCGACCTGGCCGGGTCTCCCGGCACCGGCGGCTCAGGTGTCACCCCCGGCATGCAGGAGGGCTACGACAAGAAGATGGAGGGCGTCGACGAGCGCCTGAACAAGGCCATCACCGAGGCGGAGAAGGAGCTGGACAAGCTCCGCGAGAAGAATGGCAAGGAGTTCGACAAGGGCTTCCTCACGCGCGTCGCCGATGACGGCAAGAAGGGGCAGGACCTGGCCAAGGACGGGATGGACAAATACAAGACCGACGCCGCCTTCAGCGCCCTCTTGAGCAAGACGCGCCAGGGCATCGCGAGCAACGAGACGATGGCCAAGGAGCTCGAGAAGACCCTGCGCCGCTGACAGCCGCACGGGCTCTCGAAAACCATGGGCGCGGTGACTCGGGGGAACCGGTGTTACCGCGCCGGTGTTTCAGCCCGGGCGGCGGATGTGCTCGGACGTGTGTGCGACGCCGGGCGCCGGGAACTCTCCTGGGTTGACGCAGCGGGCGGCGGGTGCCTATCCCGACGCATGGCGAATGCCTGGAAGTGGATGATGGTCTCGGGGTTCATGGTGCTGGGTGCATGCACGACCCCCGCGCCGCATGTGCCGCCCGTGTCGCCCGAAGGAGCCACTCCCGCGGGCCCCTTCCTGCCGGATGCCCGCGCGCTCTTCGCGGGGTGCACGCCCGTCCCCGACAGCGCCAGCTCGCGCATCTATCAGTGTGGTGACGCGACGGTGTGGCTCGTCGAGCGCAAGGACGTGCCCGCCGCGCGAGTGCTCACGCTCGCCAGGGCGCGTCTGGTGGAGCGACTGGGGGAGGGCGTGGTGGTGGCGGAAGGGGCGCTGCCGCTCGCGGAGCGCTCGTGGCCGGCGGCCCGCTTCGCCCTGTGTGATGTGGGGGACGCGGGCCTGGAGGGTCCGGCCTCGTGTCGCGCGGGGGGCTACCTCGTCTCGGTGGCGGGGTCGCTGGGTCGTCAGCGCGAGCTGGGGTGTGTCGCGAAGAACAACGCCCAGCCGGCGCTGACGCGGTGTCTGGAGCTCTTGGAGTATCTCGCGGCGCATGGCAATCCGGAGGGTGAGTCGCTGGATGAGGCGGCGCTGCTGCTTCCGCCCCGGCTGCCGTGGCGCACGCTCGCGGTGCCCGAAGGCTGCCAGCCCTCCCTGTCCACCAGTCGCGCGGGCCGCATCCGCTGTGACGACGCGTCGCTCGTGTGGAGTGTGTACCGGCCCGCGCGGGACGAGGTGACGGCGCGCTGGAGGGACCAGAGCGTGGCGGAGCTGAGGGCGGCGCTGCCCGGCTCGAGCCCCGTGGAGGAGGTGGCGTGTCTCCTGGAGGAGCGGCCCTCGCGGTGCATGCGCTTCACGGCGCCTTCTCCCCGTGGGCCGGTCGTCGTCTGGACGGGCGCCATGCAGTGGGATGACCGGGCGCTGTTCGCCGCGTGCAGCTTCCTGGCGTCCGCCGAGCCCGCGTTTCCGCCGGTCTGCAATGGTGCCTTCTCCGTACCCTGACTCCACCGTTTCGCGCGAAGGGGCCGTCTCGTGTACGCCTTGCAGGATGTCTCCAAGCGCTTTGGCACCACGCAGGCGCTGCACTCGCTGAACCTCACGCTGCCCACGGGGCGGACCACGGTGCTGCTGGGGCCGAGCGGCTGCGGGAAGTCCACGCTGGTCCGCCTGCTCAACGGGCTGTTGCACGCGGACACGGGCCAGGTGCTCTACGCGGGCAAGCCCCTGCCCACGGATGCGAAGGCGTTGCTGTCGCTGCGTCATCGGGTGGGTTACGCGCTTCAAGGGGGCGGGCTCTTTCCGCACCTGACGGGGGAGGAGAACGTCACGCTCATGGCCCAGCACCTGCGCTGGTCCGCCGCGCGGACTCGCGAGCGGAGGGACGTGCTGGTGGAGTTGACGCGGTTTCCCGCCGAGGCGCTCGCGCGTTATCCGGCGCAGCTTTCGGGGGGACAGCGTCAGCGGGTGGCGTTGATGCGCGCGCTCATGCTGGACCCGGAGGTGTTGCTGCTCGACGAGCCGCTGGGGGCGCTGGACCCGCTGGTGCGGCACGAGCTGCAAGCGGACCTGCGCGCCATCTTCGCGCGGCTGCGCAAGACGGTGGTCCTGGTGACGCATGACCTCGCGGAGGCGGGGTTCCTGGGCGACGACATCGTGCTCATGCGTGAAGGGCGCGTGGTGCAACAGGGGAGCCTCGTGGACCTGGAGACCCGTCCCACGGACCCGTTCGTCACCCGGTTCATCCAGGCCCAGCGGCTGGCTCCGGGGAACGGGGCCTCGGCATGAGCGCGCGGAGAGCATGCTCCACGGTATGGAGCGCACCGATGGGGCTCGTGCTGCTGCTCATGTTCTCGCTGGTGCTGGTCTCCTGCGAGCGCGCGAGCACGACCCACGGCGAGCCCAACGTGCGCGTGGGCTCCAAGAAGTTCACCGAGTCCGTCATCCTCGGAGAGATGGTGACGCAGCTCGCGCGGAGCACCGGCGCGAGCGTGCGGCACCGGCGCGAACTCGGAGGCACCGCCGTCCTCTGGGAGGCGCTGCGCCGAGGCGAGCTGGACGTGTATCCCGAGTACACCGGCACGCTGCGCCAGGAGCTGCTTTCCGGGCGCAAGCTGCCCGACGACGCGGCCCTCCGTGTCGCGCTGGCCGAAGAGGGCCTGCGCATGAGCGCGCCGCTCGGCTTCAACAACACCTATGCGCTGGGCATGAAGGAGGCCGAGGCCGAACGCCTGGGCATCCGCACCATCTCCGACCTGCGCGCCCACCCCGAGCTGCGCTTCGGTTTCAGCAACGAGTTCATGGAGCGCGGTGACGGCTGGCCCGCGCTGCGAGACAGCTACCGCCTCCCGCAGCGCGATGTGCGCGGCCTGGACCATGACCTCGCCTATCGCGGCCTGGATGCGGGCTCCGTCCAGGTGACGGACCTGTACTCCACGGACGCTGAAATCGCCGCCTATGGCCTGCGCGTCCTCGTGGACGACGTGCACCACTTCCCCGCGTACGACGCCGTGCTCCTCTACCGCGCGGACTTTGAGTCGCGCGCTCCAGAGGCCCTGGCGGCCATCCTGCGACTCTCCGGCACGCTGTCGGAAGAGAAGATGGTGAAGCTCAATGCCCGCGCGCGACTGGAGCGCGTGCCCGAGGCGCAGGTGGCCTCCGACTTCCTCTCGCGAACACTGGGCGTCTCCACTGTCGTTCGCGGCGAGGGCCTCGCCTCCCGCGTCTGGCTCCGAACCCGGGAGCACCTGTTCCTCGTCGGCGTCTCGCTGCTCGCGGCCCTGGCCCTCGCGGTGCCGCTGGGCGTGCTGGCCGCGCGCAGTCCCCGGCTCGGGCAGGGCGTGCTCGGCCTTGCCGGAGTCATCCAGACCATCCCCTCGCTGGCGCTGCTCGTGGTGATGATTCCGCTCCTGGGCATCGGCTCACGGCCGGCCATCGCCGCGCTGTTCCTCTACAGCCTGCTGCCCATCGTCCGGAACACGGCCTCGGGGCTCACGGGCATTCCCCTGGAGGTGCGCGAGTCCGCGGAGGCGCTGGGTCTGCCTCCGCTCGCGCGGCTGTGGCGCATCGACCTGCCCATGGCCTCGCCCTCCATCCTCGCGGGCATCCAGACGGCCGCCGTCATCAACGTGGGCACCGCCACGCTCGGCGCGCTCGTGGGCGCGGGCGGCTATGGCCAGCCCATCCTCACCGGCATCCGCCTGGACGACACGCGCCTCATCCTCGAAGGCGCCATCCCCGCCGCCGTGCTCGCCCTGCTCGTCAGCGGCGCGTTCGAGGCCGTGGGCCGCGTCCTCGTTCCCAAGGGACTGCGGCTGCGCGCGGAGTCGGAGTCGCGCTGAGCCGCTACACGGGCGACGCGTGCGTCGACACCGTCTCCACCACCGGCTCCGCCCTCGGCGCATCGGCCGCGAGCCCCGCCGCGCACAGGCTCACCACGGCCATCCACACGAAGTCCGCCAGCAGCAGGTGCACCAACTGCAGCCACACCGGCGCCAGCAACACCACGTTGACCAGGCCCGCCATGAGCTGCACCGAGTAGAGGATGCTGATGGCCAGCGCGGCCCGCTTCACCTCGGCCGACGGCCGCAGCCGCGCCATCCACCGTCCGATGAGCACCAGCAGCGCGCCCATGGACACCGCGAGCACCGGGTGCAGGATTCGCCGGCGGATGAAGACATGCGCCGTGTCGGACACGTCCTGGCGCAGCCCCTCCATCAGTGTCTCCGAGGGGAACAGCGTGTCGCCCAGCGCCGCCACCGCGCCGCTCACGCCGAGCAGCAACATGCCCGCCACGCTCGTGCCCACCAGCACGCCCACCCACCCCTGGCCCCGGAACGTCAGCGGCGCGCGCCCCCGGGCGAACCAGATGACCAGCGTCTGCGCGCCCACCAGCAGGAACGTGTTCACCAGGTGCACGCCCATCCACACCGCGCGGCCCAGGGACGCGTTGTCCGCCACGTACTTGAGCAACACGATGCCGGCGCCCACGAGGGCCTCCGTCAGCATGAAGAACAGCGCCCAGTTTGCCGCCTTGCGCACCGGGTGCCCCTTCGCATGTGCTCGAAGGGCCCACACGCACAGGGCCACCGCGAGCAGCATGACGAGGCCGCTCGTCACCCGGTGGGTGTACTCGATGAGCGTCTGCACCGTGGGCTCGCGGGGCACCACCTCGCCGTTGCAGTGCGGCCAGTGGTCACCGCAGCCCGCGCCGGAGCCCGTCGCCCGGACGAAGGCCCCCCACAGAATCACCCCCAGGGTGAAGAGCAGCACTCCGACGCTGAAGGCCTGGAACCGACGTGACGAGGCGGCGTGAGTCATCGCGGTCCCCTTAACCCACTTCGACCCCACCCGCTGCCCGAGCCCCCTCATCCAGTTTCAACCGGGCCATCAGCCGGCCTGCTCGCCTCCCCGCTCGCAGGGCGTCAGGCCATATCCGGATAGGGCCGGACGGATGTCCCACCCGCCCCATTGGATATACCTGCTCCCTTTGCCTACCCGATCGGATGATTTCCACTGAGCAGATCCATTGGCCTAAGGGCTGGCACGTATGGTGCTTAACGAATGGTCAGTGAGCGACGGACCTCTTCGGAGGCTGGCGACACACGATTTGAACAGGTGACCGCTCTCGAGTGGTCCCGGCACCCAGGGTCGAAGCTTCCCCCCTCTTTGGCCCGTGGGTGTGTTCTTTTAGAGGCTACGTTGGAAGCAGCACTGCGCTTCGGGCCGCGGTTCCCCCCCTCCTCGGCCCGGAGCGTGACCTCTTCCAGAGCCTTCGTAGGGTTCCCACAGGGGTGTGGGGAAACAGGGCGGGGCGCATCGCGGGTTGGGGATGATTCCTCAACCCTCAGCCCGCGATGCGCATCTGCTTTGCCCCCAGCACCGTCGGCAGCGGCCCGTAGGCCATGGAGCGCTCGATGACGTTGCGCAGCTCGCGCACGTTGCCGGGCCAGGAGTGTGCCATCAGCGCCGCCAGGGCATCCGGTCCCAGCCTCGGCGGTGTCTGCCCCTCGGGCGTGAGCTGCCGAACGAAGTGCCTGGCCAGCGCCACCACGTCCTCGCGGCGCTCGCGCAGCGGCGGCACTCGCACCGGAACGACTTGCAGCCGGTAGTAGAGGTCCTCGCGGAAGCGGCCCTCGCGCACCAGCTGGCTCAAGTCACGGTGCGTGGCCGCCACCACGCGCACATCCACCTCGACCGGCCGCGTCTCGCCCAGGGGGAACACCTCCCCGTTCTCCAGCACGCGCAGGAGCTTGGGCTGCACGTCCAGCGGCAGCTCGCCAATCTCGTCCAGGAAGAGGGTGCCGCCGTGGGCCGCGCGCAGCACTCCCGGGTGGTCCGATGCCGCGCCGGTGAAGGAGCCGCGCCGGTAGCCGAACAGCTGTCCCTCGAAGAGCTCCTTGGGGACTGCGGCGCAGTTGAAGGCGACGTAGGGGCGCTGCGAGCGGGTGGACAGCACGTGCAGCGCTCGCGCGACGACTTCCTTCCCCGCGCCGGACTCGCCGGTGACGATGACAGTGGAGCGGCTGGCGGACAGGCGCGCCAGCTCCACGCGCATCCGCTTCATGGAGGGCGAGGCGGCGATGAAGCCCGGCAGCTCCGCGTCCCGGGCCGTCTCCTCCGCCGCAGACTCGTTGGGGCCCGGCGCCTCCACGTCCACCGTCGCGAAGCCGCGCAGGGTCGCCACCTCCAGCGCGAAGCCGCCCAGCCGTGACAGCGCGGTGAGCAGCGCGCGGCCATCCGCGGGCAGGGGCCCGGCGACGCCCAGCCGCAGCCTGCGTCCGCAGCCGTCACCGAACTCCACTTCGTCCGTGCTCGGCACGGTGCCCAGCCCCGCCAGCAGGGTGATGCGGCCCTGGGAGTCCACTTCCTCCAGGCGCGGCGCGCAGCCGGGGAACAGGCCCTCCAGCACGCCCAGCAGCTCACGCTGGATGAGGGGCGCGCCCATGCCGCGCACGGACAGCCGCTCGAAGGGCACCACCAGCGCCTCCGCGCCCAGTCGCGTCGGGGGGGTGCTGTCGGTGCCCGGAGCGCTCGCGCTGGGGGGACGCACCGAGGGGGGAATGAAGTTGGGTGGCGGCGTCATGCCTCCCAGGCGGCGCAACTCCGCCTCGCTGGCGGCCAGCAGCTCGTCGGCGGCGGGGTCTCCCTCGTGCTTCGCCAGCCACGCCAGGAGGTTGCGCGTGTAGGCCGCCATGCACACGTCGCCGGAGAGGCGGAACGTGCCCAGCGACGCCTCCAGCAACTCGCGGGCCTCGCGGGTGCGACCCTCCAACACCAGCAACAAGGCCTCGAAGCGGTGCAGCAGCGCCGAGTGCCACGCGGACGGCATCCGCTCCAGGAAGGCGCGCGTGCGGCGCAGCACCACGCGGCCCTCCTCGCGGTGGCCCGCGTAGACGCGCGCGGCCGTCTCGTACAGCAGGCACTCGCGACGCAGGTAGGGCCAGCCACCCAGCTCCATGCTTCGCGCACCGGCGGCGGCGAAGCCCGCGGCGGCGTGCTCGGCGGGGCCGCTGGAGAGGTCCGCCATGGCCTCCACGAAGAGGGCATAGGCGCCGGTGAGGGAGCGCTGGATGGAGCCGTCATACGCGGACAGCTTCGCCGCCAGCCGGCGCAGCTCCGCGGGCTTGCTCGTCGTCAGCCACAGCCGCGCGCGTGTCACCGCGAGGTGCAGCGGCGTCCAGCTCAGCTCGGCCACCACCGCGTCGGCCTCGTCCAGAACCGCTTCGGCTTCCGTGAAGCGGGCCAGGCGCAGGAGCGCCTCGGCTTCCGCGCGCGCGGCGAAGATGAAGGAGAAGCCCCGCGCCATGCGTCCGCCGTACGCGGCCTCGCGCGTGCGGCGCACCAGCAGGAGCGCTTCTTCCGGCTCGCACGCCTCATCCAGGCGGCGCTGCGCGAGGAAGGCGAGGTTGCGCGCCTCCAGGAAGGCATAGCCCAGCCGCGCCGCGCCCTGTGCCACCTCGCGGAAGCGCCGCGTGGCCTGCGTGGCCTCGCCCCGGATGGCCTCCTCGTGCGCGCAGATGTCCTCGGCCAGCAGGCGCAGCGCCGGGTCCGTCACGCCCGCGAGCGCTTCCGCCACGCGGCCGGAGTAGCGCGCCACCCGCTCGGCTTCACCCAGGTAGAAGGCGCCCGCCATCTGCGCCATGCGCAACAGGCAGCGCGCGTCCGCGTCCGGATGCTCCGCCATCAACGCCTCGGCGCGAGCGACGTGCGCATCGGACCTGGTGGCGTCGAACAGCTTGCCGTCCGGTGACGCGTAGAGGTTGGCCGCGAGCGCGTGGACCTGCAGCTCCACCCACTCCGGCAACAGGCCCGTCTCGGCCTCGCCCAGGTGCGGCAGCAGCGTGGCGAAGGCGCCCCGGCTGTCCTCGCGTCCCCAGCGTTGAAGGTGGGCCAGGCCCACCGCCGCCAGGGCCCGTGCGCCCGGCGTCTTCAACACGCCCGAGGCGCCCAGCTCCAGCAGCTCCTCCTCCGCCGCGCGCCACTCCGCCCGCTTCAGGCGCTCCAGACAGGGCTGGAGCCGGACGCTCTCCTCGGGACGCAGGGGCTGACGGGACAGGGAGGGGAGCCGGGACACACCAGACAGGCCACCGGCGCCCAGCAACTGGCGCAGTGACTGGGCCACCCGACCTCGGGGCTTGCGCGCCTGGGGCGCCGACTCCGGCAGCTCCCAGCGGTACACGGTGAGCGGGGTGACACCGAGCATGCGGGCGAAGGCAGCACGACTGTGCCCTCCACGCAGGGCGCGGATGGCGTCAGGGCCCAACTCCCCGCGCTCCCCCTTTTCCTCCATGCTCTCCACGACACCGAACCCCTTGTGCCCCCCGCGGACGCAATCTCATGGGCCTTTTCCAGGGAGAATGCAAACGATTGAGCATTTCCCCGGATTAGCCCCGAAGTCTCACCCTCCCTCGTCGCGAGGTGAAGTCGTTATCGTACCGTGTGCCCCGCATTCCTGAGTCACCTCCGCCTCCCTCCCCGCAGCTTCAGGACGAGCGCCTGCGCAGGTTGGAGGGTGCCCTGTCGGAAGGGCGTGCTCGCGAGGATGCGGCCGTGGAGGCGTGGGTGCGGAAGACGGGTCGCCTGCCTCCTCGCAAGGTTCGACGGCAGTGGGAGAAGCAGTGGCGGAAGGAGGCCCGGCGGGCCGCGAGCAACGCGGTGCGGACCCGGCGTTCCTCCCAGCGCTCCAGGGACCCGGGGAAGGCCGCGGCCTTCATCGCGGTGGCGACCACGTGCCTGTTCCTGGCGATGGGGCAGCCCCGGCGGTTGTGGTGGCTCGTCTTCGTGGCGCTGGGCTTCTTCCTCGTCGCGGCGAAGTACCTGAAGCGCCCTTCGGAAGAGCAGGGGCCCCGGTTGCCGGAGCAGGCACCGGAGAAGCAGGCCGAGGTCTCAGGAGCCTCCGAGGACCCGAGGACGGCCCGGGTGGATGCGTTGTGCTCGCGATTGCTCGCGGAGTTGGGCCAGGGGCCCGCGGTGTTGCGCGAGGTGGTGCATGCGCCGGAGCGCACGGTGGAGGCGCTGCGCCAGGGGTGTCACGCGCTGGCGCGCCGGGAGCGGGAGCTGCGAGCGCTCGCGACGCCAGAGGAGGCGCGTCGGCTGGAGGAGGAGCGGCAGGCCCTGGCGGCGCGGGTGGAGGCGGAGAAGGACGCGGTGGTGCGCGAGCGGCTGCGAGGCGCGCTGACGGCGCTCGACGCCCAGCGGGAACAGCGCGCGGAGCTGGCCACGGCGGCGGACCGCCTGGAGGCCGAGCACACGCGGCTCTACTACACGCTGGAGGGGCTGTACGCGCAGGTGCTGCGGGTGCGCTCGGCGGACGCGGCCGGCGAGGACATCGCCGGGTTGGGCCTGCGCCAGAGCGTGGAGCAACTGGGCTCTGAAGTGGAGGCCGTGACGCAGGCGCTGGAGGAGGTCCACCGCCCGCCCGATGACCGGGTGCGCACGCGCTGAGGGTTACTCGCTGAGGGCGCGGCCCTTGGGCGACGACTCGCCTCCGGACGTGCTGGCCACGCGCACCGTCTTGGCGTTGAGGAACTCGTGGATGCCCAGGTCGGCCAGCTCGCGCCCGTGGCCGGAGTTCTTCACGCCGCCGAAGGGCAGCCGCGCGTCCGAGACGACCATCTCGTTGACGAACACCATGCCCGCCTCGACGCCGTCGATGAACTGGCGCTGCTCCGCCGCGTCCTTCGTCCACACGCTGGCGCCCAGGCCGAAGGGCGTCGCGTTGGCCAGCTCGATGGCGTGTTTCACGTCGCGCGCTCGCAGCAGCGTGGCCACCGGGCCGAACAGCTCGTCATGGAAGGCGGGCGCGTTGGGGGGCGGGTCCGCGAGCACGGTGGGCGGGTAGAAGTTCCCCGGACGCTCCAGCGGCTTGCCGCCGAGCAGCAGGCGCGCCCCGGCCTTCACGCTCTCCTCCACCTGTGCGTGCAGGCCCTTGAGGATGCCCTCCGTCGCCAGGGGCCCCACGTCCGTCTTCGGGTCCGTGGGGTCGCCCACGGTGACGCGCTTCATGCGCTCCACGAAGCGGCGCTCGAACTCGGCGGCGATGGGCTCGGCGATGATGAAGCGCTTGGCGGCGATGCAGGACTGGCCGTTGTTGATGAGGCGCGCGGACACCGCGGTCTCCACTGCCTTGTCCAGGTCCGCGCTGGGCATGACGACGAACGGGTCGCTGCCGCCCAGCTCCAGCACCACCTTCTTGAGGGACCTGCCCGCGGACGCCCCCACCGAGCGGCCCGCGGCCTCGCTGCCGGTGAGCGTCACGGCTCGCACGCGCGGGTCCTCGATGACGCGATTCACGTCCGCCGTCTCGATGAGCAGTGTCTGGAAGGAGCCGGCCGGGAAGCCCGCTTGCAGGAAGACCTCCTCCAGAGCGAGCGCGCATTGGGGGACGTTGTGCGCGTGCTTGAGCAGGCCCACGTTGCCCGCCATCAGCGCGGGGGCGGCGAAGCGCACCACCTGCCAGAAGGGGAAGTTCCACGGCATGATGGCCAGCACCGGGCCCAGCGGCTGGTAGCGGACGAAGGCGGTGTCGCCGCCCACTTCGATGGGCCGGTCCTTGAGCAGCCCCTCCGCCTTGGCCACGTAGTAGCGGCAGGCGGTGGCGCACTTGCGAGCCTCGGCTTTCGCGGCCTCCAGCGGCTTGCCCATCTCCTCCGTCATGATGCGGCCGAAGCGCTCCGCCTCCGCGTCCAGCAGCTCCGCGGCGCGGCGCATCCATCGGGCGCGCTCGGCGAAGGACGTCTGGCGATAGTCGCGGAACGTGTCCGCCGACAGCTGGAGCTTCAACTCCAGCTCGGCCGGGGTGAGGGCGTTGAACGTGCGCAGCGTCTTGCCCGTCGTCGGGTCGATGGTGGCGATGGCCATGGGAAGCTCCTTCCGGGGGCCCTGTGATAGCAGCCGGATGCGTCCGGACAATGCCTCGCTGGAGGGAGCGTCAGGCCCCGCACGCGCCCGCCTCCCTCATTCCTGATATGCGACACAAGTCGGTCCGCTCCCGCCATGCCCCAGCTCCTGGTCCTCCCTGACGGCCGCCGTCTCCCGCTGGACAAGCCCGTCGTCTCCGTGGGCTCTGATGCCACCTGCGACGCCGTGCTCAGCGCGCCCGGTGTGAAGCCGAGCCACGCGCTGCTGTTCCGCGATGCGCGAGGTTGGAGCGTGTCCCCGGCGGGCAAGGGCTGCGACATCAAGGTCCGAGGCAAGCGCGTGGACCTGGCGCCGCTGGAACCCGGGGACCGCTTCCGCGTGGGCACGGTGGAGTTGGAACTCGTCGACGCGGTGGAGCCCGTCGCGCGCGACGCGGCGGAGGTGGTGCCTCGGCGGGATGGCCGGCTGGTGGCGGTGCTGGCGGAGCTGTCCTCACGGCTGCTCGTGCAGCGCCCTCCGCTGGAGCTGCTGGAGGTGGCGATGCGGGGGCTCGCCGACGTGGTGGGCGCGGACGTGGGCTTCCTCGTCACCGCGGACTCTCGCGAGGGGCCCCGGCGCGTGCTGTGCGCCACGGGCACCAGCCCCGATGCGGCGGTGGTGGACAGCCTGGTGGACCGGGTGCTGACGTCCGGTGCGCCGGTGCGAGTGGCGGACGTGGAAGCGGACGCGGCGCTGGCGAGGGCGCCGAGCCTGGAGGCCCTGCGGCTGGGCTCCGCGCTGGTGGTGCCGCTGCGCGTGGAGTCGGTGCCGCTGTCGGTGGTGTACCTGGGGCGACGACTCGGTGCGCCGGCCTTCTCGTCGGTGGAGCTGGAGGAGGCCATGGCGCTCTGCGCGCTGACCGCGCTGCTCCTGTCGACCCGGCGCGAATTGACGGAGCTGCGCGCGCAAGTGGACGGCCTCACCCGTCGCATCGAAGCCGCGACGTTCGAAGGGCTCATCGGCGAGTCCCCGGCGATGCGCGCGCTGTACCGTCAGGTGGAGCGACTGGGGCCCACCCCACTCAACGTCCTCATCGAAGGCGAGACGGGGACAGGCAAGGAGCTGGTGGCGCGGGCGCTCCATCGGCGCAGCGGGCGGCGCGGACGGCTGGTGGCCATCAACTGCGCGGCGCTGCCGGAGAGCCTCATCGAGCGCGAGCTGTTCGGCCATGCGCGTGGCGCCTTCACCGGCGCGGGCTCGGAGCGGGCGGGACTGGTGGAGGCGGCCGACGGAGGCACCCTCTTCCTGGATGAGATTGGGGACATGCCGCTGTCGCTCCAGACGCGCCTCTTGCGCGTGGTGCAGGAGCGCGAGGTGACGAGGTTGGGCGAGCACCAGCCGCGCAAGGTGGACGTGCGCGTGGTGTCGGCGACGCACGTTGCACTGGAGGAGGCGGTGCGACGCGGCGGCTTCCGCGCGGACCTGCGCTTCCGATTGGAGGAAGTGCGAGTGGATGTGCCGCCGCTGCGAGAGCGCGGTGACGACGTGTTGCTCATCGCCCACCACGTGCTGACGCAGGAGTCGCGCAAGGCGCGAGGCTTCACGCAGAAGGCCACGGAGGCGCTGCGTGGCCATCCCTTTCCCGGCAACGTGCGGGAGCTGGCGTCCCGGGTGCGTCGCGCGGCGGTGCTGGCGACGGACGAGCTGCTGAGGCCCGAGGACCTGGAGCTGGGCGGTGACGCCACGCCGATGGTTCCCCTGGAGGACGCGAGGGAGGCGTTCGTCCAGCGCTACGTTCGCGAGGCGATTGCCCGCTGTGGCGGCAGCAAGAAGGACGCGGCGGCGGCGCTGGGCATCGGCCTGCGCTCGCTGTTCCGCTACCTGGGCGAGGGGGACTGACAGGCCGCCTCCTCGGGAGGCCCTGTCCGCGTGCCAGTCCTGGCACGTTTCCCCCGGCGCCGGGTCCTCTGAGGGCCTGGGCCGTCATGCAACCCCGTGGAATCGGGGCGATTCGGTGTCTCGCGAGGCCGCGGCACGCCCGTTGCGATGGGGGTCGTCATCGCACGCTGGCGGAGGGCCGCCACGGTGCAACCGAACCTCGGGGAGACGAACATGAAGCATTTCGCGATGGGGCTGTTCCTGGCGTTGGCGGTCGTGGGCTGTGGCAGCACGAAGGACGATGACGGCGGGGGGCCCGACGAGAACCCCAGCGAGCAGAGTGGCGCGCTGTGCAGCGCGAGCAAGGCCTGTCCCTCCGGGCAGTTCTGCTTCAACGGCCTGTGTGCGCTTGGCTGTCAGTCGAACGCCAACTGCGCGGCGGACCAGTACTGCGACGCCGAGGACACGGGCACCCTGGCCTCCTACTGCAAGAGCAAGAACGTGCCGACGTGCACCTCCAACAGCCAGTGCCTGAGCAACCAGGTCTGCATCGAGGGCCTGTGCAGTCTGGCGCCCCCGGCCAACCCGCCTTCGTGCAACCCGGAGACGAGCGACTTCAAGGACGGCTGCGACAACTACTCCGTCTGTCTGGACCCGGATGACGACGGCTCGCGGCAGCCGTACTGCGCCAGCTTCGCGCCGTGCGCCGAGGACGGTGCATGCCCCACGGGCCTGGGCGGCGCGGTGTGCAACGACGGCTACCTGGCCAACAAGGGCCGCTTCTGCATGCAGGGGATTTGCCGTGACAACTCGAACTGCCCCTCGTCGTGGAGCTGCGTGAAGCCCTTCACGGGCGCGGTCCTCGGTTTCTGCAGCCCGGGTGCCTTCGGCTTCCCGTGCTCGGAGAACGCGCACTGCAAGAGCGGCCAGTGCTTCTCCGCGCCGGGCGTCCTCGGCACCTGCATGTAGTGAGCGGAAGTGGCCCTGTGTTCCCGCGTCGGGGAGCACAGGGCCCTCCGGTGTGGGGGGCTGCGCTTCGAGCCTCCCTCCGCGTAGAGTCGACCGGGCCTTGGTGATGCGCCGCCTCCTCCTGCTCTTATTGCTGCCCGCGCTCGTGTTGCTCGTCGCGCCGGGCTGTCCGCTCGACATCCGCATCCGCTGCGACGAGTCCCAGGGTTGTTCCCAGGGACAGGTCTGTGTGCGGGGTGGCTGTGAACCCGTGGACTCGGAGCGGGTGGGGGAGGCCTGTGGCGCGGATTCGGAGTGTGGCGCGGGGCTGACCTGCGGCCTGGGCTTTCCGGGCGGGTATTGCCTGCGGGAGTGCTCCGAGGCGCGGGACTGTCCGCGAGGCACCGTGTGCGCGACGGAGCTGGGGCAGTGCCTGCGGGCCTGTGGCGAGGACTGTGCTCGTCCGGGGTACGGCTGTGGCGCGGTGCCCCAGGTGGTCGAGCCACTGACTGCTTGTGTGCCGGTGACGACGTCCGGGGACGGAGGCTGCACGGGCACGGGGTGCGAGGTGCCGGATGCGGGCTGTACGGGCACGGGGTGTGGGACGCCGGACGCGGGGTGTTCGAGCACGGTGGCGGTGGGCGGTGCGTGCTCGCGGGCGTGTGAGTGCGCGGATTCGGCCGCGGCCTGCGAGGACTCGAAGTGCACCCTGACGTGTGCGTCGGACTTCACGTGTCGGGCTGGGCGACGGTGCTCGAACGAGGAGTGTGTCGTGGGGCCTCGACTGGGGGAGGCGTGCGTGGACTCGCTCGAATGTCCCACCTTCGCGGGGTGCCCCAGGGAGCGACTGCGGTGCGAGGAGAAGTGCAACCCGAATGCGGGTGGCGGCCTCTGCGAGCCGGGCTACCAGTGCGCTCCGGACGGGCTGTGCGTGCAGGCGTGCTCGGGCGCGCCGGCGTCGGTGGGGGAGGTCTGCGAGAACTCGATGGACTGCTCGCCGTGTAGAGTGTGCCTGTCGTCGGGGGCGGCCTTGCGGTGTCGGCAGCCCTGCCGGCTGGACCGGGATTGTCCTGGGGGCGCGGTGGGGGCCTGCGAGCAGGCGGGGGACACGAAGGCCTGTCGGCTGTCGCTGTAATCCCCGAGTTGCTCGCGGGGGCCCGCTCCCCGAGAATGCCCGGGTGATGACGGGTGAGGTGCTTGCGGGCCGCTACCGACTCGATCGGGAGTTGGGGCGTGGGGGAATGGCCACGGTCTTCCTGGCCACGGACCTGCGGCTGTCGCGCCCGGTGGCATTGAAGCGGATGCATCCGGGAGGCGGCACGGGTCGCGCGGAGCGCTTCCGCAGGGAAGCGGAGCTTGCGGCTTCCCTCCACCACCCCAACGTCCTGGAGGTCCACGACTACGGCGAGGATGGCGCCCATGGTCCGTTCCTCGTCTGCGAGTGGGTGCGGGGCGAGGACCTGCGCGCGCTGGCGGGGAGGCTTTCGCCGGTGCCGCCCGAGGCGGTGATGGTGCTGGGCTGGGAGCTCGCCCGGGCGCTGGCGGCGGCGCACGCGCACGGCATCGTCCACCGCGACGTGAAGCCGGACAACGTGCTGGTGGCGGAAGGAGGGCCGCTGAAGCTGGCGGACTTCGGCCTCGCCGCGCTGGAGGAGCAGGAGCGACTCACGAGTACCGGCGCGGTGACGGGCTCGCTGCCGTACATGGCACCCGAGCGTATCGACACAGGCGCGTACTCGCCCGCCTCGGATGTGTATGCGGTGGGTGTCATCCTGTTCGAGCTGTGCTCGGGCACGACGCCGCACGCGGGCAAGGGCGCGGCGCACCTGGCCGCGTCGGTGATGACGAAGGAGGCTCCGTCGCTGACGGAGGTCGTGCCGGGAACACCCGAGCCGCTGGCGTCACTGGTGGCGCGGTGTCTGGCGAAGGACGCGCGGGACAGGCCTCGTGACGGGGCTGTGCTGGCGTCGGAGTTGGAGGAGTTGCTCCAGCGAAGGGTGGGACCTCCCGCGGATGTGGCTCGGGAGTTTTTCGGGAATCCGGTGGCAGGTGCCATGAAGTGGCGCCGGGCGCGCTTCGAGCGGTTGCTGGGGGAAGGGCGCGGACTGCTGGCGCGCGGCGAGGGTGCGCGGGCCGCGAAGGTGCTCAACGCCGCGCTGGTGCTGGAGCCGACTTCCGCCGAGGTGGTGGCGTTGCTGCGCGAGCGGCCGAGGCGCTCCGGGTGGAGGACTGGTGCCGTGGGCGTGGGGCTCGTGCTCTGCGCGACGGTGGGGTGGGGTGGATGGACGCTCGCTCGACGGAGCGGGGTTGAGCCCTCCGGTGTGGAGGTGGCGGGCGTCACCGTGCCTGGCGAGCGCGCGAAGTCCGCGCCTCGGGCCGATGAGGACCCCATCGCGACGGGGGCGCCCCAGGGAGTCGAAGGTGAGACGCCGTCGCGTGGAGCGGAGTCTCCGTCAGGGCAGGTGGCTCCAGAGCAGCGGCCCGTTGATGCCTCCTCCACTTCCGCCGCCACGCTGCCTGGTGCGCCTACGGATGATGAGGTGCCTGCTCCGAACTCAGACCTCCAGATACGGGAGGCCTGGCGAGCACGGGGTCGTTCGGGGGAAGTGGCTTCCGCGAAGCCCGTGCCGACGAGACGTTCGACGAGAGGGGAATCCGTTGATGCCTCCCAGTCCCCAGTGCCGACGAAGGGCTCGGACATGGGAACCCCCGGCTCTGATGCCTCTTCGTCCCCGGTGCCGACGACAACAGGTCCTGGCGTGGGAACCTCCGTTCCCGCGCGTCCCGCGGTGCTGAAGGTGACGGCGCGCCCGTGGGCGGAGGTGTTCGTGAACGGCGAGAGTCGGGGCTACACGCCTCGCGTGCGTGAACTCTCGCTGCCAGCGGGGACCTACCAGTTGCGCTTCGTCAACTCCCTGTGTGACGAGGTCAACGTGGAGGTGACGCTCGCTCCCGGGGAGACGGTGACGCGTGACGTGGTGTTGTCATTGCGCAAGGCGGAGGTGTTCATCCTCGCTCCCGAGGGTGCGCGACTCTTCGTGGACGGCCGGGAGGTGGGCGTCGCGCCTCTCTCGGGTCCAGTGCCGGTCGAGCATGGGCGACACACGGTGACGGCGCGCCGCGCGGGTGCGCTGCCCTTGCAGCGAGAGGTGGACGTGGTCGCGGGTCGTCGTCTCGAAGTGGCGCTGGACGTGACGCAGTGATGAGCGCGGCCCTGGTGATGATGGTGCTCGCGGCGTCTCCGCTCGACGGCGCGCGCGGTGCCTACCAGTCCGGCGAGCTACCGCGGGCCCGTGCCGAGCTGGAGTCCCTGCTCTATCCGCTGCGGCTCGATGGGGACGTGCTGGAGGCGGAGGCGCACCTGCTGCTCGCGGCCACCTTCCACGCGCAAGAAGAGCTCGCCCGCGCGGAGGATGAGGTGGTGCGAGGGTTGGCCGTGCACGGTGACTCGGTGCTGGACCCGTTGCTGTATCCGCCGGACTTCCTTGCGTTCGTGGAGCACGCGCGTGCCCAGCACCAGACGCGCATCGCGGAGCTGAGCGCGGAGCGGCGTCCTCGGCTGCTCCCGCCGCCGACACCCATCGTCGAGGCCGTGCAACGGGTCGAGGTGCCCGCCTCGCCGACGCTGACTCGCGCCTGGTATCTGGCGCCTTTTGGTGTGGGGCACTTCAAGCACGGGCGCTCGGGGATGGGGGCGGCGCTGGCGGTGACGCAGGGGTTGGGGCTCGTGGTGGCGGGAGTCTCGCTGGGGACCTCGCTCTCGATGCGGGGGGCGGACGGACGCTACAGCGCGAGTGACGCGGGGACGGCGCGGACGCTCAACGTGACGTACCTGGTGGGGGCCTATGCCTTCGCGGCGGCGTATGCGTATGGTGTCCTGGATGGGATGGTGTTGACGCCGGCCCCGTCTGCTCGCCCGGTGCCCTGAGGGACGGGCGGGATTTTCGTTTCGGGGAGCCCGCTTTTAAGAGCGGAGGACTGGAGGCCAACATGACCACCGACATCATCCGCGAGCGCCGCTTCAACCCCCTGATTGCCGGGGTGTTGTCGTTCTTCATCCCGGGCCTGGGCCAGCTCTACAAGGGCCAGTTGTTCCGGGCCATCCTGTGGTTCTGCTTCGTCGGCGCGGGGTACTGGTTCTTCTTGTTCCCCGGAATCGTGCTGCACTTCTTCTGCGTGTTCGGCGCGGCCCTGGGCAGCGCGGGGCAGGACCGGCTCCGGCTGGGCAGGTAGAAGACCCCAAGAAGCTACACCTGCGAGAACTTCACGCCTGTAGCCTTCGCTCGCTCCAAAGCCATCTTGATGCCCTCGGAGACGATGAGCGCGATGTCCCAGCCTTCCGTGCGGAAGACCTTGGCATCTCCCACCTTCCTGAGGTCGATGCGCATGTCATCGACGGCGTAGTACTGGCCTACCTTCTCGGGGAGTCCATCCTCTGGCTTCCAATGCTGCACCTTGGACGCTGCGTCATCGATGCAGCGGATGAGCTTCGTGGCCACGAGGATGAGGTACTGGTCCGGGTGCCCCTTGATGTCCACGGGGATGAACTGCACGTCATCGGGGGCCAGTTCCTTGAAAATCTCAGCCACCCTGACGTGGACCACAGGCGTCACGCCCGCGCCCGCCGTGGAGAAGTCCAGCGCCTTGCCTGGCTCGTCGATGGGTACTTTCAGAGGGCCTTTGAGCTGGACAGGCCGCCCCGCCCTGAAGACCCAGGGGTCCTCCACTTCCTGGCCGCGTTCGTCTTCGGGGTCCCCCAGGTACCAGCTCCCGGCCTGAACGTTCTCGGCAAGGTCGAAGAATCGAGTGGGCATGGTGTGGTTCTACCGCTGCTGGCGCTCGGTCAGGAGCTTGTTGATGTCCGTCCCTTTCGTGACAGCTTCCCTGGCCAGTCGTTGAAGCGCCTTCGTCAGGAGATTGCGGCACTCATCCACCGAGCGACAGCGTGCGGTCGCACTGTCCAGCCGCCTGAAGACCAGTTCGTGATACTTCTGCGGATGGGGCCCCTGGTGGCCCTCGACCGGCACGATGTTCTCGGGGTCTTTCAACTCCATCCCGGCCTTCTTGAAGATTCTCTTGAACCGTGGCGTCCAGGGCCCGCCGCGCGCGATGGAGACGCTGTTCTTGTCGGTGGCGAGGTGGTGGTCCCTGGTTCGACCGCCGCGCATGCCCCGGGCCGTCATGGCGACCGCATTGGGCGCAAGTGCGACGGTGAATCCCTCGGCCGCCATCGCCACCGACTTCACGCTTCCGACGGCCACGTATTGGTAGCCCGCCTGCGTCTCCAATGCGACTGCAGCCTGTGCCGAGCCCGGCAGTCGCGAGGCTTTGGCTGCCAGGCCCGCCGTATTGCCAATGGCGGCGGTGGCCAGCATGACGAAGATGCGGGCCGAGTTCTCTCCGAGGACTTCGCCATACGCCTCGCCGGCTTCGCTGAGCTGCTCGAAGGTGGTGGCCCGGTCTACCTCGCGCACGAGAGCCACCCATCCATCCAGCAGGGTCCACACGGTGTCCACGCCCAGGTAGGCGATGGCCGTGGCGGTCAGCAGTGCGGCAAGGCCCTTGCTCACCGGCTCGGGCAGCGACCAAAGGAGCAGGTACATGCTGACGGAGGCACTCACCGTCGCCAGCAGCGCCTGCGGGTCCGCCATGTCTCTCAGGGCCTCTGCTGTCTCCTCCCAGACGGAGTCCATGGCGATGGCCATGGCCAGTGAGTACTTGCCGTCACTGGCCAGCAGCGGGCCTTCGGCCAGCAGGCGCAGGCAGTCGCCGGGCTGTGACTTGCGCTCGCACCAGCGTCCATAGGCGTGTGTCAGTTCGTCATCCGCGTAGGACTCCAGGAGATGCGGGCCGTCTGGGTCCTTCTCTCTGTCCTGGGGAATGAGCCGGGGGCCGCGAGGCTGGTACAGGTACACGCCGCCTCTTTCGGGGACTCCAAAGAGTTGGCGGGCCTCACGCAGGGGGTTGGCGAAGGGCCGCACGTCCTGGGCGAGCGCCACCACGGTCTCCTCGAATTCATCGTCGTCCAGTTCCACGGGCTCGACGCCGTCTTCAACGAACGGTGTGTGGACAAGAGAATGTCCGTCCCCCGTGTCTAGGCGCACGCCCCGGCTTGTTGAACAGCCCGTCACGGCAAGTGCCAGCACCAGCCAGATCACCCCGCGCGCGCTCATCCAAGTCCTCCGGTTCCGAGGTCGGTCCCACGAGACCAGGCAAGGAATATCAGACGAGCCAGACACTACGTAGCGCGGGGCAGGACCGGCTCCGGCTGGGCAGGTAGCAGTTCTCCCATGTCGTGACGGAACGATGACCCGACGCGGGACGTCCGCCCGCCAACGGGTCTTCGTGCCCGTGTACCCATGAGGCTGTCCCTTCCTGCAAGGAGCAGTCGCGCATGGGCATGTCCATCGGTGGTGGCCGGGGTGGAGTGAAGAGTGACATCAACGTCACGCCCCTGGTCGACGTGGTGCTCGTCCTCCTCATCATCTTCATGGTGGTGACGCCCATGATGACGCGAGGCAAGGACGTGGTGCTTCCGCAGGCGGAGCACATCGAGAAAGAGGACGGGCCCGACCCGTTGGTCCTCTCGGTGACGCCGGACCGGAAGCTGTTCGTGGAGTCCGATGCCTATCCGGACGAGCGTGCCTTCCAGGCGAAGCTCAAGGCCGTGTTGCGGCAGGAACCTGGGCGGCGCCTGTTGCTCAAGGCGGACCAGTCGCTCACGTACGGGGACGTGAAGAAGGTGATGCAACTGGCGAAGGGCTCCGGAGCGGAGCGGGTGTCGCTCGCGGTGGTGAAGCCCGAGGGAGAGGCGAGTTCCGGTATGCCGTTTCCGTTGGAGCCCTGATGCGTGTCCGTGGGTTCCGGCGATGGGGCCGGAGCCCACGAGACGACAGTCCGTAAGTCACGCGGGCCTCCGTGCGTGAGCCCAGGCATAGTGCCACGGATATGTGGCGTGGCTTGTGGGCGAGGATGTCGCAGCAGAACGTGGCGGTGACGCGGCTCTTCGGGATGCTGCTGCTGCTGGGTGTGTGCTGCCTCGGGTTCATCGCGTTGTCGGACGAGGTGTCGGAGGGGGAGACGCAGGACTTCGACGAGCGGGTGTTGCGTGCGCTGCGAAGTCCGGAGGACCCGCTGGTGCCGAGGGGGCCGTGGTGGTTGCGGCTCACGGCGGAGGACGTGACGTCACTGGGGGGCGCTCCGGTGTTGTTCCTGGTGACGCTGGCGGTGTGCGGCTTCCTGGTGTTGGTGCGGCGCTATCGGACGTTGCTGCTGGTGCTCGTGGCGACGGTGGGTGGGACGCTGCTGAACGGGGCGCTGAAGCAGTTCTTCTCCCGGCCGCGACCCTCGGTGGTGCCGCACCTGAAGCAGGTGATGTCGACGAGCTTCCCGAGCGGACACGCGATGTTGTCGGCCATCGTGTACCTCACGCTGGGAGCGCTGCTGGCGCAGCTCGCGGAGAGCAGGCGCGTGAAGGCATACATCCTCATGGTGGCGCTGCTGCTCCCGCTGCTGGTGGGGCTGACACGGGTGTACTTGGGGGTGCACTACCCCACGGACGTGCTGGGCGGCTGGGTGGCGGGGCTCGCGTGGGCGCTGCTGACGGCGCTCGTGGCGCGCGGACTGCGCCGCCGCAGCCCGGCCTTGCGTGAAGAGACGCGGCGCGAGGTGGAATGACAGGTAATTGAGTCCTCGAAGGGCGCAGATGTTGTAGTGGTGGACGCATGGGTCGCATGTCGCTGGTATCGCTCGGGCTGATTCTGTTGTCGGGGTGCGCGCTGTTTCGCTCAAGCCCTCGACCCGCGAAGGTCACGCCTGAGGAAGCAGCCCACTACAAGTTCCCCGTCGTCCTGCCCACGGAAGGGCAACACGTGCTCCCTGGTCCCATCGCGGCGGCCATTGCCTTCGCCATGGAGGACTTTCTTCCCCTGGGAACCAAGCCTCCGCGAGACGCGACCCCCACCGAGCTTTGCGCCTTGCGCCGTGAGTCCTACGACGTGACCGCTGTTCCTGGTCCTGAGAATGTCGTCTTCGTCAGCTTCGCGGTTCGCGCGAATGCATGTCGCGACCTACAAGGCCCCAGCCTCTCGGACACGCCCATCGTCTACGCCGTGGATGTCGGCCGGTGGCTCATCCTCTCCGTGCAGAAGTAGGCCAACGACTCGTCCAGCGGGGCTGCTCGGCCTCCAGGAGACCGAGAGGGCGTCGGTCCCAGCGTCGGGCATGAACGCGCCCCACCCTGTGCCTCACGAAAAAGCCCCCACGAGGCGCCCTCTGGGCGAAAGTCACGGCCCCGTGCGCTGTCTCTCCCGTCCCTCCCCACCGCGACCGTTCCCCTCTTCCGCGAGGTTCGCGGCATGAGCGTCTGGAGCTGGCTGGGTCGGTGGTTCCCCTCGCTGCGCAGCGAGCACGTCCCCATCTTCTACGAAGAGGACTACCGACTCCCCCTCACCGGCATCGAGTCCACCGTCGGCGTCGAACCCCGCGGCGTCGACTTCACCACCTGGTACCTGCTGGAGAAGCACGTCGTCCGCCCCTCGGACGTCTACCGGCCCAGGCCCGTGAGCTACGCGGAGATGTCCCGCGTCCACGACGCGACCTACCTGGAGTCACTCAGCCTCCCGGAGACCCTGGCTCGCATCTACGCCGTGGACCCGTCCGAAGTGCCCGTGGACACCCTCCTGTCCAACGTGCGTCTCGTCTGTGGCGGCACCCTCGGCGCCGCGCGCCTCGCCTTCGGCCGCCGTGGCCCCGTGGTGAACATGTCCGGCGGCTTCCACCACGCCGCCCCCAGTCGCGGCGGAGGCTTCTGCGCCGTCAACGACATCGCCATCGCGCTCGCCTCTCTCAACGCGGATGGCTACGAAGGACAGACTGTCGTCCTCGACCTCGACGCCCACCCTCCCGATGGCACGGCCGAATGTCTCGCCGGACATCCGAAGGTCTGGATTGGCTCGCTGTCCGGCAGCGACTGGGGCTCGCTGCCCGAAGGCGTCGACGAGACGCGCGTGCCCGAGGGCATCACCGACGACGGCTACCTCGCGCTGCTCGAGGCCACGCTGTCGCGCATGCCCAAGCCCGACCTCGCCTTCGTCATCGCCGGCTGCGACGTGCTCGCTGGTGACCGCTTCGGACGCGTGGGCCTCACCGTGCAAGGCGCGCGACGACGAGACCAGCTCCTGGCGCGCGCGCTGCGCGGCGTGCCGAGCGTCTGGCTCCCCGGCGGCGGCTACCATGCCGAGTCATGGAAGGTCTTCGCCGGCACCGTGCTCGTGTTGTCCGGCATGGGCGGCCGCCGCATCAAGGCGCGCTATGACCCGCTGAGCGCCCGCTATCAGCGCATCTCCCGGTTGCTCTCGCAGGAAGGCGAGCCGCTCGATGAGCCGCTCACGCTGGAGGACCTGGAGGGCTCGCTCGGCCTGGGCGGCACGTTGCAGCCCCGCGTGCTCGGCTACTACACCGCGCAGTCACTGGAGTACGCCCTCTTCCGCTATGGCCTGCTGTGGCAGGTGGAGCGCCTGGGCTACAGCCGGCCGCGTGTCGAGGTGGGCTCCACCGGCGTCGGAGACCGCATCAAGGTCCTGGGCCGCGCGGGCGGACAGGAGCACCTGCTCGTCGACGCCGTCGTGGAGCGGCGCACCATCGCGGGCGAGCCCTTCTTCTTCGTCAACTGGCTGAGCCTGCGCCATCCCCGCGCGCGCTTCAGCGAGCGTCGCCCCCAGCTCCCAGGCCAGGACGTCCCCGGCCTCGGCCTCGCGCGCGAGGCCACCGAGATGTTCGTGCTGATGGCCAAACGACTCGGCCTCGCCGGCGTGGCCTCACGGCCCATGTGGTACCACCTCGCCGTGGTCGCCCGGGCCCGCTTCCGCTTCGTGGATCCCGCGCGTCAGGGCCGCTTCGAGGCGATGATGAGAGACTTGGCCCACCTGCCCCTGCTCGAAGCCACTCGCGCCGTGGCCGAAGGCCGCGTGTCGCTCAACGGCGAGCCCTACCGCTGGGAGCCGGATGACGTCGTCCTGCGCCTGGAGCCCGTCCCCGTCGACACCGACGTCATCGCCGCCGAGCGCGAGCGCTGCCACTTCACCGTGGAGTCCCGGCACGGTTGAGCCCCCGCCTGCTCGCCCACCCCGAACCCCCGGGGCTCATGGTAGGCAGGGGGCGTGGACCTGGACGCGCTCCGCCGTGAGCAGCACAAGCTCCGGCTCTCGTGGATGCCGTGGCTCTATTTCTCCCTCAAGCCGCGCCACCGCGAGTGGGCGGACGCGTGGCAGCGTGAGGTGCAGGAGCGCCTGCGTGAGCTGGAGACCGTCGAAATCGCCGAGGGCTGCTTCATCGCCCCGGAGGCGCGCATCTTCGCCGAGCCCGGCCGCGCGGTCGTCATCGGCCCCGGGTGCAGCATCGCCGCGGACGCGTTCGTCCACGGCCCCGTCGTCCTCGGGCCCCGGGTGAGCCTCAACGCCCGCGTGAGCCTGGACGGCGGCGCCGGTGGCATCCGCATCGGCGAGGGCACCCGCATCGCCACCGGCGCCACCCTCTATGCCTTCGACCACGGCCTCGCCCCGGACCGCCCCGTGCGAGACCAGCCCGTCACCTCCCAGGGCATCACCCTGGGCGCGGATGTGTGGATAGGTGCCAACGCGGGCGTGACGGATGGCGTCACGGTGGGGGACCACGCCGTGGTGGCCATGGGCGCCGTCGTCACTCGCGACGTGCCTGCCTGGGCCGTCGTCGGTGGGGTGCCCGCCCGTGTGCTCGGGGACCGTCGCCAGCGCCACCGCTCGGGGGCTCCGGGCGGGTGGGAACCGGGCGACCAGGAGTGAACCTTCTCCGCCTTCATTGACTTCCCGACATTCGCCGGCTCTATGCTGGAGAAGACGTCGCCACCGGGAGGGGCACAGGGTGTTGGACAGGCTTCTGGCAGCCATGTGCGCTGCCTGGACGCTGGACCCCCGCCGAGGGCGCAGGAGGCCGAAGTGGCAGACGAGCGGCGGGACGTGGGGCGTGTCGAGGCCCCGGTACCGGTTCCCGAGGCGAGCGCGGGTGGCCATTCCTCCCGAGCACCCTCGTCATCCCCAGACAGCGGGGCCGCGATGGCGCGGCGTCTCCAGGTGCTGGAGGGGCTGCTCAGCGAGGTGGTGTTCCAGCTCGACGCCCACGGCCGCGTCGCCTACCTGGGCCCCGGCTGGGAGAAGCTGACCGGGACGCTCGGCGCGGTGTTCCAGGGACACCCGCTGCTGGAGGCCGTACACCCCCCGGACCGCGAGGCGGCGAGGACCCTGCTGGAGGCGGTGGCCACGCAGCGGCTCCCGGACGCGCGCCAGGAGCTGCGCCTGTCCGTGGGCGACGACGCGCGGTGGGTGGTGCTGGCCGCCCGGAGCGTGCCGGGCCTGCCTGGCGAGGTGGTGGGCACGCTGCTGGACATCGACTCCCGCCGTCGGGCCGAGGAGGCCGTCGCCACGCGCGAGCGCTACCTGGAGACGATGGTGGAGGTGCAGCGGCGGATGATGCCGCACCAGCTCCCCGTGGACCTGTACGCCTCCGTGGTGGAGCCGCTGGGCCGCGTGTCCGCCGCCAGCCGCGTCTACGTCTTCGAGATGCACCGCAGCGCGGAAGGCGCGCCGCTCGCCTCGCAGCGCGCGGAGTGGTGCGAGCCGGGGATTCCTCCCAACCTGGAGGACCCGAACATGCACGGCCTGCCGCTCCTGGAGGCGCTGCTGCCCGAGCAGGCCTCCGCGCTGATTCGCGGCGAGCCGGTGCAGGGCCTGCCCTGGAGCTTCACGCCCGTGCTGAGGCCGATGCTGGAGGCGCAGGGCGTGCGCTCGGTGCTGCTCCTGCCGCTGCACGTGCATGGGCAGCTCTTCGGTGTCATCGGCTTCGACAACTGTCGCGAGGCGCGGCCCTGGGGGCCCATCGAGGTCAACCTCCTGTCGGGCGCCGCGGGCACGCTGTCGCTCGCGCTGGAGCAGCGCACGGACAAGGCGCTGCGCGTGCGCACGGAGACGACGCTGCGGCGCACCGAGGCCGGCGTCCACCTGCTCATCGAAGCCTTCCCGGACCCCGTCATGGTGCACGTGGGGGACGGCGTGCTGCTGTCGGTGAACCCGGCGCTGGTGCAGTACCTGGGTTACCGGGACGCGTCGGAGCTGGTGGGCCGGCACGTATTGGAGCTGGTGCGCGAGGAGGACCGGAGCGCGGCGCAGCTCTACCTGGGCCAGGCGCTGGAGGGAAAACGGGCGGCGCGCGCGGTGGAGGTGCCGCTGGTGCGCCGCGACGGCGAGACGGTGGTGGCGGACCTGGTGACGCTGGCCGTCGTCTTCGACGGGGCTCCCGCCTGGGTGACGATGGCGCGCGACTTCACGGAGCGGAAGCGCTCCCAGGCGCAGCTCATCCTCGCCGACCGCATGGCCTCCATGGGCCTGCTCGCCGCCGGCATCGCGCACGAGCTGAACAACCCGCTGGCCTACGTGCTCTCCAACCTGGACTTCCTGCACGCCACGGTGGGCCCGCGCGCGCGTCCGCTGACGCCCGATGACCTGGTGGAGTGCCGCCAGGTGCTGGACGACGCACGCGAGGGCGCCGAGCGGATGCGGCAGATTGTCCGCCAGCTGCGCGTCTTCTCCCGCGTGGAGGACAACCGCGAGGAGCCGGTGGACGTGCACCGGGTGCTCGACTCGGTGGCGCAGATGGCGGCCAGCGAGGTGCGTCCCCGGGCGCGGCTGGTGAAGAGCTACGGCGTGGTGCCTCCGGTGCGTGGCAACGAGGGCAAGCTGTTCCAGGTGTTCCTCAACCTGGTCATCAACGCCGCGCACGCGATTGAAGAAGGCCAGTCGGAGACGAACGAGATTCGCATCACCACGCGGCCGGAAGACGGCGAGCGCGTCCTGGTGGAGGTGCGCGACACGGGGGGCGGCATCCCTCCGGAGCACCTGCGCCGCATCTTCGACCCGTTCTTCACCACCAAGTCCGCGGGCCTGGGCACGGGCCTGGGCCTGTCCATCTGCGACACCATCGTCACCGCGCTGGGCGGCCACATCTCCGTGGAGTCGTCCGTGGGCGTGGGCACCACCTTCCGCGTGGCCCTGCACGCCTCGTCCCCGCTGGACACCGTCGCCCGTCACGGCCTGTGAGCCCGGGCGGCGACTGACTCCACCTCGCGCGCGTGACTGGCCCGCGAGGTGGAGCGTCTTCTTTCAGCGCGTCAGCTACAGATGCCCAGGGGCTGTGAGCCCTCGACTCCCAGCAGCGTCCGTTTGTGGGTGATGCCGGCCCACTGGGCAATCGTCACCCACCAGGTCTTCTTGAAGAAGAGGATGCGGACGCGGGCGAAGGCCTTCAGGGTCCCCGAGAGCGTGTTCAGGTCCAGGTCCGTCTTCAGCTTCCAGTCGAGCGTGCAGACAGGCCAGAACACCTCGCCCGAGGCGGGCAGGGTGGCGTTGATGAGCGCCAGGCTGCCCTCCACGCCGAAGGCGACGATGATGACATCCACTGACGCGGATGCGGCGACGTTGGACCAGCCGCCCGGTATCGCCGACAGCCGCGCCACCGTGGGGCCGATGAGCCCCTGCACCGCCAGCTTCACGCCGCCGGAGAGCGACGCCTTCACGGTGATGGGCACCGGCCCCACCATGAACGTCTTGGAGGCGGAGAAGAACGTCCGGCTCCAGTTGATGGGAGGCGGGGAGTACGTGGCGTAGAGGCTGGTGGACCAGACCTCCTGGCCCAGCACGTAGAGCGCCGCCGTGCCACTGTTGTCGCCGCCGTTCTGCCCCACCACCTGGGCGCGCCCGCGCACCACGTCGTGCTCCGAGGAGAACACGGCGGCGAAGAGCCTGCCGTCCGCCACCGCCACGACTTTCTTGTCCGCGTTGATGGTCGCCGTCTCGGCCGTGAGCAGCGCGCTGAGGTGGTAGCCCGCGCCGAAGAGGCTGTTGCCGAACTTCTCCGTGCGCACGTAGGACTTGTTGAAGGTCTGCGACGGGTTGGTCCACGGCATGATTTCCGTCGGCGGAGGGACCTGGTGCTGGAACGCCTCCGGGATGACCGCCTGCTGGACGTCGATGTTGTGCGTGAAATCCGACGCGTCGTACTGGAGCTGGCCTCCCGTCCGGTTCGTCTCGTCCTGGAGGATGGCGTACTCCTGGGTCGTCGTGTAGCTGGCACCCGGGACGAACGGCGCGACCTGCGACTCCCACGCCACCTTGTTGTTGAGCGTGTAGCCCGGGGCGTAGACGGCGAAGGGATACTTCGAGGGCTGGACGACGTAGGGGTTCGGGTCGACGTAGCTCTGCGCTGCGCCGAGTCCTGGAACCACGGCCAGCATCATCGCGACGAAGCGCGACAGTGCCCTGTTCATGTGGGCCTCCGGGGGATGGGTGGAAGGCCGATTATTTACTCCGGGTGAAGTCGTTGGATGTGATTGGTTCGTGAAAACACGGTGCGAGCCGGGTCGGTATGTCTGACTTTCCACGGTCCGTCGCGTCAACTTCAGGGCGCTGACTGAGAGGGAACAGGTGTGGTGGGGGTTTCCACGTACGTGGTGGCCATGCGACGGATGTCGGGATTGCGCTCGTGCTGGCTCGCCCAGCGCAGCAGGGCCAGGGCGCCGGGTGTGTTGCCCCGGTGCTGGCCCAGAAGCTGGATGATATCGGAGCGCACTCCGTCGGACACGTCCTCTCGCAGCGCCTGTCCCAGCACGGGCAGCAGCAGGGGCTCCAGGGGACGGAAGCCGCAGGCGAAGACCGCGCCCCGGCGCACCTCCGAGACAGGGTCGTTCACCAGACGCTCCAGCAGCAGGCGGTCCGCCTCCGGGCCGGGAATCCCGCGCAGCGCCACCATGGCCGCCTCGCGGACCTTCACGGAGTCGGAGCGCAGCGCGTCCGCGATGGACTCGAGCGCGCCCGGAGCCCGCGTGTTGCCCAGCGAGCGCAGCAGCAGGGCCCGCTGCTCCGCGTTCGTCGCGGCGCGGTAGTCGTTCTTCAACTCCTGCACCAGCGCCTCCGAGCCGCGCGCGTCGGTGTCGTTCATCTGGAGCGCGGAGTTGCCCAGGGCCAGCGTCGCCGTGCCCCGCAGCCTCGGGTCCTCGCTCCGCGACAACTGGCGCAGCGTGTCCACGCCTTCGCGGATGGGGTTGTCCGCCATGCCCAGCGCGGAGACCGCGTCCATGCGCACGTCCGTCGTCAGCGCGGTGTCGACGGTGGCCGACGCCAGGGCGCGCAGGGACTCGGGCGTGCTCGCCGCGGAGAGCGCGCCCAACATGGCGCTCGCGGCCAATGGGGACAGGTCCTTCGAGCGCAGCAGGGCGGGGATGCGCGCGGCCTCCTCGGGGTGGAGCAGCAGCAGGGCGCGCAGTTGCTCCAGGGCCCGCGTCCGCGCGTCGTCGCGGGCCTTCTCGTCGGTGGGCAGCGCGAGCAGGTCCGCGAGGATGTCCTCGAAGCGACGCGAGCCGAGCACCTGTCGATGATGGGCGAGCGGGTCCGTCGCCTGCCCCTGGAAGGTGGCCAGCGCGGCGGTGTTCAAGAAGCCCGCGCGCGCGGCGAAGGCGTCGCGCAGCGAGGGCTCCTGTCGACGCTCCAGCAGGCGCAACGTCAGCTCCGTCGCGTTCGTCACCGTGGGCAGGCCCTCGCCCGGCTCCACCGTGAGCTGCTCGCGCGTCTGGACGCTCTGGAGCCACGCGCCCTCACCCAGCTCGAACGTGGAGCCGCCGCCGACGCTCATGCGCAGTTCGGTGCCCAGCGGCTGGAGTCCCTGTGGCGTGGCCACGGAGGTATAGGCCCGCTTGCGCTTGTCGAAGCGGCTCGTCCCCTGGCGCTGGTACTCCGCGACGTACTGGCCGGAGGTGTCCTGCTCTTCGGTTCGCCACGTCGTCCCGGGGACGCCGTTCACCACGAACTGGGAGGACGCCAACACCGAGCGCAGCAGCCCGCGCGCCAGCTCGTCCACGCCCTGCTCGAAGTGTGTCAGCGACACCGCGCCCGTCCTGTCCAGCGTCGCGAAGAAGGGCAGCGACAGCGCCGTCACCATCGCCTGCCGCGTCTCGGGCGACAGCGCCCCTTGGCCCTCCACCTCCAGCCCGAAGCTCGCCGGTCTCAGGTGGAGGCGGACGAGGACGGTGTCTCCCTCGACGGAGACGATGCCCACGTCCCACTCACCCTGGAGGGCGAAGCGCATGCCCTGCGCCGTGGCTGTGGCCGGGGTCTTCTGTTGGCCAAAGGACACTGTCAGCCCCAGGCTCAACGCGTGACGGTGGAGCGTGCCCGGCACCCAGGCGCGCCTTCCGGCCTCGTCGCGCGCGTCCGGGATGGCCTCGGCGGGTGGTGGGCTCGTGGAAGCCCGCACCATCGGCGCCGCGTTTCCCACCGGGGCGGAAGATGCTTCCCCCGCTTGCTTCCACCACACGGCGCCCAGCCCCAACAGGAGCAGGAACGCCGCCAACCCGACAACGTGCAGCCGCTTGCGGCGCATGGAGTCTCCCGAGGACGCTTCCTTGACAGGGGTGTGTGTCCCAAACCACGCTTGTCATTGAATGACTGGGAACGCCAGCGTTCCGAGAATATAGCGAAACCCCTTATCGTGGGGCTGACATGCTGAATCGACTCCGCTTTCGTCATCTCATACCCGGAGTGTGCGAGGTTCGACGTGCTTCGCATCCGGGGCCGTGGCGCTGGCTGGTGGGGTTCTCGCTGGCGTTGCTCGCGGCCTGTGGCGCTCGGGAAGACCTCCCACCGCCTGGCGCGCTCGGCACGCAAGGCCAGTCCGTCCGCACGTGCCCTGTCGCCCAGGTCTCCTCGCTGTCCGACTCCTGCATGGGCTCCTGCCATCTGGGGTGCGGGGACGGCTTCTGTCAGGCGGGCGCGGAGACGGAGGCCACCTGTCCGGGCGACTGCTGGTGCGGTGACGGAATCTGCACCGCGGAGACGGTGAACACCTGCCCCGTGGACTGTGGGTGTCCCGGTGGGCTCACCGCGGCCTGTCCATCGTCGGACCCCTCATGTTCCCGCGCCCTTGGGGACCCCTTCGCGGTTCCCATCCTCCAGCCCTAGGACGCACCATGTTCCGCTTCCACCACCTCCTGCTGGGCTGCTGCGCGGGGCTGGCGTGTACGTCCTCCACCATCTCCCCGCGAGTCCTCTCGGACGCCCAATGGCTCGGCTTCCCGGAGGCCCGCGTGACGCTGTCGGCGGGAGGCTCCAAGGCGAGAGGGCTGCACGTCGCGGACGTGGACGGCGACGGCGTGAAGGACCTGGTCCTCGTGGCCTCGCAGGAGGAGCAGGTCTGCATCCACCAGGGTGTGGGGAGGGGAGGCTTCGCGGCGCCCCGGTGCCTCGCGGCGGGGACCACGCCCATGGACGTGGCCGTCAGCGACGTGAATGGTGACGGCCGCCAGGACCTGCTCATCGTCGGCCACTTCTCCAACGCCCTCACGGTGCGCCTGGGTGCGGCGGATGGCGCGTTCCTGGCGGGAATCCCCTACTCGCTGGGCAATCACTCGCAGCAGGTGCGGGTGGCGGACCTGGATGGGGACGGGCACCTCGATGCGATAACGAAGAACGCGGGCTCGGCGGGCTTCTGGAACATCACCTCCCTCAAGGGCCGGGGCGACGGCTCCTTCGGTGAGGCCGTGCCGCATTCCGTCACCGGACTGCCCCGGGATTTGGTGGTCGCGGACGTGAACGACGACGCGCTGCCCGACGTCCTGGTGCTCAACACCAACAGCTTCACCGTGGACATCCTGCTCGCCAGGAAGGACGAGAAGCTGACCGCCGTCCCTCCGCTCAAGCTCAGCGGGTCCGCGGATGACGAGCCCTTCCGGCTCGCTCCCGTGGAGGTGAATGGCGACGGCAAGCTGGACCTCGTCATCACCCACGGCCTGTCGGACAGTGGCTACCTCTCCCTGCACCTGGGCGACGGCAAGGGCGGCTTCACCTCCACCCAATCCATCCTCGCCAACGAGCCAGGAGAGGTGGTGGTCGCGGACTTCAACCAGGACGGGCGCAGCGACATCGCCCACGCCGGGATGTCCGGGGGCGTCTACCTGCTGCTCGGAGCGGCGGACGGACAGCTGGGGGCTCCGATGCGCGTGGCGTCCAGTGTGACGCCCACGTCCCTGGTCGCCGAGGACCTGGACGCGGATGGCTTCCCCGACCTGGCGTGGACGACGCCGGACTCCGTGGAGGTCCTCCTGGGCTCCACGACTCGTGGTGAGCCCTAGCCGCGCGGCACTCGGGAGCGACGTCGGTTTTTTCGCGGCACCTTGAGATGCACCCCTCGTGGAGGTTGGCATGAAGCAGCTCTGGCTCGTCGTTGGTCTGGTCTTTGTCGGCTTCGCGAGCCCCTCCTGGGCGCAGCTCAGCGGCCGGTGCGGCGGGGATGACAACCTCACGCCGCAGCAAGTCCCGGGGCGCAACGCGTGGGCGCGCAAGTGCGGCTACATCTCCGCCGCGAAGGAGGCCATCCTCAACGCGGACAGCGAGTACCAGGTCTTCGCCAACGGCTGTTTCCAGTACCCGTGCTCCACGAACAGCTGTCAGTTCTTCGTGCCCGTCTCCGCGAGCGCGCCCTGTGTGGCGGGGCTCGTCATGCTCGGCTCGTGTGTGGCGGCGAGCACCGTGTCGCTCCCGCGGGACTCCGTGCTGGCGTACCTGGACGACTCCGAGCCCGCGTGGCCCATGTGGCTCCAGCGCGCCCCGCGCGACTCGGCGGGCCCTACATGAGCGCGGCGGCTCCCGGCCGCTTCGTCCAGCGTCTCTCGGTGGTCGTGGCCTGCCTGACGTGGGTGGCCTGCAATCCCGTGGACCCCACGGGTTCGAGTGAAGCGCTCGGTGAGTCCTCCCAGGCACTCCCCTACTGCCAGTGCCCGCTGCAGTACCTCCGGCCGGGCGAGGTGGTGGATCCGCTGCAGCCCCAGTGCCCCTATTACGAGTGCGAGAACTCCTGCGGCGACGGGTACTGCGGCCCGCTCGAGGACTCGTGGAGCTGCTCCTGGGACTGCGGCGCGCCCACCGTGTGCGGAAACGGCACGTGTGACTTCGGCGAGAGCGAGGGGACGTGTCCCGCCGACTGCTACTGCGGAGACGGCTGGTGCAATGGCGAGTCGGTCTACTCGTGCCCGGTCGACTGCGGCTGCCCCAATCCCTGCGGCAACGGGACGTGCGGCGCGGGCGAGTCCACGGCCACCTGTCCCGGAGATTGCGGCTCGGCGTGTGGAGACGGCGCCTGCAATGGGACGGAGAGCGTGTACAGCTGCGCCGCGGACTGCGGTTACTGCGGTGACGGCTACTGCGCCGGCTCGGAGACGCGCTACTCGTGCAGCCAGGACTGCGGCTACTCCTACCCGTGCCTCCTGCCCGTCGAGCAGTGCCCCCTTCAGCCGCTCACCCCCGACGCGCCCCGCTGAGGGGAGGCTGGGACTCCGGCGATTCACACAGCCGGAGTCCCAACCCGAGGGCTCAACGCGCGGGCCTACAGGCCGCTGACGTCCACGTCGTCACGCAGGGACAGGCGGTAGTCGTCCTGGGCCCACTCGTTCTGGAAGCGCACGGAGCCGGTGAGGAAGCCCTCCGCGTTCATCACGTTCTCGAGCTTCACCTGGCTCTCCGGCCGGACGTTCCAGACCTGGCCCTTGAAGTTGAAGACGGTGACGCGGCTCAGGTGCAGCTTCACGCCGTCGGCGCCCAGCAGCGTGTCGCCGGCCTGCAGCGTGCGGGCCTTCACCATCGTCCCGTCCTCCAGGACCATCGGGTGCTCCGCCGTCACTTCCAGGCGGCGACCCTCCTGGGTCTCCAGGGTGAAGATGTCCTCCTGCGTGTCGCCCGCGACGAAGCTGCGGATGGTCTGCTCGCCATAACGCAGGAAGCCCGCCTCTGAGTCAGGGCTCAGGGCCGTCACGGTGGTGAGGCCGGACGCGTACGCCTCCGGCACCGGCAGCATCCGCCCACCGAAGGCGACCTTCTGGCTGGGCGTGGTGCAGCCGGCGACGCAGGTGCCCAGCTTGTTCAGGCCGGTGATGCACTCCGCGGACTCGACGGCGGGGACGAAGAACGTACAGGACGAGCCCGCGGGCACGGCCGGGTACGCGAAGCAGCCGTTGGTGAAGACCTGGTACTCGTTCTCCGTGTTCAGGTACGCCTCGCGCGTGGCGGTGATGAGGCCGCACCTGCGGGCCCAGGCGTTGCGGCCCCGCGCGAGGTCAATCGTGGTGAGCTGGTCATCCTGGAAGCAGCGCGTGGACAGCTGCGCCAGGGCGGTGCTCGAAAGACAGACAGAGAAGACTGCGACGGCGATGAAGACATTCTTCATGGGTTCTCCTTGAGGTGATTGGGAATGGACTGCGCTTGGAGTCGCCTACGGCACGCCCGCGGCGCCCCAGGCGTCACGCACCGCGTTCACGACGGAGGCGTCGTAGCGGTCCTGGGCGGCCTGGACGGTGTAGGCCTTGGCCTGGGACATCGTCGTGGTGGACGTGTAGTAGTTCGTCGCGGCGAAGTAGAAGGTCTGCGCCGCGCGGTTCATGCCCACGCCCGCCACGTTGATGGGCGTCTTGCCGCGCGGGTGCGTGCCGCCCGTCACGAGCAGCTTGAAGACCAGGTTCTGGATGCCCGAGTTCCAGTGCACACCGCCGTTGTCCGCGGTGCCCGTGTAGCGCTCGGGGTAGTAGTCCTTGGACGAGCCGTCCCGCGTGGGGTTGTCCATGTAGCGGAGCGCATCCCCGCCGATGTTCGGCGTCCAGATGTCCTCGCCAATCTTCCAGACGTCCGCGTCGATGGCGCCGCCGCGAGCCCAGCTCTCGCAGATGGCGGCGGCGATGTCCGACAGGCTCTCGTTGAGCGCGCCGGACTCGTTGCGGTACACGAGCCCCGACTCGTACTGCGTCACGGCGTGGGTGATTTCGTGGGACACCACGTCCAAATCCAGGCCGAGCTGACCGGAGTTCACTCCGTCGCCATCGCCGAACACGATTTGAATGCCGTCCCAGTACGCATTCACGTACGAGGCGCCGTAGTGCACGGTGCTGGTGATGGTGGCGCCCCGGTCATCGAACGAGTCGCGACCGAAAATCGTCTCGTAGCAGGCGTACGTCGTGCCGACGTGGTCGTAGTTCACGTCGACATGGTTGTCGCCCGTGGCCGCGCCGAGCTCGATGCGGCGCAGGGTGCCGGGCGTGGTCCACTGGTTGTTGGCCGAGTGGATTCGACGATTCTGGGCGGAGTGGATGAGCGGCTGCACGTCGAGCACCCGGCCCGACGCCGCGTCCACGTAGACGCGGTCCCTGGCGGGCGAGTCCTCGCGAGTGCCCGCGCGCGTCACCTCCCAGGCGGAGGCCAGCGAGCCCTCGGCGCCCAGGAAGTAGACGAAGCGGGGCTCGCCCTCGACGACGAGCGTGTCGAGCCCCTCCAGCGCCGCGCGCTTCACGTCGTCGATGGGGAACCGCGCGAGCGTCGCGGGCTCACCAGCGCCTCGGGCCGAGCCATTGGCCGCGTACACCAGGCCCGCCGTGTTGACGTGCAGCACCAGCTCGCCCCCCACGACGCGGATGCCCTGGCGCGTCTGGTCATAGCGGATATGCGTGAAGCCCAGGTCATCCACGCGGCTGGAGCGCACCGTCAGCTCCTCCGCGCGCAGCCCGAACACCGGGGCGATGGCGCGCAGCGCGGGCGCGAGCGCGTCACCGGCCCTGAGCGCCGCGAGCGCGGTGTCCGCCGTGCCCAACTGTCCCCGGATGAAGCTGGGGGTGCCGTCCTTCCCCACGTCGACCACTTCCACGCGGCCCAGCGCGGCGAGGGCGTCCTGCCGAGTCTGCCGAGCTTGCCGGGTGCTGTCCCGCGCCTCGGCCGGGTCCGCCGGGACGTCGCCGCACGCGACGCCCACGACGGCACAGCACGCTCCAATCAATCCCTGTTTCCAAGTCCGAGTCACGACGCGCTCCTGTCTTCTGGTGGGTGTTGCTTCACGGCTCCAGCGCGGGCGCGACCACCCGGCTCCGGATGGGTGGGCGAGCCCTCCTCGCTGGCACTTCGGGACACACGAGGCCCGCTCCGCCCTCGGCGGACAGGACGCTCCTGGGCCCATCACGGCCGCGGATTAGAGGTGTGCTGTCATCCGCTGGACTTCGTCGGGGCTTGCCCCCGACTCCGCCAGTCCGGCGACGAGCGCCTCGCGCAGCAGGTTCTTGAGCCGGGGGTTCTCCAGCTTCGAGTACGTGTCGACGGCCAGCTGCCGGTCCACCTGCGCGAGCCGGAACAGCAGGTCGTACTTCTCTCCGACGAGCCCCTTCTTCACCGAGTCCGGCAGCGCGCTGTCGATGGGCGACAGCGCCAGCGACGTCATCGCCTCGCGGGCGGTGGGCTCCTGGGGTGCCAGCTCGAAGAGCAGGTCAATCATCGCCATGCGCTCCAGCACAGGCTCGGGCTTGGTCTCCAGGAACTGGGCGCCGGCCGGCAGCTTCTGAAGCGCCGTGGGGTCCGCCAGCTCGTTCCTCAAGCCGATGATGCGCGCGCCGCCTTCCCGCGTGAGCTCCTCGACGAAGACCTCCTTGCGGAAGAACGCGTTGAAGCGTCCGGCCCGGTACTCCCGCGCGGACACCCGCGCGGCCTCTCGCTGCTCCTTCGCCACCCGGGCCTCGTCGGTGGCTGGCTCGGCCTCGGATGGCGTGGGAGCGGGCGCGCCCGGGCGTCGCGGGAGCGCCGCGGTGGGCTGTGGAGAACTCGTGGGCTTGTGCGCCTGGGACGCCGTGTCGGCGGGAGGCGGCGGGGTGGAGGGTGTGTCGGCGCCCTTCAGGGTGACGAGTCCGTAGAGTCCCGTGCCTCCGAGGACGAGCAACGCGAGCCCGGGTCCCATCATCCGCCAGCGTCTGGGAGGCTTTGGCTTGGCGCTCTCGGGGGGATGTCCGTTCATGGGGCCTGCGCTCCTTGTCGATGACGACGCGATTCGATGAGAGGGGTTAGAACAGCCAGCGCGGCGGAGGCGGCTCGTCGGAGACTCCGAGGAACCTGCGGTTGACCACCCGGTTCTCCGGGTCCACCGTCACCTGCAGCACGGGCTCGGGGAAGGGCACCGTCACGTGGAGGGTGTCCGACTCGGGCTCCAGGCCGTAGTCGAGCGTGACGAGCTTGGATTGCGTGGCGCCCTCGAGCAGCACGTCCACGGAGACCGGGTAGTGCGTTCCGGAGACCGAGCGCTGGATGGCGGTGAGGGTGACGTCGCCGTCGTCCTCCTCGGTGCTCACCTCGAAGTAGGGCCAGTCCGGGTCACCCGCGCCGTGGACCCAGGCGTCGAAGTACGGGCCCAGGTTCTTGCCTGATGCCTGCTCCAGCGCGGCGCGCAGGTCGTCGACGCTCCGGTCCCCGGGCTGGGCCAGGAAGCCCTTGATGCCCCGGAGGACGGCGTCCTGGCCGAGCAGCGGCTCCAGTTGGAGGAAGAGAATCATGGGCCCGGTGCCGTAGACGTCCGACGCGAGCGAGAGGAAGACGGGCGGCGGGTCGTCTTGCGGCTGCGGGTAGTACGCCGCGGTGCGCGCCAGCCGGTCCCAGTACGCGCGTGTCTGCTCCGCCTCGCCCGAGGGGCGCGCGCGCAGCTCGTACAGGTACGTGAGGTATTCGGCGATGGCTTCCTTCCACACGAAGTCGAAGGGCCGCGACAGCGTGGTGCGATTGCCCGCCCACTGGTGCACGACCTCGTGCATCAGCGTGTGCATCGTCATGTTCGCGTAGTCGCGCCGCAGGTCCGGCAGGTCCTCGCGGAGGATGAGGTTGGCGGGGTGCTCCACGCCCAGCCACTCCGTGGGCGCGCCCGCGACGCGCAGCTCCGTGCCGTAGGGCAGCGGCCCCAGCTCACCGATAATCCAGTGCAGGTACGCCTTCACGTCGTTGGCGTTGAGCGAGGCCGCCAGCTTCCCGCCGGGCACCTCGTAGAACACCAGCTTGAACTTGTTGGACACCTCCGTGAACGTGCTGGGGACCCAGGCGGGGTTGGAGGCCACGGCGAAGGACGAGTACGTGGGCGCCTTGGTGAGGCCGGTCAGCGTGCACTTCGTCGTGGTGTTGTCCGGACGGGTGCGCTGGCCCGGGCACACCACGCGCTCGTTCTGCGCGTGCTTGATGGTGAAGACATACTGCGCGAGCTGGTCCGTGCGGTCGTCACAGGGGCCGAACCTGTCGCAGCCCTCCACCCAGTTGAGCAGGTAGGAGAACGTGTTGCCCGCCTTGTCCGTGCGGCGGGAGAAGCCGACCTGCGTGAAGTCGTACGTCTGGAGGGGCACGGTGAAGCGCGCCTCCAGCTTCACCTGGCCCGCGAAGAGTCCCGGCCCACACACGCGGATGCCGTCCTCGACGGACTCGGACCGCAGCGGGGTGCTCCCGTTCCATTGGACCTCGGTGAGGCCCTGGGGGGCCTTCACCACGAAGCAGTCGCCGCCCGGGGGGTAGACGTCCATCAACAGCGTGGACTTCGCCGCGCCCGTCTCCGTCGCGAACTCGTATTCGTAGCGCGTCACATTGGCGGTGAAGTCGCCCGAGGGCGCCATCGGCGTGAAGGAGTGCGCCCGGGTGTCGAGCGGCGCCTCCTGCTCGGAGGCGTCCTCCGTCGGGCCGCACCCGGTCCCCGTGAGCACCAGGGGACTCCAGGTCAGCGCCATCACCGCGAGACCGCGTGCCACCTTCTTCGCAAACCATCCTGGGATGCTTCGCATGGCGTCCTTGTCGTGAAGTGACGAGCGCGGTGGGACGCGAGAGCCCATGCCCCCTGCGGGCTCTCGCGTCGGTTCAAGCAGGCTGCTTTAGAGGCCGTCGACGCTGGCCTCGTCACGCAGCGACAGGCGGTAGTGGTCGTCCGCCCACTCGTTCTGGAAGCGCACCGAGCCCGTCAACAGGCCCTCCACGTCGAGCACGTTCTCAATCTTCTCGTGGCTGACCGGCTGCACGTTCCAGGTCTTCCCCTCGTACCGGAACACGGTGACGTCGCGCAGCTCCACCTTCTCGCCCGTGGTGCCGAGCAGCAGGTCGCCCTTCTGCAGCGTCTTGGCCTTCACCATCTCACCGGAGGCGGTGACCATGGGGTGCTCGGACGTGACTTCGACGCGGCGGCCGTCCACCGTCTCGAGCGCGAACACGTCCTCCACGGTGTCTCCGGCCACGAAGGCGCGGATGGTCTGCTCTCCTGTCGTCGGAGCGACGAGCGACGCGTCCTTGGTGAGCGCCGTCACCGTGCGCACGCCCGCGGCGTAGGCGTCCGAGATGGGCCAGTACTCACCGCCGAAGGAGACCTTCTCCTTCGCCGTGTAGCAGCCCGTCACGCAGGTGCCGAGCTTGACCAGGTTGGGGATGCAGGGCGCGGCGGTGTCGGCGGGAATGTAGAAGGTGCAGGTGGCGGTGGGCCCCGTCGCGGTGAAGGAGAAACAGCCGCCGGAGAACACCTGGTACTCGCCTTCGGAGTTCAGGAAGTCGCGCTTCGCCGCGGTGATGTAGCCGCAGTTGTAGGCCCAGTTGTTGCGCCCCTGCGACAGCGTGTAGGTGGTGAGTTGATCATCCGTGAAGCAACGCGTGGACAACTGCGCCGACGCCGTCGTGGAAAGCACCGCGCACGCAAGGACAACCAGATACGACAGTCGCTTCATGGCTTGCTCCGGAAGGCTGATGGAAGTGCTTTGTTTTGCGAGGAAACTGGATATACCCGGGTTCACTCTGCGTAAAGTGTAAATCGACATCTAGTGGGAATCCCTGACTGAAATGTTGGGTGCAATTGATTTGCTGTGAACACGGGTAATCCAGACCGTGACGAAGGTGGCACTGGAGGCCCGTTCTGGTTCAAAAATCACAGCGAACTCCGTGGGTTGGGTGGAGGACCTGCCCCGGGTTCGCGGCCTGCGAGGACAGCTCACCGCGTCAGTCATTGGCGGTTTTGAGTGCGTCTGGTGGGGCCTTGTGATGTCCCAGGGAGGACGCACTCCTGGTGTGGTTCGTGCGTGCCTGGGGCCTGGTGGGAGTGTGGGCCGGCTGACGAGCGATGACGGGACGGGTGCGGGGGGCCAGCAGAGTCTTTATGAGGGGCTCCATCCTGGAGCGGCGCGTCCCATGCGCCTTGGAGGAAGGCATGCGCGCACATCTGTTCCGGCTCGTCCTGGCGCTGAGCTTCGTCCTGGGGACGGTGGCCCAGGGGGCTGTCGCTCCGCTGCGCGGTGCGTCCGGCGACACCTGTGCGGGCAACACGCGCTTCCTCATCGGTGCGGGCATGGGGGACATCACCGGCCCCGCCGCCGAGGTGGGGATGATGGGTTACGGACAGCTCTCGCAGCAGACAGCGGGCATCCACCAGCGCCTGCGCTCGCGGGCCTTCGTCGTCGTCTCGCCGTGCAACGGGCGGCGCGTGGCCTTCGTGAGCGCGGACCTGGGCATGGTCTTCCAGGCGGTGAAGACGCAGGTGGTGGAGAAGCTGCGCGCCCGCTTCGGCGACGTCTACTCCGATGAGAACGTCCTCATCAGCGCCACGCACACGCATTCGGGGCCGGGCGGCTTCTCGCACCACACCTTCTACAACCTGAGCACCTTCGGCTTCGTGCCGCAGAGCTTCGACGCCATCGTCTCCGGCATCGTCACCTCCATTGCCCGCGCGCACTCCCGGCTGGGAGCGGGCACGCTGCGCCTGGCCACGGGAGAGTTGCTGGGTGCCAGTCGCAATCGCTCGCCGGAGGCCTACCGGTTCAATCCCTCCGCCGAGCGTGCCCGCTATGCCCACGACGTGGACACGCGGATGACGCTGGTGCGCCTGACGCGGACGGATGGACGCGACGTGGGGCTCATCAACTGGTTCGCCGTCCATGCCACGTCCATGGGCAACGACAACCACCTCATCAGCGGCGACAACAAGGGCCTTGCCTCCTATCTCTTCGAGAAGGCGCACGACGCGGGTGACACCTTCGTCGCCGCGTTCGCCCAGTCCAACGAAGGGGACGTCACGCCCAACGTGCTCGGCGGGACGAATGGCGGCGGCGCCAACGACTTCGAGGACACGGAGCTGTCCGCGCGGCGCCAGCACGACTTCGCCGCGCACCTGTGGACGCTCGCCACGACGCCGCTCACCGGGGGCGTGGACTCCCGACGCACCTTCGTGAAGATGGATGCGGTGGACGTGGCGCCCGCGTACACGGATGGTCAGCCGCGCCGCACGTGTCCCGCCGCCATCGGTGTGTCGATGCTGGCGGGCGCGGAGGACGGGCCCGGCTATGGGGTGGAGGGAGCGTCGTGCTCCACCCTCCATGACCTCTGGAGCCAGTTCACCTGCGCGCTCACCACGACGCCCTGCCAGGGTGAGAAGCCCATCGTCCTGGAGATGGGCAGCATGCTGCCGCACCCGTGGACGCCCAACGTGCTGCCCCTCCAGCTCGTCACCGTGGGCTCGCTCGCGCTGGTGGCCGTGCCCTTCGAGGTGACGACGATGGCCGGGCGCCGCCTGCGTCAGACGGTGCTGGAGCGGCTGGGGCCCGTCGGCGTCACCGAGGTCGTCATCGCGGGGCTCGCCAACGACTACGCGGGCTATGTGGCCACGCGCGAGGAGTATGCCCGCCAGTCCTATGAAGGCGCGTCCACGCACTTTGGGCCCTGGACGCTCGCCGCGCTCCAGCAGGGCTTCGACGGGCTCGCCGTGGCGCTGCGCGACGGGCAGCCCGTGTCACCCGGCCCCACGCCTCCGGACCTGCGCTACATCCAGGCCAGCCTCCAGCCCGGCGTGGTGTTCGACGACAAGCTGCTCTGGGTGGAGTTCGGCGAGGTGCTCACCGACGCTCGTCCGGCCTACGCGCGCGGCGACACGGTGCGCGTCACGTTCTGGGGCGCGCATCCGAAGAACGACCTGCGCCTGGAGGACTCGTACCTGCGCGTGCAGCGCAAGGGCTCCATCGGCGCCTGGGTGGACGTCGCGGATGACAGTGACTGGGAGACGCGTTACCGGTGGGAGCGGGAGAACTGTCTGCCCACGCTGGGGTGCTCGCACGTCCTCGTGGAGTGGCGCATTCCTCGCGATGCCTCGCCAGGCACCTATCGCATCCTGCATGAGGGCGAATGGAAGTCGGGCTGGGATGGGCGCGTGCGCCCTTACTACGGCGCGTCGCGCGCCTTCACCGTGCGGTGAGTGGCTCGGGGCCGTGCTCGTGACGCGAGGCGCGTGCGCGCGCGAGCCATTCCCGTTGGCTGGTATTCGGAGGACGTTCATTGACAGGTTTTGGGTGGCCCCTGGGGCCTGGTTTCCAGCGGTGAGCGTAAGCCTTGCCGTGGATGTGGTGAGCAAGCCCCAACTCATGGACCCGAGTGCGACCGCAGCAGCATGAGGTAGGCCCGGCCCCAGGCGGTGCGGGTTAGCATTGGCGGGCTGCCAGAATCCTCTGGTATTGCAGGGGTGCGCCCGCTCTGTGTCGGGCCACTCGCTGGGGGGACATACCATGTTGCTTCGCTGGGCGGCGCCGCTGCTCTTGCTCGCGGCCATCACCGGCTGCGCGACGAGTCGAATCGTTCGGCTGGATACCGGAACGGACTCCTACGTCGTGACTCCTCGCGAGGAGCCAGGCGCGGAATTGGACGCCGCCGAACTCGAAGACGGCGAATACGAGGAGGCCATCGCGGAACTGGCCCGGGACGTGCGCCCGTTCCGCAGCCCCATGCAGGAGGCCCGAGAACTCTTCGGCGTGCCGTCCCGCAGCGGGGTGTACCGATACGAGAGTCGCCCCCCGCGCCTCATCCTCCAGCGTCGAGAAGACGCGGACGGACCCCACCTGCTGGAGTCCTACGCGGATGACGAGCTGACACGCGCCTATGGCCAGTGGTGCTCGCGGAAGGACCAACCCGGAGACTGCTTGCGGCTGTTGGAGGAAGGCCCCCTGCTCGCCAGCGACGGCAAGTACACGTGGGCCTTGGCCATCGCGATGGACTCCGTGTGGGAGGAGACAGCCGAGGCATTGGAGGGCATGACGGACCCCGGCGCGGTCATGGCCACAATCACCGCAGCCGCGACGATGTACCTGCTGCTCTGGTCGCTCCCCGAACCAGTGAGCAAGGGCGTGGCCGCTACCCTGACAGCCATCGCCATCGCCTACCTGGGAGTGGATACGATGTGGCGTCTGCTGGACGGGTGGTTGACCCTGGTACGCGAGGTGGACCAGGCCACGACTTTCGCGCAGCTCAGTGCGTCGGGTGAGGCGTACGGCGAAATTCTCGGAGAGAATGCGGCACGCGTCTTCGTGATGCTCGCCACGGCCGCTATTGGCAGCACGGCGGGGTTGGTCGCGAAGGCCGTGAGACTGCCGGGCTCCGCTCAGGCTGCGCTCGCCGTGGAGTCCCAGGCAGGCTTCCAGTACGCCGCGGTGGGGAGTGTGCAGTCGGTCGCGGTGGCGGCGGAAGGCTTCACCGTCGCGCTCGCCCCCAACGCCCTGGCCATGGCGAGTCGGGGGATGCGCAGCCAAGGAGAGCGCCACCACATCGCCACGAACAAGAACGAAGTCTCAGCGGCGCGCGGCGGGCCCTGGACGCCGAGATTCCGGGACCTCTTCACGCGGGCTGGGATGGAACTGAAGGACCCCGAGAACGTCGTGGAAGTCGTCGGTCACAAGGGGCCACATCCGCAGCGGTATCATGAACGCGTCCAGGAGCGACTACTCGAGGCTTTGGGGAGCTGTCGGAAGGTGGCAGATTGCCGCGAGGCCCTCACGGTTGAGCTTCGCAGGCTCGCCAAAGAGGCCGTGACCAAAGGAACGGAAATCCACAGGCTTTTGACTCAGGGCAAGTGACGCAGTGAGGGCGTCCACCATGTCGAATCACTCTCGATACTTCAGGCTCAAAGAGGACGTACAGGCCGGCAACTGGTACCTGGGAGAACCGTTGAACGGACAGGGCCGGGAGCCGGAAGACATCAGGGAGTTTAGTTCTGGGCGGCCCGTCCGAAGTGATGGCCGCCTGACGCTCTCTGTTCGTGAGCCTGGGCGTCAGCGCGATTTCAGCATGGCAGGCGTTGGCATGACTCCCGTTGTCCACATCCGGGTGGCCGCCATCTTCGCGGAGCTGGCACCCAATGATGTGCAACTCATCCCTTTGAATCTCAACGGCCACCCAGACGAATATCAAATCCTCGTTGCTACGAAGGTTGTCCGGTGCATCGATGACAATGCCTCAAATGAAGTGGAGTTCTGGCTGCCAGAGGACGCGCGACCGGACAAACTCGGCCAATACCGAAACGTGGTTGATATGCGGATTGACCGCACGAAGGTGGGCAACACGAAGGTCTTCCGCACCTGGGGGTGGACAGTTGCCCTCATCGTCTCGGAGGACATCAAGGTAGCCCTGGAGCACGCGAAGGTCACAGGAGCAAAATTCGAGGAGGTCTAGCCTGTGCTTTGGAACTGCCTTGTCTGCGCGAGGAAGTCTCGCAGCCGGGGTGAGGGCGGCAGCAGCTGCACACCGATGCCCGCTGAGACGCCCCAGGTGCGGGCGTGCGCGGAGTCGACGTGCCGCACCACTTCGCCCTCACAGGCGAACTCCTCGCCGGCCAGCCGCAGCGTCAGCTCCAGCCGGGTGAAGAGAGGAGGGAAGGGCTCCGAGCAGCTCAGGAAGAGGCCGCCCTTGCCCAGCTCCAGGCCGTGGACGTCCACGCCCTCGGGATGGCGAATCCACACGTCCCAGGACCAGGGCTCGGCGGCCTTGTCTCCATGGGGCAGGGATTCACCGAGCAGCGAGGTGCCGTGTCGTGCCCGGGGCTGGGGCGTGCACAGGGAGTCCGCGGAGTGTTCCGACAGGCAGAGCGCGCAGTGCATGGTCGCCTCGAGCAGACACCAGGAGGTACTGACTCCGCGGGGGCGGAGGGCTCTCCCGTTGCTCTATAAACCGTGCGGACGTCCACGTGCCGACGGCCCCCAGCACGCCACGCGGGTCCAGGTGCTTGCGATGATGGCTGGCGCACAGACCCAGCGGGACGGCTGCCCCGCACGGGTGGGTGTGCCCGTCTTCAGCCCTTCGCCTTCCCCTTGAACGGCGCCGCGTCGATGCGCACGCCGATGTACGACGGGAAGCGCGGCACGCCGTCGTTGGACAGCTCCTGGTAGCGGAAGGTGATGAGCGTGCCGATGGCCGGAGGTGCTTCGCGCTCGGCGTCCGACAGGCCGGTGCCCACACTGAAGCGCTTGCCGTTGCGCAGCTCCACCTCCAGCGCGCCCAGCCGGCCCTTATGTCGGCCTGCTCCCGCGACGTGGCCAATGACGACGGCCTCGTCGTCCTTGAAGCTCTTCACCTTCAGCAGCGTGTGCGAGCGACCGACTTCATAGCGGGAGCCCGGCTTGCGCAGCATCAGTCCCTCGCCGCCCAGCCCCTCCACGCGCTCCAGCTCCGAGCGCAGATGCGGAGTCCCCTGACAGCGCTCGTGCGAATGCCACTGCGCATACGCGGGCTTCGCGTCATCCAGCCACTTGCGACAGTGCTCCAGCCGCTGCTCGAACGCGGCGTCGAAGCTCGGCGCGTCGAACACGACGAAGAGCAGCTCCTTCCAGTCCTTGCTCTTGTCCTGCCGGCGCACCACGCTCACCGTGCGCTGGAAGCGCTTGCGCCCACCGAACAGCTCTCCGTCCAGCGGGAAGTCCGGCAGCCCCGCGGTGAACCAGTCCGGCGCGAAGAACTCGTTGCCCAGGCGCGACCAGAAGCGCTTGCCGTCCCAGTACGCGCGCACGCCGTCGAGCTTCTCGCTCATCCACCAGTCCGTGAGGTCCACGTCGTTCTCCCACGGGTGGGCGAGCAGCAGCGGTGGGGCCTTCTCGTCGTCCGCCTCGCCCTCGGCATCACCGGAGGTGGCCTTCACGCGCGTGGCCTTGACGGGGGGCGTGGAGGTGCCACCGGTGCGGGAGTCCTCGGCGGAGTCACCGCGCACGCGGCGCAGGTGCTTGCAGGTGCGTCGCTCGATGGCGATGGACTGGTTGCGCCACGCGGGGCAGGAGCACGAGTAGACGCCTCCCGTGTTCTTGAGGATGTAGGGCTTGGAACCCGAGCCCTGGACTTCCACCTGCTCGCCGTCCGCGATTTCCGCCAATGCTGTCCCCTCCGTGCCGCGTCTGTCGCGGCGACGAAGAGAAGAGTACCCCCCGGGTCTGACATCCCCAAGGCTCGTGGAGGGGCCTTGCATCATTCGTGTGCCGGGGGGGCGTTCTTCTCCTGGATTCCGAAGCTGTGTCTGCCATTGCCGGGTCTCAGCGAGGCTTCACGGCTGGCTGCTCGGTCCTTGAGCATGTGCGGGGACGTGGAGAGGTGGGCACTTGCCGAGGATGGGAGTGGCGCTCTGTCGGGAGGCGTCGCAACCTGTCTGGAGGTCCACGATTCGAGGAGGCCGCACCGGATGGTCGTCATCATCATGGGAGTGTCGGGCGCGGGGAAGACGACAGTGGGGCAGGCCCTGGCGCGGAACCTGGGCTGGCGCTTCCTGGACGCGGACGACCTGCACCCCCGGTCCAACGTGGCGAAGATGGCGGCCGGAGTCCCCCTGACGGACGAGGACCGAGCGCCCTGGCTCGCCGTGGTGCGCGGCCAGCTCCAGGCGGCCATGGAGCGTGACGAGGACCTGGTGCTCGCCTCGTCCGCCCTCAAGCGCGCCTACCGGGACCAACTGGAAGTGGACCCCGCGCGGACGCGGTGGGTGTACCTGAACGCTCCGCGCGAGGTGCTGGCGGGCCGGCTCGCGAAGCGGCATGGGCACTTCATGCCGCCGTCGTTGCTGGACAGCCAGCTCGCCACGCTGGAGGTGCCCACGCAGGCGCTGGAGGTGGATGTGTCGCCGCCCCCTCCGGAGGTGGTGGCGCGCATCCGCGAGGGCCTGAAGCTCTGAGTCCTCGAAGGGCCCCGCGCGGGCCGCGACTCGGGGTCCGTCTGTCTTTGCCATGTGACATCGGTCCCGTGGAAATGTTCCCGGCTTCGCCCGTGCTCGGCCCGGGCTCTTGCGCCCGGAACCGAAGTCGGCGTGGAGCGCGGCATGTCAGACCGCTGCTCTAAATATTCATCCGGATGCAGATGCATATCGGGTTGCACGTATGCCGCCCCGCATCTCGCGGGGCGCCGTGCCCGACTTCTGGGGGATACATTCCGATGTCGAGACTTCCGGGGATGAAACATGTTTCACGTGGCTGGGCGGGTGTGGTGCTGGGCGTGCTCGTCGGGAGCGCGAGTGGTTGTGGCGGCGAGGTCGACGCCGATGCTTCGAGCGAGGTCATCCGGCAGGAGCGAGCCTTCCCGGGTCGCACGGGTGAAGTGCGCCGAGCGAACTTCCAGGTCGCCGGAGGACCGCGAGCGCTCGCCTACGAGCGCATCGACGGCGAGCGTGTCTTCCAGGGGGACATCCTCCTGCCGCCCGAGGTCCCGGCCAGAGAGCTCTCCGCGCTATCGGTGGAGGCGCAGGGCGCGGTGTCCACGCGCGCGATGACGCGCTGGCCGGGCGGCGTGGTGCCCTACACGGTGGACGCGGCCTTGCCGAACATCGGGCGTGTCACGGCGGCCCTGGCTCAGTGGGAGGCCCTCACGCCCATCCGGTTCGTGCCACGCACGACCCAGTCGGACTACGTCACCTTCCGGCCGGGCACGGGCTGCTCGTCACACGTCGGTCGCATCGGAGGGCAGCAGTTCGTGACGCTCGCGCCGGGCTGCACCACGGGGAGCACGCTCCACGAGGTGGGGCACACGCTGGGACTGTGGCACGAGCAGGCGCGCACGGACCGGGACAGGAACGTCGTCATCCACTTCGAGAACATCGAGGCAGGGTATGCCCACGCCTTCGAGACCTTCGCGCAGGAGGGCGCGGCCGGACGCAACCTGGGGCCCTATGGGTTGGACTCCCTGATGCACTACGCGCCGGAGGCCTTCTCCGCGAATGACTCGCCGACCATCACCCGGTTGGACGGCTCGTTCTTCACCGCGAACCGCACCGCGCCGACTCCGGCTGACGCCTGCGCCGTGAAGCGCCTGCATGGCTACGGGCGCCACTCGGACGTGAATGGAGATGGCTACGCGGACCTCGTCGTCGGCGCGCCGGACGAGGACGTGGGCCTGGGGTTGGACCAGGGGGCGGTGAGCGTCGTGCTGGGCTCGGCGACGGGGCTGGGGACGGCGGGCCTGTGGCTGCATCGCGACGTGTCGGGCGTGGAGGACACGGCGGGTTTCGCCGACCACTTCGGCGCCGCGGTGGCGGTGGGTGATTTCAATGGCGACTGCTTCGCGGACGTGGCCGTCGGCGTGCCCGAGGACGACGTGAATGGGATTGTCGACGCGGGCTCGGTCCACGTCTTCCTGGGGTCGGCGCAGGGCGTGGACTTGTCCACGGACAAGGTGCTGCATCAGAACAGCGCGAGCGTGCCTGACAGCGCCGAGGCGTTCGACGGCTTCGGCGCCGTGCTGGCGGTGGGGGACTTCAACGGCGATGGGTATGACGACCTGGCCGTGGGCGTTCCCGCCGAGGACTATGGCTCATCGGCGCTCGACTCCGGGCTGGTGACGGTGTTGTTCGGCTCCATCTCCGGGCTCACGGGCACTGGCGCGCAGAGCTGGAGTCAGGCGGCGGCGCACGTGCTCGAAGTCACGGAGACGGGAGACCGCTTCGGCTCCGCGCTGGCCGCGGGTGACTTCAACGGAGACGGCTTCGACGAGCTGGCCGTGGGTGTGCCCTCCGAGGACGTGGGCACCGTCGCGAACGTGGGCGCGGTGAACGTGCTGTCCGGCTCCATCGATGGCCTGACGAGCACGGGCAACCAATTGTGGACTCCGGGAAGCGACGGGGTGCCCGGTGTGGCGAGCGAGGAGGTGCTCTTCGGTGCCGCGCTGGCGGCGGGGGACTTCAATGGCGATGGTCGGAGTGAGTTGGCCATCGCGGCTCCGGGTCAGACGGTGGGCTTCATGGCGGGGGCGGGCGCGGTGACGGTGCTGCGCGGCGGAAGCGCGGGGCTCCAGTCCACGGGGGCCCTCGCCTGGAGTCAGGATTCGGCCGGTATCTCGGACGTGGCCGAGCAAGGCGATGCCCTGGGCTCCGCGCTGGTGGCCGAGGACTTCGATGGAGATGGCCATGTGGACCTCGCCATCGGCGTGGCGTCCGAGAGCGTGGGGGCTGTCGTCGGCGCGGGCATCGTGCACGTGTTGCACGGCGCGCCGGGTGGGCTGTCCACTGCGCGTGAGCAGCGCTGGTCTCAAGTGGGCTCCACCGTGGAGGAGGGCGCGGAGCTCCAGGATGCGTTCGGCTCCCGGCTGTCCTCGGGGGACTACGACGGGGATGGCTTCGTGGACCTGGCAGTGGGCGTGCCGTACGAGGACGTGGGGAGCGCGACCGACTCGGGCGCGGTGCAGGTGCTGTACAGCGCGGGTGTCACGGGCCTGTCGCGCGCGGGGGAGCAGCTCTGGTCCCAGGCGCCGTCGGAGCAGACGGACTCGGTGGAGACGGGAGACCGCTTCGGCGAGGGACTCTAGGCCTTCCGGCGCAGGGGCTTTCTCCGTGCCCCCTTGGACTGGTTCTCCCCGGAGGACAGCCGCTCGGGGATGCGCGCGACCAGGATGTCGATGGCCGCGCGCACCTTCGACGGCAGGTGCTTGTTCTGGGGCCACACGGCGAAGATTTCATTGCCGTGGCGGCCCTCCGTCTCCAGCAGCGTCACGAGCTCGCCCTTATGCACCCGCTCGGCGACGAGCCAGCACGGAAGCCACGCGAGCCCGGCGCCCTGGACGGCGGCATCGGCGATGGCCTCCAGGTCATCGAAGCGCAGGCTGCCCTGGACGGGGATGACCCGCTCTCCGCCCTGGCTGTCCGGAAAACGCCAGGGCTTGCTGATGCCCTGGCGCCCGTAATTGATGGCCTCGTGTTTCGCGAGGTCCGCGAGCGTCTTCGGTCGGCCATGGCGGGCGACGTAGCGAGGCGAGGCGCAGACCACCATCATCTGCGCGCCGAGTCTGCGCGCGGTGAGGCCCGCGTGGTCCGCGAGGGGCGCGACGCGGATGGCCAGGTCGAAGCCCTCCTCGATGAGGTCCACCACGCGGTCGCTGAAGCACAGCTCCAGTTCGAGGCCCGGATGCTGGCGCGTCAGCTCCCAGAGCAGGGGCGCGGCGCAGTGCCGACCGAACAGCACGGACGCGGCCACGCGCAGGCGGCCCGTGGGTGCGCGGCGGCCGGAGTCCAGCGCGGCCTCCGCCGCTTCCAGCTCCGCCAGCGCGCGGACACAGCGCTCGTAGAAGACCTGTCCGTCCTCGGTGAGGCTCTGCCTGCGCGTGGTGCGCTGGAACAGGCGGGTGCCCAGTCGCTCCTCCAGCCGGGCGATGCTCTTTCCGACGGCGGAACGGGACAGACCCAGCCGCTCGGCCGCGAGCGCGAAGCCACCAGCCTCGGCGGCCTGGACGAAGGTGAGCACTCCACTGAGTCGGTCCGTCACGGTGTGGTTCCCATTGGTGAATTCCTGTCCCCAGTGAGGCGCCGAAGTCTCGTCACTGGGGACACTTCCGCGTCCGTATATCCCCCGCGCCTCTCGATGGCACGGCAACGGAGCGAAACGATGGATGGCGTGATGAAGCGGTGGGAGCTGCGGCGGCCTGGCCGAGCGAACCTGGAGCTGGCGAGCGTGGCGATTCCCACGCCGGTCGCGGGCGAGGTGCTGGTCCGAGTCTCGGCGGTGTCGCTGAACTACCGCGAGAAGTTGTTCCTCGACGGGGCTGGCTATTCGGATGTGCCGTGGCCCTTCGTGCCCACCTCCGACATGGTCGGTGAGGTGGTGGCCACGGGTGGCGGTGTCACCCGGTTCAAGGTGGGGGAGCGGGTGCTCGCCGCGTTCAACGCGGACTGGGTGGACGGGCCCGTGCCGCGCGTGAATGGCTCGGTGCGCAGCCTGGGAGGGAGTCTGCCGGGGGTGTTGTCCGAGTATGTGGCGATGCCGGAGAGCTGGCTTGTCGCCGCGCCCCGGACACTGGATGACGTGCGCGCCAGCACGCTGCCGTGCGCGGGGCTCACCGCGTGGACGGCGCTCGTGGAGCTGGGCGGGGTGCGGCCCGGGCAGACGGTGGTGACCCAGGGTACGGGCGGCGTGTCGCTGTTCGCCGTGCAGCTCGCCTCGGCGCTGGGAGCGCGGGTCATCGTCACGTCGGGGGATGAGGAGAAGCTTGCGCGCGCGAAGAAGCTGGGCGCGGCCCACGGCATCCACCGGCGCCAGACGCCGGACTGGGAGAAGGCGGTGGTGGAGCTGACGGGTGGGCGCGGCGCGGACCACATCCTGGAGATGGTGGGCGGCGACAACCTGGCGCGCTCGGTCAGCGCGCTGGCGCCCGGTGGACGCGTCACGCTCATCGGCGTGCTGGACGGCTTCGACATGCGCTTCCCGGTGGTGCCGTTGTTCCAGACCCAGGGCGTCATCCAGGGCGTGCTGGTGGGGAACCGACGCGGCCTGGAGAACTTCGTGCGCGCGGTGGACGCGCTGCGCCTGGAGCCGGTCGTCGACGCGACGTATGCGCTGCGCGAGTTCCCGAAGGCGCTCGAGCACCTGGACCGGGGGCCCTTCGGCAAGGTGGTGGTGCGCGTCCGCGAGTGAGCGCGAAGGCGAGCGTCCTCCGGCGCGCTATCGGAACGCGGGCCAGGTGAAGGACGGAGTTCCCGCCCAGCGCGCCACGAGTCGTTCCTCCAGGGCGGCGAGGGTGCGTGAGAGGGCGGGGACCAGGCTCGTGGGCTCGCGCAGGACGCGGGAGCGCGCGAGGTGGCGCAGCAGGGCGGCGCGCTCGGAGTAGCCCGGTGCCCAGTCCCTGTCTCGCTCCAGCGCCTTGGGCGACAGCCACTGGAACATGTTCACCGTGCGCGCCGTGGCGACCAGGGCGCGCGCGTGGGTGTACGTGGCGTCCGTCTGGGCCGCCTCGCAGACGGGGGCCAGGGTGATGCGATAGGTGAGGTCGGCGCGAGTGACGAGCTCGTCGGGCAGCGGCACCACGATGAGCCACATGAGCGCGTCGTACAGCGCGTGGCGCATGCCGCAGTACTCGAAGTCGAGCAGGCGCGGGCCGCTGGTGGTGAAGAGGGTGTTGCCCGGGGCCATGTCCCCGTGGGTGAGCGCGAGGAAGGGGCCGGGCTCGGCCAGCTCACGCGCCAGTTGCTCCACGTCCTCCTGGGTGCCGGCGGCCACGGTGGTGCCGACGGCGTTCGTCCAGCGATGCAGCCGGTCCGCGTGCTCCACCAGATAGCGCGCGTTGTCGATGCGCACGCGCAAGGGGCGTGGGTGCAGCGAGTGGCGGAGCAGGTCGAAGTCACCTTGCAGGCCCCGGGTGCGCGCGTGGAGCTGGCCCGTGAGTCGGGCCACGGCGAGCAGTCCTCCGGTGGCGGCGCTCGCGTCCACCGAATTGAAGAGGTCTTCCAGGCTGGGGCCGATGCCCAGGTCCTGGAGGACGAGGAGGCGGGAGTGGATGTCGCCGGCGATGAGGCCCGGGGCGGTGGTGAGGTTGTGGCGGCCGAGCAGCTCCAGCCCGGCCCACTCGTCCAGGCCGAGCACGGGGTCCGCGTGGAAGTGCTTGAGGATGACGGTGGGCACATCGCCGCCGCGGACGCGGGCGCGCACGACATGGCAGCGGGACTCGGTGCGGAGGACCTGGGGCTCGGCCAGGAGCACGGGTCGTCCCCAGGCGGCGGAGAGGGAGCGTGCGCCGTCGGCGAGCAGTTGCTCCAGGTCCAGGGCGCTCAGGGGAGCCGCTCCACGGTGGCGCCCGCGCGTTCCAACAGCTCGCGGTACCACGTGAAGGCGCGCGCGGTGCGGTCACCCAGGCCCCTGGCGCCCCAGAGGACGGTGAGGGTGCGGCGGGTGTCGGCGTTCGTCTTGGTGCGCTGGGCGTCCTTCACGGCATTGGCGCAGGGGCCCTCGGCGTCGAAGAGGCACAGCAGGCCCGCCAGGTCGATGCTCTGGCCGGAGGCATTGAAGACGTACTGGGAGCCCTCGGGGGCGATGCCCACGCGGAAGGGCGCGGTGGCCCGGTCCAGGTCGACGACGCTGATGGGCAGGCCGCTGTGCAGGGACACGGCGTTGCAGAGGTCCACGGCGGTGTTGATGGAGCCGAGCGTGCCTTCCGTCGCGGCGCGCACCAGGTACTCGGAGGCGGGCTTGCCGCGGCCTGTGGGCTTGTAGCCGCCGTGGCGGAGCATGTCGCGCACGGCGCCGCGCACGGCGTCGTCGCTGGAGAGTGGCGCGGCCGCATCCGATTTCAGCAACGCCACCAGCCACTCCGGCGAGGCCAGCGAGCCCAGCGGTGCGGGGAACGTGGTGGTGAAGGCCAGGGTGTCCAGGGACGGATGCGGTTCGACGGTCAGCACGGCTGGGCACTCTACGCCACACGGCGCGCCCGTGCTGGCGGTGGTGCGCGCAAACGGCCGTGATGCCGCCTACGCCACAGGGCGAGGCGTTGCACGGAAACGGGCGCGAGTGCGCGGGCCTCCCGTGCCGCGACGCCCATGGGGAAGCGGACTGGCGCGCCCGCCAGTTTCGCGGTGCGAGTCGTTCCAGACCGCTCGGAGCCGAACCGGTGCGGTGGAAGTGTCGTCCTCGCGCCAGAGTGAAAGGCTCGCTTCGAGTCAGCGAGCAGCCCCGAGGGTGCGTGCTACGGTCGCGCCTTCCGAGCTTGGGTGCCCGCTCGTGTTCCACGATGCGCGGCCAGGAGGAGCAATCGATGGCAGACGCGAACCAACGGACGATGCGGGCGGCGCGCTTCGATACGGCCACGCGGACGTTGACGGTGACGGAGGTCCCCGTGCCCCAACCGCGTCCGGGCGAGGTGCGGGTGCGAGTGAAGGCGTGCGGCATCTGCTTGTCGGATGCGCATCTGCTCGACGGCTCGCTCCGCTCTCCGCTGCCCGTGGTGACACCGGGCCATGAGTCCTCGGGTGTCATCGACGAGGTGGGCGTGGGCGTGCCGCGCTGGAAGGAGGGGCAGCGCGTCGCGATGGCCGGTGGCAAGCCCTGCGGTCGCTGCCCGAAGTGCTCCAATGGCCAGCCTCAGGAGTGCCTCGACTTTCAAATCATGGGCTTTCACTACGACGGCGCCTGGGCCGAGTACGTCGTGGTGCCGTACTTCGTGCTGTCCTCGATTCCGGACCACCTGCCCTTCGAACAGGCGGCCATCCTCGCGGACGCGGTGGCCACGCCGTACGCGGGACTGGTGGAGAGCGCGAAGTTGCGGCCCGCGCAGTCGGTGGGCCTGTGGGGCATCGGTGGGCTTGGGGTCCACGCGGTGCAGATTGCCCGGATGATGGGGGCGACGCCCATCATCGCGTTCGACACGAACGAGGCCGCGCGAAACCGCGCGCTGGAGTTCGGCGCGGACGTGGCGTTGGACCCGCGTTCTCCGGACGTGCGTGCGCAGATTCTCCAGCACACGAATGGGCTGGGGTTGGATGTGGCGGTGGACCTGGTGGGCGCGAACTCGGTGCTGGCGCAGGCGGCGTTGAGCCTCGGGCGCTACGGGCGCGCGGTGATGGTGGGCCTGTCGCCGGAACCCATCCAGTTGGGCGCCGGGGTCAACTTCGGCCTGCGCTCCCAGGCGCTGGTCGGACACCTGGGCTACGAGAAGAAGCACCTGGACCAGCTCGTGACGCTGGTGAGCACCAAGCGTCTGGACGTCTCGCGCTCCGTGACGGCGACGATGCCGCTGGAGGATGTGGCGAAGGGCGTGGAGCGGCTGGTGAAGAAGGAAGGCAATCCCATCCGCCTCGTCATCACGCCCTGAGGCACGGCAGGGGACCAGGCGGCCGGGCACCCAGGGCGGGGTGTCCGGCTCCCTGTGCCCGAGCGGATCCGCTCACGGCGGAATGGCGCCTGGGGAGTGACGGGGTCATGTAGGTCTCCCTCCCGGCTCCAGGGCGAACGCCCCCCTGGTGGGCCGCCCCCGGGCATGGGAAGCGGAGGTCGAGGGTTCGGAACAATCCTCCTTCGGCGTCCCCCATGGCATAAGGGCGCCGCGCCCGCCTTCCGGGCACCCCCTACGCACATGATTCGTCTCGACAACATCAGCAAGCAGCACGGCCAGCAGATTCTCTTCATCGAGGCTTCGGCCGCTCTCCACAAGGGGGAGAAGGTCGGCCTCGTCGGGCCCAACGGGGCCGGCAAGACGACGCTGTTCCGGATGATTACCGACCAGGAACACCCCGACGAAGGCCAGGTGGCCGTCGACCGTGGTGTCACCATCGGCTACTTCAACCAGGACGTCGGCGAGATGTCCGGCCGCAGCGCCGTGTCCGAGGTCATGGACGGCGCGGGCCCGGTGAGCACGGTCGCCGCGGAGATGAAGGCGCTCGAAGCGGACATGGCCGACCCGGACAAGGCCGACGACATGGAGAAGCTCGTCGAGCGCTACGGCCTGGTGCAGGCGCGCTTCGAGGAGCTGGGTGGCTACGCGCTGGAGGGCCGCGCGCGGGAGATTCTCGCGGGCCTGGGCTTCAGCGAGGAGATGATGGACGGCGACGTCGGCGCGCTGTCCGGTGGTTGGAAGATGCGCGTGGCGCTGGCGCGCATCCTGCTCATGCGTCCGGACGCGATGCTGCTCGACGAGCCGAGCAACCATCTGGACCTGGAGAGCCTCATCTGGCTGGAGGGCTTCCTCAAGGGGTACGAGGGCGCGCTCCTGATGACGTCGCACGACCGCGAGTTCCTCAACCGCATCGTCACCAAGATGGTGGAAATCGACGGCGGCTCGCTGACGACGTACTCGGGCAACTACGACTTCTACGAGCAGCAGCGCGCGCAGAACGAGAAGCAGCAGCAGGCGCAGTACGAGCGCCAGCAGGCCATGCTCGCCAAGGAGCTGAAGTTCATCGAGCGCTTCAAGGCCCGCGCCTCGCACGCCGCGCAGGTGCAGAGCCGCGTGAAGAAGCTGGAGAAGATTGAGAAGGTGGAGCCGCCCAAGCGCCGCACGACGGTGCTGTTCGAGTTCCAGCCGGCGCCGCGCTCGGGTGACGACGTGGTGAGCCTGAAGGCGGTGCACAAGGCCTACGGCTCCCGGCGCATCTATGACGGCATGGACTTCCTCGTGCGCCGCGGCGAGCGCTGGTGCGTCATGGGCGTCAACGGCGCGGGCAAGTCCACGCTGCTGAAGCTGGTGGTGGGCTCGACGACGCCGGACACGGGCGCGGTGACGGTGGGTGGCAGCGTGAAGCTGGGGTACTTCGCCCAGCACGCCATGGACCTCCTGAACGGTGAGCGCACGGTGTTCGAGTCACTGGAGGACGCGTTCCCCCGCGCGGGACAGGGCTCGCTGCGCGCGCTGGCCGGGTGCTTCGGCTTCTCCGGTGACGAGGTGGAGAAGAAGTGCCGCGTGCTGTCGGGTGGTGAGAAGGCGCGTCTGGTGATGGCGAAGATGCTCTTCGACCCGCCCAACTTCCTGGTGCTGGACGAGCCCACGAACCATCTGGACATGGCGACGAAGGAGATGCTGATTACCGCGCTGGCCCGCTACGAGGGGACCATGCTCTTCGTCTCGCACGACCGTCACTTCCTGGGCGCGCTGTCCAACCGCGTGCTGGAGCTGACGCCGGATGGCATCCACCAGTACGGCGGTGGCTACACCGAGTACGTGGCTCGCACCGGCCACGAAGCTCCGGGCCTTCGCAGCTGAGTTGACGGCGGGGCCGCCTACTCGAACAGGCGGCTCGCCAGTCGCGCGAGCTTCCGGGCCTTGCCGGTGTACGGCGGGAAGAACAGGTTCGCCAGGGACGTGCGTCCCTGGCGCAGCACCGCGCGCTCGTGGCTGAAGGTCTTGAATCCCGTCTCGCCGTGGTACGCGCCCAGGCCGCTCGCGCCCACGCCGCCGAACGGCAGGTTCGGGTTCACGTTGTGCAACACCACCGCGTTGATGCACGTCCCGCCCGCGCTCGTCTCCTGGAGCAGCCGCTCCACCACCGCCTCGTCATGGCTGAAGATGTAGAGCGCCAGCGGCTTGCCGCCCGCGCGCACGTGCGTCACCACCTCGTCGAGCGACTCGAAGCGCAACACCGGCAACACCGGCCCGAAGATTTCCTCCTCCATCAACGGCGCATCCGGTGCCACGTCCGCCACCACCGTCGGCGCGATGAAGCGCGTCTCCGCGTCCACGCCGCCGCCGACAACCACTCGCGCTCCCGCCGCCACCGTGCGGTCCAGCAACCCGCGCACCCGCGCGAAGGCGCCGTCATCCACCATCCGGCAGAGGTCGGAGCTCGCGCGCCGCGCTTCCTCGGAGCGCCCGTAGAAGCGCTCCAGCGCCGCCTTCAGGGCCGCGAGGAACGCCTCTTCCTTCGACGCATGAACCCAGACGTGGTCCGGCGCGATGCACGTCTGCCCGCCGTTGAGGAACTTGCCCCAGGCCACCCGCTCCGCCGCGGCTTCGATATCCGCTGACGCATCCACGATGGCCGGCGACTTGCCGCCCAGCTCCAGCGTCACGCTGGCCAGGTGCTTCGCCGCGGCCTCCATCACCCGCCGCCCCACGCGCGGCCCTCCGGTGAAGAAGAAGTGGTCGAACGGCAGCCGCAAGAGCGCCTCGCCCACCTCCGCGCCACCCTCCACCAGCGCCACCTCGTCCTCGGGGAACGTGTCGCGCACCAGCTCCGCCAGGAAGCGCGACGTGTTCGGCGTCTTGTCGCTGGGCTTGCACATGACGGTGTTGCCCGCCGCCACCGCGCCCACCAGCGGCATCAGCAGCAGGTTGAACGGGTAGTTCCAGGGCGCCATCACCAGCACCACGCCGCGCGCCTCGTGACGCACGTGGCTGGTCGTCCCAGTGAGCACCAGCGGCGTCGTCACCTTGCGCGGCTTCATCCACGCCTTGAGGTGCTTGCGCACGTGCTCCAGCTCCATCAGCACCGGGAGGATTTCCGTCGCCTCCACCTCCGCGGGCGGCTTGCGGAAGTCCGCGTGGATGGCGTCGGCGAGCGCCTGCCTCCGCTCGACGATGAGCGCCTTGAGCTTCTCCAGCTTCGCCAGCCGCTCGCCGGGGCCCCGCCGCGCCACGTCCCAGCGCCGGGCCCGCAGGCGGTCGAACGCCTCCTGCATGCCCCGGGGAATCAGCTCCTCCTCCTGCTTCACCACGCGCATCCCGGCTCCTCTGGCTGTGTGGGGCCTACTCCAACAGCCGGCTGGCGCGGGAGGCCCACTCCTGCGCCTTTCCGCGGTACGGCGGGAAGAACACCGCCGCCAGCGACTTCATCCATTGAACCGACACGGCGCGCTCGTGACTGAAGGTCCGGAAGCCGTAGACGCCGTGGTAGTGCCCCAGGCCGCTCATTCCCACCCCGCCGAAGGGCAGGTTCGGGTTCGCCACGTGGATGAGGACGTTGTTCACCACCGCCCCTCCGGAGGTCGTGTTGCGGAACACGTCCTCGATGGCCCGCTTGTCCTGGCTGAAGACGTAGAGCGCCAGCGGCTTCTCCCCACCCTGGATGTGCGCGTACACCTCGTCACGCGAGCGGTACGTCATCACCGGCAACACCGGCCCGAAGATTTCCCCCTCCATGATGGCCATGTCCGCCGTCACGCCCGTCAGCACGGTGGGCGCCAGGTAGCGCGAGGGCCCGTCCGCCACCCCGCCCACCTCGACCTTGGCTCCCGCCGCCACCGTCCGGTCGACCAGGTCCTTCACCCGCCGCCACGCCGTCGCGTCCACCAGGCGCGAGAAGTCCGCGCTCGCCTGCCGCTCCGGCTCGGTGGCGCCGTAGAAGCGGGCGATGACCGCCTTGAGCGCGTCAATGAAGGCCTGCTGGCGGGACTCGTGAACGAACACGTAGTCCGGCGCGACACAGGTCTGTCCGCCGTTGATGAACTTGCCCCACGCGAGTCGCTCGGCCGCGGCCCGCACGTCCGCCGTCTCGTCGACGATGGCCGGTGACTTGCCACCCAGTTCCAGCGTCACGCTGGCCAGGTGCTTCGCCGCGGCCTCCATCACCTTGCGGCCGATGCGCGGGTTGCCCGTGAAGAAGAAGTGGTCGAACGGCAGCTCCAGGAGCGCCTCCGCCGTCTCCGCGCCGCCCTCGAACAGCGCGACCTCGTTCTCCGGGAAGACGTCGCGCACCAGCCGCGAGAGGAAGCGCGCGGTGTGCGGCGTCTTCTCGCTGGGCTTGCAGATGACGGTGTTGCCCGCGGCGATGGCGGCGATGAGCGGCGCCATCAAGAGCTGGAAGGGATAGTTCCAGGGGGCCAGCACCAGCACCACGCCGCGCGCCTCGTAGCGCACGTGCGCGGAGGAGCCCGCGAGCAGCATCGGCGTGCCCACCCGCGTGGGCTTCATCCACGACGACAGGTGCTTCACCGTGTGGTTCAGCTCCTCCAGCGTCGGGTGGATTTCCGTCAGCTCCACCTCCAGCGCGGGTTTGCGGAAGTCCTGGTGGATGGCCTCCGCCAGCTCATCGCGGCGGGCGATGATGGCCTCGCGCAGGCGCTTGAGCCGGGCGATGCGCTCGGCCGTGGTGGTGCGGGACATCACCCAGCGATTCGCGCGCTGGGCCTGGAAGGCGGCCTGGATGCGCGCGAGGTCCGCGGAGGGCTTCGACTCGGTGGCGACGGGGACGAGCTCCAGCATGGTTGGCTCCTGGGGTGTGGTGACGTGTTTCAGCGGGACTCGAGCCCGCGCAAGAGGGTGGTGAGGGCCGCCGTCAGCTCGGCCGTGAAGTCGATTCGCAAGGGGGCCATGTGCGGTGACGCCAGGACTTCGCGCGCCACGGGCGCCACGTCCGCCATCTGCCGCAGGCCCGTCACCAGCGCGTGCAGATGCACGAGCACCCGGGGGCCTTCGCCCGGCTTTAGGAAGTCCAGCCGCGCCTCCAGCAGCGCGCCGATGTGCAGCATGGCCTGCAGCAGCCGCTCCTTGAACCGGCGCGCCTGCTCCACGGACACGTTCTGCTCGAGCACCGTCTGCAGCATCGCGAGCAGCCGCGTGAGCGAGGTCTCCGCCTCCAGCGACTGGGCCACCGAGCGGGCCAACCAGGGGCCCGTCCACGGCGCGTCCGGCTGACACAGCCGCGCATCCAGTCGGGCGAACCAGGAGAAGAGCAGGTCCTCCAGCAGCGCCAGGAACAGCGCCTCCTTGGTCGGGAAGTAGAGGAACACCGTCCCCTTGGCCAGGCCGGCGCGCTCCGCCACGTCCGCCATCTTCACCTCCGCGTAGGAGGTGGCCGCGTAGAGCGCCAGCGCTTCATCCAGGAGCAGCCGACGTCTCGCTTCCTTGTCCTCGTCCTTGCGCGCCCGCTGAGGCGCCGCCCGCTCCCCCTTCACCCCCGGATTGCTGACCATGGGTCATTGCTAGGTGACCCCGGGTCAGTCGTCAAGTGACTGGAGGTCAGTTTCCAGCGGCGGACAATGGGCTCCGACTGGAGGGCGGTAGGTATGTGTGTGAGGATGGCCTTCATGCGTCCCATCCAGGCGGAACTGCTGTCCGGCAGTGAGCTGTATCGGGAGGTGGTGCTGGAGAAGCTGCTCCACGCGCGCGAGTCGGTGTGGATTGCGACGGCGAACGTGAAGGCGATGTACGTGGAGTCGAAGGGGCGCTTCGTTCCGTTGGTGGAGGTGCTCGACGGACTGTCGGCGCGAGGGCTGTCGCTGCGGCTCTTGCACGCGGAGCTGCCGAGCCGTCCGTTCCGCGCGGCCTTCGACGAGCGGGCCCGGCTGGTGGCGGGGGGACTGGAGCTGAAGGTCTGCCCGCGCGTGCACTTCAAGGCGGTCGTCGTGGACGGGGCGTGGGCCTACCTGGGGAGCGCCAACCTCACGGGCGCGGGCCTGGGCGCGAAGGGCGACGCGGTGCGCAATTTCGAACTGGGGTTCGTGACGGAGGACTTCGACGTCATCGACCGGGTGACGGCGCTCTACGAGGCGGTGTGGAGTGGGGCCGAATGCAGGGGGTGCAAGCTGCGCGCGGTGTGCCCGGATCCAATAATCCCCGCACCCGCGAGGAGGGGCGAGATGCGAAGCTCGCGCGGCGCCGTGCAGCTCGGAAAGGCTCGCCGGCTCAAGCGACACACCTCGGAGTCCCGACGACGATGATGAAGCTCTATTTCGCCCAGCACACGCGCGCCACCCGCCCCCGCTGGTTGCTCGAGGAACTGGGCGTGCCCTACGAGCTGGTGCCGGTGGACCTGCTCCAGCGAGAGCACAAGAGCCCCGAGTACCTGCGCGTCCATCCCATGGGCTCCATGCCCGCGCTGGAGGATGACGGACACGCGGTCTTCGAGTCGGCCGCGATTCTCCTGCACGTCGCCGACAAGTTCCCGGACAAGGGCTTTGCTCCGGCGCTCGGCACCGTGGAGCGCGCCGAGTACTACCAGTGGATGATGTTCTGCATGGCCACCATGGAGCCGCCCCTGTCCGCGTACTCCGCGCACAGCCGCTTCCTGCCGGAGCACGAGCGCGTGCCCGCGGAGGCCGACCGGGGCAAGAAGCGCTTCACGGACATCGCCCGCATGTTGGAGGAGAAGCTCAAGGGGCGGCCGTTCCTGGTGGGCGAGCGTTTCACCGCGGCGGACGTGGTGATGGCATCCATCCTCAACTGGGGTGGGGGCATGGGGCTCTTGGAGGACTTCCCCGCCCTGCGCGCCTATGTGGAGCGGCAGATGGCCCGTCCCGCCGCGCAGCGCGCCCAGCAGTAGGACGGCTCCGTGCATCTACCCGTCGTACCCAGTCCCTCGGCCTCCGAGCTCGAAACCCATCTGCGGCTCAAGCGCAGGGGCTTCATCGTCTCCGCGGGCGTCCTGCTGCTCTCGCTGACCACGCATCCGCTGCTGTTCGGGGGCTTCGTCCCCGAGGTGGCGTTGATCCACGTGGGCTGGGCCGCCCTCCTCGTCGCGTGTGCCCTGGCGGCGGGCTCGCGCTGGCTGCCGTCCCAGCGGGCCAGCACCGTGGGCGGCGTCTTCAGCCTGGCCGCGCTCGCGCTGGACATCCACTTCACCGGAGGGCTGGCGAGTCCGCTGTTCCCGCTGCTGTTCGCGATGCCGCTCATCATCGCCGTCTTCACGCCGGGCGATTTGGTGACGGTGTGGGCGTCCATCGTCCTGACGCTGGTGGGCGTGGTGCTGGCGTCGTGGCTGTCGGGTGGCTCGGAGCGACAGCTCATTGGCCAGGTGACGGTCTTCCTCTTCATGGCCTGGATTTCGGTCTTCAGCGGGAAGCTGTTTCAACGCATGCGCGACGCGGAGCGCGAGGCCGTGCGGGAGCGGTTGGCGGTGCTGGAGCGGCTGGCGCGCAGTGAGCGGTTGAGGGCGGAAGCGGAGGTCAGTCGCGCGGAGACGGAGCGGCTGGCGCTGGTGGGGCGACTGGCGGCGGGCGTGGCGCACGAGGTGAACAACCCGCTGGCCTACGTGAAGTCCAACCTGGGCTACCTGGGTGACGTCGTCGAGGAGCCGACGCCGGACCTGGAGGAGATGCGGCGCGTGCTGGAGGAGACGCAGCAGGGGGTGCTGCGCATCCAGCAGATTGTCACCGACCTGCGCCGTTTCTCCCGGGACTCGGTGGACACGGAGGAGGCGTGCGGCGTGGTCGATGCGCTGGACGAGGCGGAGCGGCTCGCGTCGGTGCGACTGCGGAGCCTGGGGCAGGTGGTGCGGGAGCTGTCGCCGGAGCTGAGCCGCGTGCGGCTGGGGCAGCGACACCTGGTGCAGGTGGTGTTGAACCTGCTGCTCAACGCGGCGGACGCGGTGGACTCCGCACAGCCTCCGCGCGTCGCGCGCATCGTCCTGCGAGCCCGCGCTGAAGCTGGAGGTGTGCGGCTGGAGGTGGAGGACAACGGGCCGGGCATTCCGGAGGCCGCGTTGTCGCGCCTCTTCGAGCCCTTCTTCACCACCAAGGCCCCCGGCAAGGGCACCGGCCTGGGGCTGGCCCTGTGTCGCGAGTACCTGGCCCGCGTCGGCGGCACGCTGTCGGTGGCGAACCGTCCGGAGGGCGGCGCGTGCTTCACGCTGCACCTGCCGTCGGCGCCCCCGACTCCGGAGCACCGTCCAAGTCCGAGCTGAGCGTGCTCTTCAACGCGGCGACTTGCCCGAGGGTGTGGTCCCACGCGGAGGGGATGTTTGACCGGACCCGAGCTGAGCGGGCTCCTCGGCGCGGCTACTCGCCCGAGGAGCCGTCGCGGCGGGGCTCCGGTGCGGCGGCGGAGGCATCGAGCGCGGGGCTCGCCTCGGCGGACGTCTTGCCTTGCTGCCGCTCGCGCCACGAGCTGGGGGAGTCTCCCACCAGCTTGCGGAACAGGCTGCTGAAGTGCTGCAGCGACGCGCAGCCCACCTCCACCGCGACAGCGGTGAGCTTCATGTCCGTCTCCAGCAGGAGCGCCTGCGCCATGCGCACCTGCACGGCGTTGAGCTCCGCCTGGAAGGACGTCCCGGCCTCCTTCAGCCGGCGCTGGAGCGTGCGCTCGGACATGCCCATCTCCCGGGCCACGTCCGACAGGTTGATGTCCGGCAGCTTGCCGCGCATCGCCTGGTGCAGCTCGCGCAAGAGCGGTGACTGACCGGTGGCCTCCGCCACCAGATCATTCAGCTTGGACAACAGCGGCGCCGCCCGGCCCTCCGGCTGGCCCAACCACGCGAGCGCGTTCGCCGGGTCGGTGAACACCTTGCTGGGATAGGCGCCTGTCAGCAGCGTGTAGAAGCCGCCCACCACCGCGCCCGCCACGCCCTCCGGACGCACCAGGGCCTGCCGCTGCACGGACGTGCTGAAGGACTTCTCGCGCGCTTGCATGTACTTCACCAGCACCGCGAAGGCCGCCGGGTCCGCCGCCTCCAGCCGGCGCGCGTCCACCAGCGACGCATGCGGCGCCGCGGGGGCCAGCTCCACGTCGAGCACATGCACCAGCCGGCGCACATGGCTCTCCGAGGGGCGCCCCCAGAGAATGAAGCCGCACAGGTCCGCCGAGGCGTACCAGTGCAGGAAGCCTTCCCCGACTAGGTAACGGCCGTGGGGGTCCCTGAAGTAATCGTCGACGCCGTCTGCCGATCGCACGGCTCGGCAGAATAGCGCTTCGCCACCTTGGCCACCCAGAAGGGATTGATGGGGGACAGGGAAGTCACCAGCTCCGGCCTGACCAGCGAGGCACCCGCCAGCTCCTGGGTCGTCCCCGGCAGCTCCCGCCAGGGCACCTGGGGCTTCACATGGTGGGCCTGGTGATAACCGGCATTGAAAAAGAACAGGTTGTACAGACGGGAGGTGGACGTGGTGCCCAGGGCCCCCCGCTGGGTGGAGTCCGTCTCGAAGTGGGCCGCCAGGTTGAGCCAGTGGATGCAGACCTGCCCCACCAGCAGCACCCCCCACCACGCCAGCCCCAGGGCCGGCCGCCAGAGGATGACCGCCAGGATGCCCCCGTCCACGACGAGGAAGTCGAGGACGAGCTCCGTGCGCTGGTTGCGCTTCTTGGCCCACCGCCAGACGTTGGCCACCGCCTCGAACGGCCAGAACCACGGCGTCAGCGCCGAGCGCAGGCAATAACGCAGGGCGCCTTCACCCGGCCGCCGCTGGCCCCAGTCCCCCGGGCCGTCGTTGTACCGGTGATGGTTGAAGTGGTGGATGTAGTAGCCCCGGTAGGGGAACCCGCACGCCAGGCCCAGCGTCCGGGACACGACCCAGTTCACCAGCCGGGGGCGCGCCATGGACACGTGCATGTGGTTGTGCAGGACGGCGTAGTTCCAGAACAGCACCGCCCAGCCGACGGCGCACATGCCCACGCGACCCCAGAGGCCCAGGTGGTCCCAGCTCAACAGGAAGGAAGGGAACCACACCCACCACAGCGCGTGTACCGCGAGCTGCGGCAAGTCGAGAGCGGGGGCGGGGGAGGGGCGAGTCATGAAGCACGAAGGTAGGCTCGCGCCTGCCTCGCCGCTTCATTCCATGCGCCAAGCGCTTGCGAAAACGCGCAACCTTCAGCGTCGTCCCCCTCAATCCGTTTCAACCCGGGTCCACCCCGCCCCGGTGCTGATTCCGCCCGCGCTCGCTGTCTTCCACGGATGCGGAATGGAAGCAGCGTATCGCGGGCGTGCTGCGGGTGCTCACGTCTCGAGTGCGTTGGCGACCTGTCCCAACAGCCGCAGCCGGGGCGCATCCAGCTTGCGCACGGTGCGCAAGAGGCGGCGCACCTCGGGACGCTCGCGGTACTCCGGAGGATCCTCGGCGAGCGTGGGCGCGCCTTCCACGCCAGACATGCCGAGCAGCACGTCCGACGAGCAGTTGAGAACCAGACACAGCTTCCTCAGCGTGCGGACGCTGGGGAGCATGTGACCGCGCTCCAGCCGCCCGTACACCTCGGTGGCGATTCCCACGCGCTCGGCCACGTCGGCCTGGGTGAGCTCCAGCCGCTGCCGCGCCGCGCGAACTGCATTTCCAATGATGGTGGCCAATCGTTGTTCCATGGCGTGCGGAAACCTGTCGAAAAGAGGGCTTCTCCCCCCGCGCCTTGGCGGAGAGGTACCGGAGAGAAGTGACTGCGAGTTCCTTGCCTCGTGGAACACAGACTACGGGTGGGGTCTGACATTCAGGTGCATCCGGAAGGGCGTGCGAAAGCGCTTGAAACCGGAGGCGTTTCGGAGCCTGTCGGGACACGTGTCCGAGGCCGCTCGCGGAGGGCTCTGGAAGTGGGGTGCGACGCGCTCGGAAGTCACCCCGCGGGCGGTGGACGCGGAAGTCGTCGGATGCCGCGGGAGGCCGAAAAATCGGCCCGCGGGAGATCAGCGCGCGATGCATGTGGATCAGCGCGGCGCGCGTGCGGGCGGCGCTTCACGCGGAGCGCTTTCCGGATGCGTCCGGCTCACCGTGGGCGTCGCTCCGGAGCGACGTCCGGTGCTCAACGTCACCCGACCCACGGCCGCACTCACGGTGCAGGTGTTCAGCGGGCCTGGCGCGTCCGTCGGCGAGCGATGAAAAGACGGTGTTCACCTCCGAGGCCGAAAAATCGGCCTGCGCGGCGTTGTCAATGGAGAGGCCGGGAGTTCACGGAAAAGCCCTGGTGTTTCCGTGGTTTACGAAGGTGGGACGTCTGACGTAGGGTGGGTGCCCCCCCGGTGGGTCGGGGGTGCACCGCGCTGCCTCGCGGGGAGGGCCGTTGAGGTCGTGAGCGACGAGCGTCCGGACGCGCTGCTCAAGAGCGCACTCGAGAAAATTGTCTACTTCGAGGCGCGCGCGGAGCAGTTGCTCAGCGAGCTGGGCTCGACGCGCGAGGAGATGGAGCACCTCAAGCGTGAGCTGACGGAGACGCATCAGCGGGAGCTGGAGCTGCGCCGTGAGGTGGCGGAGCTGGAGGTCCGCGCCGGGCGGTTCCAGGCGGAGCGCGAGGAGTCCGTGCGGCTCACGCAGGCGCTGCGGGGCGAGCGCGACCAGCTCATGGACCGGTTGCTGAACGCCAGTCGGTTGCGCACGTCGACGAAGGACGGCGACGACGAGGACGACGACCTGGGGTTCGACCTGGCGTCGTTCATCTCCCAGCTTCGCAGCGAGGCGCTGCTGCGCGGGGAGTCGGACCGCGTGGCCTCGACGCTCGTCAAGGTGCCCATGCGCGGGCCCGCCGTGCCGCTCTCCGAGGCCTCCGCCAAGGCACAGGCTGTCGCTGCCGCCGCTCCGAGCGCGCCGGCGCGGCCCGCGTTGCTGGAGCCCTTGCTGGAGGGGCTGTCTCCGGTGGCTCGCGAGGCCCAGCGCTTCCTCCATGCGGGGCGGCTCGGCGTCAGCCCGGCGCAGTTGGCGGAGCTGTCCGGACAGCGCGTGGGAGCCCCGACGGACGAGTCGCTGTTCGGGTTCTCCGTGCGCGAGCTGTCGGCGCCGGACGCCGCCGCGCGGATTCGTGCCGCCGAGCGACTGAAGGCGCTGTCCCAGCCGGCCGCTGCTCCGGCGCTGGCCAGTGCGCTGCACGCGGAGACGGACTCGGCGGCGCAGGTGGCGCTGCTCCAGGCGTTCGCGGCGCTGTGCCGGGAAGAGGGCGCGCAGGTGGTGTCGCCGCTGTTGGCCTCGCCGGTGCCGGAGGTGCGCATCGCGGCGCTCAAGGCGCTGCTGACGCTGGCGCCTCGGGACGCGGCGCCGCATCTGGCGCAGGCGATGAAGGACCCGGACCGCTCCGTGCGTCGCAGGGCCTCGTTGCTGGCGCTGGGGTTGGAGGGTGAGACGGCGCGGCGGCTGGGCGAGGAAGCCATCCACGACGCGGACTCGGAGGTGCGCTCGCTGGCGGCGCTCGCGCTGGGCGCTGGGAGCGGGGAGAACGCTCGCACGCTGTTGCTGGAGGCGCTGGGTGACCGCGAGCCGCGCGTGCGCAAGGCGGCGGCGCAGAGCCTGTCGCGCATCCTGGGCCACGATGTGTCCGCGGTGGTGTCGCTCGATGATACGCACCGGCGCCGCGAGATTCGCCGGCTGGCGACGCTGCCCGTCAAGCCCGTGCGCGCCCGGCTGGAGGATGCGGCTCGACCGATGGTCGCGCGGACCCTGGTTGTTCCGGCGCAGGTGGCGGCTTCCGCGCAGGTGACCTCCGCGGGCGTGGCTCCCGCTGGCGCCTCACACGGGATGGCCTTCGTGGGCGCGGTGCAGGGCGCGGGTGCCTCCGCCGCTTCGCCGCAGGCCGTGGGCGCCCGGCAGGTCGCGGGTTCCTCCGCTTCGCCGCAGGCCGTGGTCGCGGCGGGCGCCCGGCAGGCCGCGGGTTCCGCCGCTTCGCCGCAGGCCGTGGTCTCGGCAGGCGCGCGACAGGTCTCCGCACCGGCCTTCGTGGGGCAGGGGGGCGCTCCGATGCATGCCGGTGGGCCTCCGCCTTCCGCGCCGCTGTCCCCCACCGCGCAGTCGGGTCAGCGCGCTCCGGGACAGTCGGCGGCGGGTACGCCCATGCAGCCGATGGCCCCGCCTGTCGTGGCGCCTCAGGCCGCCCGGCCCGTGGGTTCACCTCGACTTTCCCCCGTGCAGGCGGCATTGGTGGCCATGGGGGCTCCAGCGCCCGTGCCCGCCGCCGCTCCCGCGCCGCGCGCCGCGGAAGCACGTCCCCCCTCGGGCCGCCCGGGTGCTTCTCCCGTCGAGGCCCTGTGTGCGCAGATGCTGATGGAGGTCCGCGTGGCGGTGCGCGGACGCTCGCTCGCCGAGCTGACGACCGCCCTGGGGGCCCCCGTGGAACTCGCCCAGGAAGCACTCACCCTGCTATCAGCCCGAGGCTCCGTGGTCCGAAGGGGACACAAATACTTCGCCGCTTGAGGCAAGGTATCCGTCCCGTACGTCTTTCGAAGGGTCGTTCATGGAAGCGCCGACATACAGCTCGAAGCAGGTGGCCGAGATGCTCGGCGTGTCTCCGAAGGCCATTCCGGAGGACGCGAGGAAGGACGTGTACACCCCGGACGACGTCTGGGACCTGCGCACCACCCTCAACCGCTTCCCGGACAAGATTGGCCACCGCCGGCAGCTGTTCCTGAACTTCAAGGGCGGCACCGGCAAGACGTCCCTGTCCACCTCGTACGCGTGGCGCATCGCGGAGCTGGGCTACTCGGTCCTCCTCATCGACCTGGACAGCCAGGGCCACGCCACCAAGTGCCTGGGCTACGAGGGCGAGGAGTTCGAGAAGACGCTGCTCGACGTGCTGGTGCGCAAGACGCCCCTGGTCCAGGTCATCCAGAAGTCCTCCCTGCCCAACCTGGACTTCGTCCCGTCCAACCTCAGCATGTCCACCATGGACCTCTCGCTGATGCCCATGGCCGGCCGCGAGTTCAAGCTGCGCAACGCCCTCAAGGACGTGGAGGCCCAGTACGACGTCGTCGTCTTCGACGCGCCCCCGTCCTTCGGCCTGCTCAACCTCAACGCGCTGATGGCGGCGAACGACTTGTTCGTCCCCGTGCTCGCGGACTTCCTCTCCTTCCACGGCCTCAAGCTGCTGTTCGAAACGGTGCAGAGCCTGGAGGAGGATTTGAACCACGTGCTCGACCACGTCTTCATCGTGGTCAACTCCTTCAACGCCACCTTCAAGCTGGCGAAGGAGGCGCTGGAAGCGCTCCAGACGCACTACCCGGAGTTCCTGCTGCCGACCATCATCCGGCAATGCACCAAGTTCGCGCAGGCCTCCAGCGAGGGGCGCCCCGTCTTCGTCGCGGACCCCACGTCGAAGGGCGCCAACGACATCCAGGCCATGATTGACAACGTCCTGCCGCGACTGGTCGCCGCGGCCGCCGCCGCCCCGAAGAAGGGCACCCAGCAGGCCGGCTGAGATTCGCCATGAAGAAAGCCTTCGAACAGAACGTGTCTCGCGCCAAGCCGCGCCTCCGCTTGGGCGCGTTCACCGGCGTCGCCGACCCGGGCGAGTCCGCTCCCTCCGAGCAGGAGCCCGCCGCCTCGGCCCCGCCCGAGCCTCCTTCCGCGGACCTGTCCGCCGAGGTCCGCGCCCGCATCGAGCGAGCCCGCGCCCCGCGCCCCACCGCCGCCGAGGCGATGGAGGTGGCGCTGGGCTCGCAGGAGGCGCCGCGCGCCCGGGAGCCGGTGTTCACCTCGCAGGCCTCTGAGCCCGTCACCTATGCGTCTCCGGAGCCGGAGTCGGCGCGCTTCGAGGACGAATCAGGCGAGGTGCCTGTCACCTTCGCGGCTCCTCCCGCCGTTGCGTTCCACCTGGACGGCTTCGCGGCCGGGCACTCTCAGGAGGCCCACTCCATGACGCAGGGCTCGTCACACGCTTCGCTCCCCCATGTCACCGCGATGGTCGCCGAGCCGGTGGCCCGCGTCGAAGCCCCGCCCCAGGAGATGGAGGTGCAGACGCCCGCGCCTCCGCGTGAGGAGCCGGTGGATGACTCCGAAGCGCGTCGCGAGCGACTGAAGGCACGCCTCAAGGCGGTGCGCGAGAATCCGCGTCCGGAGCCGCTCCCGGCCACGGTGGCCGAGGCGGGTCAGCGCGCGGTGGAGCGCATCACCCACCTCCAGGCGGAGCTGGTGAAGGTGAAGGCCGCCAACCTCTCGCTCACGCAGGAGCTGGAAGTGGCGCGCCGTCAGGCGGAGAAGGCCACCGAGGAAGCCCGGCTGCGCATGGACGAGGCGCGCCGGCTGTCTTCCGAGATGGAAGGCCGCGTGAAGCTGCTGGCGGACCTGGAGCGGGAGCTGGCCGCGCTGGAAGGTGAGCGCGACGAGGCGCTCTTGTCCCTCCAGGAGAACCGTCAGGCGCTCCAGGCCTCCGCGAAGGAGCACGAGGCGCTCGAGGAGGCGGTGTCTCGCGGCAAGCAGGCCCTGGTGGACAGCCTCGCCGAGGAGGAGCGGCTCGCCGGTGAGCTGGAGTCCGCCAAGGACGAGTCGACCTCGCTGCGCCGGGCGGTGGAAGCGCTCCAGGGCGAGCGGGACGTGCTGGCCCAGCAGGTGGCCTCGCTCACCGCGGAGCGGGCCGAGCTGCTCGAGGCGCGCAAGGCCCTGGAGTCCGTGCACCGCGCGCTGAGCCAGGCCGTCGCGCGCTGAAGTCGCTTTACTCGGGGCGCCCCCTTTCGGGCGCCCCAAGAGGGTCCCTACTTCCCGTCCTTCGCCACGCCGCGCGAAGGGCTCTTCAGGGCGGCGACCAGCTCCGGCTTGAGCGGCGGGCTGTGCAGTCCCTGCAACGACAGCTCCGCGAACTCCCCCTGAGAGGACTTGAGCCCGTTGAGGAACGCGACCAGTCGCTTCTCGCGGTCCGCCTTGTTCGGGTGCCGTGAGCCCAGGCGCGAGCCATCCGTCGTCTTGCGCAGCAGCACGATGTACTCGTCGGGGTCATAACCGGCGGAGAGCATCATCTTCGCGGCGAGCAGGTCCGCCTCGTACTCCTGCTCCTTGTCGTTCCCGCTCTCCGCGAACTCGATGACCTTCTCCGTCAGGCTGCCGAGCAGCGCCGAGTCGCCATCCAGGTCCAGGTTGCCGCCGCTGTCCGTCGAGGCGATGAGCCCCCCGGAGCCTGGGATGCCGGCCTCCATCGTGACGGCCGTCTTGCAGAGGCTCACCTTGGCGGCGTTGTACTGCTTGATGGAGTGCTTGAGCACGACGTGGGCAATCTCGTGCGCGAGCACGCCCGCGAGCTGGCTCTCGTTGCCCAGCTCCGACAGCAGCTTCCGGGTGACGAAGACGTAGGCACCGGGCGTGGACACGGCGTTGAAGTTCTTGTCGTCGTTGAGCACGCCGAACGTCCACTCCAACGTGGGCCTCGCGGACTGCGCACCCAGGTTCTTCCCCACGACGTTGAGGTACTCGTGGAGGTCGTGCACCCCGGTGCCCTTCGCGCCGTCCGTCGGGGCCATCAACCCGCCACCCCCCTGCACCCAGTGGATGGCCATGGCACTGCCGATGGCGTACTCCTCCGTCACGGTGGGCTCCACGTCCAGCTTCTCGCAGGAGGCGCGCTCCTTCTTCGCCGCCGCCGAGTCGTTCACCACCGTCCCCGCCTTCTGGGCGACCTGCGCCCATGTCACCCCCTTGCACGACGAGGCCAGGAGGCCCAGGCCCGCCAGCGCCACCGTCCGCCAATGCGCGCGCATCACGTGCCCCCCTTCGACTTGCTCTTCGCCGCGCCCGACTTCGCCGTGGCCTCGGCGCCCACGACGGGGAACAGCCCCGCGTCCTTCACGTGCTTCGCGATGTCAGCGGTGGAGACGTCCTTGGCCTTCTTCTCCAGGCTCTGCAGTTGCGCCACCGCCTGCTTGTGGTCGCCGCCCTTCTTGTTGCCGTACTCGACGGCGCCGGGGCTGAGCGCCTTCACCGCGGCGCCACTGGCGACGAAGCCCGCGGGGTTCACCTGGCGCTTGCCCTTGTCCTCCACGACGAGCTCCATGTTGGGCGCGGTGGTGGACAGGTTCGACTGGAAGACGAAGCCCTTCTTCCCCGCCGCCGTCTTCACCTTGTGCCACTGCTTGTTCTTCGGGTCCGCGCCCTCCCACTTCACCTGCTCACCCGGCTGGAGGATGACCACCGCGTTCGCCGTGGGCGAGGGGCTCTCCATCACCCGTGTGTTCTTCGCCTTCACGTACAGCGAGCCCCCCACCGCCACCGCCGACGCGAGGTTCGGAAGGCCCAGTGCCAGCAGCGCCAGCATCAGGGCCACCCCGGCCGCGCTCGTTCTCATCGTCATCGCTCCGACTCCTTTCCCGCTCACTTGTCCAGGCTCGCCACGCCGTCGAAATCCGGCGGCGGCGCCTTCGCATACTTGTGACAACGCTCCAGCAACGCCTTCGTCGGTCCGTCGTCTGGGTCCTCTGTCCCCAGCTCCTCCAGCATCGACACGGCCTCGTCGAAGCGAGCCTCGCGATACACGGCCAGCGCCGCGTGGTAGCGCTCCACCGTCGCCCGCTTGCGCGCATCCAGGCCGCCCTTGAGCGAGAGCAACTCGTACACGGTGACGGCCTCCGTCTTCCCGGCCACCCGCACGCGGTCCAGCTCGCGCACCTCGATGTGCTCGCGCGCCAGCTCGTACGTGCGCGGGCCAATCATGATGACGGAGCCATACGCCTTGTTGGCACCCTCCAACCGCGCGGCCAGGTTCATCCCGTCGCCGATGGCCGTGTAGCTGAAGAGCTGCTCGCTGCCGAAGTTGCCCACGAAGTTCACCGCCGAGTTGACGCCGATGCGCGTGTAGACATCCGGCAGGCCCTTGGCGCTGAACTCCTCGCGCATCCGGTCCACCTCCGCCTTGGCCGCGAGCGCTCCCCGGCACGCGCGCACCGCATGGTCGTCCTGGCGCATGGGCGCGCCGAACAGACACACCACGGCGTCACCGATGTACTTGTCCAGGCACCCGCCCTCCTTCAACAGCACGCCACTCACCCGCGTCAGGTACGTGTTGAGGATGCGCACCAGGCTGCGCGGGTCCTCCTTGAAGCGCTCGCTGAAGGTGGAGAAGCCTCGGATGTCGCTGAAGAAGGCGCTGATTTCGACGTTCTCTCCGTCGAGCCTCGGCAGCTTGCGCTCCGAAATCATCTGCTCCACGAGCTTGGGCTCCATGAAGCGGCTGAACGCGGCGCGAACGAACTCCGTCTCCCGGTTGGCCACCAGGTGGTTGAACGCCACCGCCGTGACACTGGCCAGCAGGCCCGCCATGGACGGCAGCGCCGTCAGCACGTGCGTGCCCGAGGACAGGAAGCGCCCCGTCACCAGGGACATGCCCAGCAGCAGCGCCACCGGCCACAGGATTTCCAGCGGCGTCCAGCGCGTCGTCATCAGCAATACGACGGAGACCAGCGCCACCAGCAGCGTGAGCGACAGGTCCACCGCCAGCGGCGTCCGGGTGATGAAGCGGCCGTTGCCGAGCAGCGTCTCCAGCACCGCCGCCTGCTTCATGACGCCGGGCACCTCCGCCTGGAAGGACGTGGCCTTGATGTCGCTGAGTCCCAGCGCCGTGCCGCCGATGACCACCACCTTGCCCCGGAACGCCTCCGACGGAAGCTTCGAGGGCTGGCCCTTGTCCCGGTGCACCCAGCCGTCGAGCACGTCCAGCAAGGGCACCGTGTGGAAGCGCTCGTGCAGCTCGCCCCCGCCGTAATCAATCGCCGCGCCACCGTCCGTGTCCACGGCGTAGGTCCGACTGCCCAGCCGCAGCTTGCGCCCGGACAGCGTCACCTCACTGACGCCCAGCAGGCCCGCGGCTACTCGCACCGGCAGCGTCGGGTATGCGTTGACGCCGTCCGTGTACGCGAAGCGCGTGCGGCGCATGAAACCGTCGGGGTCCGTCTCCGTGTCCACCAACCCGAAGCCATCCACCGCGCCCACGAGCACGGGGATGGGAGGCACGGGATGGCGCAGGGCGTGGGCGTGATTCCCGGCGGTCGACTCGGCCGTCTCACCATCGACGTCCCGACCATCCAGGGTCGCCAGGGTGAAGCCCCGCGTGCGCACGGGGAAGGCGAGAGCGCGCGCCATCTGCTCGGGCGTGACGGAGGCGACGGCGCTGTCCTTCGGCGCGTCCGCGAACCCGGCGCCCCCTTCTTCGGGGAAGGCTTCTTCACCGCCCTCGTCCGGGAACGTCTCCTCGGCGCGCTCGGGCGGCAGCGCCTCCTGGGGAAGCGCCTCATCGGTGGAAGCCACGGGGGCGGCCGGGAGGGGCGCGAGCGGGGAGGCGGGGACCTGGTCGAAGTCCGCGCGCGGCAATGGCTGCGCGTTGGCGTTGGTGGAGACGCCCAGGAAGAACGGGATGCGTGTGTCGCGCAGCATCTGGGCGAAGGCCAGGTCCGTGGACTCGTCGGAGGAGCGCTCGTCCATCACCGCGTCGAACACGACGGCGCGCGCGCCCTCCGCCTCCAACTGCTCCACCACGCGGGCCCACAGGTTGCGGCTGTAGGGCCAACTGCCGAAGTTGAGCGCATAGCGCTCGTTGGCGCGGATGCCGTCCAGCGTCGACTGGTCGATGACCACCACCGACACATGGGGAGACTTCCCGCGCCCGTCGGTGAACGTGGTGAGCGCCTGGTCGTACGCGCCGCGCTCCAGGTCGTCCAGCCAGCCGCCGCGCCACGCCAGCGCCGCCAGCGCGGTGGACAACACCGCCACGCCCAGCATCAACCGCCAGTGGTTGCGCCAGCGCAGCCGGATGATTTTCCAGGTCTCTCCCGCCACGGCCCCCTCTTGCGATGTGCGTGGGTCGTCACACTAACCCAGCACGCACTCGCGTCAGGCATCTCCCCGGCCGGAAGGACGCTGATAAAATCACGAATACATTGAATTCACATCCATGTGACGAGCGCACATGACGAGCCCACGAGTGCTCGCCCGGCGTCGGACGCACGCGCGCCCGGCTTATTCGCGCCGGTCTTCAGGCATGGGCCCAGGTGAGGGCCTTGGGCCCGTCGGGAGCGCGCGGCGCCCGTCAGAAGGACGAGCCCGGCTCCTGGAGGAAGCGCGTCTCCTCGGGCGTGGACGGCCGGCCCAGCGCATCATTGCGGTGCGGGAAGCGTCCGAAGCGCGCGATGACATCCAGGTGGCGCTTCGCGTAGTCGAGCGGTTCGTGGCTGCCGGAATGATGCAGCGTCAGCATCTCGAAGAGGGAGACCGACAGCCGCTGGTCATAGAGCTCCTCGCTGTGTTCGAAGGGCAGGTAGATGAACCAGCGCCACACGGAGGGCAGCGTGAGGTCCAGGCCCCGCGCCAGCGCGTGACGCGCCACCGAGCGCGCCATGGCATCCGTGGCGAACGCGCGCGGCGTGCCCCGGAAGATGTTGCGGGGTAGCTGGTCCAGGAGCAGCACCAGGGCCAGGCTGCTGCGGGGTTCATTCCGCCAGGCGCTCAGCTCCCCGGCCGCCGCGCGCTCGTGGGCGTCCAGGAAGCGGTCCCGGGACTCCGCGTCGAAGGCCGCGTCGCGCCGGAACCACGCGGCGCGAGGACGAATGCAGGCCGGGTTGCGAGCCGGGTCCGCCGGTTGACCGAACCAGAAGTCGAGCACTTCCTCCGCGCTCACCATGTCGTTCCTCCCCAAAGGCTCGATAGAGCGCCCACCCGCCAACAGTCAACAGGGGTGGCAGGCGATGCGGGCCATCACCACCTTGCACCGAACACTGGCGCGCATCGCGCGTGGGAGAACGTCCAATGCACACCCCGTGGGAGCCCTCGACGCGAACCGTTCCGGGGCCGGTGAAGCGCGCCGCCCTCAACCCCACGCTGCGCACCGAGTCCGTCATCGCGCTGGGCGCCTTTGGTGCGCTCACGCTGGGCGCGGCGGTCCTGGGGGCACGACACAGCTCCGCCGACACCCGCTGGTACCGACACCTGCGCAAGCCTCCCTTCCAGCCCTCGCCCAAGGCCTTCGCGCCCGTGTGGACGGCGCTCTATGCCCTCATCGCCATCTCCGGCTGGCGGGTGTGGACGGCGCCCGCGGGGCCCTCTCGTTCCCGGGCGCTGGGATGGTGGGGGGTGCAACTGGGTCTGAATGCCGCGTGGTCCTGGCTCTTCTTCGGTCGGCATCAGCCCCGACAGGCCCTGGCGGACAACGTGGCCCTGCTGGGCAGCATCGGTGCCTACATCGCCGCCACGCGCGAGGTGGACCGGCCCGCCGCGTGGCTGGTGGCGCCGTATCTGGCGTGGGTGGGCTTCGCCAACGTCCTCAATGGCGAAATCGTCCGGCGCAATCCCCAGGCGGGGGCCTGAAGCCCGTCCGCTTGGAGGGCCCCGATGGGGGCGGATGAATTCGCCCGGAAATTCCTTCGGGAAGATGGCGGGGGGGCGGCGTTGAGTGGGGCAAGCCGCCATGGATGCCTTCGCCCTGCAAATACCCGTCGCACTCCCCCGCCGAGCACGGTCTCAGGGCTTGACGGGCACGGACAGGACGGTCCAGCCTGCATCCCACGTGGAAAGCAGGCCCCTCTCAACGCCGACCCTGGACAGCCGCTGGTTCGCGGCCTTCGCCCGGGAGCACGAGGCGGCGTTGCACGCCACGGCGCTCCGACTGTGCGGAAACGCGACGGACGCCAGGGACCTGGTCCAGGACACCTTCGAGCGCGGGCTGCGCAACCTGGCCCGCTACCGCCCCGGCACGGACGGGCGCGCGTGGCTCTTCACCATCCTCCATCACCTCTTCATCGACCGGTGTCGTTCCCGGACGCGTGAGCGCCGCTCGGATGTGTCGGCGGAGGAGCTGGAGGAGCGCATCGCCGCGCCGGAGCCCGAGGCCGCGCCCGCGTGGGCCGCCATTGGTCCCGAGCAATTGCGCGAGGCCCTGGAGCGCATCCCCGAGGAGTTCTCCACGGTGTACCGCCTCCATGCGTTGGAGGGGCGCCCCTACCAGGAAATCGCGGAGCGCCTGGGGATTCCCAAGGCCACCGTGGGCACGCGCCTCATCCGCGCGCGCCGCAAGCTGAAGGAGCTGTTGATGCCCGGTGGCACCGGCAAGGCGGAGACGCCATGAGCGCTCCGGAGCCCATGGACATCCACGACCAGGTGCATGCCTTCGCGGACGGCGAGCTGTCCGTGGAAGAGGCCGATGCGTTCCGCGAGCACCTGGGCACGTGCGAGACGTGTCAGGCGGACCTGGACGACATCCTCCAGCTCCAGGCGCTCGGGGGGCAGCTGGCGCAAGTGGACGCGAAGGCGGCCGTGAGTGGAGCCGTGGCGCCTGCGTCCCGTGTGGAGGCCGCGCCCGTGAGGGCCTTCCGTCCCGCGTGGAGCCGCCGTCGCAACTGGGTGGCCGCCGCCGCGCTGTCCGGCTCGCTGGCCGCCGTCTTCGCGGTGGTGGTGCTGCGCACCCGAAACACGGGGGGCGACGAGACGCAGTTGCTCGCCCTGGCGCCGACGCGCTCGATGGAGGCTCGACTGAGCTGGGTGGGCGCGAGCGCGCATCGGCCCTATGGCGTGCTGCGCTCCGGTGACGAGCGCCCCCGGGAGCTGGTGCCCCTCCAGATGTTGGCGAAGCTGGAGGCCGAAGGCGACCTGCAGGGCCTGGCGGTGGGACACCTGCTGCGCGGCGAGCGCGAGCAGGCGGCGGACTACCTGCAACGCGCGTCCTCGTCACCGGACGTGGACAGCGACAGGGCGGTGGTGGCGCTGACGAAGGGCGAGCTGGAGTCGGCCCTCATCCTCCTGGACGGCGTCCTGGAGAAGCACCCCCAGCACCCGCAGGCGCTGTGGAACCGCGCGCTGGTGCTGCACGAGCTGGGGCTGGACGCGCTGGCGGCGGAGGCCTTCGACGCGGTGGCGCTGCTCGGTGAGGTGGGCTGGGCGCAGGAGGCGAAGGAGCGCGCGGCGGTGCTGCGGCGTCAGCTCGACGGGCGACGGGGCGCGTGGGAGTCCGCGCAGCAGGCCGGCCGGGTGCTGGCCTTGGAAGGCACGCCCTTCCCCGACGAGGTGGCGCGCGCGGTGCCGGGCACGGCGCGCAACTGGTTCAACATCGCGGTGTGGACGGCCCCGTCCGCCGAGCGCGTGAGGGCCCTGCTGCCGCTCGCGCGGGTGCTGGATGCGCACTACGGCGGGGAGACGATGGCGCGCTACGCCGAGCGCGTGGCCACCCTCGACTTCCATCGCCGCGCGCCGCTGGCCGCCCGGTTCCGCGACGTGCTGTTGGGGAAGTTCGATGGCGCGCGACTGGCGCCGCTCGCGAAGGAGTTCGCCGGGTCCGCGCACCAGGACATCCTCCTGGGGTTGCTGCCCCTGGCGGGTGGCTTGCCGGCGCACCTGGACGTGTATGAGCAGGCGGCGAAGTCGCTCGGCGACGCGTGGCTGACGCTCAACGTGGAGCGCGAGCGCGCCCTGGCCGAGTATGCCCGGGGCGACCTGGCCGGCGCCGAGGCTCGGCTCCTGCGCGCGGTGTCGGCGTGCGAGAGCGCGAAGGCGGACTACCGCTGCGGCCAACTGGAGCACCTGCTGGCGCACATCTACAAGGACGAGCACCGACTGGTGGAGTCGCGCGAGCACGCCCTGGCGGGCCTCCAGTGGGCGCGCCAGTCGCAGGAGTGGAAGCTCCAGGCGGACCTGCTGCTGGTGCTGGGCGACCTGGCGCGCTTCCGCAACGCCTTCGCCCTGACGCGTGCCTATCTGGGCGAGCAGGCCCTGCGTGACAGGAGCTGTTCCGCCCGGCGACATGTCCACGAGAGCCTGGCGTCCCTGCATGTCTTCGCGCTCCAGCCGAAAGCCGCGCGCGAGGAACTCCAGAAGGCGCCGAGCTGCGACGTGCCGTTCTTCCTCAACGGCGGCCTCGTGCTGGCGGACCTCGCTCGCCTGGACCCGAAGCCCGGGGACGTGGAGCAGGTGCGCGAGGGTCTGAAGAAGCTGGACGCCGCGGGCTGGCTGCGTCCGGGCGAGAAGGTCATCGCCACGCACATCGAGGGGCGCGCCGTCATCGGCTCGGACCGCGAGGCGGGCCGCGCGCTCCTGCGAAAGGCCATCGACGAGGGCGCGCGCCTGGGCTCGCAGGACCCGGTGGCCGCCAAGGCCCGCGCCTACAGTTATTCGTCCCTCATCCTGGATGCGGGCTCCACCGGCGACTGGGCGGGCGCGCTGACCCTCTTCGCGGAAGAGACGGGCGTCGCCGCTCCCACCCGCTGCGCGCTGGGCGTGGAGGTGCATGACGAGCGCACCCTCGTCGCCGCGCGAGGCCCCGCGGGCGAGCTGCTCGGCCATCAGGACGCGAGCCGCCGCTCGCCCGACTTCGACGTCGCCGCGCTGGTGCCTCCGGCGATGGCCTCCGCGCTGAAGCCCTGCGAGCACGTGCATGTGTTCGCGCGGTATCCGGTCCACGGTCAGGCGGGCCTGCTGCCGCCGGAGCTCGCCTGGAGCTACGACACGGGCCGGAAGCCCACGGCGCCTGGTGTGTCCGCGCCGCGCCCGCTGGTGGTCTACGACGTGGATGCCCCCGCCTCGCTGCGCCTGCCCCGGCTGCGCAGCTGGGAGCTGTCGGGGGGTCCGTCTCCGCGCCGAGTGGAGCTGACGGGCGCGGCCGCCACGCCGTCGCGCCTGCTGGCCGAGCTGGCCGAGGCCACCGAGGTGGAGATTCACGCGCACGGCCTGGTGAACCTGGGCGTGTCGGATGCATCGCTGCTGGTGATGGCGCCCGAGGCCGGTGGCCGCTACGCGCTCACCGCGGGCGAGGTGCGCAAGCAGAAGCTCAAGGGCGCGCCGGTGGTGTTGCTTGGCGCCTGCCAGGCCGCGAGGACGGCGCCGTACCTCCACGCGCCGTGGAGCCTTCCGGTGGCCTTCGCGGAGGCGGGCGCGCGCGCCGTCATCGCCTCACCCATCGACATCCCGGACGCCGAAGCCGGGCCCTTCTTCGCGCGGGTCATGGAGCGAATCCGCGCCGGCGCCAGCGCCGCCACCGCGCTCCGGGATGAACGCCTGCGCGAGCTGTCCGCGCGGCCCGACAGCTGGGTGAAGACAGTCGTCGTCTTCGAATAGCCCGGCCTCACCGCTTCACTTCACCACCGCCACACCAACACAGGCGACCTCGGCTCCCCAGGGCCGTGGACGCTCGACGTGTCACTTCACACCGAGGAACACACCATGAAGAATCTCCGCTCCGCGCTGCTCTGCATCCTCTCGCTGTCCACCGCCGCCTGCGGTGGTGACCCCTCCGACGTGTCGGCCTCCGAGGACCTCGCGGCCCTGGGCTCCACCGAGCAGCACGCGCTCCCCGTTCCTCCGCCGCTGTCCAACTACTGCCCGGGCACCATTCCCGGGACGCCGTACGCCATCCCCACCGCGCCCACGCCCCTGTCGAGCATCCCCACCGGCACGCCGCTGTATCCCCACAGCCCCTACCTGCTCAGCGCGCACACCGTCATCGTCACGGACCCGAGCAACTCGGGCGCCTTCTACGCGTTCGGTTTCGACGTGCGCGCCCACCGCATCATCTTCTGGGTGTCCGGCACCAATTCTGAGATTCGCCGGTTCAACACCCAGCTCGCCACGGACCTCACCGTGCAGGAGACGTCCACCGGCGTGGACATGGGCTTCACCTGGGGCACCAGCGGCCAGATTGGTGGCCCCCTCATCCCCCTGCCCGGTGTCCACGAGGGCGCGTGGAAGGTCGCGTACAACAACTGGTACCACCTCGACGCGTACCTGGTCAGCCCGCCCACGGGCCCTCTCGGCCTGGCTCAGTGACGCAGCTTCGAGGCGGGAGGCGGATTGAAGGCCAGCACGCCCGCGATGTAGCGCGCCTGCACCTCCGTGGTGCAGCGGACCTCCTGGATGCGCCCGCCCACCTTCACCCGCACGAGCCAACCGTCATTGTCGCGAGTCCAAGCAGCCGTTTCCGTCGTCATGTGCCTGCTCCTCTCGGGTTCATCCTCTGGCTCTCGGTAGAGCAGCCCGCGTGCCAGCGCCTGGGACCCGCGAATCCAGGCGATTGGCGCCCTGGGATGCGAAGGGATGGACAGGCGGGCCTGTAGTTCTTTCGGATGCGAGGGTGGCGGAGCTTCAGTGAACGTGCCGGTCCGGCTGGGTGGCGGGCGGGTGGGCGGAGGTGCCACTGAGCAGGGGCAGGGCGACGTGGAAGGTGGACCCCTGGCCCACCTGGCTCTCCACCCAGATTCGACCGCCGTGGCGCTCGACGATGTCGCGGCTGATGTACAGGCCCAGGCCCAACCCCCCATACGAGCGGGAGGAGACGTTGCGGGCTCGGAAGTAGCGCTCGAAGAGCAGCCTCTGCTGGTCCTCGGGGATGCCGATGCCCGGGTCCTTCACCGACAGCAGCGCCAGCTCTCCATGCGTCTCCAACGTCACCTGGATGACGCCGCCGTCGGGGCTGTACTTGAAGGCGTTCTCCACGAGGTTGGAGATGACCTGCTCCAACCGGTACGGGTCCGCGAACACCTGCACGGCGTTCTCGGGCCGCTGGTAGCGCAGCTCGTGGCCACCGCGCTGCGCGTCCATGGCCTGGAGGACATGCTCCACCAGGCTGTCCATGCGCGTGGCCTGCGGGTGCAGCGCGAGCCGGCCGGCCTCGATGCGCGAGGCATCCAGCAAGTCATTGATGAGCCCTGTCATCCGCAGGAGGTGCTGGCGCGCATGGCGCAGGAGGGTGGGGTCCACGCTCTCTCCCCGCTCCAGCCTCCGCTCCAGGGTGGCCAGCCGGAGGCTCAGCGGGGTGAGGGGTGTCTTCAACTCGTGCGAGGCGATGGACAGGAAGTCGTCGCGCACGCGGATGGCTTGCTGGGCCTCGTGATACAGCCGCTCGCGCTCTTCCTCGGCGAGCTTGCGTTGGGTGATGTCCTCCACCAGCACGCCCACGCCCAGCGTCCGCCCATCGGGTGCGCGCACCGGATAGCAACTGCCCGCCAGCAGCCGCCGTGGGCCGGGAACGCCCATCACCTTCGTGTCCACTTCCTCCTCCACCACGGGCTCGCCCGTTTCGAGCACCCGTCGCAGCATCTCCTCGACAGCGGGCCCGCCCGGGCCGAGCACCTGATGGGGGTCCTTTCCCAGGTGTTCCTCGGCGGGCCTGCCGTTGATGCGCGCAAGCCGCTCGTTGACGCGCACGTAGCGCAGCCGCGCGTCCACGAAGCCCAGGCCCACGGGGGCGCTGTCGAAGAGCATGGTGAGCAGCGCCAGGCTCTCGTCGCGCTCCCGCTCCGCGAACCGCCGCTGGGAGACGTCCTCGACGATGCCCACCCCGCCCTCGACGGCGCCCGCGTCGTTGTAGCAAGGCGCGAAGCGCACGTGGACGGGCGTCACCTTGTGGCCGGTGACGGAGACGTAGTCGCCCTCGTAGTCCGCGCTCCGGCCCGCGAGCGTCTCGCGCACGCAGCGCATCATCCCCTCGTCGCGCAGCGACAGGAGGTTCAGTCCCACGATGATGCGCTTGGTGGCGCCGAGGATGGTGACGAAGCGCTCGTTGCAGGCGGTGATGACGGGTGAGGTGTCGTAGTGGAAGATGCCCAATGGCGCGTTCTCCACCACCAGCCGGTAGAGGTCTTCCCCCCGGGCCCGTGTTTCGACGAGCCTCGCCGCCCCTGCGTGGCGAGGGTGCTCCAGCGGCTCACGCAAGGTGTCGATGACCTCGTGCAGGCGTCGGAGGCTGAGGACGATGCGCTCGTCGTCACCCTGGCCCGACGTGCCCACGGTGAGCTCCACCAGGATTTCCACGCCGTCGCGACGGCTCGCGAAGACCCGTGTGGGGCGACCTTCCAGGGCGTCCCCGCGCGACAGCAGGTAGCGCACCAGGCTCTGGCCTTCATGGCGCCGCATGCGCTCCGGGAAGAGTTGGGAGACGGGCTGCCCCTGGAGGTCCTCGCGCTTCCAGGCGAACAGCCGCTCGGCCGCGCGGTTGAGGAAGCACACCCGCTCACTCGCGTCGCAGGCGACCAGCGGGTCGACGGCGGCATCCAGCCAGGCGCTGAGCTCGGCGTTGGCTCCGGCCATGTTCTCCCCTGGGCTCCGCGTCGGCCGGCCCTGAGCGACCGCTGGCGCCCACGACGTGACTCGCGAGGGATTTCCGTCCCCCTGGCCTAGAGGTAGCCATCGGCGGCAGCGGGCGCGTCGGCCCGCGTTCCCGGACGTCGCGAAGCCGGCACGTTCGTGTGCCGGGCGGCCGGCCGCGCGAAGGCGCCTAGCGTCGGCGGCCGCCGGCTCCGGGCTTGCCCGCCTTCTTGCGCGCCGGAGCCTGCTTGCTCCGGGCCTTCGGGGCCTTCTTCTTCGCGCTCTTCGGCGACGAGGGCAGCGGCGCGGGACGCGTGGGTGAGAGCACCTCGAGCCGCTCCCTCAGCGCGCGCGTCACGTCCTTCAGCGCGTCCACCTCCTCGCGCAGCGAGGCCAGCTCCCGTGCCTGGGGCTCACCCTCGCGCAGCGAGCGCACCGTCTCCCGGGCGGCGCGCCGGGCGCGGGCATCACTCAGGGGCGTGCTCTCCAGGGCGGAGACGATGCGCCGGTCTCCGAGCGTCCGCGCGGCCTCGAAGACGCCCATCTGCACGCGGAACATCGAATCCCGGAGCAGCTCCGTGAGCAGGTCCACGGCCTCGCGCTGTCGGCCAGCGACTTCCGCCAGCTTCGCCACGGCCTGGGTGGCGGCGCGGCGCAGGAAGGCGGGCTGGCCGTACGCGGTGCGAGCCTCCACCAGCGGGAAGGCGGCGGGGTCCTGCGACTCGGCGAGCCCGTCCATGGCGCCCACGGCGATGACGTCCTGGAAGGACGCGCGCGTGGCGGCCGTCTCCAGCACCGTCAGCGCGTCCGCGGCTCGCAGCTTGCCGTAGCTGCGCGCGGCCTCTGCCTCCACGAAGTAGCTGGTGTCTCCAGATTGCAGGAGGGCGCGAAGGAGCGCGATGACCTCCGCGTCGCGGCGGAACTCGCCCAGCGCGGCGACCACGGCGCGGCGCACGCGGGGGTGCTCGGCGCGCAGGGCCAGGAGCAGGCGCGCGCGGGCCTCGGGTGTGCGGATGCGGCCCAGGGCCCTGGCGCTCGCGGCGCGGGTGCCCCAGAACAGGCGCGTGTCGGTGAGGGCGGTGCCCAGCGCCTCCACGGCGCGGAAGCCTCCGTCCCGGCCCAGGGCGTGCGCGGCCTCGGTGCGAGCGCGCGACTCCGGCGCGGCGCGCAGTTCCTCCAGCCAGAGGCCCCCGGACTTGTCGACCTCCAGCGTGCCGAGCACGTCGCGACGCGGGTCCACGCGCACCTGCGTGGGCGCGGTGGGGCAGGGCAGGTGGAAGAAGTGCTCCGCGTCCGTCACCTCCAGCCGGTGCGAGGTGTCCTGGCCGTCGGTGGTGACGAGGACGTCCAGCGGCAGGCGGAACAGGGGCGTGCCGGCGTCGGTGCGCTGCGTCTGCCGCACCTTGAGGCGCAGGCGGCGGTCCTCCGCCTCGTAGCGCACCTCCACCTTGAGCTCCGGGTGGCCGGGCGCGAAGACGTACTGGTCGAAGAAGGCGTCCAGGTTGTGGCCGGTGGCCTGCTCGAAGGCGCGCGACAGGTCCACCGTCTCCACCGAGCCATGGCGGTGGCGGGAGACGTAGTGGCGCATCCCCTGGAAGAACAGGGCATCACCCAGGCGGCGGCGCAGCTCGTGGAGGACCAGGCCGCCTTTCTCATAAAGGTGCCGGTCGAAGACATCGAGAGGCGCGTGGAAGCGGCGCGAGACGATGGGGCGCGCGTAGCGCTCCTTCACCTCGCCCAGGTACGCGTCCAGGTCCGCGAGGCGGTGCTGGTCGGCCTCGTCCTGTCCGTCGGCGCGCTCCTTCCACAACACCTCGAACCAGGTGGCGAAGCCCTCGTTGAGCCAGCCGTGGGGCCAGTCGCGGCAGGTGAGCAGGTCGCCGAACCACTGGTGCGCCAGCTCGTGGGAGATGAGGGGCTCCGCGTTGTAGTCGGCGTGGGCGCGCGCGTCGTGGAGGACGGAGTCGGTGAGGCTGGTGGCGGTGGTGTTCTCCATGCCGCCGAAGATGAATTCGGTGAGGAACACCTGCGCGTAGCCGCTCCAGGGGTAGGGCTCGCCGGTGGCCTCCTGGAACACGCGAATCATCTCCGGAGTGCGGCGCACGCAGCGCAGCGCGTCCTCGCGCCGGCCGCGCGGGAAGAGGTAGCGCAGCGGCACGGTGCCCGACGTGTCGGTGAGCTCCTCGAAGTCGCCCACTGCGAGCGTGACGAGGTAGGGCGCGTGCGGCTGCTCCATCCGGTAGTGCTGCGTGCGGCGGCCGTCCTGGACGCTGTCACTCACGAGCACGCCGTTGGACAGCGCGGTGAGGCCCTCGGGGAAGGTGGCGATGAGCTCCGAGGTGGCCTTCTGCGCGGGCGTGTCCAGACAGGGGAACCAGCAGCGCGCGTCGGTGTCCTGGTTCTGAGTCCACGCCTGACGGGGCCGGTCCGGATAGGCGGCCTCGGGTCCCCAGAAGTACAGGCCCCGGCGCGGACGGGCGGCGTAGTGGACGGCGACCTCCGCGGCGTGACCGGGCTCCAGGGGCGAGGGCAGGTCCACGCGGACATGTGTCCCGGAGTTGGAGAAGCGGGCGGGGCGCCCGTCGACGAGGACGCGCGAGACGTCCAGGTCCACGGCGTCGAAGGTGAGGGTGGACAGCGAGCGGACGGCGGAGACGCGGGTGGTGCAGACGCCCGTGACGCGGCCTTGCTCGAAGTCGAGCTCCAACTCGATGCGGACGTGCTCGGCGCGGACGGGCCGCTCCGCGGCGTAGTGCTCGGTGGCGCCAGGCAGGCCAAAGGCGCGGGACTGAGGGAGGGCGGGCTCGGAGGAGTGACGGTGGCAGCAGCGCATAAGCAGGGAGGACTCTTTCCCAAGCGCGAGCCACCGTCGAGACGATGTTTCGTCGCACTGTCTCTCCCTGCACCCTCGCGCGGGGGCACCGGACGTATCATCTGCCGGGTGGGGGCGCTTCGGACTACGTTGTCCACCGTGCAGTTCGTCCTCTTCTTCTCCGACAAGCAGGTGCGCGAGCAGCTCTTCGCCCATGTGGATGGGACGCGAGGGTTGTTGCTCGTGACCGGGGTGCGTCATGGGCCGGCCATGCGCTCGCCAGAGGCGCGCGAGCCCTTCGCCACCCTGGAGTTCCTCCATGGCCGCGTGCTGACGCAGGTGCTGGTGGCGGACGAGGGCACCGCGGACGGCATGTGGAGGGACCCGCTGGGGGATTTGGGCGACCGGCTCTACCCGGAGAGTCGGGACGACGCGTACGCAGTCACCAGCGGCTACCTCCTGCTGGAGGACGGACGGCCGCGCAAGGTGGTGCGCAAGCACGGCCTGCCCGCCAGCGACCTGTGGTTCCTGGAGGACGCGCTCAGCCAGCTCACCTCCCGCGTCCCCGCGCCGGACCCGGCGCGGAAGCCCGGCACGAAGCGGCCGGAGCGCGCGCCCAGGTCCCCTCGTCGCCCGGCGAGCACCGGCGCCTCGGAGGCGTCAGGGCCCCCGCCGGACGAGGAGGGCTGGCGCCGCCGCGCGGGTGGCGAGGGCTCGCGCGTTCCAGGAGGGAGCCGGCGCGTCAGACCCGAGCAGGCCGCCGCCTCGGAGCCGTCGAGGCCCTGGGATGATGCATCGGGCCAGGACACGCGGGAGACTCATGCGGCGGACTCGGAGGCGACTCCGCCGCGAGGCACCCGCGCACCGCTCCGCATGCCCGCGCGGAAGGACGCCTGGGCGGTGCTGGGGCTCGCGCGCGACATGTCGCTGGATGAGGCGCGCAAGGCGTTTCGCGCGCTCATCGCCGGCTACCACCCGGACAAGGTGGCGCACCTGGCGCCCGAGTTCCAGGAGCTGGCGGAGCGCCGCACGCGCGAAATCCTGGAGGCGTGGGAAGAGGTGGAGGACGAGCTCAAGTCGGGGACGTGAGCGGGTGGCTGTCTCAGCCCACGTCGGGCACGGGCGCGCCGGGCAGGGCGAGGATGGCGGGCGCGGACTCCAGCGCGAAGCGCGCGACGATGGGCATGTGGTCCGACAGCCCGTGGAAGCGGCTCTTGAAGTCCCCGAAGGGGCTGGTCTCCTGCGTGTCGAGCCAGCGCACGCCGCCGCCGGAGAACATGTGGTCCAGGTGCATGCGCATGTGCATGAAGCCGGCGGTGGGGAAGCCCCGCGACACGTTCGGGTCAATCTGCCCGACGGCGGCCTGGGCGCAGGTGAAGCGCACGTCGCCCGTGAGGTAGCGGAACACGGGCGTGGCCGGCGGCGAGTTGAAGTCCCCGCAGACGACGAACGGCTCTTGCGCGGAGAGGATGCCCACGAAGTCCGCCAGCTTGCGCGCCTCGTGGAGCTGGTTCACGCCGCAGCCCATCTTGTCCTTGGTGGACCAGAACTCCCGCGCGAAGGGCGTGGGCAGGCTCAGGTGCGTGTTGAAGACGTGGAAGGGGCGGTTGTCCTCGCGCCTCAACAGTCGCATGTGCGCGCAGATGCGGCTCTGCTTGCGGTCCTTCAGTCGCTGGACGTGGTGGTGGGTGATGGCCTGGGGCGCGTCCACGTTGTGCTTGTCCACCTGGAGGGTGCGCTTGTTGACGAGCACCGCGAGTCCCGTGGTGTAGAGCGACACCTCGCCCAGCTTGTAGTGGTGGGCGCGGAAGTAGAACGCCTCGTAGGGCATCTCCCGACCCTGGGCGGTGAAGGTCTCCTCCATGCGCCCCATGAAGGCCATCAACTGCGTCTCGCCGGGCAGCTTGGGCCGGTGGGCGATGGTGCTGCGCAAGGACGTCGTCTCCACTTCCTGGAGACAGACGACGTCGGGCAGCGGGTCCAACGACGCCAGCGCGGCGGCCACGCGGCGCTTGGGGCCCACGGTGCTCGCGAGGCCCCGGAGCATGTGGCCGAAATAGCGGACGTTGTACGTGACGATTCGCAACGAGGAGTCGGGCATACGAGGTCCGTGCCCGTCCCGGGCACAGGCAGAAGGTACTCACATCCCGGCCGTCGCGCCCTCTCTTCCTTGTCGGTCGGCCTCCCGTCAAACAGTCGACGCTGGCCCGCGCTCGCCGTGCCGCCGCCGCCGTGCTTTCCTTCCCCCGAGGATGGAGGCGTCTGCCTGCCCGACGGGGTGGCGGGCGTCCCGCGCGCGAAGGGCCGGCACGGGGCATTCCTCAAGGGAGACACAGCGATGTTCAAGGTTGCGAGGAAGTGGGGCTTGCCGCTGATGCTGGTGATGACCGGCTGCGGCAAGTTCGAGCAGGAGCAGTACGACGTGACGTTGGACGAAGCCCAGGCGCAGGCCGTCCCCTATGCGTGCGTCGACAAGACGGACAAGGAGGCCCAGCCGATTCCGGGCACCGGCGGACCCTCGGGGCTCGCCCTCCAGCAGCGATGGATTGTGCGCGCCGAGGAGTATGGCGCCACGAGCCTGGAGGTGCCCGACGTCGCCTTCACCCTGCACCGGGGCGACCAGGCCATCGTCGACAAGGATGACGCCCCGGACGTCCTCGGCGGGACGACCTCCGACAGCGGGCCGTTTCAATACGTCCACCTCCGCAGCGTGCCCGGGGTGGGTGCGGGCACGCCGTCGGTGAGCTACGTGCTGCGCTTCTACATCGCCAACGACTCGCTGGAGGACGACACCATCGAGGGCTTCATCGACGCGCGCGCCACGTCATACGAGGGCGCCGGAACCGACACGGTGGACCTGGAGGAGTGCACCGCCAAGGTCCGCTTCACCGGGCGCCGCGTGAAGTAGGCCCGCGGGCCCTCGCGTCACGGCGCGCGCTTCACCCGCACCACGGTGTCCAGCAGGTGCTCCAGGGCCTGCTGGGGCTCCTGGCTCAGCCCCGAGTGCACCGGCCCCGTCTGGAGGATGGTGCTGCGCGGGGCCACCAGCCAGTGCCAGCGGTCCTTCTGGGGGAGCTGGCCGATGGGGCCCGCGTGTTTGCCACCCTCGCAGACGCGGCGGAAGCTCTCCAGGTGGCAGCGCACCGTGTCCACGTCCACGTCGGGCGCGAGCGCCTTCAAGCGCGCCTCGTCCAGCTCCACGCGGGCGCCGAGGAAGCGCTGCGTGGTGCAGAAGAGGACGACGCCCACGTTGATGAACTCCTCGCGCTCCACGCGGGGGACGACGCGGATGATGGCGTAATCAAACGAGCTGTGCGCGGGCACGTGCCGCCTCCTCGATGAAGGCCGGCAGGGCCTCGATGCGCTTGAGCAACCAGGTGACGTAGCCCGCGCGGTGCGCGTCCACGCTGGGGAAGGGGGACTCGGCGGCTTGCAGCCAGCCCTCCGGGATTCCGGCGACGGTGGCCTCCACCCGCTCGCGCGTGAGGTGGGCCTTCAGCGTGTCCTGGGCCTGGGGCAGGGCGTTCGCCCAGGGCAGGAGCACATGGTCCTTGATGGGCGCGAAGCGGCTCTGGCTGCGCTCCTCCCAGTCCTCCCACGCGTGGTGGAAGTAGAGCGAGGCGCCATGGTCGATGAGCCACAGCTCCCGGTGCCAGCACAGGAGGTTGGGGTTCTTCGGCGTGCGGTCCACGTTGGTGATGAAGGCGTCGAACGCGACGAGGGCGGAGGCCACGGCCGGGTCTGGCGCCGGGCCCGCCACCGGGTCGAAAGTCACCGAGCCCGGCAGGTAGTCCAGCGCCAGGTTCAGCCCCGCGCTCGCCTTGAGCAAGTCCCGAATCTCGCTGTCCGGCTCGTTGCGGCCCAGCGCCGGGTCCAGCTCCACCAGCACCATCTCCGGCACCCGCAGGCCCGCCGCCTTCGCCAGCTCCGCGGCGATGAACTCCGCGATGAGCGCCTTGGCGCCCTGTCCGGCACCCCGGAACTTCACGACGTACAGCCCCGCGTCGTCCGCCTCGACGATGGCGGGCAGCGAGCCCCCCTCGCGCAGGGGCGTCACATAACGCGTGGCGACGATGGTCCTCGGCATCCTCCGCTCCCGTCCTCACTCGGCCCGTCTTCCACCCGGGGCCCGAGGGCCGCGCTCTACCACGCCCCCTCGCCTCACGAGGGCTTCACCGGCAGTGGAAAAAGCAGCCCCGAGGAAACTGCCCCGGATGAGGTGCGACAATGGGTGACAGGCCGTTCGATTCCGATCCCCCACGGAGCCCATCATGACCGTCACCCGCAAGCCCACGTCGCTCCCGTCGCCCGTCACCCGTACCCAGGAGTCCACCCGTCCGGAGGCTCCCGCGACGACCGAGTCCCGCGTGGTGGCCCGGCCCGGCAAGAACGGCACCGACGGCTTCGACTCCGGTAAGACGGCGCGTCCCAGCAACTTCGTGGACCGCCCCACGGGCCAGCGTCCGGACCCGAGCGCCCCGGTGCTGCCGGCCACGGCCTTCGCCTTCGGCCCTGGCAAGGTCTCCATCGCCGGCCGCGACGCGTCCACGCCCGTCACGCTGACGGCCTCCGCCACGCCGAACGCGGCGGTGAAGGACCTCCAGACGGTGACGTCCACGGTCAGCTTCGACCAGGACGTGGCGCTGGACTCGCTGAAGCTGAACCTGGACCTGCCGCACACCTACCGCGGCGACCTGGTGGTGAAGCTGACCAGCCCGTCCGGCAAGACGGCGACGGTGTCGGACCGCCAGGGTGGCAACGCGGACGACGTGAAGGGCACGTTCGACCTGAGCACCGCCTTCAAGGGCGAGTCGGCCAAGGGCACCTGGACGCTGTCCGTGGAGGACAAGGCGCGCGCGGACACGGGCACGCTGAAGAGCTGGGGCCTGGAGGCCGCTGGCAAGACGGCGGGCCCGGTGGACCCCAAGCCGCCCAAGCCCACGGGTGAGCCGATTGTCGCGGTGTTCGACGGCGGCGTGGACTTCAAGCACGCGGACCTGGACAGCGCCATGTGGACCAACCCGGGCGAGGTCGCCGGCGACGGAATCGACAACGACGGCAACGGCGTGAAGGACGACATCCACGGCTTCAACGTCGGCTTCAACAGCGGCGACGTGATGAAGGGCCAGGGGACGGACCACGGCACGCACGTGGCCGGCATCATCGCCGCCGAGGACAATGGCCAGGGCAACACGGGCATCGCCGCGGGCAAGGCGAAGGTGATGAGCATCGGCGGCCTGTATGACGGGGCGGACCTGCTCACCAACTTCGAGCGCGGCGTGGACTACGTGGTCAACATGAAGCAGAACCACGGCGCCAACATCCGCGCCCTCAACGCCAGCTTCGGTGACGAGTACCGCGACGCGGCCTCGCAGGCCCGCTGGACGGCGGCGGTGCAGAAGCTGGCGGACGCGGACATCCTGCTCGTCGCGGCCACGGCCAACGGCAATGGCAGCAACATGAACAACGTGGCGGACATGCCCGCCAACCTGAACCTGCCCAACGTCCTCACCGTGGCGTCCATGGACCGGAACAACGACAAGCTGGCGCGCTTCTCCTCGCACGGCGACAAGGTGGTGGAGCTGGCCGCCGTGGGCGAGGACGTGCTGAGCACCGTGCCCGGCGGCGACTGGGAGAAGATGAGCGGCACCTCCATGGCCACCCCGACGGTGGCGGCCGCCGCGGCCCTGATGTTCGCCGCGAACCCCGACCTGACGGCCGCCCAGGTGCGTGATTTGCTGGTGAAGACGGTGGAGGTCGACCCGGACCTCAAGGGCAAGGTGAGCACCAGCGGCAAGCTGGACATCGCCGCCGCCGTGAAGGCCGCCAAGGAGTTCGTCGCCACGCCGCCCACGACGGTCGCCGAGCGCTGAGTCCCCGCGCGACTCGCTCGAGAGGGTGAGTCCCAGGTCCCCGGTCGCCGCCAGCTTCGCGGCCCGGGGACTTTTTTTGGGCTCGATTTGATTGCGCGCAATTTAATTGCGCCCTAATCATAGGCCATGGCGTAGGACGCGGTGCCCGTCGGAGACGGGGTGGCCCTGTTGTTGGGGGTTGAACGGAGCAGGCCGGAGGTTGTGGTGAAGGGGCTCCCGCCGTCGTGTGTCGCCGCTATCTGAGTCCACCGTTTCGCTTTTACGAACCCGAGCTGGAATTCCAGGAGAGAGAACCATGGCCCCCGTCACGATTTCGCCGCTGTACACCGCCCACGCCACCGCTCACGGAGGCCGCAACGGGAAGGTCCAGTCGTCGGACAAGGTCATCGACCTGCCGCTGGCGATGCCCAAGGAGCTGGGCGGGGCGGGTGGCGCGGTCACCAACCCCGAGCAGCTCTTCGCGGCGGGCTACTCCGCCTGCTTCGAGAGCGCGCTGCGGCTGGTGGCGGGCAAGGGGGGCAAGAAGCTGGGGCCCGAGGTGGGCATCACCGCGAACGTCACCATCGGCAAGACGCCGGACGGCGGCTTCGGGCTGGCGGTGGAGCTGCAGGGCATCCTCCCGGGCATTCCCCGCGACGAGGCGGAGAAGCTGATGCACGCGGCCCACGAGGTGTGCCCGTACTCGCGCGCCACGCGTGGCAACATCGACGTGAAGCTCTCCGTCGCGGAGTAGTGGAAGGCCCCGTGTCGCCGCGGCGCGTGGGTGCGCCGTGTCGCGGCGGTACGTGGGGACACCGTGGCTGCACGTGAGTGCACCGTGGCACGGCGGCGCGTGAGTGCACCGTGTCGCGGCGGGTACGTGGGCACACCATGTCGCGCACGTGAGTGCTCCGTGTCGAGGTGGTGAGTGAATCCATCCTGTCGCGGCGATGCGTGAGCGCTCCGTGTCGAGGCGCGCGGGTGATCCATCGTGGCGCGGGGATGCTCCATTCCGGTGCGTGAGTGCTCCATCCTGGCGCGGGGCCTGAGCGCGTCCGTGTCGTGGCGGACACGATGTGCACCGTGGGACTCGCGGGGTTTCCCCTAGTGCTGGCCAGGCGCTCGCGTGCTGGTGACACGCGCGTGCGTCGCGCCCCGACGCGCCCCCTCCGAGCGGGCCTCGCGGCGTGCCCCGCGGAGGCCCTCTGGCATGCCCCTTGAAGTCGGGTGGGGTCGAAGGGGGGAAGTCAGCATGCGTGAGCGTCAGCTCATTCCGATGGAAGTAGCGGGTGTGGCGGTCTCGGGAGCAGCGCGGATGTTGCTGGAGGAGCCCGACATCGAGGAGTTCTTCGGGTGGTTGCGGCCGGAGGCGGGAGGAAATCCTCCCGGCCGGTGGAGCGCGGCGGAGGGCACCCGGCTGTTCGCGGTGGCGGAGCGGGGCTCGGGCATCATCGGGCTCGCGGCGCTCACGAACATCCGTCGCGAGGAGCGCTACGCACGGGTGAGCTGCGCCATCGCGCCGGAGTATCGCCGGGAGGGCGTGGGGCACTGGACGATGACGGAGCTCATCCGTCAGGGCGTGCGACTGGACGGACTGCGCCACCTGGAGACCTGCGTGCGCGGGGGGAGGGGGACATCGCTCCAGCTCATGGAGTCCCTGGGCTTCCGCGCGCTGGAGGTGCCGGGCTTTCCGCCCATGGACGCACGGCCCGGTGGCTACGTGTACCTGCGTCTGGATTTGCCCGTCGAGTCCCGGGAGCATCTCCTGCTGGTGCCCACGCGCAATCTTTGCGCGTGAAGACAGATGGGCGATGAAGGTTGGCGTCGGGCTGGGGGACTTAGAACTGGAACCGGAACGACGACCCGAGCATCGGCAGGTATCTCCAGCCGGAGCCGATTCTCCAGGACCCAGGCTACAGCCGAGAGATGGCCGAGAAGGGGTATGGCGTGCCCGCGTACGCGTACGCGGCAAACAACCCTCTGTACTGGTCCGACCCGACCGGCCTCGCGTTTGATGAGACTTGCTGGGCGGCATGCATCGACGAGGTCAATCCCCTGGAGAACAATCCCCTGATGTGTGGGGACTCAGATTCGTCGATGGGGAATGATGGCTCCGACTTCCCATGGGGCTCGGCAATCTCGCTCGCGGCGGGACCGTACTGGAAGCCGTTTGGTTATCAGGCCGGCGCTTCGCACTTCACCTCTCCCTGGCGGCTCATGAACATCGCGTCACGAAGTGTTTCCGGGCGTCCCGTGTTCCCGGGTCCCGCGACGAAGCTGATGGGGCGTGCCAGTGTCATGTGGATTGTCGCCGCGGGCATTACGTCATGGGGCGTCATTGGCGCCTGTGCCGCTGAATGCTCGGGACGATAGGGAGCCTCATGGCAAGCACCGCTCATGTGGATGTCGTCGCCCGCCGCAGGATTGCTGGTCTGCTTCGGGGGTTCATCGAGGGACAGCTCTCCAACATGGAGCTGGATAGGGACTACCCGGGGCAATCCCTGGACCCAGCCGTGCATGAGGTCTATCGGCGCACCTTCCGGTTCCAGGACGACTTCCGCGAGTATCGGACCACGGGGCAGTTCGCACTCCCTGACGAGCAGAGGGACCTTCTGGGTCGCTGCGCTCTCTTCATGGAAACCGAACTGCCCTACGAGTGGCCGTTGCCCCTTCAGTCCGTGGCCTCGTGGTTCTCTTCGCTCTTTCGGCGGAGTCCACGTGGGACCGTCAGGCACTCGCGTGGCGAGCGCTCGGCGTGGCCATTCTTCCGGCAAGCGGACCTTGATGCTGCCGCCAGAGGGGTACCTCCAGCGGCGCGGGGAGGTGATTGATGCCGACCGATGGATTGCTCTCAACGGTCGGCACCAAAGGCGGTCAGGCCGTACGAGCTAGAACCGCTTCACCTCGGTGAGCACCTGTCTCGAATACCGTGTCACCGCGCCGAATCGAGCCATCGATTCGGCGCGCAGGTGCTTCGCCGCGTCGCTCGCAGTGTAGCGCTGGAAGTCCGCTTCACTGGCCAGTTCGAAGTGACACACGTACCGGGCCCACCCGTCCTTCGCGGGCTCGGTGTCGCGCCACTTGCGGCAGCCGAGGAACCCGGGCTCCCGCAGCACCTCGGGGACATGCGTCCCCTCGTGCCACGGGTTCCACGCGTCCTCGGCGCCGGGCTCCACTTCGATGACCACCGTGTAGAGCGCGAGCACTGTCACGGCTGCCACGCGCCCCAGTCCACCAGCTTCCGGCCACCCATCGACTCACGCTTGCCCTTCGGCGCCACTCGGTAGAGGAAGTCGGAGAGCGGCGAGAAGCGCGCCTCGTGCGCCAGCCCGCTCAGCGTCTTGTCCCACGGGTCCGCGGCGAACATCCGTGAGCCCACCTGCTTCAACCCTTCCGCGCCCTCCGCCGAGTCGAGCTGGAGCACCGCCAGCTTCTTCGTCCCCACCGTCAGCGTCTCGCGCACCGGCGGCGCCGCGTTGTGAATCGCGGGCGGCCACTGCTTCGGGTCCAACGCATCCCAGAGGAAGGACAACAGCGCCTCCTCCAGTGGCACCGCGCCCGCCTGCGCGAAGTCCTTGCACGGCTCGCCACCACTGCCCGCCGGCGCCAGGCCTTCCGAGCGCAACACGAAGCCGCGCTCGGCGCCCAGGCACGTGCGCAGCACCGACTTCGTGCCCTCCGACTCCGCCTCGAAGTCGAACCACGTCCCCGGCCCCAGCGGCGACTCGCGCTCCGGCACCTTGCCCGCATCCCCCGTGCCCTGCTTCACCTCCACCAGCGTGAGCTGATAGCTGCCCGGCACGCGGAAGCCCGCAAGCGTGGTGCTCGCGTCCAGCAACCCGTTCGTCAGGTACAGCGGCCCCGCGTCCACCGCGTACAGCCGATTCTCCAGCGGACCGTCCACCGGGCGATTGTCACGCAGGTAACGTTTCGCCTCCCACGTGCGGCCCGCGGCCGTGGGCTGCTCGGCGCTCTGCGTGCCCTCGCGCTCCGCTTCCAACGTCCGCGTGGTGTCCGTGCGCATCGGAAACGTCAGCACGCGCGAGAGCTTCGGCTGCTCCAAGGGCTTGCCCGAGTCGCTGGTGAAGCCGAGCGTCAACCACACCCACGCGCCCTCCACCGCCGCCACTTCCAACGTCAGCTTCCCCGCCGCCGCGGCGCCATTCGCATCCCCCGGCTGGCCTCGAATCCCGGAGAACGCATAGACGACCTTGTCGCCCACGCGGGCCCGCTGCCAGGGGGAGTTTCCCTTCTGGGGCGCGGGTGACTCCGGGGTGGCCGCCTCCGTGGGGCCCTCCGCGGCGCCGCCTTGCGTCACGGGCACGCCGTCAGTGGGACTCACGGCGCGCGGCTTCGTGCTCTCACAGCCTGCGCCGAGCGCCAGCGCCGCGCACACCAGCGCGGAACGGGACAGGAAGGTTGCGGTGGGCTTTCGCATTCGGGCGTCACCTCGCGGGGCCTGAGCGCGGCATTGCGCGACCCCTGGGCGGGCTTGATACACCGGAGCGCAGGCTGTCCCCAACTTCCTGGAGTTCCATCACTCATGGCCACGAACCTGCCCATCCGTCGTGTCGTCCTCTACAAGCATGGCGTCGGCTACTTCGAGCGCCGGGGCGGAGTGACGGGCAGCGACACGCTGCACCTGGACTTCAAGGCGCGCGACATGAACGACGTGCTGAAGTCGCTGACGGTGTTGGACTTGTCGGGCGGCTCGGTGTCGGCGGTGAGCTACGACTCCACCAAGCCGCTGGAGCAGTTGCTCTCGGAGGCCACCATCCGGATTCCGGAGGACGGCAGCCTCACGGCGCTGCTCGGTCAAATCAAGGGTGCTCGCGTGCGGGCGCGCGTGGGGGGCGGTCAGGTGGAGGGCGCCATCATCGGCCTGGAGTCGCTCGCGGTGGCGGCCGGGGAGACGAGCGTCGTGCGGCCCTTCCTCACGCTGCTGGTGGGCGGCTCGCTGCGCACGTTCGACGTGCTCGACATCGCGGAGCTGGAGTTCCTCGATGAGGCGGTGCGCAAGGATTTGGAGTTCTACCTGGCCACGGTGTTGTCCTCGTACAAGAAGGACAGCAAGCGCATGTCCATCCTCACCTCCGGCGAGGGCGAGCGGGAGGTCTTCGTCAGCTACGTGCTGGAAGCGCCGGTGTGGAAGACCAGCTACCGCATCCTCCTGGACGAGGGAGAGTCGCCGCTGCTCCAGGGCTGGGCGCTGGTGGACAACACGGGCGACGAGGACTGGGTGGACGTGTCGCTGGCGCTCGTCGCGGGCCTGCCGGTGTCCTTCGTGCACGACCTCTACAACCCCCGCTACATGAAGCGGCCGGTGGTGGAGGTGCAGACGGAGGCCGCCGCCGCGCCGGTGATTCCCGAGGAGAGCTTCGGCGGCTCGATGGACATGATGGAGAGCGAGGCCATGCCGATGATGGCCGCGCCCGCCGCCGCCCCGGGCCGCTCCAAGAAGATGATGCGCAAGGAGGCGAGCTTCGTGGGAGGCCCGGGCGGTGGCGGTGGCCCCCGGCTGCGCGAGGTGCTGGAGCAGAGCAACCCGGTGACGACGCTGACGAAGGAGGTGGGTGACCTCTTCGAGTACGGCGTGGACCGCCCGGTCACGGTGCACCGCAACCAGAGCGCGCTGGTGCCCATCCTCCACAAGCCCTTCGAGGGTCGCCGGGTGCTCCTCTACAACCGCACGACGCGCGAGAAGAACCCCATGGCCTGCATCGAGCTGAAGAACACCACGGGCCTGACGCTGGAGGGCGGGCCGGTGACGGTGTCGGAGGACGAGCGGTACGTGGGCGAGGCGATGCTCGACACCATGAAGCCGCAGGACACGCGCTTCGTGCCGTACGCGGTGGAGCTGGGCTGCGTCGTCTCCGTGGAGGACCGCACGGAGGACGGGCCGGTGTTCCGCGCGGTGGTGAGCCGGGGCACGCTGGTGGTGGAGTACTTCCACGTGCGGCGCACGAAGTACCTGGTGCGCAACAAGGCGCAGCGGCCGCAGGTCCTCTTCGTGGAGCACCCGCGCTCGGGCTGGGAGCTGGAGAAGGACATGCCCGCGCCCGCGGAGACGACGGACGGCTTCTGGCGCTTCAAGCGGGACCTGGCGCCGGGCTCACAGGACGAACTGGTGGTGTCCGAGCGCACGCGCGGCCACCGGCAGTACTCCATCTCCAGCGCGGGGCCGGACGAGGTGGCCTTCTTCCTGTCGCAGCGCTACGTGGACGCGAAGATGGCGGACGCGCTGCGCGAGGTGATTGCCATCCGCGAGCGCGTGGCGGCGCTGACGCGCGACGAACAGCAGCTCACCGCGGAGCGCGCCCAGCTCTTCAAGGACCAGGAGCGCATCCGCGCCAACATCGAGTCGCTCAAGAGCGGCGTGTCCCAGCGCGAGCTGGCCGAGCGCTTCGTGGCCAAGCTCAACGAGCAGGAGGACCGGCTCGAGGCCATCACCCGCGAGCTGGAGCGACTGGCGAAGGAGCGGCAGGCGGCGCAGGAAGAGCTCAACCGCCGCGTCCAGTCGCTCAGCTCGGAGGCGGCCTTCTAGGCGGGGCTCACTTCTCCGCCGCGCGATAGACTTCGTCGCCGCCCACGACGGTCAGGCGCACCTGGGCGCCTGGCAGCTCGGCGACGGGCGCGTCCACCGGGTCCACCGACAGCGCGACGAAGTCCGCGTCCATGCCGGGCTGCAGCCGTCCCCGCCGCGCCTCCGCGAAGGAGGCGTAGGCCGCGCCCACGGTGAAGCCCTCCAGGGCCTCCTCGCCGCTCAGCCGCTGGTCCGCATACCAGCCGCCCTCGGGCGTGCCGCGCGCGTCCTGCCGCGTGCGCGCCGCGTAGAGACCCGCGAGCACGTCCGGCCGCTCCACCGGGAAGTCACTGCCCAGCGCCAGCACCGCGCCAGAGGCCTTCAGGCGCTGCCACGCGTAGGCGCCTCGAATCCGCTCGGCGCCCACGCGGGCCTCCGCCCAGGGCATGTCGCTGGTGGCGTGCGTGGGCTGCACGCTGGCCAGGAAGCCGCCGCGCCCCAGCCGGTCGATGTCCTCCGGGCGCATCACCTGCGCGTGCTCCACGCGGTGGCGACCGTCACGCGTGCCCGTGGCCTCGGCCGCGCGCAGCAGCGTGTCCAGCACCAGCGTGTTGGCGCGGTCTCCAATCGCATGCGTGCACACCTGGAAGCCTCCCGCCATGAAGGACCTCACGCGCCGCTCGTACTCCTCCGGCGTCATCATCAGGAGCCCCCGATGCCCGGGCTCGTCGCTGTAGTCCTGGTGCAGCGCCGCGCCCCGGCTGCCCAACGCGCCGTCCAAAACGAGCTTCACCGCGCGCAGCGTGAGGCGCTCGCCCTGGTAGGGGCCCTCGCGCAGGTACGTCTCGCGGTCCGCGGACTGCCCGTCCGCCATGGCGTAGACGCGCAGGGGCAGCTTGCGCTCCTTGTCCCAGCGCTGGAGCAGGCGGAAGGTGCGCAGGTCCATGCCCGCGTCGTGGACCCCCGTGAGGCCCGCTCGCGCGGCCCGGGAGAGCGCCGCGGTGAGCTGCGCGGCCAGCTCCGCCTCCGTGAGCGAGGGCAGCACGGCGTAGACAAGGCCCATGGCGTTGTCCACGAGGATGCCGGTGGCCTCACCGTCCGCGCCGCGCAGAATCCGTCCGCCCTCCGGGTCCTTCGTGTCGCGGGTGACGCCCGCGCGCCGCAACGCCTCGCTGTTGACCCACGCCGCGTGTCCGTCGATGCGCGCCAGCATCACCGGCACATCGGGGTGCTTCGCATCCAAATCCTGCCGCGTGGGGAACGCCTTCTCCGTCCAGTCGTTCTGGTCCCATCCCTGGCCGACGAGCCACTCGCCCTGGAACGAAGTGCTCGGCGCCGAGGCGACGCGCGCCAGGGCCTCCGCCTTGGACGTCGCGCCCAGCAGGCTCACCGTCGCCTCCCACTGGCCCAACGCGGACAGGTGGCCGTGTGAGTCCGTCAGGCCCGGCACCACCGTGGCATCGCCCAGGTCCACCACGCGCGCGCCCACGCCCGCCGCGGCGAGCACCTCATCCCGTGTGCCCGTGGCCAGCACCTTGCCCTCGCGCACCGCGAGCGCCTCCACCACCGGCCGCGCCGCGTCCAGGGTGCGGATGCGCCGCGCCACGTACACCGACGTGCCCGTGGCTTCCGCACCGGGCGTGTTGCGCGTGCAGCCGCTCGAGGCCGAGAGAAGGACCACCGCACCGAGGAGTCCGCCGAGTCGTCGCAGCATCTTTCGCGCACCTGCCTGGGAGACCGCCCCGAGCGTGGGACGGGCGCGCGACACTCTGGCGCACCCGCACCGCACGGGCCAGCATCCGGCGCGTGACGCGCCGCGGCCCGGGCCCACGGAGAATCCCACCGACTGGCTCCGGGCAGCCCCTTCACTCCAGGAGGGACCAGGCGACTGCTCCAGGTGTCGGGCTCGGGCGCGCCCACCCTCCGTCGCACCGCACGCGGAGCGAGGGCAGGCGGCGAAAAGATGGTTGCGCCACGCAAGCTTCCTGTCCGGGGGACTTGACGTCAGAGAGGGGGACTTGGCGACGAGCCGGGGCGTGAGGGATGTTGCGGCGTCTCACGTTCCCTGGAGTCGTCATGAACCTGAACCTGTCCAAGTCCCGGCTCGGGCCCACCGCGCTGCTGGTCGTCGCCGCCCTCTGTCTGACCACCGCCGCGGGTTGCGCCGGCCGCCGCCGCGAAGCCTTCCTGCACGACAAGACGCGGACCCACGTGTACCGCAAGCCCATGGCCGAGGTGTGGCCTCAGGCGCTGGCCCTCCTCAAGGAGAAGGGCTACTCGCTGCGCGTGGGCGCGCAGGGCTTCGAGGCGACGTCCGAGTGGCTGATGCACGGCGCCCCCTCGTCGCTGGGCACCACGCAGGTGCGCTACCACGTCAAGGGGACAGAGCGTGGCCCCGGCCAGTGCGCCATCGAGTTCCACAAGCAGTTGGCCACGGAGACCAAGAGCGCCAGCTCCGGAGGCCGTTCCCAGGAGCTGAATGACCCGGGCGTCCGCGCCGACGGCGGCAACATCAACCGCGACGCGGAGATGGAGTGGGAGCTGCTGCAGAAGGTGGACGCCGAGTCCGCCGCCGCGCTGCGCGCCGAAGCGGACAAGGTCCAGTAACGCTGTCCCCGACAGGAGCCGCCGCTGACGCGCGCTACTCGTCGCGCAGCGGCAGCTCCAGGGTGAGGCCGTCGTACGCCACTTCCAGGGGCCCCTTGAACTCCTCCCTCGCCTGGTTGAGGAGTTTCGCGGGGTCCGTGTCGTGGCGGCTGGACAGGTGGGTGAGAATCAGTCGCCGCGCTCCCGCCTCGCGCGCCACCCATGCCGCCTCCCGGGCCGTGGAGTGATGCGTCTCCTGGGCCCGCTCCTGCTCGTCATCGGAGAAGGTGGACTCGTGGATGAGCAGGTCGGCGTCCTTCGACGCGTTCACCACGGCGGCGCACGGCCGGGTGTCTCCGGAGATGACCACCCGGCGTCCGGCGCGCGGAGGGCCCAGCACGTCCTCCGGCTTCACCGTCCGCCCGTCCTCCAGCGTCACGGCCTCGCCCTTCTGGAGCTTGCCGAAGCTGGGGCCCGGGGGCACGCCCAACTCGCGCGCCTTCTCCACGTTGAAGCGCCCCGGCCGGCCATCCTCCACCAGTGCGTACGCCAACGCGTTGATGCGGTGGTCCACGCCCACCACGTGCAGCGCGTAGCCGTCGCGGCGGATGACGTCGCCGTCCTTCACCTCGTGGATTTCGATGGGGAAGGACATGGCCTCCACGCCCAGGTGCACCGCCTGGTGCAGGAGGCGCCGCGCGGGGGGCGGGCCGTACAGGTGGATGGCGTGCTCGCGCCCCATCATCCCCAGCGTGCGCAGGAAGCCGATGATTCCCAGGTAGTGGTCGGCGTGGAAGTGCGTGAAGAAGACCGCGTCCACCGTGAAGCCGGTGCCAAAGCGAACCATCTGCCGCTGGCTGCCCTCGCCGCAGTCGAACAGGAGCAGGTCCGTGTCCGCCTTCACCGCGAGCCCGGACAGGTTGCGGTGAAGCGTGGGCTGCGCGGCGGAGGTGCCGAGGAACGTGAGCTTGAGGAGGGACATGCCGGCACTTCCCACGCGAAGAGAGTCTCCCGCGCCACACCCACGGCGCGAGGCGCCATTTAGCAGGGTTTGGACCCTCCCGTGCTATGAGGCCGCGCTCCCAGACACCGCCATGCCTGAATCCCTGACGTTCGCTCCCACCCCCGACCCTCGCCGCGTGCGCGCTCCGGATGGACGCGTGCTCACCGTGCCGGAGGGCTGGGCCCTGCTGCCCCCCGGTGACGCCGGCCTCACCCGCCGTGTGAAGGCCGCCGGCCCCACCTGGACGGTGGTGGAGAAGGTGGGCCGCAAGCTCTTCTCCCGGGGCGTGTGGGCCCCCGAACCCCACATCCACCAGGCCCGCGCCGCGCTGGACTCCGAGCGCGCCACGCCCGCCTACGCGAAGAAGCTGGCCGCCGGCCGAGAGCGCCGCGCCCGCGAGCAGGAGCAGTACGAGGTCGACTTCGCCAACGCCGTGCTGCGCTTCCTCGCCTTCTCTCCCGCGTGGCTGCCCCATGCGAAGCGCCTGGCCGTGCTCGTCGCCGCGCATGCCACGCCCGTGGGCAGCGGCACCGTGGCCCGCACGGAGCGCATCCCCGTGGAGCGCCGCGCGGAGGCCGCCGTCATCGCGTGGATGCGTCACCAGACGACCAGCTACGACAACCTGAAGATTGCCCGCGTGAAGGGCGCGCGGCGCGAGGTGCGGCGCGAGCTGGCGGAAATCTCCCGCGCCGTCCTGGACCTGCACCGCCGTGACGTGCCCCACGGGCCCACGGCGTGTCCGCTCTGCACCGCCCTGATGAATGTGGGTGGTGGTGCGCGGCAGGGCTGACCCGGGCGCTGGGGCTGGAATACCGACGGGTTTCTGACCCGCCGTTCAGTCAAGTTGCGCCATTAATGACCGCCGGGTTAGTAACGGGTCCGCCATGCCGAGACCCGCTGACCCTCATGCGAGGGAAGCCCTGATGACCGCGGCCCGAGCGGAGCTTGCCCGCAAGGGGCTGCGCGGGGCGCGAATCGAGGACATCACCGCCGCGTGTGGGCTCTCCAAGGGCGCCTTCTATCTGCACTTCCCCTCGAAGGAGGCGCTGTTCGCGGAGGTGCTGGCCCTGTTCGAGTCACACCTGACCGAGGTGAACACGCGGCGGATGGCGGAGGTGGAGCGCCACTTCCGTGAGCAGGGCGTGATGGGGCCGCGCGACAGGCTGGAGCGCAGCGCGCGTTATCAACAGTTCTGCGAGCTGGAGGCGGCGTTCGATTTGGAGTCGCTCGAGCTGATGTGGTCCTACCGGGACGTCGTCTCGGTGCTCCTCAGCGGCAGTCAGGGCACGCCCTTCGAGTCGCTCCTGTGGCGCATGACGGACGCGCAGGTGGAGCGCGTGGCGGGAGACTTCCGGCGATTGCAGGAGGCGGGCGCGGCGGACCAGGAGATGGACGCGAAGCTGTTCGCCTCCGTCATCGTCGGCGCGTACGTGCTCCTGTCCCAGCGCATGGTGCACCTGCCGGAGAAGCCGGACCTGTCCGCCTGGGCATACACGCTCCAGCGCCTGTGCGAGGGCGGCACGCTGCCCCGCTTCGATGCGCCCGTGCCCGTGTCCGAGCCTGTTGTCTCCCGGGCCAAGCGCCCCACGACTTCCCAGCGCCGGCCTCCCGCCCGCGCGAAGACCCGCCACACCCCGAGGAAACGCCCGTGAACCCCACCTGGAAACCTTCCGCCCCGCGCGCGCTCGCGGCGTTGGGTGTCGTCGTCACGGCGCTGTCGCTGCCCGCTTGTAGCAAGGCGGATGCTTCCTCCACGCCGGCCGCTGTCGCGAAGACGGACGCGGCGGCGCCCACGGTGAAGCTGGTCGCCACGCGCACGGTGCGAGCCGCGCCCCGCGAAGAGGTGACGGGCACGCTGTTCCCCGCGCAGGCGCTCCAGGTGGGCTTCGAGGTGGGGGGCCGGCTCGCCGCCGTGAAGCTGGGCAAGGGCGCGGCGGTGAAGAAGGGCGACGTGCTGGGGCAGCTCGACGTGGAAATCGTCGACGCGCAGGTGGCGCAGGCGCAGGCGGCGGTGGCCGCCGCGGAGGCCGGTTCGACGATGGCGTCCGACGTGGCCTCTCGCAACGAGGCGCTCCAGAAGGAGGGCGGGGTGAGCGACTTGCAGAACCGCTCCACCTCCGCGACGGCGGCGCAGGCGCGGGCGCAGTTGCTGGCGGCGCAGGCGCAGCTGGCGCAGGCGCGAGCGGCGCGGAGGCGGCATGACCTGCGCGCGCCCTTCTCGGGCACGCTCATCGACGCGCCCGAGCAGACCGGCGCCACGGTGGGGCCGGGCACGCCGCTGTTCAATCTGGAGAACCTGGACACGCTGCTGCTCAAGACGACGGTGTCGGAGTCGCTGCGCTCGCGGCTGAAGCCCGGCGCGAAGGTGCGGGTGGAGTCGATTGGGAGCGCGGGGGTGTTCACCGAGGACGCGACGGTGCGCACCATCCTCCCTTCCGCGGACCCGGCCACGCGCCGGGTGCCGGTGGAGTTGTCGGTGCCCAACGCGGATGGCCGCTTCGTGGCGCACACGCTGGCGCGCGCGGTGCTGCTGTTGGGCGAGGACCAGGACGCGCGGGTGTTGCCGGGCACGGCGCTGTCGTCCTCCAACGGAGACCATGTCTTCGTGGTGGGGAGCGGCGGCGAGGTGAGCCGTGTGGACGTGCAGGTGTTGGAGCGGCGTGAGCGCGAGGTGGTGGTGCTGGCCCGCTCGCCGCTCGAGTCCGTCATCGACCACCCCACGCCGGGCCTGTCACAGGGCTCGCGCGTCACCGTGAAGTAAGGGGAGGCCGTCCATGTTCCTCAGCGACGTCTCCATTCGCCGGCCGGTGTTCACGGCCATGTTGTCGCTCTGCCTCATCGTCCTCGGACTGATGGGCCTGGGGCGCCTGGGCACGGACCTGTATCCGGACGTGTCCTTCCCCGTCGTCGTCGTCACCACCGTCTACAAGGGCGCGGGTCCGGGTGAAATCGAGACCCAGGTCGTCAAGCCCGTGGAAGACGCCGTCGCGGGCATCAGCGGCGTGGACAAGATTCACTCCTGGAGCCGGGAGAATCTGGGCACGGTGGTGGTGCAGTTCACCCTGTCCACCAACGTGGACCGCGCGGTGCAGGAGGTGCGCGACAAGATTGCCGGCATCGCGAACAAGCTGCCGCAGACGGCGGACGCGCCGGTGGTGGGCCGCGTGGACCTCTCCGCGACGCCCATCCTCACGTATGCCGTGTCGGCGGACATGCCGTCGCAGTCGCTGCGCCGGCTCATCGACGACCGAATCAAACCCGCGCTCGCGCAGCTCGAAGGCGCGGCCGAGGTGCGCATCACCGGTGGCGACACGCGCGAGATTCAAATCGACGTGGACCTGGACAAGGCGCGGTCGGCGGGGGTGTCGCCGCTGGACATCGCTCAGCGCGTGGGCGCGGAGAACCTGGACCTGCCTGCGGGGCGACTGGCGCTGGGCGCGAGCGAGCTGACGGTTCGCTCGCTGGGGCAGTTCCGCGACGTGGACGAGATTCGCGCGTTGCCCGTGGCGCGCAGCCGGACGGGTTCGCAGGTGCGGCTGGATGAAATCGCCACGGTGACGGACGGCGTGGCGGAGCGGCGCACGGTGGCGCGGCTCAACAGCCAGGACGCGGTCATCCTGGAGGTGGTGAAGCAGCCGGGCTCGAACACGGTGGCGGTGAGCGACGCGGTGAAGCAGGTGCTCAGGGACATGGCGCCGGAGGTGGGGCAGGGCTTCACGGCCACGCTGCTCATCGACCAGTCGGAGCTCATCCGGGAGAACGCGCACGAGGTGTGGATTGCGCTCGTCTTTGGCGGGGCGATGGCGGTGCTCATCATCCTGATGTTCCTGTTGGACGGGCGCGGCACGTTCATCTCCTCGCTGGCGCTGCCCACGTCCGTCATCGGCACGTTCTTCGTGATGTACCTGTTGGACTACACGCTGAACCAGATGACGCTCCTGGGGTTGTCCCTGGCCATCGGTCTGCTCATCGACGACGCGGTGGTGGTGCGCGAGGCGATTACGCACCGGCTGGAGAAGGGCGAAGACCCGATGAGCGCGGCGGCCAACGGCACCAACGACGTGGGGCTCGCGGTGCTGGCGACGACGCTGTCGCTGGTGGCGGTGTTCGTGCCGGTGGCCTTCATGCCCGGAATCGTGGGGCAGTTCTTCAAGCAGTTCGGCATCACCATCTCCGCGGCGGTGCTCGTCTCGCTGTTCATCTCCTTCACGCTGGACCCGATGTTGTCGGCGCGGCTGGCGAAGAAGCGGGTGCCAGGAGCGGTCCACAAGGAGAACGCGGTGGCGTCGGGGTTGCGGCGCTTCCTGGACGGCACGGAGCGCGTCTACGCGCGCATCCTGGGCTGGGTGCTGGCGCACAAGTGGGCGACGGCGGGAATCACGGTGGTGGTGCTGGTGCTGTCCTTCGGAGCGGCGAGCCGGCTGGGCGCGGAGTTCATCTCGCCGGAGGACCGCTCGCAGTTCCTGGTGGATCTGCAACTGCCGGACTCCGCGAGCCTGTCGGAGACGGAGGCGCGCACGGCGGAGGCGGAGGCGTTTCTGCGCAAGTTGCCGGAAGTCACGGCCATCTATTCCATCGTCGGCACCAACGGCGATGTGAACAAGGCGCGCATGCGCGTGCTGACGGTGGGCAAGGGGCAGCGCACCAAGGGCATCCCGGTGCTGAAGGACGAGGCGCGCGCGCTGTTGACGCCGCTGGTGGCGACGCGGGTGAACCTGAGCGACCCGCCGACGATTGAGGGCCTGGGCGATTACTACCCCATCATGGTGCGCATCACCGGGCCGGACCTGTCGCGCGTCAATCAGGAGGCGGAGCGCGTCGCGGGCATCCTTCGCGGGCTGAAGGGTACGGAGGACGTGCGGGTGGAGGCGAACCCGCCGAAGCCGGAGCTCCAGGTGCGCATCGACCGGGCGCGCGCGAGCGACGCGGACATCAACGCGGCGGGGCTGGCGACGCAGCTGCGGCTGGCCATCAGCGGCGACGTGGTGGCGAAGCTGCGCGAGGGGACGAACGAGACGGACATCCGTGTGCGGTTGGCGGAGCGGGACAGGAGCACGCCGGAGCGGGTGCGGCAGTTGGAGGTGTACACGCCGCGCGGGTTGAGGCCGGTGTCGGACCTGGCGCAGGTGGAGCTGCGGGACGGGCCGAGCGTCATCGAGCATGAGAATCGGGAGCGGCAGATTGCCGTGTACTCGCAGCTCGCGAAGGGCGCGGCGCTGGGCGACATCGCGAAGGCGTTGAGGGAGCAGGTGGCGGTGGCGCCGCTGCCTCCCGGCTACGCCATCGTCTACGACGGGCAGATGAAGAGCCTGGATGAGCAGAACGAGGCCTTCAGCCTGGCGTTCGGTCTGGCGTTCGTCTTCATCTACATGGTGCTGGCGAGCCAGTTCGAGTCCTTCAAGCACCCCTTCACCATCATGGCGTCGCTGCCGTTGGCGCTGGTGGGCGCGCTGCTGGGGTTGGTGGTGACGGGTTACCACCTGTCGATGGGCGCGATGATTGGCGTCATCCTGTTGATGGGCTTGGTGACGAAGAACGCGATTCTGCTCATCGACGGTGCGTTGCAGCACCTGCGTGAGGGGGACTCGGTGGACGTGGCGCTGATGAAGGCGGGGCCCCGGCGGCTGCGTCCGATTCTGATGACGAGCGCGGCGATGGCGATTGGCATGGTGCCGACGGCGGTGGGCTCGGGGACGGGCTCGGAGTTCCGCGCGCCGATGGCCATCTCGGTGATTGGTGGCGTCATCACCTCGACGTTCCTGACGCTGCTGGTGGTGCCGGTGGTGTTCGCGGCGATGGAGAAGGTCGGCTTCTGGAGGACCACGAAGGCGGAGGCGCCCGTGCCCGAAGAAGCCCCCGTGTCACCCGGGCCCAGCCCGGCCGCGTGACGACAGCGCCGGGCCCGAGCGTGGGTGTCTCGGGCCCGGTGTCCGGCTCAGTCCTTGAGGCCCGCGAACTTGCGCGCCTCGGCGAGCGCGCTGGAGTCAGGGAACAGCGTACGGGCGAGGGTGGCCGTGGTCGCGGCGCCCTCGGTCTTCCCCTGCTCCCCAAGGGACTCGATGAGGCCGGCCCAGGCTTCTTCGAGGACATTCAACGCTCGGGTGGCGGCCTCTCGGTAGAGGGCCTCCGCCTCCAGGGGGGCGTCGCGGACGACGCTCTTGAAGCGGGCCAGTCCGATGAGCGCCTCGGGCGTTCTGTCCGAGGCGTCGACGGCGCCCAGGAGCAACTGCTCGACCTCCGCGAAGAAGGTGGCGGGGTCCGCGAGGTCTTCCTTCCCCCAGAGCAGGGCCCTGCTGGAGAGCAGCAGCCCTGGCACATGGGCGGGGCATTGGGTTCGCACGCGTTCGAGCAGTCGCAGTTGCTCCTCGCTGCCCCATTCCAGGCGCTTCGCCTCCGACAGTAGCTCCAGCAGTTCGTGGGGGCTTGGGTGCATGGGGGCTCACAGCTTCTGAAGCAATCGGGAGTTGTCCTTCGCCACATCTTTCAAGAGCTTCAGCGCGGTCTGAAGCTCCTTCTTCGTTCCGATGCTGAAGTTCTCCGCGTCATACATCTTCTGGAGCTCATGCCGCGTGAAGTCCTTGAGCCGGGAAGGGAAGCTCGGCACGCGCTGCAGCCGGGCAGGTATCTCTCCCAGCTTCATGGAGAGGTCGGCAATCTGTCGGCGAAATGCCGTCGCCGCGGCCTGCTCGATGAGTCCCGACGAGGTGGACTCGGCCACGAGCGCTTCGGCTTGCGCGAACTGGCCATCCGAAATCAGGTGGGTGATTCGCGCTTCCGCGCTGTTGCGGCCGAAGCCGCCACCGCTGCCCTCATCGACGTGAGCGCAGGAGAGCAGGCCGCATCCGATGAGGACGAGCGCGAGAGCCCAGCTCTTTCTTCGTGCCCGCGAAGTCATGCGGACGAGGGTACCTACAGGCTTCGGTGCGGCCCAGGTCATGGGCGGACACCTGTCTGCTCGTGAGCGCTCGAAACCTCAGCCGCCCGTGTACACGGGTGTCATCGCGTCGATGATGCCGTGCATGAGGCTCTGGCCGTCGGGGGTGTCCGGACACAGTCCGCCCCAGACGAGCGTGAGCCGGTCGGCCACCGGGCGCCAGTACATGCGGCCTCGCATGGCCACCGGCTCGTAGCTCTCCCGTCCGCCCGCGAGGTAGTCCTCCTCCGGCATCCCGAACACCGCGTAGTAGCTCAGGTCCGGCGCGTCCGCGTCCTCCGTGCGGTGCAGCCCGCTGGGAATCACACAGGCCACGTCCGCGCTGTGCCACGCACCCTGCCGGCCCGTCGTCACCTCGCGGACCTCGAAGCACATCCGCGACGCCGGACACCCCAACTCCCCCGCCGTCAGGAAGTTGTAGTCCAGCCGCGGAATCTCCAGCATCTCCTCCACGTCTGGCCGCCCGTCACTCCGGAAACCCCACGGATTGCCGTCGCGCTTGTACGAACGCACCCCGTACGCGCCATAGAAGACGTTGTACCAGGGGCTGTGCGGATTGAAGTAGTCCGAGCACCCCGCGCCATCCGGGAAGTCCGCGATGGTGAACGCCACCAACAAGTCGAACAGCCGCTTGTTGTCGAACGCCAGGAACGGCTCGCGCGCCACCGCCCCTATCGAACCCCGGATGCGTGGCACCGGCGTCGCGATACCCACCTCGTCCAGGAAGTTCGTCTTGCCCGGCAGCGGCGTTGCATTCATGGCCATGACGGCCAGCTCTCGTTGTAAACCCATGGAATTCCGTACCCCGCTGCCACAGCTTATGGGACCGGAGTACACTGGTGAACATGCCGGAGAAGCTCGTCTTCGAGCACACCTTCGAAGGCCTCTTCGTTCGCGGGCTCGCGGGACGTGTCACGCCGGCCTTGAGGGAACGGCTGCGGGAAGTCGGCCTGGACCTGGAGAGCAAACTCCAGCCCGCCTACGGCTTCGACACCTGGTGCTCCGCCGTCCGTGTCACCGCCCACGAACTGCACCCCGAAGAGCCGCCCGAGGTCGGCTACGCCCTGCTCGGCGAGCGCATGGTGGACGGCTACCGCGAGACCATCATGGGCCGCGCCCTCTTCAGCGTCATCCAGCTCCTGGGCCCCCGACGCGGCGTCGGCCGGGCGCGGCAGATGTTCCGCTCCGGCAACAACTACACCGAGGCCCGCGTCGACGACGTCACCTCCCGGGAGGTCGACGTCTGGATGAACGAGGCGGGCCCCATCCGCTACTTCACCCAGGGCGCCCTGCGCGCGGGCCTGCGCGCCACCGGCGCCGTCCAGCCGCTCGTCACCGTGCGCGACTTCACCGCCCAGGACGTCACCTACCGCTGCACCTGGCGCGATGGGCTCGACCCCTGAGCCGGGCCTGCTCGCGGTGGACCTGGGGCTGCGCTCGGGCCTGGCCCTCTATGGCCGCGACGGCCGCCTGCGCAACTACCGCTCCCAGAATTTCGGCAGCCAGTCGCGCCTGAAGCGCGCCGTGCCCTCCGTGCTCGCGGGCACCGGGCCGCTGGCCTTCCTGGTGCTCGAAGGCGGCGGGCCGGTGGCCGACGTCTGGGAGAAAGAGGCCCTGCGCCGCGCGCTGCCCGTGCTGCGTGTCTCCGCCGAGGACTGGCGAGAGCGGCTGCTCTACGCACGCGAGCAGCGCAGCGGAGGCCAGGCCAAGGACGCCGCGGATGGCCTTGCCCGCCGGGTCATCGACTGGTCCCACGCCTCGAGGCCCACCTCACTGCGCCACGACGCCGCGGAGGCCATCCTCCTGGGCCTGTGGGGCGTGCTGGAAGTGGGCTGGTTGCCCCTGGTGCCCGCCGAGGTGCGGGCAAGATAGGTGGACGCGCGCACCCCGGGGCCGCGAGCGGACACCGCCTCCTGGTATGACAGCCAGATGCCCTGGACCTGGAGCCGTCGATGAAGCGTTGGGTGGATGCGCTCGCGCGCACGGGCTACCGGGGCGCGTACGCGCTGGCGCGGGTGTACTGGCTCGTGCGCCACCCCCGGACGCAGGGCGTCTTCGTGGGCGTCTGGCACGAGGGGCGCGTGCTGCTCCTCCAGAACTCCTACAAGCACCCGCTCAGCATGCCGGGCGGCGGCATGGACGCGCATGAGTCCCCCGCCGAGGCTGGCGCGCGCGAGCTGCACGAAGAAGTGGGCGTGCGCGTGGACCCCGCGTCGCTGCGGCCCGCCTTCGAAACCGTGGGCACCTCCGAGAACAAGGAGGACCATGTCCGCTTCCTGGAGCTGGACGTGGACTCCGAGCCCTCGCTCACCATCGATGACCGGGAGGTCACCTGGGCGGCGTTCATCGACCTGGACACCGCCTTGAGACTTCCTGTCTCCCCGCTGGTGCGGGCATACCTGGAGCATGCGCGTCCGCGCCGGAAGTGAGTCACCTCCGTGAGCGGTTGTCCCGGTGCAGGGCTATCGCCAGACGGCGCGAGCCGCGCGGTCGAGACAGGCTGTGAAGACAACCGCGCGCGACAAGACAAGGCGTCGAGGAGGGGGTCGCGCGCGGGTAGAACGAGACGTCAGCGAGCGTGCGCGGCGGCCTGCTCGTTCACCAGGAAGTGGCGGGTGCGGGCCTTGGTGAGCTGCCGCTCCGCCTCCTCCAGGGACACACAATCCACGGTGATGTCGTCGTTGGGCGCGGCCTCGGAAGCCACTCGCGCCGTCTGCAGCCGGGCGATGGTGGAATCCGACACATGCGCGCACATGAGACAGCCTCGCTGACGACCGTAGGCCACCACCTCTCCGAAAATCGTGGCGGACTCCGGCTCCAGCGCCTTCAACCCCCGCATATCCGCCAGCACCAGGTGCCGGCCTCCCGCATACGCATCCGTCGCGGCCCGATAGGCCGTGGCGAAATCCTTCATCTCATTGGGTCGGACAAAGCCCTTCAGACGAACGGTGACCGTGCGACGGTTCGTATCGTTGGTGACCTCGAACATGGGCCCTCCCTCCTAGGGAGAGAAAACAATAACAAACATCGGGGCCCGCTCGAAACCACCCCCAGAAACTTTGTCCGCCCTGGAATAGTCGAAAGGAATTGTGTCGAGACAGACCCAGTACGATGGAACATTGCCGCCACCCCACAGCGCGTTCCACGCCAACGCGAATGCTCCACGCCGGATGTGAAGTCGAGTCCGGGATGACTCAGGCGCGCTGACTGCTCTCACCGGTGAGGACGGCCGAGCCGATGAGATGCGCCAGCCGCAGCGCCTCCGGGACGCGGCCCTTGTCCGTCACCAGCGCGAGCGCGTCCGCGACAAAGGAGGGCTCCGCGCCCCGCACCTGGAAGGTGAAGCCGCCCAGTTGATGGATGTCGCCCGCACGTCGCAGCCTGGCCCAGCGTGCATCAGCCCGAGGAAGGCGCCGCAGCGCGCGCTCCACCGCGTCCAGGTCCGGAGGTCGCCGCATCACCGCCACGCAGGGTTTGCCCAGACGCGCCGCCAGCTCCGGCAGGTCCACGACGTTGAAGCCCCCGAAGGCGATGCCGTCCAGCAGCACCAGGTGCAGCTGCGGGAGGAACTTGCCGCCTTCCAGGAGCCGGCACACCTCGCGCGTGGCGTTCCAGCCGTCGCGCCGCACGCGTCCCCAGACGAGCCCCTCGAAGCGCGTGCCCGCGCACACCACGCCCGCCAGCTGGACCGCGGAGCCCGCGCGGCGAGCGAAGGGCGCATCGTCGAAGCCGATGACTCGGGGGAAGCGGGGCAGGCGCATGGCCTGTCAGCCTCGCAAAGCTTGGACCGCGAAAGGAAGAAGCCCGACCCCGCGCACGCGGAAGCCGGGCTTCAGGGAACACCGTGTCGGGACGCTTCAGGCGGCGCGCACGTTCTGCGCCTGCAGGCCCTTGGGGCCGCGGCCGACCTCGAACTCCACCTTCTGGCCTTCCTGCAGCGTGCGGAAGCCATCCATGTTGATGGCCGTGTGGTGGACGAACACGTCCTCACCGCCACCGTCCTGCACGATGAAACCAAAGCCCTTCGCATCGTTGAACCACTTCACGGTACCAGTTGCCATGTATCGCGTTCTCTCGGGTGGTGCGGCGCGCCGCGGTTATCGGCCTTTGAGAAACTAGAGGCCGTAAGTCGGGACGTAGTTTGCCCGGGCCGACCGTCCGAGTGGAAGCCCCCTTGGCTGCTTGCCAGCAGGGTGGGGTGCGGAGTGGTGGCTGCCATTCCTACTTCCGGGGGATGGACAGGCACCGCGCGCGCCTGGGGATGCGTGCCTACCGTCATGGAAGCCCCTGGCTTCCCTTGGAAAGGAGCGTCCCATGGCCGTGCCGACCCCTCCGAATCCCACCCTTCCCCCGGTGTCCGCCCCGCCTCACCGGGAGCCGGGGCCCCGCCGGATGGCGCGGCACGTGGCGGACAAGAGCGCCCGGGCGGGCATCCTCTCCCGGCCCCTCTTCGAGCGGCTCCCCCTGCGCCGGTGGGTGCCCTCCGAAGTCCACACCCTGCTGGACTACCGGGGAGGCGTGGCGGCGATGGTGTCGGGGCAGCTGTCCAGGGACAGCCGGGCGCGCCGGGCGGGGAGGGTGCTGGGGGCGACGGCCATTGGCGTGTCCCTGTTCACCGACGCCCGGCTGAGTCTGGCCAGGCTCATCCCCATCGAAGCGCACGAAATCTTCGACTACGTCCACGGCACGGCGGCGGTCCTGGCGCCCTTCGTGCTGGGGTATGCCCGGAAGCACCCCGTCGTCGCCACGGTGCACGTGCTCCTGGGGCTGTCGTCGCTGGCGGTGGCGCTGGTGACGGACTACCGCTGCCAGACGGGCATGCACCTGGGCGGGGAGCTGCGCACGGACCCGGAAGGCATTGGCGCATGAAAGCGAAGCGGCGGGGCCCCGTGAGGGCACCCCGCCGCTTCAATCACTTCAGGCGTGTGAGTGGACGGCTCAGGCCGTCTTCACGGCGGCCTGGGGCTTCGCGTCGGAGGACGACGCGCCGCTGTTGCCGCTGACGCTCTGGATGCGCATCTTGTAGAAGCTGCGGTAGACGAACACCGTCGACAGGGCGAAGAACACCACGGAGAAGATGCGGGTGAGACTGCCCTGGCCCGCGGCCTCCAGCTCCACCGCCAGCTCCACGGCGAGCAGGCCGAAGAGGGTGGTGAACTTGATGACCGGGTTGAGCGCCACGGAGGACGTGTCCTTGAACGGGTCGCCGACGGTGTCACCGACGACGCAGGCCGCGTGCAGCTCCGTGCCCTTGGCCTTCAGCTCCACTTCCACCAGCTTCTTCGCGTTGTCCCAGGCGCCACCGGCGTTGGCCATGAAGACGGCCTGGTAGAGGCCGAAGATGGCGATGGAGATGAGGTAGCCCACGAAGAAGTACGGCTCCAGGCAGGCGAACGCGAGCGTGCTGAAGAAGATGGCCAGGAAGATGTTGATCATCCCCTTCTGCGCGTACTGGGTGCAGATTTCGACGACCTTCTTGGAGTCGGCCACGCTGGCCTTCTCCACGCCCTCCAGCTTGATGTTGGCCTTGATGAACTCCACCGCGCGGTAGGCGCCGGTGGACACCGCCTGCATGGACGCGCCGGAGAACCAGTAGATGATGGCGCCGCCGGTGATGAGGCCCAGGAGGAACGGGGCGTGCAGCAGCGAGAGGAACTGCGTCTTCTCGGTGTTGAGCTGGCCGTTGGTGATGCCGACGAGCAGCACGATGATGGAGAAAATCATCGTGGTGGCGCCGACGACGGCCGTGCCGATGAGCACCGGCTTGGCGGTGGCCTTGAAGGTGTTGCCCGCGCCGTCGTTCTCCTCGAGGAACTGCTTGCCCTTCTCGAAGTCGAGGTCGAAGCCGAAGTCGCGCTTCACCTCCGCCTTCACGTCGGGGACGTTCTCGATGAGCGACAGCTCGTAGACGCTCTGCGCGTTGTCCGTCACCGGGCCGTAGGAGTCCACGGCGATGGTGACCGGGCCCATGCCCAAAAAGCCGAAGGCGACGAGGCCGAAGGCGAACACGGGGGCTGCAATCATCAACTGGCCCACGTCCGCGCCGGGCACGCCGGAGCCGCTGAACCAGAACGCCAGGCCCATCAGGCCGGCGATGATGAGACCCATCCAGTACGCGGAGAAGTTACCCGCGACCAGACCGGAGATGACGTTCAGGGATGCGCCACCCTCGCGGCTGGCCGTGACGACCTCGCGAACGTGACGGCTCTCCGTGGAGGTGAAGACCTTGATGGCCTCCGGGATGATGGCGCCCGCCAGCGTGCCGCAGCTGATGATGAGCGACAGCTTCCACCACAGCGTCGGGTCGCCGTTCAGGGTGGGGATGAGCAGGTAGCTGACCAGGAAGGTCAGCGCCACGGAGATGAGCGACGTCACCCACACCAGCGCGGTGAGCGGGTGCTCGAAGTTCATGTGGTCCGCGTTCTTGTACTTGGCGGACTGGTACAGGTTGTTCAGGCCGTAGGCCGCCAGCGACGCGAGCACCATCACGATGCGCATCACGAAAATCCAGACCAGCAGCTCGACGCGGAAGCCCTCGCCCACGGCCAGCAGGATGAAGGTGATGAGCGCCACGCCCGTCACGCCGTAGGTCTCGAAGCCGTCCGCCGAGGGGCCCACACTGTCGCCGGCGTTGTCGCCGGTGCAGTCCGCGATGACGCCCGGGTTGCGCGCGTCGTCTTCCTTGATTTTGAAGACAATCTTCATCAGGTCGGACCCGATGTCGGCGATCTTCGTGAAGATGCCGCCCGCGATGCGCAGCGCGGAGGCGCCCAGCGACTCGCCGATGGCGAAGCCGATGAAGCACGCGCCCGCGAAGTCCGCCGGGATGAAGAGCAGGATGGCGAGCATCAGCAACAGCTCGGTGCTGATGAGCACCATGCCGATGGACATACCCGCCTGCAGCGGAATGGCGTACGTGGGGTAGGGCTTGCCTCGCAAGCTGGCGAAGGCGGTGCGGCTGTTGGCGAACGTGTTGACGCGGATGCCGAACCACGCGACGCCACACGAGCCGGCGATGCCCACGAGGCTCGCCACCAGGATGATGACCACGCGGTCCACGCCCATGTGACGCAGGAACCCGAAGTAACCCACCATCACCACGGCGATGAGCGCCCACAGCACGGCGATGAACTTCAACTGCGTCATCAGGTACGTCTTGCACGTCTCATAGATGAGCTCGGAAATCTCGAGCATCGCCCGGTGCACGGGCAGGTTCTTGAGCGAGGCGTACTGCATGAAACCGAACACCAGTCCGATCACGCAGACCGCGATGCCGGAGAGCAACAGTTGGTGTCCGTTGATGCTGCCGCCAAAGAATGACTTGGAGGCGAAGTCAGGGAGAACGAGGTCCGCCTCACTGGCGTGGGCGACGCTGGATGCGAACACCGTCAGCAGCCCGAGGGCCCTGGCGGCGACACCAGTGACGCCCCTACGCAGGGCGTCCATCCGTGGAACAGTGCGTGTCATGGGGGTGCAACTCCTCACAGAGGCTCGTCCAAAGCGCGGCCCACAACGCCGCGCCCCGGAGTGAACAGGGAGTGGTGTCGAGGGGTTGGCCGCCTGCGAGCGAAGTTGCCGCGCGCCGACGCTTCAGCACAGCCTCGCCCTTCAGGGTGCAACGTCACACGCCTGAAGGCGGGCTCGCGAATAGCATGGACAGGCGCTGAAAGTCGAATTCCGGGGTGTGTTTGTCCACAACCTGATCCAACTATGAGGGGAGCTGGGGGCCCCGCAACCCGTCAGGTGGTGTGTGTATGTCAGGGGCGCAGACTGAACAGAAAGCCATCCTGGGGATGCGGGTAAGGGGTTCCCACAGGTTGGGCGCGCCGCAGCGCGACAGCGACCAGGGTATTGCCAGATCCATCCACTGACACCGAGCGGGCTGTCGGGGGGAGGGGACTGGAGAAGCCTCGCACCCAAAGGGAGTCTCCCTTTTCGGACAGGAGGCGGGCGACATAGAGGCCAGCGGGAGAAGGCGCCCGGCCCAAATCCAGTCCTCCGTCATGGGTGCCGGTGAGCGTGAGCTGTCCCGCGTCATCCGTGGCGAGCGCCGTGGCGGTGGCGGCGAAGGAGCGCGCCCAGCGCTCTTGGCCTTCCGCGTTGAAGGCCGCCACGAAGCCGTGATGGGCGCCCGCGTCATGAGGTTTGTTCTGAAAATAGAAGCGGGTGGAGAAGGAGCCCGCGACGAAGACGCGGTCCGGGCCGACCGCCAGCGCGGAGACAGCTCCGGTGGCGCCTCGGAAGTCCCGGCTCCACGCGTGGGTGCCATCCGGATGAAGCTTGAGGACGAAGGGCGTGCGTTGGCGCACGGTGAGGAACGAGCCTCCGCCGAAGCACACCGCGCCCGCGTATGCGCCACCAATATAGATGCCGCCGAAGGCATCCACCGCCGTCGCGCGCGCCGTCAGGAGGCCCTGTGGCCCCGCGGACCAGACGCGGCTCCAGCGCGTGTGGGCGTCCGCGCCCAGCCGCACCACGAAGGCGCCCCGCTCGCCATCGGGTGGCTCGCGCACGGCGTCGCCGAAGTCCCGCGCCCCGGAGAAGTCTCCCACCACCACCACGCCCGCGTCGTCCCGGGCGACGGCGTGCACGGTGAGCGTGCCCTCACCCGCGAAGCCCTTCACGTGTTCGACGGCGCCCTCGGCCGACAGGCGCGCGACGAACGGCCCGTCCGGCAGGCGCGCGGTGCCCCACTGGGAGCCCGCGGAGGCGCCGCCCAGCCAGACCCTGCCCTGGGTGTCGATGACGAGTCCGCCCACGCGCGCGTTGGACGTGCCCTCACCTGGTACGAGCCCATGCGCCCAGCGCAGGGCCCCGTCCGGGGAGAAGCGCGCCACCATCATGTGAGCTCTGGCTGCACTCCGGTTGAAAGGCAGGGGGCCGCCCCCCACGTCCAAAGGCTCTCGGTATGTCGCCGCGACGAGGACGTCCCCGTTGGGGGCCGTCACCGCGTGTGGCGCCTCGCTGTCCCCGTTCGCCAACGGGCGCGACCACGCCATGACCCCCTCGCCCTCGTTTGTTCCTTCCGCCGCCGCCGCCACCCTCAAGCCCGGAGCACGTGGAGCCGCCAGGGCTTGCTCCCCGCACGCCGCGAGGAGAGGACCCATCAGACACACCACGCTCACCCAACGCCACCCGACCATGCCCGCCCCGACCTCTCCCGCCCCCGACCCCCGACGACCCCCTGCCCTTCAACCGCGGGGACGCTTCTGCAAGGTGATTGCCAGCAGTCCTTCCGAAAGGCGCTTCCCTCTGGGCGCGAGAGGGACCCCGGCCTGGGGGACGAGAAAGGTGTTCGTTCTCCTGAAAAAATCCCTGTCCACCAGCCAACGCTGGAGGAAAAACGACGCGCCCGGCCGGAAGGCAGACAGGCCTGTAGCGCTTCGAGCAGGCAGGTGGGCGTGGCGCGTGGCCCTCATCTGTCCTGGGGATGACAGGCGTCGTGAGGGACTCGGTTTCATCCCGGCGCGTGGACAAGGCGGGTGACGGGGCGGATGCGAACATCACGATTCGATGAAAAACACGAACATGCAACGAATTGGGTTTCGCGTGTCAGTGCTGGCGTGACGTGACGCTGGCCAAGATTTGACAGAGTTGAGTCAGTGATTGTCTGTCCATTCAGGCACCTTGCGTTGCGTTGAATCCAGCACAGCAGCCAAGGAGCCGTCCATGAACAGCATGAAGTGGGTGATGTCCGCCACGGTGGTTGCCATGTCGGTCGTGGGTTGTGGAGGTCAGTCCGGCGCGGGGGCTCAGACTGCCCAAGCGGTGGAGCAGAAGGCGTCGCTGGCCATTCCGAACTTCCATGGTTCGGACACGCTGAAGGAGGCCCTCATCGCGGCCAACATCCAGTCGGGTGCCGGGCTGAACATCGAGGGCAAGGGTTCTGGCGTGGGCGAGGCCTGCCTGCGCAATGGCGTGGGCTCCAGCGGCTTCTGCGGCTCGGGGGCGCAGACGCTGGCCCCCATGTCGCGTGACTTCGCGGCGCCGAAGACGGCGTCGGGTGCGGCCTGTGTGAGCGGCACGGCGACGGGCGCCTGCTGCCCTGGGGAGCGCAGCAACACCATCGCCCTGGACGCGGTGAGCGCGTTCGTGTCGTCGGCACGGTTCGCGCTGTTCCCCGACTTCGACCCCAGTTCCGGCGTGGAGAAGGGCCTCACCACGGAGGAGCTGCGCCGCATCTTCTTCGCCACCGACAGCGCTGGCGTCGCCATCACCGGTGCGTGCCCCACCAACTGGAACGCGTTCGGTCAGCCGTCCGCCACCATCGTCAAGTACCGCCGCGATGACCTCTCCGGCACCACCGACACGTTCAAGTCGCTGCTCAAGGGCGGCACCTTCTGTCCTGGCATCACCGTCATCGTCGACGGCTCTGTCTCCAACCCCAGCCCCTGCACGTCCTCGGACAGCGCCACCACCTGCATCGGCAAGCTGACGGTGAGCAACAACAACGCCATCGCCTACGCCGGTGACTCGGCCACGCAGACCGGCAACGACAAGCTCCACCTGAAGGCCGTGGCCCCCATCACCCCGACGACCAGCAAGTATATTGCTCCCAGCGAAGCCAACGTGCGCAAGCTGCTGCAGTCTGGCGCGACGGATGTCTATCCTCTCTCTCGCCGCATCTTCCTGAACGAGAACGTCAACCGCGCCAAGTCGTTCGAGGAGGGCGTCCTCTACGAGTGGATCTACGACACCAACTCGACCGAGTTCGAGGAGATCCTGACGCAGCAGGGCTTCATCGCGTGCGCGCCTGAAGAGCTCCTGACGCCGCTGGCCTGCGGCGGCAACCTGGGCCGTGGCGCGGGACTCTGCTCCGGCATCTGATGTGACGTCACGCCTCGACAGTCTTTGTCACTGAATGCTTCGGGCCGGAGGGCACCTGTCTGCCTCTCCGGCCCGTCTCTCGTGGAGGGAAGACCCTCCGCGCCCACCTGTGTCAGACGAAAGCCCCATCCACCATGCGCTCTCAGCTTCGCGTCCTGTTCCGCTCCTCCCTGTTGTTGCTCTCCACCTCCTGGCTCGGCGCTCCCGCGCTGGCCTCGGACCTCCACGCGGCGCCCTGGGTGTGTCGTGATTCGCGTGGCGCCGTGGGCGACGTCGAGGAGATTTCCCTGTCCACCGGCGCGGGCCCGCTGAGCATCACCCTGGGGCCCGACCTGGCGCTCTGGTACACGCAGGCTGGCTCCGGAAAGATTGGCCGAGCCACCCGCGCTGGCGCCATCTCCGAGTTCTCCCTGCCCACCACTGGCGCGGGCGTGCAGCAGATTGCCGCTGGCTTCGATGGCAACCTCTGGTTCACGGAGCTGGCCGCCAACCAGATTGGCCGCATCACCCCGGCCGGCGTGGTGACGGAGTTCCCTCTGCCCAACCGGGGCGCCAGCCCGGCTGGCATCGCCGCGGGTCTGGACGGCAACGTCTGGTTCACGGAGGTCATTGGCAACCGCATTGGCCGCATCACCCCCTCGGGTGAAATCACCGGGTTCGCGCTGCCCACCCCCGCCGCCCAGCCGCGCGCCATCACCCAGGGCTTCGACGGAAATCTGTGGTTCGTCGAGCAGGCGGCCAACAAGGTCGGCTCCATCTCCTTCGAGGGTGTCATCACCGAGTTCGCCCTGCTCACCGAGCGCTCCTCGCCGTCCTCCATCGTCGCGGGCCTGGATGGCAATCTCTGGTTCACGCAGCAGGCCGCCAACCAGATTGGCCGCATCACCCCGGACGGCGTGGTGACGGAGTTCCCGCTCCCCACCGCCGGAAGCCAGCCGAACGCCATCGCCCTGGGGCCGGATGGCCAGCTCTGGTTCACCCAGCTCGCGGGCAACCGCATTGGCCGCATCACCTACGCGGGCGCCATCACCGAGTTCGCCCTGCCCACGCCCGGCAGCCGACCGTCTGGCATCGTCATCGCGCCTCCGGGCAACTGGTGCCTGGACGCGCATGTCTGGTTCACCGAGCGCGGTGGCCACAAGCTCGGGAAGCTGCGCGCCATCGCCGTTCCCTGACGTTCCGGGGCGTGACGATTCCGAGACAGACATGCTTCCGGGTGTGCGGGGTGGTGTCTGATTTTGTTGCAAGGACTTGTCATTCCCTGTCGGAACCCACGGCTAGGGTGCACCCATCCTGGCAGGTCCTCCGTGTCTGACATGACTCGGAGGGCCTGGGGGCGACCACGGTGCATCCAAGGGGATGCGGGAGGGACATCAACATGGGGATGACTCGGATGGGGCCTGCCCCAGGCCGCGTGCTGGTGGTGTGTCTGTCGTTCTTCCCCGCCTTGCTGGCATGTACGTCGGAGCCGGCGGGCGTGGTGGAGGTGCCCGTGGTGGTGCCTCCCTTCCAGCGCGGCTGCACCCCGGCGCGCTCCAGCGAGAAGATTCCCCTGCGGCGGGCCGCCACCCGGGCGCCGGTGACGGAGAACTTCGACAACCTGCTGGCGCGCGTGGGAACGCAGTGTGCCTCCTGTCATCTGCCTCCGAACATCCAGGGAGGTTTCCAGTACACGGCGGACCTGGAGGGCCTCAAACGCGACGGCGCGCGGATGGCCCTGAAAGCCTCTCAAGGAGAGATGCCGCCCAGGGCCTCGCCCCAGCAGCTCAAGGAGGCGGTGGAGCTGTCCTGCGCGCTCAATGCCTGGCTTGCCCGGGGCTCGCCGACAGGCACGTTCCCCGTCGTGTGCGAGGCCAGCTCGGAGGGCGGCGTCACCGTGGCGCGGGAGGTGGGCGACTCGCTGACGGACATTGGCAACTGCATCCCCCAGGTCGCCAAGGACCATCCGCTGGGAAGCGACCCGCAGAAGGACACCTTCTTCGCCGGGCTCACGAAGCTGCCCCGCTTCCTGTCGGAGACCGACAGCGACATCGTGACGTTCGACGCGGACACGCTGGCCGACCACGGCACCGTGGCCTTCGCGCCCACCTATCCGCTCTTCTCCGACAACGCCAAGAAGCTGCGACTGGTCCATGTGCCACAAGGACAGTCCATCCGGTACGACGAGCAGACGCAGAAGTTCCACATCCCGCCCAACACGCGCTTCTACAAGACGTTCTTCAAGTCGGTGACGGACCTCCAGGGTCAGCGGCGCTACCGGAAGATGGAGACGCGGCTCATCATCGTCCGCGAGCCCTGGAACCAATCGCTCTTCGGTACGTACCTCTGGAACGAGGACGAGACTGTGGCGGAGCTGCATGACCTGCGCTACCGGAACAACGAGCCCTTCTCCGACCGCGTGCTCGTCTACAAGGCGTATGAGATTGGCGGCGCCACGCGCAACTACGCGATTCCGGGCGCCCACCGGTGCATCCAGTGCCACACCGGTTCCGAGGCCCAGAACTTCATCCTGGGCTTCACCCCCCTGCAGCTCAACCGCCGGGCCCCTGGCGAGGCCGGGGTGGATGCGAAGGCACTGATTGACGAGGACGAGCTGAACCAGATGGACCGGCTGGTGCGCTACGGCGTCATCACCGGCGTGCCCGCCTACCGCCAGTTGGAGGCGCTGGAGACGTCCCTGCCCCGGCTGGAGCGCTTCGCCGAGGCGGCGCAGGCGGAGGCCCCTTCACCGGAGGCCCACAAGGCCACGCTGGAGCTGCAGGGCTACTTCGTCGGCAACTGCGGCCAGTGCCACAACCCCAACGGCTTCGCGGTGCGGAGCAACCCCGCCATCGCCTCGCTGGATTTCTCCGCGGGCGGCGTCCTCTTCGGCTGGAAGCCGTGCGGCGTGAAGGAGAGCAACGGCCAGCGTGTCTATGTGGACTGCGAGGTGAAGGACTACTCGCAGGACCTGCTTTTGCGCACGCCCTCCAGCACGCTCTACCAGCGCGTGGCGCGGGACACGGATGCTCGCGTCATCCACATGCCCACCAACGTGCCGGGCAAGGACTGCCGGGCCTCGCTGCTGGTGGCGCGCTACATCGCGGCGCTGGACTGGCCCGCCGACAAGCTCCTGCCGCCCGCCCAGCAGGCCGAAGCCCGGCAGGCGCGCCTGCGTCAGGCGGACACCGTCGTGGCTGGCGCGTGTACGGACCCCGCGGACGTGCAGTGGATTGCCGAGGACTTCACCGACAAGGTCCCCTACGAGCCGCGCAATCCCGCCTGGAAGGACGCCGTCGGACAGGGAGAGTTCGAGTACCTCACCCGATACGCCATCACCGAGCGGCACGAGCAGCTCGCCAGGAAGCTCTTCCCCACCAACTGGTGGTTGCCCAAGCGCACCTGCCGCTTCCCGCAGCGCGACAGTCCTCCGGCGGGGCATGACCCCTGGAATGACTCGCGCGACAAGTGGATGGTGAATGCGCTGGGCAATCCCCGGGCGCCCTGGGGCGAACTCTACTACACGACGCCGGGCGCGACGGCCTTCCAGGGCATCTGCTCCAACTGCCACGGCCGCGTGGGAGATGGACAGACGGGCGCGGCGAAGGTGTTGGTGGCGCTCAATGGCGGTCGAGTGGCCAACCTCGTCGCCGGCCTGTTCGGCTCCAGGGATGGCGTCTCCCACCTGACGCGGTTCGACAGCATCAACCCGCACGGGGGCGCGCGCTACCTGGCGTACATGGCCTCCGGTGGGACGGCGGTCCAGTTCACTCCGGAGTTCATGAGCGCGTGGATCAAATACGGAGAGGTGGACATCGACTTCTCCCCGCGCACGTCGGACTGGAGCAAGTGGGGCGCGAACATGCTGGGCGCCGGGCGCGGCGCCTGCGACCTCATCCGCACGGGCAACTTCGGCACGGCCTCCGCCGAGCCTCCGAGCGGCAACCGCAACGCCATTGGCGGCGTGCGCATGTGGGAAGAGGTCTGCTCGCTCGACAACCCGCTGACGGACGCGGTCCGGGCGGGTCAGGAGCCCGCGCTGGGTGAGTGGCTTCAGCGCGCGCAGTTCAACGTGGGGGTGATGGCGTACTTCTACCTGCGCGATGAGCTGTCCAAGGGACCGGGCGCCATCTACCCCCTGCGGACCGAGTGTGAGCGACAGGTGGCGCCATGAGCCGCGCCGTCCCTGTGAGTCCTTCAGCGAGTCGATTCCTCCGGAGCGTCAACGTGAAGAGAAACGTCCTGGGTTCGTGGCTGTTGATGGTGGGACTCGCCCTCGGGGTGGGCGTCACCGGTTGTGGAGATGATGACGAGGGGCCGCCGGACTCCGGGAGTGTCGACTCGGGATACGACGCCGGGCGAGACAGTGGCGCGCCTCCGGTGGATGCGGGCTGTGACGGAGGGCAGGGTGGTTGCGACGGCGGCCATCCCCCCGTGGATGGCGGAGAGGACGGCGGCCCCACGTCGACGGATGGTGGAGAGGACGGGGGGCCCACTCCAACGGATGGCGGTGAGGACGCGGGCCCTCCCGACGCGGGCCCTCCCGATTTCCGAGCGCACGTGCGCTTCATCAATGCCTTCGTCGGATTGAAGAACAACCCCACCGACGTGGCGGACCGGCCGTGGGAGCCCTTCCACGTCACCCTGCGCGTGGGCGACGCGGAGACCTTCCCGGTGGTGAAGGCAGGCGCGGCGGCCGTGTCGGAGTTCCGGGAGGTCATCCTGACGGGGCCCACCCAGAGCGTGCGCGTGGTGGCTCGGGACGCGGAAGGCACGTCGGAGGCCCCGGACCTCGCGGCCCTGGCGGAAGTCACCCTGGCGGATGACGAGTGGGTGACCGTCGTCGGTGCCGGCTCGCTGCTCCAGGTCGGGCAGGAGCGCCCGGACAAGCCCAGGCTCGTGGTGCTCAGGGACCATGCGTTGACCCTCTCCGCGCAGCCGGGGAACGTGCACGTGCGCTTCATGTCCGCGGACCGGGTCCTCTCGGCCTCGGCCAGGCGCCGTCTCGCGAACGAGGCGGGCGAACCCTACGAGAACAACAGCGTGGATGCGTACTCGGCGGATGTCGTCGAGCAAGGCGTTCTGGTCCCCGTCGACACGAAGCGCGTGGCTGTCATTGGAACCTCGCCCATCTTCGCGCCCGCCCAGAGCGGCTGGCTGTTCTACTCCCTGGCGGACGGGACGCTGACGGAGGGCAAGGCGTACTACGCCATCAACACCGGCGAGGACCGACGCACCCTCTCGGACGAAGGGGCTCCCGCGTTGTTGTTCGTGACCGCGAAGGAGAACACGGTCGCGCGCTTCCAGCGTGGCCCGCTCGTGTACTTGTTCAACGGCCTGCTGCCAGCCACCGTCGGAGGGACGACGCCGCAGCTCCAGGCCATCCGCGGTTCGTCGAACATCGCGACCGCCATGGCCTACGGCGCCGCGCCAAAGGTGGCGGACCTGCCGGTGTCGACCGCGGGCTTCTCGCTGCGCTTCACGGTGAATGGCCAGCCCGGGCAAGGGGTGCTGGAGGGCGCGGCCACAGGTCCCCTGGAGGCGGGTCGTCGCTACCTGGGCGTGCTGTGTGGCCGGGTGGAGGCTTCGCCCACGCTCACGGTTGTCAGGGACGAGTTCTCGGCGGAGGGCGCGCAGTCACCGTTCCTGCGCTTCATCCACTGCTCGGCCAGCTCGCCTGCGCCACTCACCTTCGGCTCCTATTCGTTCCAGGCCGACGGCTCCAGCCGGGAGGTCTTCACGCCGCTCTTCACGGGGGCGACCTTCGCCACGGCCACGCAGCCCGCCACGGGCGCGGCGTTCTCTCCGCCCGTGTCCACGACGACGCCGGTCTACACCTGGCTCGGCTTGAGGACCGCGGACGCGACGCCCATCGAGCGCACCATCCGGGGCCGCGTGCTGGGCACGCCCACCTTCCTCGTCCTCATCGGAGAGTGGGAGAACACCCTCACGTACCGCGCCATCAACACCCGCGTGAATGCCTGGAGCCCGTCCGCGCCGAACGACCCGTTCTTCAGCCCGCTGACACCCGCGCCATGAGCCGGAAGGCCTGACGCTGAAAACACCGACGCCCGCTCGGGGCCTGTTCTGGCCACCGGCGGGCGTCGCGTGTTTCTGGAAGCCCGGTGACGGGCCTTCCGGAGACTAGTTCACCTTGACCTGCAGCTCCTTGAGGACCTGGTCGCCGCGCATCACCGTCACGGTCCAGGTGCCGGGCTTGTTCAGTCGCACGCCCGTCCACTGCCGCGCGCGCCAGCCGTCGCCCTTGAGCTTCACGTCCTTCGTCTCGCGCACCACCGCGCCCTGCTTGGTCTGCACCATGACGTCCTCGTAGGAGTCGCCCTGGGGCACCAGGTAGGCCTGCCACAGCATCACGGTGGTGTTCGCCTTGATGCCCTCGGCGCCGACCTCGGCGATGCACTCGTACTTGTTGGGGCCGTCCTTGGCCACCTCCGTACAGAGCTTGGCCTCCACCAGCACAGGACCTTGCTTCTGGCCGTTGTAGAAGTAGTTCCAGGTGTCACGCACCGCGTCGGCGCTCGGCGCCTTCGCGGGCTCCTTGGCCGGAGCCTCCGGCGCCGCGTCCTGCGCCAAGGCCAGCGACGACATCCCCAGCACCGCGCACACCATGCTCCGCGTCAGAAGCTTCTTCATGTTTCGGGGTCCCCTCGTTCGGTGAGTTCGAGCCGGCCTTCCCCGGCCGGCCTGGGCCCTGTGTAGCACGAAAGGCGCGGCCCTCGCCCAGCCTCACCCGAGAAGGAAGAAGGCCAGCGTCACCAACGGCAGGTACACGAGGAAGGCCACCAGCAGGAAGCCGAGGATGTCCTTGAACTCGAGCCGCGCGACGGCCAGCAGCGGCAGCGCCCAGAAGGGCTGGATGAGGTCGGTGGCCATGTCGCCCCACGCATACGCGAGGACCACCTTCTCCGGCGCGACGCCCAGTCGACTGGCCGCGTCGAGGAGGTAGGGCGCCTCGATGGCCCACTTGGAGCCGCCCGAGGGGACGAAGTAGTTCACCACGCCGCTGTACAGATAGACGACGGCGGGGAACGTCTCCTTCGTGGACAGCGACACGAACAATTCGCCGATGCGGTCCGTGAGGCCCGTGGCCTTGAAGATGCCGTAGATGCCCGCGTAGAGCGGGAACTGGAGGACGATGCCGTGCAGCACGCTCCCGGCCTCCTCCGCCGCCTTGATGAGCCGCGCGGGGGTGCCGTGCAGCAGCACCGCGAGCACCAGGAAGGTGAAGTTCACCACGTTGAGGTTGAGCGCGCGCCAGCCGCCGTTCAGCCACAGGTAGCGGGAAAGCCACAGCAGGCCCAGCACGCCGAAGATGACGTTGAGCAGCCGCGCGTGGTCCAGCCAGATGGCCAGGCTCTTCTCCGCGGGGCGCTCGGGCGGGACGAAGTCTCCGAGCTTCTCCAGCACGGCCGGGTCCACGCGCACCACGTGTTCGGGCTTTGGGTGCAGCGCCCACGCGAGCAGCGTGAGGCCGGCGACGACGGACACGGTGAGCACCACGTTGAAGGTGGAGAAGAGGGTCCGGTCGATGGGGATGAGGCCGATGCTCTTCTCCAGGAAGTGGCCCGGCGTGGCCACCAGCAGCGGCGCGGAGGCGGACAGGCCCGCGTGCCACGTCGCGCCCAGGCCGAAGTACGCGCACGCGACGAGCAGCCGGTAGTCCACGTCCGGCCTGCGCCGCGCGACGTAGCGCACCAGCATGGCGCTGGCGACCAGGGACAGGCCCCAGTTGATGTACGCCAGCGCCATGGAGACGAAGGCCATCATCGCCACGGCGCCGCGCGGCGTGCGCGCCAGTCCGGAGACCTTCTCCAGGAGCGCGCGCACGGGCGTGGTGAGCGCCAGCAGGTAGCCGGTGAACATCACCAGCGCCATCTGCATGGAGAAGGTGAGCAGCTCCCAGAAGCCGCCGCCCCAGGCGTCGAGCACCTTGGGGGCGGGCGCGTCCGCCCAGCCCATGGCGAGCCCCATGGTGAGCAGGCTCAGCAGGACGGCGATGGAGAAGGCGCTGGGCACGAAGCGCGCGGAGAAGCGACCGAGGGCTTCGGCGATGCGAACGAGGGTCTCCACGCGGGCGGGCGCTCCTGGACGGTGTGCCCCTCGTTCTATGGCATCCCCGCACGCCGCGACCACTGTTGTCCGCGCGGCGCCTGACTCACCGCGCTACGGCTCGCCGCTGCCGCCGTATGCCTGGGTCTGCGCGTCGAGCTGCTCCCACGTGGCCTGGGCCTGCTCCTGTTCCGTGATGTTCGCGTCCACCTGGTCCCCGGCGTCCCGAGCCTTGGCGCGTGCCTCCTCGAGATTCCGCGCGAGCTCATCGCCGTCCACCTCCTGTGCTCGGACGTCTCCGGTGCGCTGGAGGGTGAGGAAGCGGGCCTGCGCCAGCTCCGCGTTCGCGACATCCCGCTCGCGCTCCCGCACCTGCACCACCGACTCGCGCGTGGTGACGGTCTTCTCATTCAGGGCCGTCTCCGCCTTCGCGGCGGCGAGCTCCGTGTTGGCCTGCGCCAGGTCGTTCTGCGCCAGGTCGATGGCGTCCGCCTGCCCCGTCTCCTGGGCCGCCGACAGCGCATCCACCGAGGCCTGCTGGCGAGCCTCCGCGGCCTGCTCGCGCCCCTGTGCCACCTGCAGGTCTCGCTTGCCGTCCTCCACGGACACGTTCGCCCGCTCCTGTTGTTCCTCCGCCGTGCTCACGACGAGCTGGGCCTGACGCACGTCCTCCATCTGGTCGGGAGGCACCCGCGCCATCCAGGAGTCCTCCACCTTCGCGGTCTCCACCTTCTTGTGGGAGTGGCTGGAGCTACAGCCGCCTCCCAGCCCGAGAAGGAGGGCCGCGGCGACTCCTCCCAGGACTCTTCGTCTGCTCACCTGTCTCATGATGACCCCTCCGATTCCACGTGGCCTCTGGTTGACGGTAGGCACGTCCGCGAGTGATGCCAGACACCCCTCGCGCATTGGCACGCGGCAGGGAGGCGGGCGCCTTCGGGGTCACCTGTTTCCTGGAGCGGTCCTCAATCCCCAGGAATGGAATGAGGCGGAGAGCGACGAGTAGCGCCCGGCGCGATGGATGGATGCGCGAGCACGGAGGGCCACAGGCCGCTCACGCAGAGGAGGGCGACCAGCGTCAGCATCGTCCAGCGCTCGCGGGGCAGGAGGTCCTCGGTGCAAGCAGGCATGCTGGGGACTCGGCGCGGGCCCAGGAAGGTGTGCTGGAAGGCTCGCAGGAGCGTGATGGCATTGAGAGCGAGCGCCGGCAGCAGCGGCAGCGCGAGCAGGGGATTTGCTCCGAGCGTGCCTCGAAGGAGGAGGTCCTCGCTCACGAAGCCGAGCGTGCCCGGGAAGCCCAGGGCGGCGAGGCCGAGCAGCAGGAAGACCGTGGCCATGCGTGGCGCTCGGACCGTGAGCCCGCTGCGTGGGTCCAGGTTCGTGGTGCCCGTGCGCGCCTCGATGGCGCGGACGACGAGCTCCAGGCCCGTGAAGGTGAGGCCCATGGACAGACATTGGAGCCAGGCCCCGGGGAGCCCGGTGGGACCGCCCAGCGTCACGCCCGCGAGCAGCAGGCCGGACTGACTCACGAGGAGGAAGGCCAGCATGCGGCGCAGGTCTGCCTGGACGAGCGCGAGCAGCGCGCCGTAGAGCGCGGCGCCGGCTCCCAGGCTTCCCAGCGCGGGAGCCGCGGTGGCCCACTCCGCGGGCAGAAGCGGTCGGATGACTTGTGTCAGCAACTGGAGGCTCGCGGCGAGGTTCATCCAGAGGACGCCGACGCAGAGGGGGCCTCGGGTCATCAGGACGGGCAGCCAGGAATGGAAGGGCACCACCGCCAGCCGCGCGCAGACGCTCACGAGGAGCAGCGTGCAGAGTCCCATGCGCCAGCCGTGAGGGAGGTCTCTGACGAGCGAGTCGCGCGGTGTCTCAACTCCCGCGTGCCAGCTCAGCAGCCCCACCAGCGCCACGGCCAGCATGAGGGGCAGGGTGCCTGCGAGCAGGTACGCGCGGACCGGGCGCCAGGCTCGTCCTTCGCGAGCGAGCTGTGCCGCCAGAGGGGCCGCCATGGCGAGGAAGAAGCCGAGTCGGAGCGGCAGGTCGCGTACGCAGAAGAAGCCCAGTGTGGCGCTCTCGGTGAGGAGCAGTGCGGTGAGGAACCGCTGGCCGGAGGAGTGGCGGGGACTTGCGACGATGGTGACGAGGGTGAGCAGCGCGGTGAATGGCAGCGCGAGCGCGCTCGCTTCGTCCACGCCAACGCGCCAGGTCACGCCGAGCCAGGGCACTGGAATTCCGGAGGCAGGTGTCTCACGCCCCGCGATGAGCAGCGCCGCGATGGAGAGGCCCAGGGTGAGGGTCGCGGTGCCCGTGGCGGTGATGCGAGCCGACGTGTGTTGACGCGGCACCGTGAGCAACAAGGCGCCCACGAGGGGGAGTGACGCCAAGAGGACCAGGAGAAGCGTCGGGCTCATGCGGCCCCCGGGGTGGGATTGCTCGATGCGGACTCGGTGGGACGTGACGCGGGTTGGGGAGGAACCGGGCGTGGTGCTCCGGCATCGAGCACGTCCATCCAGCGGCGCTCTGCTCCATCCAACCGGTGCCCCAGGCGCAGCACGGGCTTCACCAGCCAGCGCTCCGTCAGGACCTCGAGCGCGAAGCGCTCCAGTGCGAAGCGGTAGAGCCTCGTGGGTAACGACCTGTGGGCCGTGACGATGGAGGGTGCCCGTGTAGCTCGGAGCGCAGCGCGCCGTGCCTGGACATCCCTCAGGGCGGAAGGTGCTCGGAGGAGTTGGAGACAGCGCAAACAGGCATGCGCCACCAGATGGAACAGCGCGAGCGTGTACAGCCCGAGGCCCACCTCCGCGAACAGCAAGCCCACCTGCGTCAGCACGCCATACGCCAACGCGCTCTTCACATCTGTCTGCACCCGCCACACCAGGGTGGCGTGAAGGGCCGTGAGAAGTCCGACCAGCACCAGCGCTCCCCTGGCCAGGGGTGCCTGCTCCAGCAGCGGTGCCGCGCGCAGCAGCAGGTACGGGCCGGCGTGCACGGAGAGCGCTCCGTAGAACAGCGCGCTGGACGGCGTAGGACCCTCCATGGCCCGAGGCAGCCAGCCACTGAAGGGGAACTGCGCCGACTTCCCCATGGCCGCCAGCACCAGACACAGGCTCAGCGTCGTCGACGGAATCGCGGAGAGGTGAGTCCACTCGGTCGTGCCCGCGAGGTGATGCAGCCACACCAGCCCCGCCAGCAAGCCCACGTCACAGAGTCGGTAGGTGCCAAAGGCCCGGAGCCCCGCGCTCAGTGGTGCGGCCCGTTCATGGAAGAAGCCGATGAGCAGCGCCGACGCGAGCCCCACCCACTCCCAGCCCACGAACAACATGTCGAGGCTGCCGCCTTCCACCAGCAACAACATCCCCGAGGAGAACATGGCCAGCAGCAGGAAGAACCGCGCGAAGCCCGGCTCTCGATGCAGGTAGCTCACCGAGAAGCGGCCGATGAGCAGGGTCAGGGTGCTCGTCATCAGCATCATCGTCGCCGACAACCGGTCAATGTGGAGTGTCACCTCGAAGCTCGACTCACCCGAGGAGAACCACGGGCCCAGGCTCACCTGCACGTTCCCGGGTTGGGAGTGCCAGTGGAGCACCGTGGCCACCGCACATGCCAGCGACAGCCACAGCGCCCCCAGTACCCAGCGCGCCATCCAGCGTTCGCTGGGAGCGCGGTGGAGCAGCATCACCGCTCCGAGGATGAAGAAGGCGAGCAGGGGACTCAGCGGCACCGCCGCCGCGAGCCAGTCCACGGGAAGCTCAGGGAGCGGCATGACGGTCTTCTCCGAAGGAGCGCGGCGCGAGAATGAGGGCAGGGGGCAGGAAGTCGCGGTGGCCTCGGTACCAGTGGGGCGAGGAGGCCACCTCCGGCAACGACGTCTCAGGTGTCGCGAGCCACTGGAACCCGGAGGGCGTGAAGCGATGCTGTGCGCCCGTCATCGGGTCCACGCTCACGAGCTGCACCCACTGATGATGGATGAGTTCGTGGAGCGTGGGCTGTCGCGCGAGGATGGCCGACAGCACCGAGGTGCTTGCCTCGACAACGAGGAGCAATCGCATCGGCTCGTGGATTTCAATCATCTGTCGAGGCAGCCCCGTGCGCAGGTCACTCTCGGCGCCGTCCATCACTCCGAGCAGGCCCGTGAGGTTGTGGGGCAGCTTGGTGCCGCAGCCGTAGCGCTCGTTGTCGACGCAGGAGAAGTAGTACTCCAGGCTGATGCCCGCGCCGACGGGGCCCGCCGCCAGGAGGATGCGCTCGACGATTTCGCCGCTCGCGTCCCGCGTCGGGTCGTAGGAGATGAGGAACGCCCTCCGGTCCAGGAACAGACCTCGCGTGAGCGCACGACGGCCCACGATGCAGGAGGCGATGGTGACATGCCCCAGTTCGGGCCGGGGCTGACCCAGGTCCTCCGCGCGAGCCTCGACATGCCGGAGCGCCGCGGAGGTGGACAGTCCGAGGGGCGCGGACTCGAAGCGCCGACAGCGCTCCTGGGCTGACAGTGCGCGGGCCCGGTCCAACGCGGCACGCAGCGCGGACAGCTCACCGTGGAGGGCTTCGGGGAGGGCCTCGGTGTCGTGGAGGCACACTTCATCGGTGGTGGTGTTGTGCAGCCCTCCGATGAACCAGGTGGTCTCAGGGATGTGCAGGCCACGCTCCCTGAGTCTCGCCCGGACCTCCGGACGATTGGCCATCTCCGCGAAGAGTCGTGCGTTCGGTCCTCCGTGCCGACCGCCACACGCGCCGCAGTCATAGGCCGCCTGATGGGGATTGTTGACGCTCACCGCCCCATGGCCGAGCACCACCACCAACGGCGCGAAGTCCTTCACCAGTCCCAGGCTCTCCAGTGACGCGGCCACGCGCGCCGCCTTCTCGTCGAGGGTGAAGCCCAGGGGCTTGAGCGTGGGTGAGGGACAGTGGGCGGTTGGCTCGCGCAGGCTCGTGAGTCGAGTGGGTGGCCTGGGAAGGAGTGTCGCGGAGAAGGTCCTCCGCAGCCGGCCCAGTGTGCGTGGAAAGAGGAGCTGCCAGGGCAGGAGCAGCGCGGACAGCAGGCCGAGCAGCGGCACGAGCAACCAGGAGACCTCCAGGGCGTGGGTGCCCTGCTGCAACGTCTGGTCGAGGCGTGCCCACGTCCCTCGTCGCCTGACTCGGATTTCCGCGAGGGGTTGGTGCTCCGGTCGCGCTTGTTCTTCCACGACGTGTGCCGGGGTGACGACCACCGGGCACAGCGCGACGTGGCCCGCGTCGTCCAGTCCCCGGTAGTCGAAGGCCACACCGAAGAAGCCCGCGATGCCGAAGGTCTCGTGTCGCGCGTCCAGTTCCTCGAAGTGGCGGCGAAAGGACTCCTCGCGGTCGTCCATGCAGAACATCACCTGGAAGCGCGCTGCCGTCACCGTGCGCTCGGACTCCGGGCGGAGGCGGTTGCGCGCGAGACCTCGACAGACGTCTCTTCGGTAGTGATGCTCGTACGCCGCTTGCCACACGCGTTGGCGCGCGCTGGCGTCGAAGGCTTCCAGCCACGTGAGCAGCTCGTGTCGGGCTCGGAGGGGAAGCTCGGCCACGTCCATCGCGGACAGGCCCATGAGCTGAGCCCACTGGAAGAGTCGCCAGCTTCCCTCCAATGTCGAGCGCGCTGAAACCCGCCTGGACTCGATGGTGCGTCTCGCGGCCTCCGCCAGTCCCGACAGGGGACCTTTGTAGTCGAGTCGCTGCCTCGCCACCTCGCGCAGTGCATGTTGTTCCAGGGTGAGCCGCACCGCGACGAAGTCCATCAGTCGCGCGGGTGGTGCTCCACTGGGGCGGTCCCCGGGGTGGTGCTCCAGTCGATGAAACATCCCCGCCCAGCCCGGCAGCGCGAGCAGCACGCGGACGAGATAGGGCTCCCAGTCGGCGTCGGGAACACCCAGCGCGTCGAGTGCCTCCAGTACGGCATCCTCTGGCGCGAGTGACGGTTCGTCTTCCAGTCCCTCCAGCCAGTCCGGTGCGGCGCCAAGCCCGTCGCACGTCATTGACCTCCATGCCGCGTGGAAGCCGTGCTCCCGGCTTGGCAGGTTCCAGTGCGAGACGCCTTCGTCCAGGAAGGCCGCGCAGGCACGGATGAGCAGGGGATGAAGCAGGTCGTTCACATCCTCGCCCGTGGCCTCGCACAGCAACTCGCGGTGGCTGCGCACGTCCGTCAGCGGAGGCTTGTCGTGTCCCTGGGTCGTCAGCAGCGGCGTGCGGCAACTGGACCAGAGGGCGCTCACCGCGAAGGGCTCGGGATTGGTCTCCATGCGCTCACGGAGTGAGCCCAGGCTCCCATCACCTCCGAAGGCCGAGGCCAGCGCCGAAGTGACGCAGGACGCCTCCGCGCTCAACCAGCCTTCCCTCGTGAACGAGGTCTCTCCATCGAGCAGGGCGGAGACCCGGTCGACATACGCGCTCGCACAGGCTGCGGGGATGCCCAGCAGTCGCAGCGCCACGTCCACGGGAAGAGGACGGGGGACGTGGCTCGCCACCGCGCGAACGGTGGACCCCACATCGGGACCGAGCAGCGCGCACGCCAGCTCCGTCATCGTCCAGCCGCGTCCCACCCGGTCCATCCAGATGCGCAGCCCCTGGGCTGAGCGCTCCAGCAGCGCGTGACGCGTCGTCGGAGAGAGGTCCGCTCGAAGGCGGTACGCGGCGGAGTGCTCCTCCAGCTTCCAGCGCAGTGACGCCTCCGACTCCACTTCCACGGGGTGGAGCAGGGCGAGCCGCATCAGCTCCATGGGGGCGCGTGGCGGCAAGCCTCCCAGCACCGATTGCGCGTCTCGTAAAAGTCTCGACGCGGGTGCGCGTGCGTCTCGCCGCGCGGCCGGTGCCAGGCCTGGCTCGAGGGTGAAGTGGACAGCCTGTTCTGTTGGGGCCGCGACCGCCTGCGCCGAGCATGGCTCGTCGGTGACGAAGGCACCCCATTTCGTTGAGTCCGCGAACCGCGCCGCTTGCTCGGCGGGAGCCGCGTCCTGCGCCGTGAGTGCGGCGCTCTGTCTCTCCGCATCGGCGGAGAAAGGACATGGCGGCACGCGGTGCTCGGGCTCAGCGAGCACTGCTCGCAAGTCCTCGTCGGTGATGCGGCCTCGCCGGTACAGCTCAAGAAAGCGCGCCTCGGACAGATACCCCTCCGCGCCGAACGTCTTGCTCGCGGTGGCCACTGCCTCGTGGAACGGGAGGTGTTGATACGCGTGCAGCGTGTTGTGGTGCACGAACACGCCGATGGGCCCCTGCGCGGGAAGGACGTGGCTGGCGCCGGCCAACGCGGCGCGCAGCCTTGAACCCCGGTCCTCCGGGGACGGGGACGAAGTGGGACAGGGAGCATGGCTCATGGTGTCCCCTCAGGGCGTGAGCCCCAGGTTGCCGCTCGGCGCCTTCTTCCGCGCGGACAGCGGATGCGAGGACATTCCCCGGTGTTGCTCCAACCCGAGCACTCGAAGCTGTCGCCCCTCCCGCGATAACTCCGCCTCCAGCTCGTGCAGCCGCTGCATCACCGTGTGGTCCACGAGGCGGGCTTCCGTCAGGTCCACCTCGATGAGCCGGACGAGAGCGTGCCGGTTCAGCAGCTTCTTGAACGTCAGGAAGTTGGTGAACACCGCCGCGCTCCGCACCCGCAGCACCACCTGGTCCGCGCCCACCTGCTCCTGGATGTCGGGTCGGAAGAGCTCCCTCGGTGAAGCCCCATTGAGCAGATGCACGCCCGCCTTCAGGACGATGCCCGAGGCCACGCCCACCAGCAGGTCCGTGGCCAGCGTGACGATGAGCGTGAAGCAGAAGATGAGCACTTGCTCCGCACCAATCCGGTACGCCTTCACCAGCTCACCCGGCGACGCGAGTCGGACGCCCGTGAAGATGAGCATCCCCGCGAGCGCGGCCAACGGAATGCGGTGGATGAGTCCTGGCGCGAAGGCCACGAACCCCCACAGGAACACGCCGTGGAAGAAGTTCGACAGCCGGCTCCTCGCTCCGTAGCCCAGGTTGGCGGAGCTGCGCACCACCTCTGAAATCATCGGCAGCCCGCCCAGCAACCCCGCCACCAGATTGCCCAGGCCCGTGGCCAACAAGTCCTTGTCCAAATCCGAGCGGCGCTGCTCCGGGGCCAGCAGGTCCACCGCCTTCACCGTCAACAGCGACTCCACGCTGCCCACCAACGCGAACATCACCACGTACTTGAGCCCCAGCGCGCTCGGCACGGCGGAGAAGTCCGGGAAGGTGATGGCCGCGAGCAGGTTGCTCGGCAGGTTCACCAGATGGCTCGGCCCCACCGAGAAGACGGCATGGGAGAACGTGAACGTGTGCGCGTGCTCCAGGTCGAACCCGAGCGCCAGCGGTACAGCGACGGCCAGCACCAGCAGGGGCGCCGGCACCCGCTTGAGCCACGCCACCCGCTGGGAGAGCGCCGCATGGCCGAACAGCAACAGGAGGCTGAGCCCTCCGATGAGGGCAATCTCCGGGTTCAGCCGCGCCACGCTGCTCGGCACCTCCGCCAGCAACCCCAGGGGCGTCCGCGCCACGGGTGACACCCCGAGCAGCACGTGGAGCTGTCTGGCGCAGATGGTGACGCCGATGGCCGCGAGCATCCCGTGCACCACCGCCGAGGGGAACAGGTCCCCCAGCCTCCCAGCGCGCAGCACCGCGAAGAGCACTTGAAGGCACGCGGCCACCACGATGGTCGCCAGCGCGCGCCGGTAGCCGAGCACCGCGTCCCCTCCGCCCAGCTCCGTCACCGCCCCGAGCGCGATGACGATGAGCCCCGCGGCCGGGCCCTTGATGGTCAGCCGCGCGCTGCCCACCCACGTCGACAGCACTCCGCCCACCACCGCCGTGAGGATGCCCGCCACGGGCGGAAAGCCGCTCGCCATCGCGATACCCAGACACAAGGGCAACGCGAGCAGGAAGACGAGGAAGCCCGCGACGAAGTCCTGCTTCCAGGAAGCCTGCCCCGGGGTTCCATGAGAATGACTGACATTGGACTGCGAGCCTCGCATGACGTCACGGCCTCCCGTGTACACGGGCGGACATCGCCTCCCAGCGCGAGCCCAGCCCCCTCGACAGCGAGAGATGGAACGAGACGCGCCCCGGTTCCCGGACTTGCTTTACTTCGCGTTTTTACGGCTGATGCGGGACGCGCTCTTTATGAGCAGGTCATCACCCGTCTGGGATGTCTTGGTTTCTTGGGGGATGGGTTCGTGGGCGGTGTCGTGTCTGGATTGAAAATGAAACAGAGTGAGTCGCCCGCGGAGCTCGGTGCGCGAGAGCGATTCGAGGTCGTGGTGGAGCCGCTGTTGCCCCGGCTCCATCGCTTCTGCCTGGCCTTGTGTCGCAGCCGGCAGGAGGCGGAGGACCTGCTCCAGGACTCGCTGGTGCGGGCCTTCCTGAACTGGGATTCGCGAGACTCGGGTTCGTGGCTGGGCTGGTTGTGTGGCATCGCGCGACACCAGTTCCTGGAGAACCGGCGCACGCAGGCGCGGCGTCGCTCGCTGTTGGACTCGGTGCTGGAAGGAGCCTCGTCGGTGCTGGGCTCTCTCTTCGAGGGCGGAACCGAGCAGCCGGACCCGGAAGCACGGCTGTGCGGCGCCGAGGAGGCGGAGTTGGTGCTGGCGTGTCTGCACGCGCTGCCGGAGAAGTTCCGGCTGGTGGTGCTGCTGTGTGACGTGGAGGACCTGGACTACGAGGAGGTGGCGCGAGTGCTCGCGCTGCCCCTGGGCACGGTGAAGAGTCGACACTCCCGAGGCCGGGCGCGCCTGGGCGTGTTGTTCACGGCGGCCTCCAGCCGTCAGGCTCAGACCGTCAGCGAGGGAGGCCGTCCATGAGCACCGAGGATGAGGGCAGGCCACCGCCACTTGCCGACGAGGTCCGCGCGGCGCTGGAGGCGCTTCGGGGCGAGAAGCCCTCGCCCCACCTGCGGGCCCGGCTCCAGGCCGCGCTCATCCGGGCCGAGCACTCCCGTGGGCGCGAGCCAACGCAGTCACCTTCCCATCGAGCCCTGTCGCACCATCCCGCCGCGCGCGTGCTGGTGGGCGCGGCGCTGGCGGGCGCGGTGGCCCTGCTGCTGCTCGCGCGAGGGGATGCGAGTGGACCCTTGAGCCCTGAACTCCTGCCCGCGAGGGAGGTCGCCTTTCGACTTCCAGGCGATGGAGCCGGCTGGCTGGAGTTGCCCTGGGCCCACGGCGTCCACTCCGGAGAGCCCGCCACCGTCTGGCTCGAGACGCCGCCCCCGCTGGATTTCCATCCCCGGCTGCGAGATGCGCCCTCGCTCGCGAAGGTGGACTGCGACGAGGCCCGCTGCGTGCACGAATTCACCGCGCGGACCGGAGCCGCCGCCACGCCCCTGCGCGTGCGCATCGACAAGCCGGGCCGCTACGAGTTCCGGGTGTCGCACGCCTCGGATGTGCGGCACGTCCAGGAGCACTTCGTGGTGGTCGCCGACCAGGCCGGTCCCCCCTGAGTCGAACCCTGTAACCAATCCAGGGGCGCGGACGACGGGTTTTGCGGTATGAGCCCGTCCATGTCTCCTTCCGAGCAAGCGCCGCGGCAGGACGCGCGCGTGACCACTGGCGTGCCCGGCCTCGACGGCGTGCTGGGTGGTGGCCTCGTCACCTCGGGTGTCTACATCGTCGTGGGTGAGCCCGGGGCGGGCAAGACGCTCTTCGCCAACCAGCTCTGCTACCACCAGGGACGTGGAGGGGCGCGGTGCCTCTACGTCACGCTGCTGGCCGAGTCGCACGCTCGCATGCTCGCCAACATGCGCGACATGGCGTTCTTCGACTCCGCGCTACTGCCCGAGAGTGTCTATTACGTCAGCGGCTTCCGCACGCTGGAGGAGCAGGGCCTGCCCGGCCTGCTGGAGTTGCTGCGGCGCGAGGTGCGCAACCACAACACCAGCATCCTGGTGTTGGACGGTCTGGTGCAGGCGCAGGAGGCGGCCGGCAGCAGTCGCGACTTCAAGAAGTTCATCCACGAGCTGCAGGTGTCCGCGGGCCTGTCCCGCTTCACCGCGCTGATGCTCACCAGCTCCAACGGCCCCACCGTCCATCCGGAATACACCATGGTGGACGGCATCCTGGAGTTGCGCGAGCGCACCCTGGGCGTGCGCTCGTGGCGAGAGCTCCAGGTGCGCAAGTTCCGGGGCGGCGCCACCCTGAGCGGCGTGCACACCTTCCGCATCTCCAATGATGGGCTGGAGGTCTTTCCCCGGCTGGAGGCGCGCATGCGGCGCACCCCGCCGCCGGACCCGGGGAGCGAGCGGGTGCATTTCGGCATCCCGTCGATGGATGCGCTCTTCCCGGGTGGGCTGGCCAAGGGCTCCACGTCGCTGATGCTCGGGCCTCCGGGCAGTGGCAAGACGCTGATGGGAAGCAGCTTGCTCGCCGAGGGGCTGAAGCAGGGTGAGCGCTGTTTGTACATGGGCTTCTATGAGTCGCCCGAACGGCTGCTCCACAAGGCGGCTGCCGCCGGCATGGACATGGGTGGGGCGGTCAAGGACGGGAGGATGCACATCCTCTGGCAACCCCCCGCTGAATCCATCCTGGATGTGCTGGCGGACCAACTCTTGAGCGCGGTGCGGCGGCACCAGGTGACACGGGTGTTCGTGGATGGGTTGAGCGCGATGAGCCAGGCCGCGCCGGACAGCGCGCGGATGGCGTCGTTCTTCGCGGCGCTCACCCAGGAGCTGCGCCTGTCGTACGCGACGACCATCTTCAGCCTGGAGACGCCCCGCCTCTTCGGGCCCGCGCTCGATGTGCCGCTGGAAGTCGGCCCCTCCGCCGTGGCGGAGAACCTCTTCTTCCTCAGGCACGTCGAGCTGGAGGGGCGCCTTCGCCGCCTGCTGACCATCTTCAAGCTGCGGGACACCGACTACGACCCGTCCATCCGGGAGTTCCGTATCTCCCGACAAGGAATCGAGGTGCTGCCTCCCTTCGACGTTGCCCTGGACACCCTGTTGACGGGCCTTGCCCGACATCGGACCGGTGGCCATCCCTGATTCGTGAGGAGTGAAGCCCGCCCGTATGGAGACGGTCCTGGTGGTGGATGACGAGCAGGGCATCCTGGAAGCCCTCGCGGACCTCCTGAGGGAGGAGGGCTACCGTGTGCTGACGGCCTCTCATGGCCGTGAGGCGCTGGAGCGGATGAGCGAGCTGCGTCCGGACCTGGTCCTCACCGACTGGATGATGCCGGTGCTGGACGGCCCCGCCCTCATCGAGCGCATCCGCGCGGAACCGAACTGGGCCGGTGTGTCGCTCTTGTGCATGAGCGCGGTGGACGTGGGAGCCTTGCGGGCCCAGTACCCGGGCATTCCCTTCCTCCAGAAGCCCTTCGACATTCCCGCGCTGATGAAGCAGGTCCGCAAGGCCCTGGACGGCAAGCGCGCTCTCTCCGGCTGACGCGAAAGCCGCCGACAGGCCCCATGTTCTATCTGCTCAAGCTCGGTCCCGTGCCGCTCTCTCAAGGGAGCACGCAGGTCTATCTGCGCATCACCGAGACTGGCGAGCCGTCCCAGCCCGTCTTCGAGCAGGACGACACCGCGGGCCTGCGGGTGTTGCTGGAGGGACTGGAGGACCTGGGCGGGGTGCGGTGTGAGCCCCAGCTCGCGGAAGCGGGCGCGGTGTTGGGCGTGGCGGTGGCGGAGCCTCCCCCGGCGGCCCTCTCGTCGCGCGCGGCCATCGCCACGTTCCTGGCGTGGGGACAGCGAGGGTTGTCCGCGCTGGGCTCGGACAAGGCGCTGCTCTTCGTCCAGGCGGCGACCGAGTACTGGGATGCGCGGCCCTGGACGCACTGGGACGACAGCCAGCCCTTCGAGGTGGCGGTCTCAGGGCCGCTGACGCACACCTTCGAGGGGTGTGTCTTCAACATGGACGACGGCCGGGCGGGGCTGGCGCTGTACTTCAAGCCGGGCGCGCTCCAGATGTTGATGGAGATGCAGGCGCGAGGTCAGGCCGATGCGGCGCAGGAGCTGCCCGCCATCGCCGTCACGCTGGACACGTCGCCGGCCTATGCCGTGGAGGCGCTGGCCTCCGCGGGCCGGGTGCCCCGCTTGCCCATGCCGCTGAAGACGGGGCCTGAGGGCGTGGGCGTGCCGTCCTCGGTGGAGGCGCTGCTGCTGGTGGCCGCGCTGCGGGCCGTGGCGCGGCTGTCTCCCGAGCAGCAGGAAGTCTTGAGCAGCGTGGTGGCGGGGGATGCGCGCATGGAGGTCCATGTCCGGGCCCCGGTGCCCCGGCTGCGACACTAGACCCGCGGGCAAGTGTCGGCTGGCTCACGAAGCGAAGCCGCAGTGTCGAGTGCCTGTCAGCCGGCCCTCCCGAGGGGACTATCCCCGCCCGGAGAGTCGCGGGAGAACGGAGCCCTTCCGAAACATTCCGTTCCCGACAGCCGAGGGGGCTGTGCTCGCGGGAACGCGCTGGGGCTCTCAATGACTGTGAAGAAGGGTGTCTCTCGGCGCGCCGCGCCTCCGCCGCCGTCGCGCTCCGTGGAGGACGACTCCGACACACTGGACTCGCGCCAGCTCCTGCGTGTGCTGACCGCCGTGCGCAAGGGGGACTTCTCCGTGCGCATGCCCGTGGACAAGGTGGGCAACGCCGGCAAGGTGGCCGACTCGCTCAACGAAATCATCGAGCTCAACGAGCGCATGGCGCACGAGTTCGAGCGCATTGGCAGCGGGGTGGGCAAGGAGGGCCGCATCACCCAGCGCGCCAACGTGGCGAGCGCCGTGGGCTCCTGGGCGGACTGCGTGGAGTCGGTGAACACGCTGGTGGCGGACCTGGTCCAGCCCACCACGGAGATGGGCCGCGTCATCGGCGCGGTGGCCAAGGGCGACCTGTCCCAGACGATGGCGCTGGAGGTGGACGGTCGTCCCCTCAAGGGCGAGTTCCTGCGCACCGCCCGCCTGGTGAACGGCATGGTGGAGCAGCTGGGCGCGTTCGCCTCGGAAGTGACGCGCGTGGCGCGCGAGGTCGGCACGGAAGGAAAGCTCGGCGGACAGGCCCGGGTGAAGGGCGTCGCCGGCACGTGGAAGGACCTCACGGACAACGTGAACTCGATGGCGTCCAACCTCACGTCCCAGGTGCGCAACATCGCCGAGGTGACGACGGCGGTGGCCAAGGGCGACCTCTCCAAGAAAATCACCGTGGACGTGCGCGGTGAGATTCTGGAGCTGAAGAACACCATCAACACGATGGTGGATCAGCTCTCGTCCTTCGCCTCGGAAGTGACGCGCGTGGCGCGTGAGGTCGGCACGGAAGGAAAGCTCGGCGGACAGGCCGTGGTGAAGGGCGTGGGCGGCACGTGGAAGGACCTCACGGACAACGTGAACTCCATGGCGTCCAACCTGACGTCGCAGGTGCGCAACATCGCCGAGGTGACGACGGCGGTGGCCAATGGAGACCTGTCCAAGAAAATCACGGTGGATGTGCGCGGCGAGATTCTGGAGCTGAAGAACACCATCAACACGATGGTGGATCAGCTCAACTCGTTCGCGTCCGAGGTGACGCGCGTGGCGCGCGAGGTCGGCACCGAGGGCAAGCTGGGCGGTCAGGCCGTGGTGAAGGGTGTCGCCGGCACGTGGAAGGACCTCACCGACAACGTGAACTCCATGGCGTCCAACCTGACGTCGCAGGTGCGCAACATCGCCGAGGTGACGACGGCGGTGGCCAATGGAGACCTCTCCAAGAAAATCACCGTGGACGTGCAGGGTGAAATCCTGGAGCTGAAGAACACCATCAACACGATGGTGGACCAGCTCAACTCGTTCGCCTCGGAGGTGACTCGCGTCGCGCGTGAAGTCGGAACCGAGGGCAAGCTGGGTGGACAGGCCGTGGTGCGCGGCGTGGGTGGCACATGGAAGGACCTCACGGACAACGTGAACTCCATGGCCTCCAACCTCACCGCGCAGGTGCGCAACATCGCGGACGTGACGACGGCCGTGGCCAAGGGCGACCTGTCGAAGAAAATCACCGTGGATGCGCGCGGCGAGGTGTTGGAGTTGAAGAACACCATCAACACGATGGTGGACCAGCTCTCGTCGTTCGCCTCGGAGGTGACGCGCGTCGCGAAGGAGGTCGGCACCGAGGGCAAGCTGGGTGGACAGGCCGTGGTGCGTGGTGTCGGTGGCACGTGGAAGGACCTCACCGACAACGTGAACTCGATGGCGTCCAACCTCACGTCGCAGGTGCGCAACATCGCCGAAGTGACGATGGCGGTGGCCCGCGGAGACCTGTCGAAGAAAATCACCGTCGACGTGCGCGGCGAGATTCTGGAATTGAAGAACACCATCAACACGATGGTGGACCAGCTCAACTCGTTCGCGTCCGAGGTGACTCGCGTGGCGCGCGAGGTCGGCACGGAAGGAAAGCTGGGCGGTCAGGCCGTGGTGCGCGGCGTCGGTGGGACGTGGAAGGACCTCACGGACAACGTGAACTCCATGGCCTCCAACCTGACGGCTCAGGTGCGCAACATCGCCGAGGTGACGACGGCGGTGGCGAATGGAGACCTGTCCAAGAAAATCACGGTGGATGTGCGCGGCGAGATTCTGGAGCTGAAGAACACCATCAACACGATGGTGGACCAGCTCAACTCGTTCGCGTCCGAGGTGACGCGCGTGGCGCGCGAGGTCGGCACCGAGGGCAAGCTGGGTGGCCAGGCCATCGTGAAGGGCGTGGCCGGCACATGGAAGGACCTCACGGACAACGTGAACTCCATGGCGTCCAACCTCACCGCGCAGGTGCGCAATATCGCCGAGGTGACGACGGCGGTGGCTCGCGGTGACCTCTCCAAGAAAATCACCGTGGACGTGCAGGGTGAAATCCTGGAGCTGAAGAACACCATCAACACGATGGTGGACCAGCTCTCGTCCTTCGCCTCGGAGGTGACGCGCGTCGCGCGCGAGGTCGGCACGGAAGGAAAGCTGGGCGGACAGGCGGAGGTGAAGGGTGTCGCCGGTACGTGGAAGGACCTCACGGACAACGTGAACTCCATGGCGTCCAATCTCACCACGCAGGTGCGCGGCATCGCCAAGGTGGTGACGGCGGTCGCCAACGGTGACTTGAAGCGCAAGCTCGTCGTGGACGCGAAGGGGGAAATCGCCGAGCTGGCGGACACCATCAACGGCATGATTGACACGCTGGCGGTGTTCGCGGACCAGGTGACGACGGTGGCCCGCGAGGTGGGCATCGAAGGGAAGCTGGGCGGACAGGCGCGCGTGCCCGGCACGGCCGGCATCTGGCGCGACCTCACCGACAACGTGAATCAGCTCGCCGCGAACCTGACGACGCAGGTGCGCGCCATCGCCGAGGTGGCCACGGCGGTGACGAAGGGTGACCTCACGCGGTTCATCACCGTGTCCGCGCAGGGCGAAGTGGCCGCCCTGAAGGACAACATCAACGAGATGATCCGCAACCTGAAGGACACCACGCGGAAGAACACGGAGCAGGACTGGCTGAAGACGAACCTGGCCAAGTTCACCCGCGTCCTCCAGGGGCAGCGGGATTTGCTCACGGTGTCCAAGGTCATCCTGTCGGAGCTGGCGCCGCTGGTGGACGCGCAGCACGGCGTCTTCTACATCTCCGACCGCGCCGAGGCCGGAGAGCAGATTCTCAAGCTCCTGGCGTCCTACGCGTACCGGGAGCGCAAGGGGCTCTCCAATTCCTTCAGGCTGGGCGAGGGGCTGGTCGGCCAGTGCGCGCTGGAGAAGGAACCCATCCTCCTGTCGGACGTGCCGGACACCTACATCCGCATCTCCTCCGGCCTGGGCGAAGAAATTCCGCGCAACATCGTCGTGCTGCCGGTGCTCTTCGAAGGGGAAATCAAGGCCGTCATCGAGCTGGCCTCGTTCCATCGCTTCAGCGACGTGCACCTGGGCTTCCTGGAGCAGCTCACGGAGTCCATCGGCATCGTCCTCAACACCATCGCCGCGAACATGCGCACGGAGGCGCTGCTCAAGCAGTCGCAGGCGCTCACCGACGAATTGCGCAAGCAGCAGGAGGAGTTGACGGAGACGAACAAGCGCCTGGAGCAGCAGGCCACGTCGCTCCAGCAGTCCGAGGAGCTGCTCAAGCGTCAGCAGGAGGAGCTGCGCCGCACCAACGAGGAGCTTCAGGAGAAGGCGAAGCTGCTCTCCGAGCAGAAGACGGAGGTGGAGCGGAAGAACGGCGAAGTCGAGCAGGCCAAGCGCGCGCTCGAGGAGAAGGCGGAGCAGCTCAGCCTGACGTCCAAGTACAAGTCGGAGTTCCTGGCGAACATGAGCCACGAGCTGCGCACGCCGCTCAACTCGCTGCTCATACTCAGCCAGACGCTCAGCGACAACGTGGAGGGCAACCTCACGGGGCGGCAGGTGGAGTTCGCCCGGACGATTCACGCCTCCGGTGCGGACCTCTTGGAACTCATCAACGACATCCTCGACCTGTCGAAGATTGAGTCCGGCACCATGACGGTGGACGTGGGCCCGCTGCGCTTCAGCGACCTGCGCGAGTTCGTGGACCGCACCTTCCGGCAGGTGGCGGACAAGAAGGGCCTCCAGTTCGACATCGACCTGACGCCGGGCATGGCGGGCGAGGTGGAGACGGACGCCAAGCGGCTCCAGCAGGTGCTCAAGAACCTCCTGTCCAACGCCTTCAAGTTCACCGAGTCCGGCTCCGTGTCGCTCGACATCGGCATGGCGCGGGGTGGCTGGACGGCGGACCACCCGGTGCTCTCCACCGCGCCCTCGGTGGTGTCCTTCTCCGTGCGAGACACGGGCATCGGCATCCCCAAGGACAAACACCACATCATCTTCGAGGCGTTCCAGCAGGCCGACGGCTCCACCGCGCGCAAGTACGGCGGCACCGGCCTGGGCCTGTCCATCAGCCGTGAAATCGCGAGGCTGCTCGGTGGCGAAATCCGACTGGAGAGCGAGCCGGGCCAGGGCAGCGTCTTCACCCTGTACCTGCCGCTCGACTTCGTCGCGGACCGTCCGGGACAGGACTCCTCGCGGCCCGTGCCCGCGGCCACCGCCCTGGCCCACACGGCCTCCCTGGTGCCGCCGCTCCACATCGAGGAAGTGACGCCCCCCGTCTCGCTGGCGTCGCTGGGCATCGACGACGACCGGGGCTCCATCCAGCCCGGTGACAGGGTGCTGCTCGCGGTGACCCACGCCGCCGAACACGCGGCGCGGCTGCGAGCGGCCGCGCAGGGGGCGGGCTTCAAGGTGCTTGTCTCCACGGAGGTGGAGGGCGCGCTGGACGCCGTGCGCAACGCGCGGCCGGTGGCGGTGGCGGTGGACCTGGACCTGCCGGAGATGGCGGGCTGGGTGGTGCTGGACAGGCTCAAGCACGACGCGGGCACTCGCGCGCTGCCCGTGTACACGGTGTCCGACGAGGACCACCGCGAGCGCTCGCTCAACCTGGGCGCCATCGGCCACCTGCGCGCGGCGGCAGACCCGGATGCCGCAGCCGCGGCGCTGGCCTCCCTGCGCGACTTCGTGGAGCGCAAGGGCCGGGGCCTGCTCATCGTCGAGGACGACGCCGTCCACCGACAGACGCTGCAGGAACTCCTGGGCAGCGAGGACGTGCAGACGGTGGCGGTGGGCACAGCGGCGGACGCGCTGGCCGCGCTGGCGGAGCGCAGGTTCGACTGCATGGTGTTGGACCTGGGCCTGCCGGACCTGCCCGGCACGGAGCTCATCCGCCGCGTGCGCGACGTGCATGGCGCGGGGGGACCGCCCATCATCGTCTACACGGGCCGCGAGCTGTCGCGCGCGCAGGAGACGGAGCTGCGCCGCGTGGCGGAGGCCATCGTCGTCAAGGACGCGCAGAGTCCCGAGCGCCTCTTGGAGGAGACGAGCCTGTTCCTGCACCGCTCGCCCGCCAACCTGTCGGAGTCCAAGCGCCGCATGCTGGAGAAGGCGCGCGAGAGAGACCCGTTGCTGGTCAACCGCAAGGTGCTGGTGGTGGACGACGACGTGCGCAACATCTTCGCCCTCAACACCGTGCTGGAGCGCTACGGCATGAAGGTGGCCTTCGCGGAGAGCGCGCGCGAGGGGCTGGGGCTCTTGGAGAAGGACGCGGACATCGAGCTGGTGTTGATGGACGTGATGATGCCGGAGATGGACGGCTATCAGGCCATGCGCGCCATCCGCCGCATGGAGCGCGTGGCGCACCTGCCGATTCTCGCCCTCACCGCGAAGGCGATGAAGGGGGACCGGGAGAAGTGCCTGGAGGCGGGCGCGTCCGACTACATCACCAAGCCGGTGGATATCGAAAAGCTGCTCAGCCTGCTGCGCGTGTGGCTGCACGCGCCGCGAGGCGCCCAGGCGCGTGGCTCACGCACGGAGGTCTCCGGGTGAGCGCGGGCGCTTCGGTCGCGGCGCTGGAGGCCCTGGAGGCGGACCTGCTCCTGGAGGGCGTGGCCCGACACTGGGGCTTCGATTTGCGCAGCCACTCCCGGCCGCAGTTGCTGCGGCGGCTGCGGCGCCACCTGCGCGAGGAACGCCTGGAGTCCTTTTCCGCGCTCCAGGCCCGCGTGCTGCACGACGGCGAGGCGCTGGAGGGACTGCTGCGCGCGCTCTCCAGCACGCCGCCCGGACTCTTCTCGGACGCGGCCTTCTTCCGAGACTTCCGCACGCGTGTGGTGCCCGTGCTGCGCACCTGGCCGTCCGTGCGCGTCTGGCACGCGGGCTGCGGCACCGGTGAGGACACCTATGCCCTGGCCATCCTCCTGCACGAGGAGGGCCTGTGGAGCCGCTGCCGGCTCTATGCGTCCGATGCCAGCGAGGGACTGCTGGCGGACGCTCGCACCGGCGTGCTGCCCCTGCCCGGCGAGGACGACGCGCGCCGCCACGCGGAGTCGGGTGGGCGGGGCTCGCTGTCCGACTCCTACACCCGCGACGGCAACTGGGCGCTGCTCCACCCCAGGCTGCGCGACGGCATCTTCTTCACCCAGCACAACCTGACCATCGACGGCTCGTTCAACGAGTTCCACGTCATCGTGTGTCGGGACACGCTGCTGTCCTTCAATCGCGCCCTGCACAACCGGGTGCACTCGCGGCTGTACGAGAGCCTCGCCCGCTTCGGCTTCCTGTGTCTGGGGCGCAAGGAGTCGGTGGTGCGTACTCCACACGTCGCCGCCTACGAGGAGCTGGAAGGCAGCGGTCGCATCTTCCGGAGGGTGTCATGAGCGTGGGGCTGCTGGTGGTGGGGGCGCCCCGGAGCGCGGGCGCGGACGTGGAGACGCTGCTCTCCCAACTGCCGGCGCACCTGCCGGCGCCCGTCGTCGTCGTACTGCACCGGGGGCCGCATGACGTGCTGGCCGCGCCGCTGGCGCGCCGCTGCGCGCTGCCCGTGGTGGAGCCGGATGACAAGGAGGACCTGGTGCCGGGGCGCGTGTACCTGGCGCCCTGGGGCTACCACCTGCTGGTGGACCGGGGCTGCGTGGCGCTGTCCGTGGAGTCGCCGGAGCACGGCTGCCGCCCCGCCATCGACGCCCTCTTCGAGTCCGCGGCGGACAGCTACGGCGCCGCGGCCGCGGGGCTGCTCTTCTCCGGCCACGACGACGGCCAGGAGGGCTTGAGCTTCCTGCGGGGCCGGGGCGGACGCGTGGCGGTGGTGATGGGCGAGTCCGACGGCGGCGAGGGACAGGAGGGCGAGGTGGAGCGCCTGTCTCTCGCCGAGGTGGGAGGGTGGCTGACGCGACTGGCCTATGTGTCGCGCGGCCGGGTGCAGCCATGAGCGCCGCGCCCTCGCGCGAGCGCGGCCCCGTGTTCTCCATGGAGCCCGTCCACATCCTCCTGGTGGACGACCAGCCGGAGGGGCTGCTGGCGCTGGAGGCGACGCTGGCCCCGCTGGGGCAGAAGCTGGTCTCCGCGCGAAGTGGCCGTGAGGCGCTGCGCCATCTTCTCACCCAGGACTTCGCCGCCATCCTCCTGGATGTCGTCATGCCGGGCATGGACGGCTTCGAGACGGCGAGCCTCATCCGCGAGCGCGAGCGCAGCCGCAACACGCCCATCCTCTTCCTCACCGCCTTGTCGCGCGGCCAGCTCCCGGAGCTGCGCGCGTACGCGGTGGGCGCGGTGGACTACCTGCTCAAGCCCTACGAGCCGGAAATCCTCTGCTCCAAGGTGGGCGTCTTCGTGGACCTGTTCCGCAAGACGGAGCTGGTGCGGCGTCAGGCGGAGGCGCTGCGCGAGACGCAGCGGCGCGAGCACGAGGGCGAATTGGCGGAAGCCCACCGGCGCATGGAGGCGGAGCGGACCCGGACGCGCGAGGAGCACCTGCGACGGGAGATGGAGTCGCACCGCAACCAGCAGCGTTGGCTGGAGGCCGTGCTCGCCGCGCTGCCCACGCCCCTGGCCCTGGTGGAGCCGGGCAGCGGCCACACCCTGCTGGCCAACCGGGCCGCCCAGGGACTGGCCGGCGGATGTCTGGCGTATCGCGAAGCCCCAGGCCTGCATGAAGGCGTCATCGTCCGGGGACGCGATGGCGACCCCTTGCCCCAGGATGCGCAGCCGCTGATGCGCGCGGCCCGGGGCGAGACACTCCACGGGCTTCACGTGGACTGGGAGCTGGGCGAGCAGCGGGGCTCGGTGCGCGCCTACAGCACGCTGTTGCCGAAGATGTACGGGCATCCGGAGACGGTGCTGCTCGCGCTCCTCGATGTGACGGGCCCCAGCGCCACACAGCAGCTCGTCGAGGGCCTGCGACACCTGGTGCCCCCCGTCTCCACGCCGACGGAGCAGGAGGCCGCACAGGGCCCGCTCCCCACGATGCGGAGCGACCAGCCGAAGGACCTCCCCGCGACCGAAGCTGAACACCCCCGTGCGGGAAAAGGTTGACGCACAAAATAACGGGAGCATGTTGGCTTCGTGAGCGACGCCGGACTACCCCCGCGGGTCCAGCGCTTCATCACGACGCATATCGACTCGCTGGAGAAGCTGGAGGTGCTTCTCTTGCTCCGTGCCCAGCCGGGACGGGAGTGGACCGCGTCATCGGTGAGCCTGGAGCTGCGCATCACAGAACCCTCCGCGGCCGCGAGGCTGGCGGACCTCACCGCGAGCAGGTTGCTGGTGAGCGACGGCGGAGCCGTGCCCGTCTATCGTTTCAGTCCCGAGAGTTCCGAAGACGTGCAGGCGGTGACGGAGCTGGCGGCGGTGTACGGTGCGCGGCGGGTGACGGTCATCTCCTTCATCTTCTCCCGGCCGTTGGACAAGGTCCGGGGCTTCGCGGAAGCCTTCGTGCTCAAGAAGGACAAGGACGGCGACCATGGCTGAGGCGGTCTACATCCTCTGTGCCTTGACCAGCGTGGCGTGCGCGGTGCTATTGCTGCGCGCCTGGAAGAGCAGCCAGTCCCGACTGCTCCTGTGGAGCGGGCTGTGCTTCGTGGGCATGGCGGTCAGCAACGTGCTGCTCTTCGTGGACCTGGTGATTCTGCCGACCACCATCGACCTGTACATGCCGCGCCTGCTGGCCACGTTGGCCAGTGTCTCCATCCTGTTGTTCGGCCTCATCTGGGACGCCTCGTGAGGTAGCTCGCCCATGCTCAGGTCCATGCTCAACGGTGCGACGGCGATGGGATGGCTGGCGTGCGCCTTGTTCTTCCTGCGCTTCTGGAAGCAGTCGCACGAGCGCCTGTTCGGCTTCTTCGCGGTGGCCTTCGCGCTGCTGGGCGCGAACTCGGCGGTGTCGTCGCTGATGGACTCGTTGGACGAGCGCCGCTACTACCTCTACGTGGCGCGGCTTGTCGCCTTCCTCATCATCCTCTACGCCATCTGGGACAAGAATCGCGCGAGTCGACGCGGGTGATGTCGCGGGCCTCACGCTCGCCTCGCGTTCAGTGGTGAGGGGAGGGGTGGGTGGTTTTCCTGCTCGCACAGGAGAACCCACACATGCGTCTGAGTCGCCGTGGCTTCCTTCGTCTTTCCGCGCTCGGAAGTGGAGCGCTCGCCTGGGGCCCCTCGTTCTGGAAGGAGGCCTATGCGGCGCCGGCCCAGTCGGGGCCCAGTCCCTACGGGGCGATGTCCGGGAGCGCGGACGTCAACGGCCTGCGACTGCCCGCGGGCTTCACCTCGCGAATCATCGCCCGCTCGGGCCAGACGGTCGGCAACACGGGCTACGTGTGGCACACCGCGCCGGACGGTGGCGCCTGTTTCGCGCGGCCGGACGGCGGCTGGGTGTACGTGTCCAACAGCGAGGGCCTCCCCGGGGGCGCCAGCGCGCTGCGCTTCAGCGGAGGCGGGAGCGTGGTGGCGGCGTACCGCATCCTGTCCGGCACGCGGATGAACTGCGCGGGAGGACCGACGCCCTGGGGCACGTGGCTGTCGTGCGAGGAGCACAGCGGCGGGCGCGTCTGGGAGTGCAACCCGGCCAAGGCCTCGCAGGGCGTGGTGCGCGGCGCGCTCGGCACGTTCCCCCATGAGGCGGTGGCGGTGGACCCGGACGGTGGACGGCTCTACCTGACGGAGGACCAACCGAAGGGGCGCCTGTACCGCTTCACTCCGTCCGCGTGGCCGGTGCTGGCGGCGGGCACGCTGGAGGCGGCCCGGGTGACGGGAGATGCGCTGACGGGAACGGCGACGGTGAGCTGGGTGGCCTGCGCCGCGAACAAGCCGGCGTCGCTCCAGCCGGAGGTGGCGGCGCGGACGACGGTGTTCAACGGCGGCGAGGGTTGCTGGTACGACGGCGGCGTCATCTACGTCACCACCAAGGGCGACAACCGCGTGTGGGCGCACACGCCGGCCACGGGGAAGCTGGAGGTCATCTACGCCGCGTCCCTGTATCCGGGCTCGCCGCTGAGGGGCGTGGACAACGTGGTGGTGTCGCGCTCGGGGGATTTGTTCGTGGCGGAGGACGGCGACAACCGGGAAATCTGTCTCATCACCCCGGGACCCCAGCGCATCGTCGCCAGCTTCCTGCGGGTGCTGGGCCACGCGGGCTCGGAGCTCACGGGCCCGGCCTTCAGCCCGGATGGACGCAGGCTGTACTTCAGCTCGCAGCGCGGGGCGACGAACTCCAGCAACGCGGGCGTGACGTTCGAGGTCTCCGGTCCCTTTCGGTGAACCTTCCCGCGCCGAGCGCCTTGACGACGTGAGGGGCGCTCTTGCACAACCGGAGGCATGTCCGCGAATCCGCTTCCCCGCTTCACGCCCCGCCGCGCGCTGGGCCGCACCGGCTTCGTCGCCACGGCGGTGGGCATTGGTGACATCGCCGACCGCTCGGCGCCCCGGGAGTCGCTCGTCGCCACGCTGCGCCGCGCGCTGGACGCGGGGCTGAACGTCATCGACACCGCGCCCAACTACGAGGAGGGGTTGAGCGAGGAGGTGGTGGGCGAGGCCCTGCGCGGCCGGCGCGAGGGCGTCTTCCTCATCGACAAGGTGGACGTGCTCGACGCCCCGGTGGCGCCGCAGGTGGAGGCCAGCTTGCGGAGGCTGGGCCACGCGGCGGTGGACCTGTTCGCCTTCCACGCCGTATCGGAGCTGGCCGCGTGGGAGCGGTTGGCTTCTCCGGGCGGCGGCCTGGAGCAACTGGGCCGGTGCGTGAGCGCGGGGCAGGCTCGCTTCCGGGGCATCTCCAGTCATCACCCGGACGTGCTGCGCGCGGCGGTGAACTCCGGGCTGTGCGACGTGGTGATGTTTCCGCTGGGGCCCTTCGTGGACCTTCGCTACGTGCGGGACGTGCTGCCGCTGGCGCGCTCGCGCGGCGTGGGCGTGGTGTCGTTCAAGACGTTCGGCGCGGGCAAGCTTTTGGGCGACACGGAGGGCTATGGCCGACCGCTGGAGGCCCGGCCGCGCGGCAAGGTGGGCTCTGGCGGACGCGAGGACCGCGACGCGCCCGTGCTGCCGCACCTGAGCGTGGAGGAGTGCGTGCATTACACGCTGACGTTGGACCCGGACGTCATGCTGATGGGGATGAGCCACCCCAACGAACAGGACGCGGCGCTCGGCGCGGTCCACTCGGCGCGGCCCCTGTCCGTGGAGGAGCTGACCGACGTGCGCGAGCGCGCGAAGGCGGCCATCGATGGGAAGGGCGCCGTGTGGTGGAACCCGTCGATGGCGTCCGACGTGGGCTGAGTCAGCGACCTCCCGGCCCGAGTCATTCCGTACGCGCCGCGCGCGGAGCCCTTCACTCGAAAGGCACTCAACGTCCCGCGGGTCCGACACTGGACAGTCTCCCCGTCCGCGGAGACGGGCGGCATTGTTGCCGCGTCCGGGACGCTTTTAGCTCGGGGTCTGATGTCGCGCGGCGCTTCTCTTCCATCGTGGTCCACCTGCATGCCCGCCGAGCCGATTTCTTCTCCTGAAGCTTCTCTCGATGTCGCCGGGAAACCCCGGCCCACCCCGGCGCCGCCGGAGCCCGAGCATGGGGTGGAGGCGGCCTCGTCCGAGGCGGCGCGCCTGGCCTTCCTGTCGCGCGCGGGCGAGCTGTTGGGCGCGTCGCTGGAGTGGCGCACGGTGCTGCACCGACTGGCGGAGCTGGCGGTGCCGGTGCTCGCGGACTGGTGCGCGGTGGATGTCATCACGGAGGACGGGAGCGTGGAGCGGGTGGCCGCGGCGCACCGTGAGCCGGAGAAGACGGCGCTGGTGCACGAGTTGTCCCGACTGCGGCCCGTGGACCTGGTGTCACCCGGTGGCATCTCCGAGGCGCTGCGCACCGGACGTCCGGTGGTGATGCCGGTGGTGACGGAGGAGATGCTCCCGGCGATGGTGCGAGAGCCCGCGCAGTTGGATGTGGTCCGTCGCCTGGGAATCCGGGCGGGGCTCGTGCTGCCGTTGCTGGCGCGGGGCCGGGTGCTGGGCGCCGTGTCGCTGGTGCGAGGCGACGAGCAGGTGTCCTTCGATGCGCCGGAGCTGGAGGTGGCGATGGAGCTGGCCCGCCGCGCCAGCCTGTCCATGGACAACGCGCTCCTGTACGAGGAGGCGCGCACGGCCCAGTCCTTCTCCGCGCGGCTGCAGACGGTGACGGCGGCGCTGTCGCGCGCGGCCACCGCCGAGGACGTGGCGCGGGTGATGGTGCGCGACGGGCTGGAGGCCTCGGGAGCGGCGCGGGTCGCCATCGCGGAGCTGAGTGCCGACGGGTGTCTGCGCGTGCTGGGCTCCGTCGGTTATTCACAGGCGTGGATGGAGGGCCTGGATGGTCAGCGTGTCGCGGGCCTGCCCGTGCTCGCGCGCGCGGCGGAGCAGCGCGAGGCGCAGTGGTTCTCCCGACTGGAGGAGCTGCTCCCCTCGGCGGGTCTCGTGGAGAGCGACGTGGCGGCGCTGGGCGAGGGCTCGCGCGCGTTCCTCCCGCTGCTGACCGAGAGGGGCATCCTGGGCTTCGTGGCGCTGGCGTGGGGTGAGCCGCGCATGTTCCCTCCGTTGGAGCGCGCGTTCCTGGACGCGCTGGCCCACCAGTGCTCGCAGGCGTTGGAGCGCGCGGCGCTGTACGGGACGCTGCGTGAGCGGGGCGAGCGACTGCATCACGCGCTTCAGATGGGCAAGGAGGCCGAGGAGCGGCTGTTCTTCTTGCTGGAGGCGAGCCGCGCGCTGGCGGAGCACCTGGACGACGTGGAGTGGACGCTGGAGCACGTGGCCCGCGTGGCCGCCAGCAGCGTGGCGTCCAGCTGCCTGGTGGAGCTGGTGGGGCCGGACGGCACCCTGCGGTGCGTGGCGTCCGCGCACCAGGAGCCATCGCGAGACGCGTCCGTGCTCTCGGTGCTGGGCGGCGAGGGCGCGCTGTCCCTGTCGCGCGAGTGCTTCCAGTCGGGCGAGCCGCGCTTCGTGCCGGACGTGGACGCGGCCCTGTGCGAGCGACTGGCGGAGCGCTCCGAGCAGCAGCGCGCGCTGCTGGAGGCCCTGAGGCCCGCGTCGCTGCTGGTGGTGCCGGTGCGCACGCGCGGGCGCACGCTGGGCGTCATCACGCTGGGCACGTCGCCGCCGCAGCGGCCCCTGGCCATGTCGGACGTGTCGATGATGGAGGAGCTGGCGCGGCGCGTGGCCGTGGCGCTGGAGAACGCGTCGCTGTACCGCGACGCGCAGGCGGCGGTGCGGCTGCGTGACGAGTTCCTGTCGGTGGCGAGCCACGAGCTGAAGACGCCGTTGACGAGCCTCAAGCTCCAGCATGGCCTCATCGACCGCGCGCTCGGCCCGGACTCGCGCGAGAAGGTGGCGCCCCGGCTCTCCACGGCGATGCGACAGGTGCAGCGGCTGGCCACGCTGGTGGACCACCTGCTCGACGTGAGCCGGGTGTCGCTGGGGCGGCTGGCGCTGGAGCCCACGGAGGTGGACCTGGGGCAGGCGGTGCGCGACGCGGTGGAGCGGATGGAAGAGGTGTTCGCGGTGGCGGGGTGCTCGGTGCGGGTGGATATCCCGGAGCCGCTCCAGGGCCGGTGGGACTCGCTGCGGTTGGACCAGGTGCTGGTGAACCTCCTGACCAATGCGGCCAAGTACGGCGCGGGCAGGCCCGTGCAGGTGACCGCGGCGGAGGCCGGCGACGGGGTGGTGCGGCTGTCGGTGCGGGACGAGGGCATCGGCATCTCGGAGACGGACCTGCCGCGGCTGTTCGGTCGCTTCGAGCGCGCGGTGAGCGACCGGCACTATGGAGGGCTGGGTCTGGGGCTCTACATCAGCCGGCAGATTGTGGAGGCGATGGGCGGTCGCATCGAGGTGGAGAGCCGCGAGGGCGTGGGCTCCGTCTTCACCGTCCACCTGCCTCGCGCAGCAGGGTGAGGGCGCGCTCCAGCACCTCGTCGCGTCCTGCGCGCAGTCCGCGCACGGTGGGGTGGACCTCCACGTCCGGGCGCAGTCCCACGCCCTGCACCGTGCGGCCGTCGGGGGTCTCGAAGCGCTGACCGGTGAAGAGGACGCAGACGTTGCCGGGCAGGCAGACGTTGGTGGTGTCGCCCACGGCGCCCGCCGTGACGCTGCCCACCAGCCGCGCGCCGGACGCGGCCTGAATCATCATCGCCGTGTATTCGCCCTGGCTCAGCGTCCGCGCGTCGATGAGCACGACGACGCGGCCCGCGTATCGAGGTCCGTCGCCAGAGGGCAGGGTGGCGGGGAAGCGCACCTCGCGAGCCTCTCCCGCTTCCACCAGCGGGCGGGCGATGAGCGCGGACGCGGTGGCGCCTCGCGTGTTGAGGCGCGGGGCCAGCGCCCACGCGCTCCCCTGCGGATAGCCGCGCAAATCGAAGACGAGCGCGCGCGTGTCCTTCATCGCCTCGAACATGCCGGGCACCGAGTCGGCGCGCAGCCGTCGCAGGTCCACGTAGCCCACGTCGCTGTCGAGCCGCTTCCACGGCGCGTCGTCCTGGACGGGGGGACGGAGAAACGGGAGGTAGTCGCGCGAGCGGGGCAGCCGCGATTCCTTCATGCGTCCATCCACGCCCTGGAGCATCACCTCCACGGGTTTCCCGTCCGAGCCCGCGAGCAGCAGGCTGGCCACGCGCTCCGCCCGCGCCGCGTCGTGAGAGGCGCCGAGCAGCTCCCGGAAGCGCGCGGCGCGAGTGGCCACCGCCTCGCCGTCGATGGACACCACCTCGTCCCCCACGCCGATGCCGGCGGCGCGAGCGGCCTCGGGCACGGGCAGCTCCGACACGAGGAAGCGTCCCTCCACCGAGCGCAGGACGAGCGGCGCGGTGGCCTCGGCGAGCGAGCGCAGGGGCTGGCCCTGCTCCGCGATGAAGACGTGGCCGTCGGAGACCCGCGCGGACAGCGTGTAGAGCAAATGCGTGTACGCGCGCGCATCCTCCACCGCGCGAGCACGGCCGAGGAACTCTGGCAGCACCGCGTCCCAGTCCCTCAGGGCCTTCGGGTCCGGATGGAAGAAGCGCATCACGTTCCAGAAGCGGACGACGGCGAGCAGCCGGTAGGGCTCGGAGGGATACGCCATCGCCTCGTAGGCGTCGTCCGGTCCTCCCGTGGGGAGCACCGCGTCCTTCGCCGAGACGCGCGCGGAGGCCTTCGGAGTCCCCGCGCGCAGCAGCCGGAGCGCGGCCTGGAAGGCGGGGCCGTTATCGCCCTCGTCCGCGCTCGCGGGCACGGTGACGTCCGCGCGCAGCCCCGATGAGCCCGAGGGGAACACGAGCTCCGAGGCGCGCACCACCGCGCGCTGGCCTCCGGGCAAGGGCACCGTGCGGGTCTTCACTGTGGAGGACTCATCGAGCGCGCCCTGCGCGACGAGGCGCGTGCGTGACGAGGAGAGCAGGGCCAGCAGCAACGGCGACAGGGGCGTGCGGCCGTTGACGAGGAGGACCAGCGAGCGCTTCGGCGTCCGGGGCGCGGGCGTGAAGGTCCGCGCGAGTCGAGTCTCCACCGAGGCGCTGTAGCCGCCCGAGCTGGGCCCCAACTGCACGGGAAAGCCGGAGTACACGCGGAAGCGCTCGGCGGGAGCCGTCACGGTGTCCGACGGAAGCGAGCGCTCCAGGAAGCCCAGCGCCAGCTCCATCCAGATGGCCTCATCGGGTCCACTGGCGCGCAGGTCGATGACGACGCGGCGCGCGCGCTCGAGCTCAGGCCCCAGCGCCGTCATCGCCGGATACAGCGCGTTGAAGTTGGAGAAGCGCCGGTCCAGGTCCAGCACCAGCACGTCACCGGACCAGCGGGAGAGCGGGCCGGACGGCTCGTGCGGGGATGGGGGCGCGCCCGGCTCGCGCTCGACGTGGGTGAGAGGGTCCTCCAGCCGGCGCAGCATGTCGCTCACGGAGGTGGCGAGCGCCTCCGGGGTGCTCGCCGCGAGCGCGCCCGGGAGTGACTCCACGAGGGCCGCGTCCCAGTCCACCGCGCGGAAGGCGAGGGCGGGGTGCACGTACTTCACCGTGCCCCAGACCCGGCCCAGTACGGCGGCGTTCTCCAGGGCCGCATCGGGCTTCGCGCGCGGGAGGGACTGCTCCTGCGCGAATGCACGCCCCGAGACACCCAGCATCAGCGCCACCGCGAAGACACAACCCATCCAGGCCGGCATCCGCCGGACTCGCGCGCGTTCCACATCCACCTCCCGATACGGCCCCGCGCGCCAGACACCCTCTCCGTGAGAAAGGTTCCCAAGGACGCGCGGTGACATCCGGGCTCGTCCGCACACATCCTGTCCGGAACTGTCCGCGCCCCCTGGACGGCGTGGCCGCGAGCCGCGAGCGCGGGTCTCTTTTGCGTGGTGGATGTGCTCGCGGGGGCAGGCGGTTGAAGGGGCCCAAGCCCTGATTCCAGGCGTGACGCTCGAGCATGTCCCGGCGGTGGCCGTGGGGCACGAGTGCGCGAACGGACCGTCGTCTGTCTCGGATGTTTCACGCACGCGACGCTCGACACCCGTACACCCGGAACCGGAGAACGTTCATGCGAAGTCTGGATTTCATTGCGAAGCCCGCCCTGGCGGTGGCCCTGTGCACGCTGCTGGTGAGCGGGTGTGGTGGCTCGCCCCAGCCCGAAGGGGGCCCCCTTCCGGGAGATCCTCAAACGGGTGGACTGGAAGGCGCGCCGGGTTCGAAGGGAAGCGGGGACACCGGTGACGGAAACGAGGGCGGCTCGGGTGGCGTGTTCAATCCGGCCAAAATCGACATCTGCCACATTCCTCCGGGCAACCCGGACAACGCGCACACGATTTCCGTGGGCGCACCGGCGTTGAATGCCCACCTCAAGCACGGCGACACGCTGGGCGCATGTGACAGTGAGCCGGACGCGGGCACGGGCGAACCTGACGCGGGCACGGGCGAGCCGGACGCGGGCACGGGCGAGCCGGACGCGGGTTCCGAGTGTGTGTCCGAGGAGGGCGCCTGTGGCACGGGCACCACGTGCTGTGAAGGCCTGACCTGCTCCGAGTCGGGCTACTGCGAGCCCATGATCGGCTGAGGTCGCTTCAGGAGGCCGTCCCGCTCATCCTGGAGTGGGACGGCCCTCCCACCATGATGCCAGGGGCCCAAGCGCGTGGCCCCGCGCGGGTCGCCCTCGCCAAGCAGCAGACTCCCGGTCGAGGCCCTCCCGCGGCGCCCACGAGGCCCTGCTCGGAGGCGCTTCCCGTTTCAGTCCAGGCCGTCACCCACGTGCGCGCCGCGCACGGTTCCTCGCGTCGCGAGCCCCAGGCTCATGTCGGCGTGAGCACCCCGCGTGGCGACCTGTAGCGGCGCGTTCCGGGCGCCCGTGCACTCCCGTCACATCTTTCGACTCAAGGAACCCCACCCCATGCGTCTTCACGAGGGGGATGGGGCGCGGACTCCGGAAAGGCATGGAACGTCTTCCGGAAAACATGAGAGTGCGACAGAGAGAAATGGATTCCCCGCATCCAGGCCTCCGAAAGCGAGGCAGGCGGTAATGTTTTCAACCGAATGGCTGTAGTTTCTGCGGAGAGAGAGGGGGACAATTTCAGTCAGACGGGAGGTCTTCTCCCGCCACTGTCCGGAACCCGAAGTCCATCCAGCCTTTCCGCATGAAGATTGAGCGCCAGCACGGTTGAATCGTGGGTGGCACATGGCTCGCAGAGACACCGCGCAATAGACCCCTGTCCCAGTTGTCCCCATCCCGCTCCCCGTGTTCCTCCAGAACGCCACCTGCTCTTGCGTGCCTTCGCACTCCGACCCAAGCGAGTGCCCGACCTGGGTGCGCCCGCATCGGAACACGCCCGCGGAGGGCAACACGATGCTGTACGCGGGGACGCCGCCGCCGATGCTGGTGGAGCCCACGCCGGTGCCCGCCACGCCCACCAACTCGCTGGTGGGGCAGCAGTTGGGACACTTCAAGCTGCTGAAGGAGCTGGGCCGGGGTGGCATGGGCACGGTGATGCTGGCCGAGCACGCCCTCATCCAGAAGCGCGTCGCCATCAAGGTGCTGCACGCGCACCTGGCGCAGGACCCGGACCTCGTCGCCCGCTTCTTGTCGGAGGCGCGCACGCTGACGGTGGTGCAGCACGAGAACGTCGTCGCGCTCTACGATTTGGACGTGCGTGACGGGCGCCCCTACCTCGTCATGGAGTACCTGGAGGGGCAGAGCCTGGCGGCCTTCGCGAAGGGGCCGCTTTCGCCGTCGGTGGTGGTGGATCTTCTCTCGCAGGTGTGTGACGCGCTGGGCGCCGCGCATGCGCACGGCATCGTCCATCGCGACTTGAAGCCGGCCAACGTCTTCCTGGTGCCGGGCCTGCTGGGCCGCCAGCGCGTGAAGCTGTTGGACTTCGGCATCGCCAAGCTGCTGTCGCGTCCGGCGGGCCTGCACACCACGGAAGTGGGAGTGCTCCTGGGGACGCCGGAGTTCATGGCCCCCGAGCAGTGCGGCGACGACGTGGTGGACGCGCGCACGGACATCTACGCGGTGGGAGTGCTGGGCTACTTCCTGCTCACCGGGCGCGTGCCCTTCGCGGGCCGCACGGCGGCGGAGGTGCTCATCGGTCACCTCCAGAAGCAGCCGGTGCCGCCGCACGAGGTGCAGCCCGGCGTGCCGCCCTCGTTGTCGCGCGTGCTGCTCCGCGCGCTGGCCAAGCGTCCCGCGGACCGTTTCGCCCAGGCCTCGGACCTGCGCGCGGCGCTGGCCACCGCGCTCGCGCCCGAGCCCGAGCCCGTGACTCCCGGCTTCACCGCGCGGGTGCGCATGGCGGGCACGCCGCACTCGCAAGAGCTGCGCTGTGAATGGGTGGGCCGCGCCGGCCTCTTCCTCCACACCACCGCGTCGCCGCCGCCGCTCCTGTCCGACGTGGGCCTCCTCTTGCGACTGCCGGGTGGTGAGCTGGCCTGCACGGGGCAGGTGGTGCGCCACGTGACGGAGGAGCAGGCGCGAGGGTGGCGCATGACGCCGGGCTTCGGCGTCCAGCTGCGCGACACGTCGCCCGCCTTCCAGGAAGCGCTGACCCGGCTGAAGTCCGGCGTGCGGTTGGAGCCACCCACGCCCCCGCCGTCCCCCATGCAGGAGGACGCGGTGGCGGAGCGGGTGCTCCAGGGCTTCAGGGCCCGCCTGGCGGGTGACCACTACTCGGTGCTGGAGGTGCCTCGCGACGCCACCCCGGAGACGCTGCGGGCCGCGACCCAACGCGCTCGTACGGCGCTGGAGCCACTCAAGAGCCGCAACCTGTCGCTGGGCCAGCGTGCCCAGCTGGAGCGGGTGAACGAGCGGGTGACGTCCGCGCTGCACGTGCTGGGTCACGTGGAGCGGCGGGCCGAATACGACGCCAGACTGGGCAACGTGGAAGGGGTGGAGCGCTGCCTCTCCGCGGGCCTCACCGTCACCGCGCTGGAGAACTGCCGCCGCCGCTTCCTCGCGGAGAACCCGGGGCGGGATGGCCGCGCGGCGGTGCAGCGGCTGTCCGGGGACGCGCTGTCGTCGGTGGGGCGGCTCCAGGAAGCGCTCGCCGCCTATGAGCAGGCGGTGCGGATGGACCCGTTGGATTTGGAGGGCCTCAAGCGCTGGCGCTCGCTGCGGGCCCGGCTGCGCAACACGCCCACACCGCGATAGGCGGGCGGCCGGGCGCGTGCAACGCGGAAGCGGTGTCTTGCGTCTGGGGGGTGGCTCCTCGTTAATCCAGGGGTACCCATGGCCTCCGACTCCGACGACTCGCTTCCTCCCCAGGGCCGCTTCACCCGGCTGCGCAAGTTGGCGGGCCTCTCCATGCAGGTGGGCACCGACGTGCTCATGAGCAGCGCGAAGCGCCTGGCTGGCGGCACGCCGGATTTGCTCAGCAAGAGCTCCGCGGAGAAGCTCGTCGCCACCCTGGGAGAGCTGAAGGGCGCGGCCATGAAGCTGGGCCAGGCCATCTCCATGGACCCGGACCTGCTCACCCCGGAGGTGCGGCAGGTGCTGGCGCGGCTGCAGAACCAGGCGCCCGCCATGTCCTACGACATGGTGACGCGCGTGGTGCGCCAGGAGCTGGGCGCGGCCCCCGAGGACGCCTTCCGCGAGTTCAGCCGGGAGCCCCTGGCCGCCGCGTCGCTGGGACAGGTGCACCGCGCGGTGCTGGAGGACGGCCGCGTCGTCGCCGTGAAGGTGCAGTACCCGGGCATCGCCGAGTCGCTCACGCACGACATGGAGAACCTGGGCCTCGTCGTGAAGACGGTCTCCAAGGCGTCGCGGTTGATGGACGGCTCGGCCTACTTCAACGAGTTCCGCGACGAGCTGCTGCTGGAGCTGGACTACCGCCGAGAGGCGTCGCTGGCGGAGGGCTTCGCGCGCGGCGTGGCGGAGCTGAAGGACCTGTATGTCCCCCAGGTCATCGCCAGCCACAGCGCCGAGCGCGTGCTGACGCTGGAGTTGTTGGAGGGGCCCACCCTCAAGGACTGGGTGACGACGGTCGACTCCAACGACGAGCGCTTCCGCGTGTCGCGGCAGCTCATCCGCGCGACGTACGGGCCCTTCTTCGGCTCGGGCGAAATCCACGCGGACCCGCACCCGGGCAACTTCATGGTGATGCCGGACGGGCGGCTGGGGCTGTTGGACTTCGGCTCCATCAAGCGCTTCAGCCCGCGCTTCGTGGACGCCAACCGGCGCATGTTCCTGCAGTCCATGCGGCTGGAGCCCATGGACATCCTGCGGCTGAGCCAGGAGGTGGGCTTCACCGTGGAGCTGCCGGGCGAGGAGGCCGCGGACCTCATCCGCGAGGTGCTCCACATCGCCGGCAGGCCCATGCGGCTGACGCCGTACGACTACATGTCCTGCGAAATCACCCGCGACATGCGCAACCACTTCACCCGCAACGCGGCGCGCTTCCTCAAAATCAAGCCGCCGCCGGAAGCGGTGATGTTCTTCCGCTCCACGGGAGGGCTGGCGCAGAACCTGCGGCTCATCGGCGCGCGGGGTGACTTCCGCGGCGTCTTCCTGGAGATGGCGGAGCTGTTGAGCTGAGCCGCGCCCGAGGCTACGGGGCCGGCGCGGCCACGACGGCGCGGCCCTTGGCGTAGATGGCGTGGAGCTTCTTCGCCAGCTCCTCGCCCTGGGTGCTCTTGGTGATGTAGCCGTCCGCGCCCGAGGCCAGCGCCAGCGCGCGCAGCTTGGACTCGTCCGAGGCGGAGAAGAGCACGAAGCGCGTCCCCGCCGGCGCCTGTCCCCTCGCCAGCGTCAGCACCTTGTCGCCGGTGAGCGCGGGGATGTTCACGTCCAGCAGCACCAGGTCCGGCAGCGTCGTGCGCACCAGGTTGGACACGCCCAGTGACGAGCGGTGCGTCCGAACATCGAAACCAAACGCGGACAACGAGCGCTCCGCCAGGGTGAGTTGCTCCTGGTCATCATCCACCACCAGCACGCGGATCTTCATCTCCGACATGACGCCTCCCCCTTGAGAGCGCGGATTGGGTGCCGCCGCCCACCGGATATCGCCACCAGGCCGGGTGGCCTACGGATTATCACCTAGGCTCGCGTCCCTGTCGCCACCCTCCTGTCCTCCGGGGGCCCGACTTTCTCGTGCTGGCGGCAGGACGTGCCGGGGTGTCCGGGTGTGTCTCCACCCGCCCCGCTGCCTCATGGACCCGGGCCGTCTTCAGCCGGAGCGGTAGGTGGCGGGGCGCTCCCGGGAGGCCGCCTTCCTCTGGAGGGCGGGCAGGGTGATGGTGAACACGGCACCCCCCTCCGGGCGGTTGGCGGCGGTGAGGGTGCCCTGAGCGCGCGTCACCACGTCATGGGCCATGGACAGGCCCAGGCCCGTGCCGTGCTGGCCCTTGGTGGTGAAGAAGGGCTGGAAGATGGAAAGCAGGTGCTCCTCGGGGATGCCGGTGCCCTCGTCCTCCACGGTGATGATGGAGTGCCCCAGCGCCAGGCGTCCGCGCACGCGCAGGGTGCCGCCCTGGGGCATGGCGTCGCGCGCGTTGCGCAGCAGGTTGAGGAAGACGCAGCGCAGGTCCGCCGCGGAGCTCTCCACCAGCGGCAGCCGGGGCACGTCCACGTCCAACAGCAAGGTCAGCCCCTGCTTCGCGGCCCGGGACTCCAGCTCGTCGCGGGCAATCTCCACCGAGTCGCGCACCACGTCCGCCAACTGCACGGGCTCCACCGGGGACTCCGGCCGCTGGCGCGCGAAGTCACGCAGGCGCGACAGGCGGGTGGTGGCGTCGGCGACGATGCGCAAGAGCGTGTCCACGTGCGCGGGCGGCGCCGCCGCGGGGGCCGCCTGCTTGAGGTCGCTCATTTGGAGCATCTCCAGCCGGAGCTTCATCGCCACCAGCAGACTGCTCAGGTCATGTGCGATGCCGGAGGCCTGCTCGCTGAGCATGCGCAGGTGCTCGCGCTCGGCCAGCGCGCGGCGCTCGCGTGCCAGCGCCTCCTCCAAGTGAACCTGCTCGGTGACGTCCCGGGCGAGCACCAGCACCACGGGCGCCTCCCGGCTCACCCGACATACCCGCACCTCCATCTGCTGGTGACCTCCCGCGTAGCTGTAGCGCGCGGTGCGGGCCGTCTGTTCCACCCCGAGCGCGCGGGCCTCCGCGGCCACGACGCTGCGCAGGGTGAGCAGTGCGGGCCCTTCCTCCTGCCCGCTGTCCGTCACATGGCGCCAGGGACCTCGCGCCAGTGTCAGGGATTGCCATCGCAGGTTGACCCACAGCACCACGTCCTCTCGGAGCACCGCGAGCGCTCCCGCGACACCTTCCAGGGCCCAGGAGTGTCTGGCGGGCGCCTGGGGCTCGTGCGCGAAGTCAGGGCCGTGTGTCTTCCTCACCTTTTCAGCGATGGCCGAGAGTTCATTCTCAGGCAAAGACGCGGGTGACATGATTTGAGCTGTAACCCAGGCCGTGGACAGCGGCAAGAGCGGGGGACCCACGAGTGCGGACGTTCAGCCCGCACGGGTATGGGTTGTGTGGACTGCGTGTCCAAATCCCGCTGCGCGGAGTCTGGATGTCTGACATACGGATGAAGGTCCGCCATCGATTTCGTCTTGTGAATGGAGGGCCCCAGGAACGATGGAAACTCCTCACCTTGAACGTTCCTTGAACACTCTTTGAACATCCTCTGATGAACACGGCAACTGGTGCGGTGCTCGGCGCGCTGAATCGCGAGAGCACGGACTGCATCTGGAGTGGTGATGACAACAGACATTTCCAACGAGCGAATCCGAGTGGCCCTCCTGGAAGACCAGCAGGTCTTCAGGGAGAGTCTGGTATTGGTACTGGAGAGCGCCGGGATGGACGTGGTGGCGCGCTGCGCGCAGACACCGCCTTTCCTGGCGCGGGTGCGGGAGCAGATGCCGCACGTGGCCGTGCTGGACCTCCGCCTGGAGCCGCCGGACCAGGATGGAACGACCACGGGCATGACGGCGCTGCAGTGTCTGCATGACTTCTATCCGACGGTGAAGGCGCTGGTGCTGTCGAGCCACCACGAGCCCGAAGTCGTGGAGCAGTGTCTCCAGGCGGGCGCGGCGGGGTACCTCTGGAAACACAACGTGGGTTGCGCGGAGGTGGTGGAAGCGGTGACGCGCGTGGCGCGCGGCGAGCGGCTGATGCCTACGGGATTGTCCTGGGTCCCTTCCGTCCCGGGCTTCATGCCGCAGGAGGAGGTGCCCATGGGCGGCGTGGAGTTGGGGCTCCTGACGCCGCGCGAGCGGGAGGTGCTGGGCTACGTGGCCGCGGGCGCGGACAACCTCAAAATCGCCGCGTGTCTGAGCATCACCGAGCGCACGGTGAAGGCGCACATCACCAGCATCTACAAGAAGCTGGGCTCGGAGAACCGCACGCAGCTGGCGGTGCTCGCATGCCAGCTGGGTGTTCACCGCCCGGCAGGAGTCTGAGTCCCCGGGGCCGGCACTTGCAGGCAATGGGCACGTGCGCGCGGGCGTGTCAGGGTGTGAAGACCCTGGCGCTCCTCCCCCCTCCCCCCAAGCGCACGGGTCGTCGCGAGGAAGGTCCCCAGCGGGCCAGGGCAGAGCAGGACGTGGTGTCTGCCCTGGCCCGTGCTGTCGTCTCCGGGATTGGACGACGACGTCAGGGCTTCACGGCCGTCACCAGCTCGAAGGGCCCGCCGCGCAGCACGTCGACGCGCTGGAAGCCCGCGCCCTCGAGCATCTGGACGTAGAGCTCCACCTCGCGCAGCCGGCTGACGCACGAGTCCACGCCGATGAGGAAGTACGTCCAGAAGAACTGCGCGGCCAGCCGCTCGGGTGTGCGGAACTCCTCGCAGATGACGACGCGTCCTCCGGAGGGCAGCGCCTCCCACGCGGCCTTCAGCAGCGCCTGCGCCGTCTGCGCGGACCAGTCGTGCAGCACGCGGACGAACGTCATCACGTCGTAGCCGGAGGGCAGGGGCTCCGTGAGGAAGTCTCCGCCCACGAAGCCCAGCTGGGACGCGGTCAGGCCGAAGCGCTCGCGCGTGCGCTCCACCAGCGCCTGGGTGGCCGGCAGGTTGTAGACGTCCACGCGCGCGGCGGGGTGCTCGCGCGTCATCAACGCCGCGAGGCTGCCGTCACCGCCGCCCACGTCGAGCACGCGCACGCCGTCCTTCCACAGCCTCGGCGCGTGCAGGCGCAGCGACTCCAGGATGGGAGGCAGCCCCGCGGCCATGCTCGTCTCGAAGCCCTCCAACTGCTCCGGCGTGCGCAGGGGCCAGTCGAAGTCGTCGGGGGAGATGGAGTGCTGACCGCGCAGCACCTCGGGCAGCCGCCCGTGCAGCGTGTGCCACGCGAACTTCTCGCGGTCCTTCTCCCGACCCTGCGGCCCCACCACGGCGACGGCCGCCTCGCGCAGCCCCGGCACCGCGTGGTAGCGCGCCGACGCGAGCGCGTCCGTGTCCTGCTCGCGCGTCACCAGTCCCAGGCTCTCCAGGCAGTCCAGCAGCTTGTAGAGCCGGCCCGGCAAAAGGCCGTGCCTCGCGGAAAGCTCCGCCAGCGAGACGGGGGCGGGCCCCTCCAGCGAGTCGAGCAGACCCAGCTGGAGCGACGCCTCCACCACGTCCACCGCCTTCGCGCCGTTGTAGAGCAGGTGCAAGAGCGCGCGCGGAGAGTCCGCCACCGTGCGCGGCTTCGACGTCACGACTCGCCCCGGGGCGGAGGGAAGCCCGCGTGGTGTACCGGACACACGGCGCTGGCCGGAGGCGCGGCGTAGGCGTCCAGCGCGCCTTCCATGCAGCCCTCGCGACGAGCGCCTGGCGCATGGCCTCCCTCGCGCCGCCACCCGGACGTCAGCTCCACGCGCACGTCCCAGAGCTGACGGAACAGGGGCAGCGTCATGCGCCCCGCCAGCACCTGCGTGGGCAGGCCGTCCAGCGCCTTCACCGCGCGGTCCACGCCGATGGTGCGCCGCACCAGCTGGAAGTGCGCGTGCAACCAGCCCTGGAAGGCCTCGTCCACGTCCACCAGTTGCTCGCACAGCCGCTTCAGGTCGTCCGGTCCGCCCTGGTACACCGCCAGCAACGTCCGGGCGCGTCGCGCGAGGAGCCGCTCCAGCGCCTGCTCCAGCCCCTCCGCCGCCTTGCGCAGCATGTTGTAGCCGGGAGACTCCTGCCCGCTGCCATTGCCCAGGCTGCGACGGATGACCTGATAGGTATCCGGCGTCATCGTCTCCAGCACGGCCAGCTCCGACTTCAGGCCCTGGACGATGCGCGACACCCGCTCCAACCTCGCGGACGCCGCCCACAACGCGTCGCGGTCCAGCTCCGCCACCACCTCCACCACCTCGCGCGAAGCCAGCTTCAGCCACAGCTCCTGCGCCTGGTGCACCACCTGGAACATCAGCTCGTCATGCGAGACGCGCTGCTCCTCCGGCGCCTGCAACGCCAGGAGCTGCGGTGTCTTGAGGTACACCTCGTAGTCCAGCTCTCCGCGGCCGACCCACTTCTTCAGCATCGGGTTGAAGAGAGGCTCATCCAGTTCCTGCCGCAACTTTTCCGCATAACTGTAACCATGTGGCGTGTGCATGGTGCCCTCCGAAGGGAGAGGTGGGCATTCAGAGGTGGGAGCGCGAAGGAGACGTGCCCGACTTGGGACAGCGGACGTGGCTCGCTACGACGGTGGGTACGGCGGGTGCCCGTGCCCCGGGCCGTTGGGTGGCCCGGAGCACGGAAGGACAACGGCTCAGGTGGCCGGTGGCGGACGCGGCTTGAGGCGGAAGGTGCGCAGCCGGTTGGCCAGCTCCTCGCCCTGGACGCTCTTGGAGATGTAGCCGTCCGCGCCGGAGGCCAGCGCGAGCGAGCGCAGCTTCGACTCGTCCGAGGCCGAGTAGAGGATGAACTTCGTCTTCGCGGACGCGTACTGGCGCGCGAGGTTGACGACCTTGTCGCCCTTGAGGGCGGGGAAGTTGACGTCGATGAGGACGAAGTCTGGTTCGGAGGCGCTCACCAGATTCGACACGCCCAGCGCCGAGGTGTGGGTCAGCACCTCGAACCCATAGGAGCTCAGCGAGCGCTGGACGAGGTCGAGCAGGTCCGGGTCATCGTCCACCACCAGGACGCGTGCTTTTTCTTCAGCCATGGCTTCTCCCTAGATGCTTGCGGATCATCTCGAGCAACTGGTCACGATCAAGGGGCTTGGTGAGGTACGCGGTGCAGCCCGCCGCGTGTGCCTTGTCCTGATATTCCCGCCCCGCGTGAGCCGTCACCGCGATGACCGGCACGTTGGCCACGGAGGGTACCGCACGCAAGCGACGTGTTGCCTCCCAACCATCCAGTCGTGGCAGGGAGAGGTCCATCAGGATGAGGTCCGGATTGTCGCGCGTCGCGCGCTCCAGTCCATGCTCTCCGTCCTCCGCCTCGATGACCTCGAACAGTCCGCCCAGGTAGCGGCGGACGATGTCGCGATTCTGGGCACTGTCTTCTACATACAGGATGCGAGGCAGCCTGCCGGCGCTGGCGGCACGCTGGGACAACAGCAGGCCCTTGGCCTGGGCGATGACGTCCTCCAGCGCATGGCCGCCCTTCTTCACGAAGCCCGCGAAGCCGTCGCGCAAGAGCGACTCCTCCTCGTGGGTGAGCGACTTTCCGGTGAGCACGACGACGGGCACCTGGAGCTTCTCCGCGCGCAGCCGGCGCAGCACCTCGAAGCCATCCAGGTTGGGCATCATCAAATCCAGCACGACGAGCGACGGCGGTGAGACGCGCGCCTTGAGCAGCGCGTCCTCGCCGTTGCGAGCCTCGGCGGTGGAGAAGCCGGCGCGGCGCAGGTTGCGGCTGACCAGCTCACGCGTGGCGGAGTCGTCGTCCACCACCAGCACCTCGCCCACGCCAGCGGACGTCCCCGACGGCTGGCCCAGGCAGCGCTGCACCACTTCGACCAGGCGCTCGGGCTCCACCGGCTTGACCAGGTACTCGCACGCGCCCAGCGAGAAGCCTCGGGCGCGCTGCTCCTCCACGGAGATGAGGATGACGGGGATGCTGGCCAGCGCCTGGTCACCCTTGAGCTGGCTGAGCACGGACCAGCCGTCCAGCTTGGGCAGGTGGATGTCCAGCAGGATGGCCTGGGGCTTGAGCTCCCGGGCGCGCTTGAGCGCGGCGATGCCGTCCTCGGCCACCACGACCTTGAAGCCCGCGGGCTCCAACTGGCCGGTGACGAGCTGCTGGATGAGCGGATCATCATCCACCACCAGCACGGTGCTGCCGGGCTGCGCCAGCGCGCCCACGTGCTGGGCGACCTCCGCCACGGGCACGCCGCGCTCGTGGGCCACCTGAGGCGCGCTGGTCGGCCGGTTCGCCGTGTTGGGCAGGCGCACGGTGAAGGTGGTGCCCCGGCCCAGCGTGGACACCACGTTGACGGTGCCACCGAGCACCCGCGACAGCTCGCGCACAATCGCCAGGCCCAGGCCCGTGCCGCCGACCTTGCGGGTGGTGGAGCCGTCCACCTGGCGGAACTTCTCGAAGATGAAGGGCAGCTGGTCCGCGGGGATGCCGACGCCGGTGTCCTCCACCGTCATCACGACTTCGTCGCCGGACGGCACCAGGCTCAGCGCGACCTCGCCCGTGTCGGTGAACTTGGCGGCGTTGCTCAGGAGGTTGAGCATGATCTGCCGCAGCTTCAGCGCATCGGTGCGCAGCATGCTCGCCTGGCCGTCGATGTGCGTCGTCAGGGCCACGTCCTTGCCCTTGAGGTACTCCTTCACCGTGGCCATGCACTCGTCGGCCAGCTCCTGCACGTCCACCGGCTCGGTGACGACATCCACCTTGCCCGCTTCAATCTTGGACAGGTCCAGGATGTCGTTGATGAGCGCGAGCAACGTCTTCGCGTTCGTCTTGACGACGTTCAAGTCGCGGCGGCCGTGGGCCGTCAGGCGCGAGCCCTCCTCGCGCATCAAGAGGTCGCAGTAGCCGATGATTCCGTTGAGCGGCGTGCGGATTTCGTGGCTGAAGTTGGCCAGGAACTCGCTCTTGAGGCGGGCGGCGGCCTCGGCCTCGCGGGCGCGCTCCTCCTCGTTGCGCTTGGCCACCGCCAGCTCCTGGGCCAGCCGGTCCAGGTCCTCGTTCTGCTGGCGGATGATCTCCATCTGCAGCGCGCGCTGCTGGTAGGACGCCAGCGAGCGGGCGGACACGGCGCGCGTGCGCTTGATTTCCTCCAGGCTGGCGGCGAGCTGCTTGTTGGCCGCCTCCAGCTCCGCCTTGGACGCGCGCAGCATCTCCTCGTTCTGCTTGCGCTCGGTGATGTCCTCGGTGACGCCCAGCACGTAGCGGGCCTCGCCTCCGCCATCCAGGAGCGGCAGCTTGCGCGTGGCGAAGATGCGGTCCACGCCGCCCGCGCGCGCCACCTCCTCGAAGGAGCGCATCTTCTTGGTGGCGAGGATGTCGGAGTCGATGGCGACGAACGAGTCCGCCTGCTCCTGCGGGAAGTAGTCGTGGTCCAGCTTGCCGAGCAGCCACTCCTTGGTGACGCCGAACGCGTCCGCGAAGGTCTTGTTGGCCACCACCAGCCGGCGCGTCGCCGCGTCCTTCACGAAGAGGACGAAGGGCAGGGCGTCGATGATGTTGCCCAGAATCCAGTTGGTGCGGTGCAGCTCCTCCGCGGTGGCGTCATGGCGGAGCCTGTCCCCGGCCAGGGGCAGCTCGCGGCGCAGCACGGGCGCCATCCGGTTGAAGCGGTCCTCGCTGACGTAGTCGCGAGCGCCCGCGCGGGTGCTGGCCTCCAGCGTGTCGTCGCTCCAGTCGCGCGACAGCACGACGAAGGGCAGCTCGCGCGAGTGCTGGCGCCACAGCGCCTGCGCCTCCGCGAAGCCCAGGCCCGGCACTTCCGAGCCACACACGACGAGCGACCAGGAGCGCCCCAGCGCGGCCGTCAGGGCCTCGGTGCTGGTGGCGCGCTCGGTCCGGGCGACGACACCCGCGTGGCCGAGCGCCTCTTCCACGCGCTGGCACTCGCGCTCGCTCGCCACGAGCAGGAGGGTGGCGGTGTCCGTCGGAGGGACGGAGGAGGTGAGGGAGGTGGCCATGGCTCAGTTCGCCCCGAACACCAGCGTCGTCAACGTGGTGTTGATGTGGAACCCCGAGTAGATTTCGAAGTGCACGTTCATCCCAGCGGCGGTGGGTGCGGCCTTCAGGGTCTCCGCGAGTTCGGCCACGGAGTTGGTCGCATGCGCGTACCACATGCGCCCGCCGCAGTGGAACAGCAGAGCGGCCTGGGGGTTGTGTACCCGGCGGGGCATCTCCTCGGTGAAGAAGCTCCGCGTCATTCCCGCCATGTCACCCAGCTTCATCAGCTCCAGCTCGGTGCCTTCCTCCAGCAGGTTGGCGAAGAGGATGGAGCCGTCCTCCTGGGGCCTCCACGCCGCGCGGATGAAGTACTCGCGGCCCACGCGCAGCGCCGTGGGGCGCACCGCGAAGCCCCGGGGCGTGCCGAACTCCAAGTCACGCACGTCCTCCACGCCCAGGATTTCGGCGTAGCGCTTCGCGGCGGGGTGGCCGTCGATTTCGAGCGCGCGCGTGTGGCTCTCGTCCACCTTGGTGATGGTGAGCTTCTCGCCGGTGGGCACGTACCAGTGCGAGCGCAGCGCGGCCCAGGGGGCGCTGGTGCGGAACAGGGCGACGAGCACCGCGTCGGTGGCGACCTCGCCGTCCACGTGCACCAGCGCGGACTGTTTGGCCGGGTCCCGGTTGTCGTCGCTGGCGCCGCCGCCCACGAGCACCAGCGTCTGGCTGCGCTCCAGGATGCCGAGCAGCAGCTCCTCTTTTTTGTAGCGGAAGCCGTCGTCGATGACGAGGCCGACGTAGCGGCGCGGGTCCAGGTCCTGCTGCCGCACGCCCAAATCCTCGCAGGCGCGCCTGATGGCCACCTGTCCCGCTGAAATCGCATCCACGGAGAGCTGGGTGCCCAGGCCCAGGCCGACCTCCAGGTCGCCGGAGAGCGCGGACAACACCACGCTGCCCTCGTGGATGCCGGTGTTGTCCAGTTCGCCCGCCGTCGTGGCGCCCACCAGCCGGGTGCCCGGCGGCAGCCGCGCGCGCACCGCGCGGTTCAGGGCGTACGGGTCCCTGTCCCGCGAGGCGAACATCGTCACCAGCACGGGCTTGATGGCGCCCAGCTGGCTCAACAGGTCCTCCGCGGCGGCTTCGGGCTCCTTCAACGTGGTGCGAGCCGTCTGCATCTTCACTTGTGCCATGAAGGACCTCCGGGGGGACTGGCGGCGGCTAGAGGCCGGCGCGCGGGTGCTCGGTATGACAGGCGCCGGTGCACTGCTGGAAGGACTCTCTGCCTCCCCCGACGTACATGCTCTCGATGGGGCCGAACTTCGCCACGTGGCTGTCCGGGTAGCTCGTGTGGCACGACAGGCACGCGGCCTTGCTGGTGCGCTGGATGCTCTCCTTCGTCAGGTGACAGGAGGAGCACTTCTCCAGGGGCGCGTCGAAGCGGTTGGAGCGCGAGTGGATGAAGTGCGTGCGCACGAAGATGGGGCCTTCCAGTTCGAAGCCCAGCGGCGAATGGCACCCGTTGCACGCGGCGCGGTTGTCGTTGCCGTGCAGCACCTCGGACAGCTCTCCGCCCTCGCTGTGGCAGCTGTTGCACGGGCCCGTCGTCAGCGTCGCCTCGGTGCGCTTCTTCGTGCCCACCTGGATTTCGATGGTGCGCGAGCCCGGCACGTCCTCGCCCAGGTACACGCGGCGGCCCTTCACCGTCACCAGGTACGTGCCCGGCGTGGCGTCGGCGGGAATCTTGTACTGCCACATGTCCGTGTTGGGGCGGTCCCAGAGGCCCTCGCTGGGGAAGAACGCGCCGCGGAAGACGATGTTGGCGAAGGGCAGGATGGCGAACTGGGAGAAGACGCCATCGCGCGCCTCGGTGGCGACCACCTGCTCATCGACCTCCGGGTCCAGGAACGCGTCGATGTCGATGATGGAGCGGATGGGCTGGATGTTCTGTGCGGGGCCGATGATTTGCGTCATCAGCATCCGCTCCCGGTGCTTGCGGCGGTAGTACGTCGTCGTCGCATCGAAGAAGGCCCGATAGTACTGGATGCCCGCCGCGTTTCCGCCGACGGGCGCGACCTCATTGTAGGACGGCAGACTTCCCGAGGGGTGAAGCCGTTTTCCTTCCCCGTCCCGCAGGGTGACCTGGAAGGTGATTTCGGACCCGGGCGCGTAGGTGCCGTCGTGGCGCGGCGGGGTGAGGGCGGCCACGTCGATGCCGAAGCCGTACGCATAGTCCGGGTTCTGCACCTGCTCCACGGGGATGGAGTAGGGGGCGAAGGGACGCAGGCTCCAGCGCAGGCGCAGGGAGGTGGTGCCGGAGGTCAGCTTGAGGGTGCGCTGCTTGGCGTGCTCGTAGGCGTTGCGGACCTCGACGAGCGCCTCCTCCTCGAAGCTCCTGGCGCCCGTGCAGTCGTTGGGCGCGCGGCAGTCGGTCGTCGTGTGGATGGCGCGCAGGCGGCGGATGAAGAAGTCGTCGGTGCGGTCCCGGCGCTGGTGCTCGGCGCCGATGTTGAGGAGCACGGGCAGGCCGGTGAGGCGGCCGCGCGAGTCCACCGGCTCCACGGTGAAGAAGCTGGGCACGTCCATCCACGCCGCGCCCCGGTAGAAGCGGCGGCGGGTGAAGCCCGTCGGCCCGCCCAGGAGCACCGGCTCCTCGTCCACCGCGCGCACGCCCGACCAGCCCAGCCCGGCGAAGTCGCTGGTGGTGCGCAGCGTCTTCAAGTCCTTGTGGTCCGCGAGCGCCTGGACGGTGGCGCGGATATCAATCTGGCTGATGAAGAAGGTGCCGCCGGCGCGCACGCGCACCAATTCGCCCTGGCCGTTCTTCACCTCGAGCGCCAGACCCACGGGCTCGGGGGGGCGCGGGCGGCGCGAGTCGTCCCGGCCCGACAGCGCCTGGGCCTCCGACTCCAGCGCGTCCACCGCGACAGCCTCTTGCGAGTCCAGGTCCGGTCCGCCGCAGGCCACCAGCAACCCCGTCACCGCCGCCAGCAGCAACGTCTGGCTGGTCGTGGGGTAACCGAGCGGGCGGTGCGTACACGCCTCGCGCTGGGACCAGGGTGCTCCAAGTCCACCCATGGGTGAATCTCCTCGTACGTGTGGTTTCGGACGCCGCCATTGGCGCCCCGGCCAGTGGACCCTGTAGCCCTTCGTCGGGGGGACGATGTGGGCCGGGTCTCTCCCGTTTCCGGGTTTCCCCGGTTCGAGCCTTTTTAGCCGTACGAAGAATATCTGGATTGAACAGATGCCTTCAACTTCTAGGAAAATAATCCGCTGGGCTCAAACCCAGGAAGGCGTCAAGTGTCGGAATTTTCGCAATTCACTGAAGGAGTTACAGGAGGTCAGGCGCTGACTTGTAGGGGAAGGCAGGACCTGCCCTGGAGCGTCCTGGGAAGTTCAATGGTGAATTCCGCGCCTTCCCCGATTCGGCTCCGAAGGAGGATGGAGCCGCCGTGGGCTTCGACGAGCTGGTGGGCGATGTAGAGGCCCAGGCCGGTGCCGGGGTGGTGATGTCCTTCGCCGTGGACGCGCTCGAAGCGGCGGAAGAGGCGCTGCTGGTCGCCGGGGGCGATGCCGAGGCCCGCGTCCTTCACCGTGACTCGCACATGGGTGGCGTCGCCGTGGACGCTCAGGTCGATGGGCTGGCCGTGGCCGAACTTGAGGGCGTTGCTCAGGAGGTTCGTCACCACGCGGTCCAGGCGCAGCCGGTCCCACTGCCCGGAGGTGTCGTCCTCATGGATGCGCACGGTGAGGGCGCAGCCGGCGGCGGTGGCCTGCTCGGCGTGGCGTTCGGCCACTTCGCGCACCAGGGCGGCCAGGTCCATGTCCTCGCGGTCCAGCGTCATGTGGCCGGCGGACAGGCGCGACAAGTCGAGCAGGTTGTGCAGCAGCCGGCCCATGCGGCGCGCCTCGCTCTCCGCGCCGAGGAGGCCGTCCCGCATGCGGGGCTCGTGCGCGGTGACATCCAGCAGGCGCAGCCGGCGCAGCCTCAGCTGGAGCGAGCTGAGGGGGTTGCCCAGGTCATGCGCGGCCACGCCGATGAGCTCCAGCGCGCCCTGGGTCTCCGCGAGCAGGCGCGCGTTGTCCAGGGCGAGCGCGGCCCGGGCGGCCAGCTCCTCCATGAAGGCCCGGTCCACCTGGCCGTAGCGGCGAGCGCCGGTGGACAAGAGGCACAGCGCGCCCAGCACGCGCGGGCCCACCGCCAACGGCACGGTGAGGGAGGACGTCACGCCCAGCACGCGCAAGAGCTCCCCGTGCGCGGTGCTCTCCAGCGCCTGCGGCAGTCGCTCCGCGTCCACCTCTGGCAGCAGCTCCACGCGGCCCGTGCACACCACATGGTGGGGGCCCACCTCGTCGCCGTGCGGGCTGCGCAGGAGCGGCTCCCACATGCGGCTGGCCGCCTGCGCGTCCGCGCACGCCACGGCCTGGGGACGCACCTGGCCGTCCGCGGAGGGCAGGAAGAGGATGCACGCGTCGGCGACCTCGGGCACGCACAGGCGCGTGAGGGCCTCGCCCACTTCACGGGCGCCAGAGAGGGGCTGGAGGACGCGGCCCGCCTCGGCGAAGAGGGCCTGGGCGCGCTCCATGCGCCGGCGCTCGGTGATGTCGCGCGTCACCTCGGCGAAGCCCCGCAGGTGGCCGCGCGAGTCCCAGAGCGCGGTGAGCAGCGTCTCCGCCCAGAAGCGCGAGCCGTCGCGGCGCACGCGCCAGCCCTCGGACAACAGGCGCCCCTCGCGCGCGGCGCGCTCCAGGTGGGCCTGATGCACGCCCGCGGCGACCGCGTCCTCGGGGTGCAGGGGCTCCAGCGTGCCGCCGGTGACGTCCATCTCCGCCCAGCCGGTGAGGCGCTCGGCGCCGGCGTTCCACGCGGTGACGCGGCCGTTGGGGTCCAGGAAGCACAGCGCGTAGTCGGTCACCGCCTCCATCAACAGCCGCAAGCGCTGCTCGCTGTGCTCGTGCCGGGCGTGCAGCGGCGCGAGCGCGTGGTGCAGCACGAAGCCCAGCGCGCCCACGCCGGCAAGGCCCACGCAGCCGGCCAGCAGCGCCTGTCGCAGCGCGACGTGCGTGGTCTCCGTATGTGTGAGCAGTCCGTGCACCGCGGACAGGAGTGTCACGAGGAGCAGCAGACCGGCGAGCATGCAGGCGGACACACCCGCCCCGACTCGCTGAGCGAACGTCCAACGTCGCATCATGTGGCACTCCCCCCCATCCCTAGCGGGAACCCGCATCAGGAAGGCGACGTCCAGCATCCCTGATGTGAGGGAGCGGGAACATTGCCCGGTTGGACAAAGTCTGAGTCGCCCCAGGGCGCTTCGTGACTCTCCCAGGGTGGAAGTTGGACCACGCGGGGACCCCTGTTTCGGGGTCGGCGCGCGTCGGACGCGACAACTGGGGGTGTTGCGTGGCGGGCGCGGGGGCCCATCAGGAATGGCCATCGCCAGGGCAGGGGGTTATGAGGCGGACCCCCTCTTTGCTCGGGTCGTCCCGCACCGCCTATGTCCCTCGTCGAAGGTCTGAAGGTCCGCTACCTCCCGCAGCCCGAATGGGGTGTGGGACACCTGCTGTCGCTCCAGGAAGAAGGCGCCAAGGCGCTCGTCGTCTTCCCCGCTCGGGAGGACGCCCCGGTGCTGGTGTCCACCAAGGGCGGCGCCCTGGTGTCGTATCCGCTGCCACCGGGTGAGCCGGTGCTGACGTACAAGGGGCGGCTGGCCCTCGTCGTGGCCGAGGAGCCGGGCGCGCGAGGCCTGCGCCGTTACGTGTTGCGCTACGCGGACACGGGCGAGGAGGACGAGCTGCCGGAGTCGGAGGTGCGCGCGCTGCCCCCGCGCTCGGACCTCTTGTCCACGCTGCGCGAGGGCCGCGTGGGTGAGGCCCGCGCCTTCACGCTGCGCAAGCAGGCCCTGGTCCTGGACGACGAGCGCCGCTGTGACGCGCTGGGCGCGCTCCTGGCCAGCCGCATCATGGTGAAGCCGCACCAGGTGGGCGTGGTGCAGCGCGTGTTGTCCGCCCGCCGGCCGCGCTTCGTGCTCGCCGACGAGGTGGGCCTGGGCAAGACGATTGAAGCGGGCATGGTGTTCAGCGCACTGCGCCTGTCGGGCCTCGTGCGTCGGTGTCTGGTGGTGGCGCCCAGCCACCTCACCGTGCAGTGGTTGGTGGAGCTGTTCCACAAGTTCAACCAGCTCTTCACGCTGATGGACTCGGACCGCTACGCGCAGTCGCTCAAGGAGGTGCCGGATGTCTCCCCGTGGGCGCGCTTCCCGCTGGTGGTGACGAGCCTGGAGCTGCTCTCCCGCAGCGAGGAGCACCGCCAGGAGCTCGGCGCCGAAGGCGCGTTCTGGGACCTGGTCATCATCGACGAGGCGCACCACCTCAAGGGTGAGCGGGCCTTCGAGGCCGCGCGGGTGCTGGCGAAGAACTCCTGGGGCCTGTTGCTGCTCACCGCCACGCCCATGCAGCTGGACCCCGCCGAGTACCACGGGCTGCTCACGCTGATTGACGCGGCCACCGCGCCCAGCGTCGCGGGCTTCGAGGAGCGCCTGGCGCGCCAGGAGGAGCTGTCCACCGCGGTGCGCGCGCTGATGGAGGGCGGCAAGGGCAAGCCCGACGCGGCGGTGAAGGCGCTGGCGAAGCGCTTCCCCGAGGACGCGCGGCTCAAGACGCTCAAGGAGCCGGAGGCCCTGCTCCAGCACCTGGCGGAGACGTACAGCCTGAGCGACAGGCTTGTGCGTAACCGCCGTGCGGTGGTGGGTGGTTTCTCCACGCGCAGGCTGCATCGCCACCCGGTGACGCTGCCGGCGGAGGAGCTGAAGGTCCGCGACGCGGCGCTCGCCACGTTGGCGGCGGGCACGCTGCGGGGCGCGCCGCTGGGCAACGTGCTGCGCCGGCTGGAGTCGAGTCCTGCGGCCTTCGCGGGCGCGGTGCGGTCCAACCCGGTGTTGAAGGCGCAGTCAGAGGTGCTGAAGCTGCCCTCGCGCGACGCGAAGTTCGGCGCGTTCCTGGGGGTGCTGCGCGGCGTGTGGAAGGCGGAGCCCGCGGCCAAGGTGCTCGTCTTCACGGAGAGCCGGGACACGCTGGAGATGCTCCAGGCGGAGCTGGGGCGCGAGGGCGTGGAGGCGCTGGGCTACCACGGCGACCTGCCGCTCTTGGAGCGCGACAGGCAGGTGGCGCGCTTCCGGGGGCCGGAAGGTCCGAAGGTATTGCTGTGCACCGAGGTCGGCGGCGAGGGCCGCAACTTCCAGTTCGCGCACCACCTGGTCCACTACGATTTGCCCTGGAGCCCGGCCACGGTGGAGCAGCGCATCGGCCGGTTGGACCGCATCGGCCAGACGCACCCGGTGGAGATTCACGTCTTCGACTCGGCGGGCACGCTGGCGTCGGACGTGCTGACGCTGCTGGCGGACGCCGTCGGTGTCTTCGGCGAGACGGTGGGCGGCCTGGACGCGGTGCTGGAGGAGGTGGAGGACCGGCTCGCGGAGCTGGCGCTCCTGCCGCGCGAGGCGCGCGTGTCCTACGCCGCCGAGCTGAAGGCGAAGGTCGAAGCGGCGCGCGAGCAGGTGAAGCGCGCGTATGACCCGCTGCTGGACGTGCGCAGCTTCGACCGGCCCGCGGTGGAGCGGCTGGTGAAGCGCGCGCAGGAGCGGATGGGCCTGGAGCCCGACGAGGACGAGGACGGCGAGGCGCCCGGCGTGGAGGACGGCCTGTGGAGCGTCGCCCGGGACTTGGACGAGCGACTGGAGGAAACCGTCGCGGAGCTGGCGCGGCGGGTGGGCATTGGCGTGGACATCGACGAGCAGGTGGAGGCCTTCCAGGTGGCCTTCCAGTTCGGTCACGCGCTGAAGGTGGACGGGCTGCCGGGGCTGGACGTCATGGAGGACCACACGCGGCTGGGCACCTTCTGGCGCGACACGGCGGTGGAGGCGGAGGAGCTGGAGTACTTCGCCACCGGGCATCCCCTGGTGGAGGCCCTCTTCGGCTTCCTGCGCGACGGCCCCTATGGGCGCAGCGCCTTTCGTTTCATCGAGAAGCGCGGGCCGCTGAAGGCGCGTGGGGTGGAGCTGCTCTACCACGTGCAGCTCCCGGAGCCGGAGGACACCTCCCCGGGCGCGCGTGTGCCCAGCCGTCAACTGGCGCGCTTCCTGGAGCGCACCCTGCTGCACGTGGCCGTGGTGGATGGCGGCGCGGCGGGGCCCAAGGTGGAGGACTCGCTGATCCCCGCGCTGGAGGCCGATGGCAAGTCGCTCAAGGGCGACGAGGTGTCACGCGCCTTCCCGGGCTTCGACGCCTTCGTGGACGCGGCGGTGCCGGTGGGCCAGCGGGGCGCCGAGGCGGCCCTTGCGAAGCTCACCACCTCCGCGCGCGAGGCCATTGAAGCCGAGCGGGACTCCGCCCTGGAGCGCCTCCGGCTGTCCCTGGACCATCAGGGCCTGTCCGACGATGCTCTCGCTGCCCAGCTCGGCGCCGAACACTCGCACTACGAGCGGTTGCTCCAGGCCCTGAGTGGGTCCAAGGTGACTCTCGACTCCGCCTGCGGGTTCGTCATCAATCGCTGAGAATCCTCTCGGCGGGAAAGAAGTTGTGACGCGAGGTGTCAATTCGCTGATGCAGACAGTCCCACTGTGTCGTTGACAGTGGGACTGGGTACTGACTTTGGTTACCGGTCCACTTGACCGATTCCTCAATCAACAAGATTCAGGGAATTGAGTGATGTATGGTTCCCCGCGCCACGTCACCCACATCCAAGCAATCCGGACAGGCAGCGGTGGAAGCGGCTTTGACGCTCCCGCTGGTGGTGTTCCTGGTGTTGGGGACGCTGCAGCTCTTCATGATGCTGCAGGCGCGCATCCTCGCGCAGGTGGCGGTGTACCGGGCGGTGCGGGCGGGCAGCCTCAATCACGGTGACTGCCTGCCGATGATGCACGCGGCGATGGTGACGATGCTGCCGTCCATCGTCCGCACGGACAGCCCCCAGGTTCTGGCGGATGCGTTCCGGATGCGGCGGGACAACGAGTACCGGGTGATGAGCTCCTACGGGAACCTCTTCAACGGGCCCATGGTGGAGATTGTCCGCGACTCGCCGGACCCCGCGTGGGTGAACGCGCTCGCGGGCAACGAGGACCTGCTCTTCGACCAGCCCACGGACAACGACGCGGCGCTCGACAACCGCACGTTGGAGATCCGCATGGTGGCCTGGTACTACATGCGCATCCCCTTCGCGAACTGGGTGATGAGCCGGATGTTCCTGGCCCACTTCGGACTGCGAAACTACACGGCCACCAATCCGCTGATGCCGGCGCAGAAGCGCTCGGACTGGTGGAACGACGAGGCGCCGCCGCTCGGGCCGAATGACTGGCCGGGTGGCGCGCTGGACGAGCGCATGGTGACGTGGAGCAACCGGGGACACTTCGTCTTCCCCATCCAGGTCCACGCGGCGATGCGGATGATGACGCCAGTGATGGCCGACAACTTCTCGCGAGGTGCCGAATGTCCCGTTACCGGCTTCTGAAGACCTCGCGAGGGCAGGCCCTCGTGCTGTTCGCGCTGACGCTGCTCTTGCTCGCGCTGATGGTGCTGATGACGCTGGGCTTCGGCATGCGCGCCAAGGAGCGCGTCGAAATCCAGATGGCCGCGGACGCGGCGGCGTACAGCCAGGCGGTGGCGACGGCGCGCACGTTCAACGCGATTTCGGTGATGAACCGCGCGCAGGTGGCCCACATGGTGGCCATGGCCGGCACGCAGGCGCTCATCAGCCGCAGCAGCCAGGTCTACGCGGCCCACCTGGTCTGCACGCCCGTCTTCACGCCGGTGGTGTGGGAGCTGATGGACAAGGCCGCCGCCACGCAGGTGAAGATTCTCCAGGGCAGCGCGGGCAACCTCTACCGCGCGGGGCTGAACATCTACGGCCACCTGCTGCGCGAGCACATCTCCGAGCAGCGGCTCGCGCTGCGCATCGCCCGGGGTGCGAACCCGGAGCTGGAGGCCACGCCGGATGGTTCGGGCAAGAGCTTCCAGGAGCTCAACGGCGACGACGCGGTGCCCAACCACGAAGACCTGATGAACGCGGTGCGACGCGGCGGTGGCGGGTGTGGCAGTGGCGCGGTGTGCGCGGTGGGCGGCAGCACGTCGGCGCACCTCAACGCCACCATGGGCAGCCTGGGGTGGACGTGGGTGCACAACCGGCCCACGGGCGGCGCGGGGTTTGGCACGGGCGGGGCCGCGCGGTCCGCGGCCTTCCGGCGCTACAGCGCGGCGGCGGAGATGGACCCTTCGACGTACACCACCGTGTCGGGCCGCAACTCCTCGGGGCATGACCATGCGACCGCCATCCTGCCCACGCGGTGTGCCAGCAACCCGCCCCCCATTCCGGTGCCGGTGACGGATGCGTGGGTGATGTCCGACGAGCAGCAGACGCCCGAGGACCAGCACGTGTATGGCCTGCGCCTGCCGCCCGGTCAGGCGCCGGAGGCCGGCGAGCCGCTGTTCGAGCGGCACACGCTGGGCGCCTGTGTTTCCTGCCCGGGCATCTGGCCGTTCGCCATGGGCTACAACGTGGACTCGCTGCAGCGGGGCGCGGGCAACCACTATGGGCAGCCGAAGCTGTACTCGGTGCTGCACCGTGACTACGGCAGCGATGCGCGGCGGCGGAGCCCGGACCCGTGGAACCTCTTCTTCCGGTTCAAGTTCTCCGCGGAGAACACGACGGAGTTCGACAACGCCATTCCGCTGGGGCGCTCGCGTCCCACGGGGCGTGAGAGCGTGCAGCGCAACCAGGTCGCGTTGTCGGCGGGCATCGTCTACTACCACCGGCCGCGCGCGGCGGGGCAGGGGGGTGGATGGCGTGAGCCGCCGAACTTCCTCAACCCGTTCTGGCGCGCCACGTTGGTGAGTCCGGAGGGCTCCACGGATGACAGGCCCGCGGCGAGCCTGGAAGCGGCGGGCTTCGCCGAGCACGGGCGGGTGTTGAGGGAGCTGGAGCAGGCGGGGTATCGCGGCGGCAGCCGGCGGGGAGCGGGGTACTGACATGCGCTCGCGAGCGGCACGAGGACAGTCCCTCATCGAGACGTCGCTGGGGTTGATGGTGTTCATCACCATCCTCCTGTTCGGCATCTACTTCGCGGAGGTGGGGGCGCTGACGTTGAAGGTGCAGGAGGCCGCGAACTTCGCGATGTGGAACGCGACGGGCCGTGTGATGCACGACCCGGAGGACCGCGAGTGGCAGCGCCCCTCGGCGGTGACGGGGGCCCTGGCGGAGGCGAACGGCCGCTATGTGGACTACGACGGCCGCAGCCGTATGGATGGCGCGGGTGGAGTGCCGCTCCAGTTGGCGATTGCGCGCGCGCAGCCCATCCGGGTGGACTGTGAGGCGGAGCTGCCCGACGGTGTGCCCACGCTGAGGCCGGCGGATGCACAGGGGCCGCTGGCGTCCATGCGGGTGTTGTCGGAGGGGATGCGGTGCACGGCGTCCACGCAGCTTCGCGCCGAGCGCATCGGTCGCTTCATGGAGCCGAGCTTCTTCCAGGCGTCGCAGCGGCGCGCGGCGGCGACCTTCCGGGTGTGCGCGGCGGGGCGTGCGACGGGTGGCGAGTGCCGGGGACGGTTTGGCTTGTTCCTGGATGACTGGGGCCTGTCGACGGTGGATGAGGGGCGGGCCTGTCCGCTGAGCATGAACAGTGGGGCGGTCTGCGGCAATCGGGACTACTACCTCTGGGCGGAGCGTGTGTACCGGACGAATGGTGGAGGCGGTGGGGCGGGGTCGGCGCTCGCGGCGCTGGTGGGCTCGGAGTCGGTGAACGAGGACCAGTTCTTCATGAGCTTCCGGGGCGAGGAGGACCGCTATCAGGAGAACATCGGTGGGACGCACGCGGGTGGCCAGTCGGTCTGGGAGACGACGCCCTTCAGTGCGCCGAACCTGAATCGCCCGTACAACGTGGCCCGGCAGAACCGGTGGCTGGGCGGAGTGCGGGTGCGGTGAGGTCCGTGTTCGCCGCGCTGGTGCTGCTGAGCGTGGCCGCCGTGCATGCCGCGCCCGTGAACTCCAAGCCGGAGGAGGGCGCGAGCACCGCGTCCGCGAGTCCGAAGGTTGAAGCTGGTGCGAAGGCCGCGAAGGCTGGCTCCTCGCCCGCGCGCCCGACGGTGGAAACAGGTGGGAGCGCGGCGAAGTCGAGCGCTGTGTCCGCGAGTCCGAAGCTTGAGGCGGGTGCGAGTGCCGCGAAGTCGAGCGCTGCTTCTCCGAGTCCCAAGGTAGAAGCCGGTGCGAGCGGAGCGAAGTCGAGCACACCTACTTCGAGTCCAAGAGTGGAGGCAGGTGCGAGCGCGGAGAAGTTGCGCGCCTCGTCCGCGGTTCCGAAGGTTGAAGCCAGTGCGAATGCCGCGAAGTCGAGCGCTGCTTCTCCGAGTCCCAAAGTAGAAGCAGGCGCGAGCACAGCGACGAAGCCCGGTTCCGTGCCCACGAGCCCCAAGTCTGGAGCCGGCCCGAGCAGCGCACCCACGGGCGCGCCATCGCCGGACAGCGCGCCCCGCTTCGCCTGGCCGTCGATGCGCGTCCTGGAACAGGTGGACGCGAGTGAAGTGGTGGAAGCGGGCGGCGTGCCGGTGGTGCTTCGCGCGGTGGTGGTGAAGGAGCGCGCGGAAGACCTCATCCAGCGCTTCGCGGATGCCTTCCGTGCCGGCGGCCTCCATGTCCCTCCAGGCGCCGAGCAACCCCAGCTCGCGAGCGGCGCGGCCATGCTCACCGCCATCGACATGTACCGGGGCATCACCTTCACCGTCATCCTCCAGCCACAGGATGTCGGCGTCACGCTCGTCTACCTGGGCGAGGCCAACCACACCCTGCGCCGTGAACCAGGCACCGAGGGCGATGTCGCGTCACTGCCCCCAGGGGCCCGACAGGTCTTGCGTGTGAATGACGAGGGCTCGAGGACGCTGTCCTTCCTCGTGCCCATGTCCGCGGGCGAAGTGGATGCCTTCTACGCCCAGGCGCTGCGCCGCGACGGTTGGCGCCGCGAGGACGGCGACATGACGGTGTACACGCGCTCGGGCGAAGAGCTGCGCATCGTGCACGAGCCCGCGGAGGGCGGTCTGCGCTCCGTCGTGCTCGTCCATCGGGGCCGCTCCCCCGCGCGGTAGACGGCCCACCCCGAGCCCTCAGTGCCCCGCGTGCGCGTGAAGCGCCACCGCGTTCCCCTCGGTGTCCTGGAACACCGCGAACGACCCCAGGGCCCCGATGGACGTCTTCTCCACCAGCACCTTGCCTCCCGCCTGGGCGACACGGCGGATGGCGCCATCCAAATCGGAGCCCGCGTCCAGGAACACCCGGCTCCCCTCCAGCGAGGGACGCATGTGCGGCGAGTGGATGAGCGCTCCCGTCACATCCCCCTCCTGCTTCCGGGTGAAGACGGCGATGCGCGTGCCGTGGAAGTCCTCCACCTTCAGCGTGGTGGACAGGACGGACTCGTAGAAGCGCGTGGCGCGCGCCAGGTCGACGACGGGAATCTCGAACCAGTTCAGTCGGTGGGCCATGACAGGTCTCCAGCTCGGCGGAAGTGCCGATGGGAGTCACCATGACCTCTGTTCCTGTCAGCCTTGTGTCAGGTTTGTTGCTCGCGACGGCGCGGCGTCCAACGCCCGCTCGCGGCCTCCTGCTTCAGGCGCGCAGCTTCTCGCGCAGCGTCTTGGCGCGGCCCTGCATGTCGGGGTCCATGCTGGTCAGCTCCACCGACTTCAGCCGCTGGTCCAGACTCTGCGGCACCTTCTTCGGCAGCTTGCCCTCTTCGGCCAGTCCCTCCAGCCGGGCCAGCGCCTTGTCGACGATGCGCTCGCGCGGATGGTCCAACAGGCTGTCGAGGAAGTACGCGTCCTCGGGCAGCTCCGGGTACTTCTCCAGGTAGTCCACCACGGCCTTCACCCAGTCGGCGCGCGTCTCGGACTCCGTGACTTTTTGCATGGCCTGCTTCTGGGCCTTGCGCTTGCCCTCTGGGTCGAACGTCTTCGCCAGTCCCTCGGGAAGCTCGCCGCCGGTGAAGAGCGCATCCGCGGCGGTCTTGTACTTCTGGTAGCTCGCGCTGCGCTCAATCTTCTGCTGCGCGGGGTCATCCTGGCGGGAGTGGTACTTGCTGCCCTTGGCGCGCCCCGCGTCGATTTCTCGCCACGTCTTGTCGCGCTTCCCGGAGAAGCCGCCGCCGCCGTTGTCGTCCCTGTCCTTGGCCATCCTTCATCTCCCCTTGCGTGCGCCCCAGAGCGCCGCGAGTCCGCTTTGGACGAGGGTGCGCACCGCCTCCAGCTCCTGTGCGGTCAGGGGCTGCTCCTCGTCCTGCTCCGCCTCGAAGAGCGCCTCGTCCGCATACGTCCGCAGGGACTGGGGCACCGGTGGAGCCGTCGTGTCCGCCACCAGCGCCGCCGAGCGCACCGAAGCGACTCCCGGCGACCACCCCAGCTCCAGCATGGCGTACAGCTCGAAGAGCAGGTGGCGGGCGACTCCGTATCCTTCGTCCGTGAGCCCCGCGGCGTCAAGCGCGCCCAGCAAGGCATCCTGCCGGTTCTCGAAGGAGTGCATCAGCCGCGTGCGCGCCTTCTCGTCGTCCTCCAGGTAACGCCAGGCCGCCTCGACGAATTCGCCCGTGGGCTCGTCCGGGTGGAAGGCTTGCGGCAGGGGAGCCTTGACCTTCTTCGGCCGGGGCGGCCGGGGGCCGTCCTCCAGGCGCACCGCGCGCCCCTCTTCCACCAGGTCCCAGAGGCCCAGCAGGTTCTGGTACAGCAGCCGGGCGATGTCGGGCGAGGGGAAGCGCGGCTCCTCCTCGAACAGCCCGGGGATGACGTCGCTGTGCGGGCGCCCCTCGGCGTGGGCCGCCTGCATGCGGGCGAGCACCTCCGCGGTGTCGCAGGGGCTGCCGGACACCTCCAGCAGTCCGTCGAGTGTCTGCGCGCCCTCGAACTCGCGCGTGAAATCGGCACCTCTGTCCTTGGAGCGGCTCATGGCGGCGGGGACGCTTACCCCGGCGGACAGCCGAGCGCACGCGGCATCAGTGCTCCTCGGGCCACTCGCCCATCAGCGCGTCCTGGCGCTCCTTGGGATTGGAGGTCCACTCGAAGTCCTCCGGGACGTAGCCGCCGCCGTGCTGGCGTTCGCCGTCCCAGCTCACCTGCGCGGTGAGGAAGTGTTCGTCCGGCTCACCCGTCACCTCGGCGCGGTTGCCGGGAACGGTGAAGGGGGTGTCCAGGGGTTCGTCGGGGATGATGATGGCCATGGTGGGGCTCCGCGCGGAGGCGCTCTGACGCCAGATGTCCGCTGGCGCACGCGCCCGGTGCTTCGTCGTTCAACCTGGGCAGGCGGACGCGGACACGGGAGCGGGTGGGAGCGAGCGGGCGTGGGCACGGCCGCCTTCCGTTTCCGACCCGACGCCCCTAGTCTCCGGCTCCTGATGGCCGAGTCCTCGCCCGAGACGTTGAAGACCGCGGTGCAAGCACTCTCCCGCGTTCACGCGGTGGAGGGCCCGCCGGGAGAGAATGGCCTGCGCACCGTCTGGCACATGGGCACCGACGGCGCGGAGCTGATGTCCCAGGTGGACTCGGACGGCCGGGTGCGGCGGCAGGAGCTGACGCTGCTGGAGGACCACTACATGTGGGCCAGCGGCGAGGGCGTGCGCACCGGCCGCGTGGAGTCCGAAGGTGAGCGCGCCCGTCCCGCGGCGGCCGTGGTGAAGGCGGACCCTCAACTGGTTCCCCACCGGTTGGTGCGAGCCGCCCAGGCGATGGGCACGTACACCGGGCAGGACCGCTACATCCTGCACATGCAGCGCGTGCTGGCGCTGGCCCGCGAGGGGCTGGAGATGGCGGGTGCGGGCATCATCCTGCGCGAGGCGCAGCGTCCGTCGGAGCCCACGCTGCCCTCGCTGGAGGCGCCGTCACCCGCGCCCGCCCTCGCGCCGGCGGCTCCCCTGCGATACGTGCATGGCGCGCCTCACCCTGAGGAGGTGACGCCGCCGGAAGCTCGTGGCTCCGAGGGGGTCATCATGCTCGTCGTGTTCGGCGTGGGCGTGGTGGCCGGAGTCCTGTTGCTCATCTGGCTGCTCTGAGCCGGAGCGACGTCGAGCCCCAGCAGCCGCAGCATGTCCAGCGTGGTGGGCACCGCGCCCCGGTTCCGGGGCAGGGTGATGTGCGCGTTCTCGGCCACGGATTGCACCGGGTGCACATCCATCACCAGCAGGGCCGTCACGGCGGCCGCGGGCACCAGCCGGGGGGCCCAGCGAGGCGTGGGACGTGAGGCCTCGCGGCCACTGCCTCGCGCCACCAGCATGATGCCCAGCACCGCCAATACCGACGTGCACAACCAGCGCACCTCACGCAGTCGCGTGGCCGCCTCCATGCCCGTGGCCACCCACTCCTCACGCGCCGATTCGGGCACCTGTCCCAGCCCGGTGAGCATCTCGAGGAAGTGACGCGCCTCCAGCGCGCCCACCACCGCCACCGAGCCCAGCGCCGCCGTCACCCCGCTGGCGAGCAGCAGTCCCCGGCCGCGCCTGCGCCCTCCGGCTGCCTCCGCGCACGACGGACCAAAGCGCGCCAGCGCGAGCCCCAGCGCGAGCCCCAGGAGCAGCGCGGCGCTCGTCCACGCACCCAGCAGCCGGGGCGCCATGGCGTGGCCGGTGCTCGTCGCGACGTCCAGCACCGTGGCCTGGGTGGACAGGCGCGTCAGGCCGGACATGGCGCGGCCCACCAGGACCTCCGTGCCCAGCAGCCCCACCATCCACGGGAGGGTGGCCATGCCCAACATGACGGCGAGCGGCACACGCCGCCCCAGCCCCGTGCCGGCCAGCGCGAGCGACAGCAGGGGCAACTCAATGAGTAGGGCCAACGCCACCACGGCGGCGAAGGGACCGGCGGCATCCACCGTGCCCGCAAGGGCCTCGGGACCGTGCAGCAGGGGTGCGAGCGTGAAGCACCACAGGAACACGGTAACGGGCACGGACGAGGCCACCGAGAGCCCGGGCATGAAGCGGAGCCGCAGAGTAACAAGCATTCCAGGAGAGACTAGTCTCTCCAGGTAATTCTTGGAATTCAGACTGGGGGACGACCGACCAGCCAGTAGACGACGCTGGAGAGGGCTCCGGCGACAGGAGACACGAGCACACCCAGCAGGTAGAGGCCGGGACAGTCGCCTTCGGTGCAGCCGATGCGGCTGTAGGCGAGGGCGCCGGCGAGCAGCAGCGGGACGTGCATGCCGATGAGGAAGATGCCGGCGCCGCGCACGACGAGCCCCCGGTACCAGGTGCGTGTCCACAATCGGAAGACGATGGGGACCAGGACCAGGGTGCCGGTGGCCGCGGCGGCGAGCGCGAGGTGGCGCGCGGACACGGCCACACACGCCAGGGCCGCGAGGGCCAGCGCGGGCACGAGCAGCAACGCGTTGAGGGACAAGGGCTCCCGATGACGCATCAGACAGGGGAACGCTGGCAGAGCCCGCGTGTGCAGGCAAGCGGCGCGGTGGGGGAATGTCCCCGGGTCCGCTTCCGCCAGGCCCGCGCGGTCGCCATCAACGTCTGAGTGGACGAGAACCCGTCGTGCCGCCGCCGTCGCTACGCCGCGACGGCGCCTTCACCCAGCAGCCGCAGGTAGCGGCCCCGCAGCGCGAGCAGCTCCGCGTGCGTGCCTGACTCCACCACGCGGCCTTCCTCCACCACGGCAATCACATCCGCGTCGCGCACGGTGGACAGCCGATGTGCAATCACCAGCACCGTGCGGCCGCGCATCAGCGTCTCCAGCCCCGCGCCTACCGCCGCCTCGCTCGCCGCGTCCAGCGCGCTGGTGGGCTCGTCCAGCAGCAGCACCGACGGCTTGCACAGGAACGCGCGCGCCAGCGCCAGCCGCTGCCGTTGCCCGCCCGACAGCCGGCTGCCTCGCTCGCCCACGGACTCGTCGAGCCCTCCAGGCAGCGCGCGCACGAAGTCCTCCGCGTGCGCCAGCGCGAGCGCCTCCCACAACTCCGCGTCCGTCGCTTCGGGCCGGCCCAGCCGCAGGTTGTGGCGCACCGTGCCGGAGAACAGCACCGGCTCCTGCGGCACCCACGCCACCTGTCCGCGCACGCTCGACGGCTTCAGAGACTCCAGCGGCGCGCCGTCCCACAGCACCCGTCCGCCCGACGACGGCAAAAACCCCAGCAGCACGGAGAACAGCGTCGTCTTCCCGGCGCCCGACGGCCCCACCAACGCCACGCGCTTGCCCGCGGGCACCACCAGGTCCACGCCCCGCAGCGCCTCGCGCCCGTCCTGATACGTGGCCTTCACGCCCTCCAGCACCAGCGCCTGCGACAGCGGATGGGCCGCATCCCCCGTGTCCGGAGGCGAGGGCTCATCCGCGATGGCGAACAGCCGCTCCGCCGCCGCCAGCCCCGTGAGCACCTGGGACAGCGTGCCGCTCAGGGATTTGATCGGCTGATACAACAGCAACGCAGCTGCGAGAAAGGACAAGAGCCGTCCCGCGAGCTCGGGGTCCGCGGACACCGCGCGCGCGCCCCACGCCACCGCCATGGCCACGCCGGCGATTCCGAGCAGCTCCACCGTGGGGCTCACCGCGCCGCGCAGGAACAGCGAGCGGCGCATCTCGCCCAGGTACTTGTCCGCCTCCACGTCGAAGGACTCGAGCGCGCGTGCCTGCCCGCCGTAGGCCTGCACCACTGGCAGGTTCTGCAGCTGCTCGGCCGTCAGCGACGTCAGCGCGCCCAGGCTCTGCAGCGAGCGGGCGGCGACCTTCTTCAGCGAGCGGGCGAAGCGATTGATGGGCAGCACGGTCACCGGCACCACGATGAACGTGAAGAGGAAAAGCTTCGCGTCGATGAGGAAGCACGTCGCCAGCAGGGCCACCGCTTGCAGCCCATCCTTCACGTACGATGACAACGCCTGCGTTATCGAGAACTCCACCAACGGCACGTCCGACGTGAAGCGAGACAACAGCTCACCGGAGTGTCGCCGCTCGAAGAACGCGGGCGGCTGGCCGAGCAGTCGCCCGTAGAGAAAACCGCGCAGGTCCGCCATGACACGCTGGCCCAGCCGCTGCATAAGGCCACCCTGGAGGAACTGGGCCAGGGCCTTCACCAGCGCGAGCGCCACCACCACCAGCGGCAATCGCCGCAACAACACGTCGCCAGGCAGCGACACCCCGGCCACGGTGACGGGCTGGTCCGTGAGCACCGCGCGCAACAGCGGCCCGACGACCCAGGCATACGCGGAGGTCGCCGCGGCGGCGACGAGTGACGCGCAGACACCCGCCGCCAGCAGCCGGCGGTAGGGGCGCAGGTAGCCGAGGAGTCGGCGGTAGACGTGTGGGGAGGGACGAGGAGCCACTGTTTGGCGGCGGACTCTGTCACCGAGTCGCCAAGAGGTCCAAGTCTAGAGGGACGTGAAACGTCGTGCCTTGCCGCCTGCTTTCCCACCAGCCGTCATCAGCAGGCAGGCCCGTTCCGTTGCCCCCCTCCGTCCCTGCGGACAGGTTCAGGGGAGCCATGGACACCAATAACGAAAAAGAGGTCCTTTTCAATCCGGGCTGCGAGCCGGTGGTTGAAGACGAGGAGCGTCGCCGGCTCCTGTGGCTCATGGCCGAGTACTTCCGCACCATCGGGTACACGGACATCAAGGCCCGTCTCCCTGGATTCATGCCGCCTCCCATCCTGTCGGGCACCATCGAGGACGCACGTCCCGACTTCACCTGCCGCCAGTCCGACTCGGCGCGCACGCCCATCATCCTGGAGATTGTCACCCCGGGCATGGTGGACGAGCCGACCGCGGAGAACCGGTGGAGCCTGCTGGCCAGCGCCGCCAAGCTCTACAACGCGGAGCTGCACTTCGTGGTGCCCAAGTGGGCGTCCAACGGAGCGGTGGATCCGGCGCTCAAACGCAGGCTGGCCCGGATGGAGCTGACCGCCAACCGCGTGTGGACCGTCTAGTCCTCCCGCCCCTACCCTGACCGCCCCGTCTCTCTTCAAGCCGCCCGGTGGCCTCCATGGCCCCCGGGCGGCCTTGGTTTTGCCCCTTGGATTGCTGGCGCGTTCCGCTGCGTTATAGTGACTCAGAGTTTTTCGCGGCGTCAAAAAGTCCAGCAAATTCCAGGGGTTGAAGCGAATGCCAGCAGCGGCGGCCGGTCAGAAACGCGACTATTACGAGATCCTGGGCGTCCAGAAGACCGTCTCCGCGCAGGAGCTGAAGAGCGCGTTTCGCAAAGTGGCGCTCCAGTACCATCCGGATCGCAACCCGGGAAACAACGAGGCCGAGGAGAAGTTCAAGGAAGCCTCGGAAGCCTACGAAGTGCTCAGTGACCCTGACCGGCGGGCGAAGTACGACCGCTTCGGGCACTCGGGCAACCCGTTCGAGGGCTTTGGTGGCGCCGGCGGTGGGTTCCAGGGCGTCAACATCAACGACATCTTCGGCGAGATTTTCGGCGACATCTTCGGCGGTGGCCGGGGGGGGGGGCGCCGCACCAGCTCGCGTGGCGCGGACCTGCGCTACAACCTGGAAATCACCTTCGAGGAGGCCGCGTTCGGCAGCCGTCCCAAGGTGACGATTCCGCGGCCGAAGAAGTGTGAGACGTGCACGGGCTCGGGCAGCAAGAGCGGCGCGGGCCCTCGCGCGTGTGGAACGTGCGGCGGCAGCGGAGAGCTGCGCTACACGCAGGGCTTCTTCGCGGTGTCGCGTCCCTGCGGGGACTGCGGCGGCACGGGCGCGGTGGTGCCGGACCCCTGCGCGCGCTGCAAGGGCTCCGGGAAGACGCCTTCCGAAGAGGTGATTGAGGTCGCCATCCCCGCGGGCGTGGACAACGGCACGCGGGTGCGGCTGACGGGCATGGGCGAGCCGGGAGACCGGGGCGGCCCCGCCGGAGACCTCTACGTCACCGTCATCGTCAAGGAGCACCCGCTCTTCCAGCGCGAGGAGTACGAGGTCTTCTGCGAGGTGCCCATCTCCTTCACCCACGCGGCGCTGGGCGCGAAGATCGACGTCCCCACGCTCGATGGGAAGGTGAAGATGACCATCCCCGCGGGCACCCAGTCCGGGAAGGTCTTCCGGCTCAAGAGCAAGGGCATCCCCCACCTGCACAGCCAGCAGCGGGGAGATCAGCACGTGCGCGTCGTCGTGGAGACGCCCACGGAGCTGTCCTCCAAGCAGCGCGAGCTCCTGGAGAAGCTCGCGGAGCTGTCCGGTGAGGAGTCCCATCCGCAGTCCAAGAGCTTCTTCGCCAAGGTGAAGGAGCTGTTCGGCTGAGCGAAGTCGCGGTGCGCGGGGGAGCCACGGCCGGCCGCTCGCCCTGGGAGCAGGGCCTGGGCCGGCGCGTCGTGGCCCGGGGGCCGCGTGCGTGTGGCCCTGGCGCCGCGCCAACGTGAGGAAGTCAACGTCCAGGGGCGGTGGGCGGTCGGGCACGAGGGGTGCAAAGCGGGAGGGGTTCCACGCGGAATCTTCTCCCCGCTCCGTTGTCGACGGAGGCGCATCGCCGCTGCTATGCACCCCACTGCCATGGAAGTCCTGCCCACCTTGCGCCGCTCGCTCCTCGTCGCGCTGGCCCTGCTGCTGACGGCCTGTCCTCGACCCTCACGCACCCCGCCTGCCGGTGGCGACACGGGAGAGGATGTCCCCACGGGAGATCCGTTCCCCAAGCGGCCCGCTGTCGAGGCGAGGAAGGACGCGACCGCGGACGCGGCGCTCGCCCAGGCGAGGCAGACGGCCCAGGCCACGCCCGACAAGAAGAAGGCCGCCGAGGCCTACCTGTCCGTGCGCAAGGCGTACCCCGCGACGACGGCGGGCCAGGACGCGCTCTACCAGGCCGGCGTCCTCTTCTTCGAGTCGAAGGACTACGTCAACGCGCGCAAGTCCTTCAACGAGCTGCTCTTCGAGAACCCCCTCTACAACCAGGCCGAGGACGCCAAGCGCAAGCTGGCGCTGTCCGCCATGGAGGTGGGCGCCTACCGCGACGCGTACCAGACGCTGTCCAGCCTCGCCGAGCGCGCCGAGGGCGCCGAGCGTGAGCAGCTCCTGCGCGACGCGGCCCGGGCGGCCGAGGGCGCGGGGCTGTATGGCCAGTCGCTGACGCTGGCGGTGGAGCAGGCGGGGCAGGCGAAGACGCAGCAGGAGCGCGACGCGGCGGTGGCCCGGGTGGAGGCGCTGGTGGAGGGCCGCGCGGACTTCGTGGACATCGCGCGCGTGGCGGAGGGCCTGCCCGCGTCCAACCCGGCGTGGCCCGTGCTCACCTTCAAGCTGGCGCGCGTCTACTACCACCTGCGCGAGTGGACGCGGCTGGAGGAGACGCTCAACCGCTTCCTCGCGGAGGCGCCGCAGAGTCCCTTCGCGCCCCAGGCGAGGGAGCTGCTCGCGCGGGCCACGCGGCGCGTGGAGGCGAAGCCGAAGACGGTGGGCGTGCTGCTGCCCATGACGGGTCGCTACCAGCCCATCGGCGAGGCGGTGCTGCGCGGCATCCAACTGGGCCTGGAGGGCAGCGACATCGAGCTGGTGGTGAAGGACACGCAGGGCGACGTCAACAAGACGGGCCAGGCGATGGAGCAGCTCGCCTTCGACGACGGCGCCATCGCCGTGCTGGGGCCGCTGCTGGGTGACGACTCCAAGCGCGCGGCGCTGGTGGCCGAGGAGCTCCAGCTTCCGCTGCTCACCATGACGCGCCAGGAAGGCGTCACGGACCTGGGCCCCTACGTGTTCCGCAACATGCTGACGAACGCCGCGCAGGCGGACGCCATCGCGGACTACGCCATCAACGTGAAGGGCTACAAGAAGTTCGCCCTCCTGTACCCGAACATCCCTTACGGAGTGGAGCTGGCGGACTCGTTCTGGGACCAGGTGACGGAGCGCGGCGGAGTCGTGCGGGGCGCGGAGCGCTACTCGCATGACCAGACGACCTTCACCACCGAGGCCAAGAAGCTGGTGGGCCGCTACTACCTGGAGGACCGCGGCGACTACGTCGAGGGCGTGAGGGACTTGCAGGGCGAGAACCTGGACGCCTTCCGTCGCCGCAAGGCGCTGGAGAAGGTGAAGAGTGGCGTGGAGCCCATCATCGACTTCGAGGCCATCTTCATGCCGGACGACTGGCGGCGGGTGAGCCTGGTCGCCCCGGCGCTGGCGGTGGAGGACATCGTCACCAACGCGTGCGACCCGCGCGATTTGGAGCGCATCCGCAAGACGACGGGCAAGAAGGAGCTGAAGACGGTGACGCTCTTCGGCGCCAACCAGTGGAGCAGCCCCAAGGGGCGCTCGGGCCTGCCGGAGCTGATTGAGCGCGGCGGCAAGTTCGTCACCTGCTCGGTGTACGTGGACGGCTTCTTCGTGGACTCGCAGCGGCCGGCGACGCGCACCTTCGTGCGCAAGTACCGGGAGGCCTACAAGCAGGAGACGGGCAAGGACCCGGGGCTCCTGGAGGCCATTGGTTACGACTCCGGGCGCATGCTGCGGCAGCTGGTGGAGAAGAAGGAGGGCGGGCCCCGCACGCGCGCGCAGATGCGTGACGCGCTGTCCAACCTGAAGGACTTCGACGGCGCCACCGGCCGCACCTCGTTCAACGAGAAGCGCGAGGCGGTGAAGCAGCTGTTCCTCTTGTCCATCGACAACAAGGGCGTCACCGAAATCAACGTGGACAAGGAGCGGGAGAAGGCGGCGTCGGGAGGCTCGGGTTCATGAGGCGGACGGCGGGGCTGCTGGCGGCGGGGCTGCTGGCGGCGGGGGGCGGCGGGTGCGCGCACCAGGCGGCGCGGCTGGCTCCCGACGTGGAAGCGCGGTTGGGTCAGACGCAGGGCGCCTTTCTCACCGGCGCGACGGCGGGGCTCGACAAGGGCCCCATCCTCAACCGGGCTGACTTCATCTGGGGCCTGGACTTCTCGCCCCGTCAGCACCGCGTCGCGTACACGCGGCTGGGCGCGCGCTCCTACTTCCTGTCCATCTGGGCGCTGGAGACACCGCCCCGGAAACTGGGCGACCCGCTCATCAATGCGTACGAGTTCGACGTGGAGGGCGTGGCCTTCTCGCCGGACGGCGGACTTGTCGCCACCGCGGGCCGTGACGGCGCCGTGCGCCTGTTCGACGCGGCCACGGGCGAGGCTCGCGGCGTTCGCGTCACCGAGGAGCCGCTCACCGTGGTGGCCTTCCACCCGGAGGGTCGCTGGCTGGTGGCGGGGGGCGTGAAGGGTCTGCTCACCGTGCTGTCCGTGCCGGACCTGGCCCATGCCTCCGAGGAGCGCGGACACGAGGGGCCGGTGAGCGCGGTGGCCTTCGCGCCGGACGGGACGCTGTATTCGGGCGGCTGGGACAAACACGTGCGCGCGTGGCGCACGGGGCTGGAGTCCCTGTCCTCACAGGCGACGCGCGCGCGCTTCGAGCGACGGGGTGGCTCGGCGGTGGTGGGCGGCTCGGTGAATGGCAAGGCGCCCGTCAGCTTCGCGCTGGACGCGCGCGTGCCCGCCATCGTCGTCACCGGCGAGGCGGCCACGGCGGCGGGCATCGACGTGGCCTTCCTGAAGGAGACGGTGGACGTGCCGGGTCCGCTGGGCACCACCCAGGCGCGGCTGGCGCGGGGCCAGTCCCTGCGCTTCAAGTCGCTGGTGGTGCGCGACGTGGACGTGGCGGTGTGTGACGCGTGCGTGCCCCAGGGTGTGCAGGGCGTGCTGGGCGCTCCCTTCACGGAGCGGGTGGGCGTGTCCTTCGACGAGGTCAACCACGAGGCCCTCTTCACGCTGAAGTCCGCGGCGCCGGAAGGCGCGGCGACGGTGGAGACGCTGGTGCTGGCGGCGCGTTCGGACTTCACCTTCCCCGCGTACGTCAGCGACGTCACCGTGGACGCGCGCGGGCAGCGGCTGGGCGTGGGCCTCTCGGAGCAGAAGCCGGAGCGGGACAGGGACGTGTACGAGCGCGAGCGTCAGGGCGTGGAGGAGCCGCAGGGGCCCTTCAACGCGGGCGCGGTGGTGGACGCGGCCACGGGCCAGGTGCTGCACAAGTGGCCCGTGCACCACGGCGTGGTGTCCACCGCGGCCATCTCTCCGGACGGGCGCTCGCTCGTCTCCGGAGGCTGGGACAAGAAGGTGCACCTCTTCACCGAGGGCGAGCCCACCGCGCGCGGGACGCAGACGTTCGACTGGTCCGTGCGCCGCGTGCGCTTCAGCCCGGACGGGCGCCTGGTGGGCGTGGCCGCGTGGACGCCGCAGGTGGCCAGCCGCACCGGGGAGAGCGAGCCGTCCGCGGTGCTGCTCGACGTGCGCTACGCGGAGGGCGCCTCCGTGGTGCCCCCCGGGGCGCCCGCCGCTCAGTAGTTGAAGAAGATGTGCTCTCGGGGCACGCCCCGGTCCTTCAGGGCGTCCATGACTCCCTGCACCATCCTCGACTGTCCGCAGACGAAGGCCCTGGAGTCCCCCACCGTGTCCTCGCCGAGGTGGGCCTGCACGTAGCCGGTGAGGCCCAGCCAGCCGCTCACGCCGGGCTGGCTGACGGTGCGCACCACCTGGATGCCCCCTTCCTCCCAGGAATGCAGCTCTCCCTGGTACGCGAAGGCGCCGGGGGTGCGCGCGCCGAAGTAGAGCTTCACGCGGCCGAAGGCCTCCCGCTCGCGGCGGATGCTGGCGATGACGGGGCGGATGGCGGAGATGCCGGAGCCGGTGGCGAAGAGGAGCACGTCATGTCCTCGGGCCCGCTCCAGCGGGAAGCCCTTCCCCTCGGGCGCGGACACGTTCACCTGGGCGCCTGGCGGCAGGCGGATGAGGGCGTCGGGCAGCGGGCTGCCGTCCTTGAGGAGGAACTCCCACCGTGCGCCTCTCGGCTCGGGCGGGGAGGCGATGGCGAACAGGCCCGCCTCCATTCCGGGCAGGCAGAGGCGGACGTATTGCCCTGGGTGCGCGTGGGTCCCCACAAGGGGCGTGCCTTGGATGTCGAGCACGAGGTCGGTGAGCCCGTCGGCTGCGGGGGCGCGGGAGGTGACGATGGCCGGATGCCAGTCGGGCATGGTGAGTGCGGTTTTAACCCGTGTGCCGGGAGCGTGCTGCCCCTGGTAGCCTGGGGCGGTGAAGAGTCTTCTCTGGATAGTCTTGTTCATGCTCGGCCTGGCCGGCGTGCTCATTCCGCTGACGTATCTCTATACGGCCAGCAAGCTGCCCCAGTTGGAGAGCGAGTTCGACGTCGACAAGCTGCTCAAGCACAGCATCGAAGGCGAGCGGATGAGCCTCCGCGCCGGGCAGTCCGAGCGCAACCCCCGTCCCATCGCCTTCAACCGCCCCGACTTCTCGCGCCTGCCGAAGGACCTGGTGGCGCTCTATATCCGCCACATGGAGTGCCCCCGCTACTTCCAGACGCCGCGCGAGGACGGGGCGGCGTGGGCGTGGCGCCTCTTTGTCGGCGCGACGGTGGGGACGGCGCCTCCGGGAGAGGGCGCCTGTGAGCGCCTGCTGGCCATGCGCATCGCCCAGGGCCTGGGCATCTCCGGCAACCTCCAGCTCACCGTGGCCGCGCACCGGCTGCACGCCTTCATGCAGAAGGACCAGCTCATCGCCTACGACCTGGCCATCCTCTACTTCGAGCGGGGCGTCGTGGGCGTGGAGGACGCGGCCTTCACCCTCTTCAAGAAGGAGCTCAGCGACCTGCAGCTCCCGGAGCTGGCGGAGCTCCAGCTCGCGCTGCCGCCCTTCTATCGCTACTGGGATATCCGCCAGTGCAAGAACCCCACGGTGCTGCGTCAGGACCGGGACACGCTGCTGGCGGACCTCGCGGGGTGGAAGCTGGTGAGCGAGGACCGGGCTCGCAACGCGACGTCGCAGAAGCTGGGCTGCCTGGAGTAGCGCGCACGACGTGCTGGAGGGCCTCGTTGTGCCCGGTGCTCAGGGCTTGATGAACATGCTCTCCAGCGAGTTGAGCCGCTTGTTGATGTCACGGCGGGTCTCCGTGTCCTCGGCCGCTTCGGCCTGCCGCCGGTACTTCGTCAGCAGATTCAGCATCGCGTCGGGGCTCGTCACGCGGCCCTGACCGATGAGCTCCGGCATCGACTCCTCCAGCGAGTCGATGCGCTTGAGGAGCCTGCCCCGGGACATCGCGTCCGCGCTGACCGTGGGCTTGGAGGTGCTCGCGGGGCGACCGGAGCGAGCCACGGCGGGGGTCTCCGGCTCCTCGAGCGCGGGCGGTGGGCGGGCCGTGGGAGGCGCCTGCTCCGCGTGGTCAGCGGGGGCCGTGGCCGCCAGCGCTCCGTTCGTGTCGAGCGGCGTGGGGGCCGCGTCTTCTTCGGCCGGGGCTGGGCTGCCTCCTGGCTGGTCCAGTGCGCCAGTCGCGAGCGGGGCGGGCGGAGGCGGCTCGGCGAGGACCTCGCGCGAGGGGACGTCTTCCCGCGCGGCGGCATGCGTGAGCGGCACGGCGCGGGGCGGCTCCCGGAAGACGATGGCGGCGGCTCCGGCGAGCAGCGCCACGGAGGTTCCAAGGGCGACTGCGACGGGCAGGTACTTGCGCGTGCCGGTGGGCTGGGGAGCGGGCCGGGCGCCTTTCTCCGGCGTCAGCTCCGGAGGCACGGGGACGGGCGTGGTGGGGCGTCGCGAGGCCGCGTCCTCCGCCGAGGGGGGCTTCTCGTGGGTGGGCGCGAGCGCGCTGGGATTGGAGCGGGTGGAGCGCAGCGAGCGGCGCAGCTTGTGGAGTTGCTGGCGCAGCGCGTCCGCCGAGTTGGGCCGCGTCTCCGGGTCCTTCGTGAGCATCTGGAGGATGAACGCATCCAGCGCGGGCGGCAGGTCGGAGACGAACTCGGAGGGGCGGGGAGGCCGCGCCTCCACGTGCTTCATCAGCAGATCCACGGGCGAACTGCCCACGAAGGGCAGCCGGCCCGTCACCATCTCGAACGTCACCACGCCCAGGGCGTAGAGGTCGGTCATCGGACCCACCTCCTGGCCTCGCGCCTGCTCCGGGGCCATGTACTCCGGCGTGCCCACCACCATGTCCGTGCGCGTCTGCGCGGTGCGGCCGGTGGGGCCCTGGCCCCGCTTGGCGAGCCCGAAGTCCAGCACCTTCACGTAGCGCGAGCCGTCCGGCTGGCGCACGAGGAAGATGTTGCTCGGCTTGAGGTCCCGGTGCACCACGCCCGCGCCATGCGCGGAGGCCAGCGCGGCGAGCACCTCGTCCAGGATGGGCAGGGCCTCCAGCACGGGCAGCCGGTTCTTCTCCGACAGCACGGCGTCGAGCGGCTGACCCTCCAGGTACTCCATGACGATGTACTGCCGGCCGTCCGGCACCTGGCCGAAGCCGAAGATGTCGATGATGCCCCGGTGGCGGATGGCGTTCACCGCGCGGGCCTCGGCCAGAAGCCGCTCCACCTGCTCGTTGGAGTGGGCCAGCTCCGGACGGAGCACCTTCACCGCCACGCGCTTGCCGATGAGCGGCTGGATGCCCTCGTACACCAGGCCCATGCCGCCCACGCCGATGCGAGCGCGCAGCTCGTACTCACCCAGCTTCAAGCCGATGAGCGGATCCTTCGGCACGTCCGTCAGGGCCTCCAGGGTGCTCTGCACGACGACCTTCGGCTCGTCCGCCATCGGCGATGCCGGGGCCGACGGTGGGACGTGGAACGAAGCGAGTGCCACGGTGCCGTCCCTCGGACACACACCAGTGTCCGCGGGGACGGGAAAACCACAGGTTTCGCAGTTCAGCTCGGAAGCCATCTCGGGCCAGGAAGAAAGGTCAGCGTACCAAGACGAGGTGAATGACGCGATGTGGTTCGGACCCGAGTGCAGGGCGAGCGTTCAAGCACCGCACACCCCGCGGCGTCGACCTGTCCAACAGCGTCGGACAGCCGACGGATGACCCTATTGGATGGGCACACATCCCGTCGTTGGCAGGGATGCGCCCTCACCGCCGTTGTTCTCGCCGCCCGCGCCGCCGGCCCCCTGGGCGATGGTGACCCCGCCATCCAGGGTGACCTGACCCCGCTGACACCAGATGCCCACCGATGGACCGCCGCCCCCACCGCCCCCCATTCCGCCGGGGCCGCCGGGGCCGCCTGAGCCCCCGTTGCCGCCGACGCCGCTGTAGGTTCTGATGGTCTGGCCGGACTCCTCCGTGATGATATCGGCGAAGGCGCTGCCCAGGCCTCCGTCCCCGCCGAGTCCGCCGACGCCGCCCGCGCCGCCCTTGCCGCCCGCGCCGCCTCCGAGCGTCTCGATACGGGAGCCCGCTTCCAGGGACACCTGGGCGTCGAACACGAGCAGGCCGATGGACGCCCCACCCCCGCCACCACCCGTGCCGCCCGTGCCGGGGCAGCCTCCCGCGCCGCCGCCGCCGCCACCGCCGCTGGCCGCCACGTCCACGGTTCTGTTGGTGAGGATGCAGCCGCCGCCGCTGCTGCCTCCGCCACCGCCGCTGCCCGTCTGGCCAGGCTCCCCAATTCCTCCTTGCTGCTCAACGCCCACCGACCAGGTCTGGTTCTCCTTGGAGAGCACCCCCAGGCCGGAACCGCTCGAGCCCGCGTCGCCTCCGCCCCCCTGGGCTCCCCTGCCGCCGTGCGTGCCCGTCCCCGCGACGCAGATGCAGAGGCCGCTTGCCGGACAGGTGAACTCGGTCTTGTCGCCGCCGATTCCTCCAGCGCCTCCCAGCAACGGGGCTCCGGATGAGGGGCCCGGCTCGCCCGGGCCGCCGTCGGCACCCGAGGTCAGGTGCGCGCCATTCGCGCCTCGGCCTCCAGCGCTTCCGCCGACGCCGGGACAGAGGACGTTGACGCCGCCTTCACCTCCGATTCCCGGTATCACCCTCGGGTTTCCCGTGGTGACCGCGCCCACCAGGCCCACCGGACCCTCCGCGCCCGCATCGCCAGTCAGGCCCTGTGCACCCGTCGCGCCGCGTCCCGCCTCCAGCACGGTGTGACGCAGCCGCACGCCCGAAGCGTCGATGACCTTCAAGGCGATGGAGGGCTGCCCGGGCTCCACCGCGTCCGCGGAGCGGATGTGCAGGTACTCCAGTACGATTCCCGCGTCCGTCACGCCCCGCACGGTGAGGCCCGTCGTGCCGCCGTTGTCCAACACGGCCACCTGGCCACTGACGCGTCCCCAGCCGCCGTCGCGCCCCGAATAGCCACCGTGCACGGAGACGGGCATGTCCAGCACCAGCTCGCCCTCGTCATAGGTGCCGCCCGCGAGGTACAGCCGCGTCGGGGCGCCGCCGTCCCACTGGCGCAGCAGCCCGAGCGCGTGGCGCACGGTGCGCAGCGGAGCCTCGCGGGTGCCCGTGCCGGCGACGTCGTCGCCGTACACCGGGTCGATGAAGAGGCCCGCGCTGGCCCGACCATCCACGCCGTCGCAGTCGGAGTCCTTGAACTCATCGTCCGGAGGGTCCTCCCCGGTGTTGGTGGGGATGCAGCCCGCGTCTGGCACGACCTGCTGCTCGCACCGTCCCTCGTCGCGGCAGCGCTTCTGCGCGGCGTCGAAGTCGTAGCAGCCCCCCGCGGAAAGCACCGCCGCGAGCGCCGTGCCCATCGCTCCGAGCGTCCAGATTTTTCGCATGGGATTCCTCGAAGTCACGGCCACGTCCCGGACAGTCCGACCATGGCGCCACCGGAGCTCACGGCGGCGGAGGGGAGGACCTGCGGGGGCGGGTCATCGGGCCACAGGAACATCACCGCGCCAGCGACGATGCCCGCGGCGCCCACGCCAAGGGCCACGCGGCTCACCGTCTGCGCCTGCTTTCCTTCCGACACCAGCGCCTTCGAGTCGCGCACGGGCGCGTCGACCGTCCCCTTCTCCAGGGTGTCATACCGGTCCCGGGCCTTCAGGTAGAACACCGTCCCCACTCCCGCCAGCACCACGCCTCCGGCCGCGGGCAGCCACGCCCAGCGGCGCGCGGAGGACGTCGTGGCGACGGCGACGGACGGTGTTTCCGTCGGCGGTGGCGTGACGCGCTCCACGGGCGGCGGCGCGTCCTTCACGGAAGGCCGGGCCACCCGCGTGGGAGGTGGCACGTCGTCGATGGGCGGCGCGGGAGGCAGTCCCCGCAGCGCGCGCTGCGTGTTGAGCACCACCACGTCCAGGGCCTGGGTGAGGGCGTCCAGGAGCTTGTCCTCCGGCACGTCGAGGACGAAGTGCTCGGAGATGAGCATGCCGTCCTTCGCCGCATAGGCGCGCGCCCCGGCGCGGTAGCCGCCAGCACGTGGGCCCAGCTCCGCCACCAGGACGACCTCCGCCTTGCTGGCCGTGCCGAGCCACTGGAGACACGGGGCCTCCGTGCGCTTGCAGCGCAGCAGCGTGCGGCGCCGCGTGGCGGGCAGCTTCCGAGTGACGTTCTCGATGCGGATGACGCGCAGCCCGCGCGACTCGAGCTGCTCCGCCACGTGCTCCTGCGCGAACTCGACGATGTGGGCCGGGGCTCCCGTCGCATCCGGTGGGGCGATCAACACACTCAGGGGCCCCTGCGGGAGCGCCGTGGGCGCCTGGGCGACCACGGAGAGAACGGCGACGAGGGAGATCAACACACGATCACTTTCCCCCCGACACGACCTCCTCGCAAGGCCGGGAATCAGGGGCTGCTCACCTCGGGTGGCATCGCGCACGCTCTCGGTGCGTGCGGTGGGAGCTGACCCCACCGCCCAGGTAGGGCGGTGGGAGCACTCGAGGACTGTCAGTCAAACTTCAGCGGCGGGGGCGCTCGGGGGGCGCGGGGCGGATCTGCGTCTTCTCGGAGGTTTCCTTCGGCCCCGAAGGGGCGCTGGTGTCCTCGTCTTCTTCATCGTCGGCGGGGCGGGAGGGGATGGACGGCGGGGGTCTGCGCGCGGCGAGCGCGGGACGGGCGCCGCCGGGGGGCGGAGGCCTGGGTGGGGGCGTGCCGGGGCGGCGCGGCGGCGGGGGGCGGCCCGCGTCGGTGAGCAGCTCCTCGTCCACTTCCACCTTGGCCTCGGAGGCGAAGGGGTTCCGGGTCGGAGGCGGCGTCCGGTCGTCATCGCCCTCGTCGGGAGGCGGCGGTGGACGCGGCGCGGCCACGGGCCTGGCGGCGGCGTGGCCCGCGGGCGGGGTGGCGGTGGCGGGCCGGGCCGCGGGAGGCGGCGTTGCCGGCTTGGCGACGGACGCGGGGAGGCTCGCGGGCACCTGCACCTGGACGGGGGGCGCGGCCTTGGCGTCGCGGGCATCCTGCCGGAGCTTCTCCTCGAAGTCGGACCACTCCTTCTTGAAGTGGTCGGGGTCCGGACGTCCCTCCTCGCGGTGCTTCAGCGAAGGGGCCCAGCGCACGGTGTACGCCTCGCCGGCGTGGAAGACGGGCGGAGGAGGGATGCCGTACGTCGCCGGGTCGAAGAAGGACTCGTCCAGGTCAGCGAAGCCGTACGCCTTCGCCTTGGCGACGAAGTTGGGGATGATGCCCGTGGGCGCGTGGTAGCCGAGGATGTGGTCGTCCTCGTCCTTGGTGACGGGCGTGAAGACGAAGATGTCCTGGGTGCGGTAGTCGCCCTTCTCGGTGAGCGGCAGCACCTCCGACAGGGCGCTCGTCTTGCGACTGCCGTCGTGGAAGCGCTCGCAGCAGATGATGAAGTTGATGGCGCTGGCCACCTGGGCGCGGACGGCGACCATGGGCAGCTCGATGCCGGACATGAGGCACAGGGACTCCACGCGGCGCAGCGTGTCCGTGGGCGTGTTGGCGTGCGTGGTGGCCAGCGAGCCGCCGTGGCCCGTGTTCATCGCCTGCATGAGGTGGAACGCCTCGCCACCGCGCACCTCGCCGACCACGATTCGGTCCGGCCGCAGGCGCAGGGCCGAGTGCAACAGGTCTCCCATGTCCACGCCGCCCTTGCCGAACTTGTCCGGCGGACGGCTCTCAAAGGCGACGACGTGTGTCTGGTTGAGCTGGAGCTCCGCCGAGTCCTCGATGGTGAGGATGCGCTCCTCGTCGGGGATGAGGGAGGAGACGATGTTGAGCAGCGTCGTCTTGCCGGAGCCCGTGCCGCCGGCCACCAGCATGTTGAGCTTGGTGGCGATGCCCGCCTCGATGAGCCGTGCCATCTGCGGCGTCAGCGAGCCGAACTTCAACAAGGAATTGATGGTGAGCTTTTCCTTGAAGAACTTGCGGATGGAGATGGTGGTGCCCTTGCGGGCAATCGGCGGAATCACCACGTGGATGCGGCTTCCATCCGGAAGGCGCGCGTCCAGGCGGGGCCTTTCCTCGGTGAGCATGCGGCCGACGAACTGGGCCATGTTGCGCGCGGCACCGATGAGGCCTTCCTCGGTGAAGGTGGCGTCCGTGCGCGACAGGCGGCCCTTCTTCTCGATCCACACGTCGGTCGGGCCGTTGATCATGATCTCCGACACCGCCTCGTCGTCCAGGTAGGGCAGGACGGGCTTGAGGAAGGCGCGGAGTGACTCGGTGTACATCGTCATGGCGCCCCCCAGGCTAGCGCGGCCAGTGCCTTCCGCCCAAGAACCCGCCGTGCCCGCCCGCCCGCCTCCTGTGGCGCTGTCGGCTCTCCGACGGCGTCACGAAAGGGATGGGCCCCGTGGGAAGGGGGTGTTTCAATGCCCCGCCGAGTTGGTCGGGGAGGCACTCACATGTTGCAGGACAAGCTGCCGAAGGACTGGAAGCAGGCGCTCAAGGCCGCGCTCGATTCACCTTCGTTCCAGGAACTGGAGCGCTTCGTCGCGCAGGAGCGCCAGGAGGCCACCGTCTTCCCCTCGGAGGAGGACCTGTTCTCCGCCTTCCGGCTGACGCCCTATGCCGACGTGCGCGTGCTGCTGCTGGGCCAGGACCCGTACCACGGGCCAGGGCAGGCGCATGGGCTGGCGTTCTCGGTGAAGCCCGGGGTGCCCTCGCCGCCCTCGCTGGTGAACATCTTCAAGGAGCTGGAGGCGGACGTGAAGGTGCCGCGTCCCAAGGACGGCTCGTTGATTGCCTGGGCGGAGCAGGGCGTGCTGCTGCTCAACGCGGTGCTGACGGTGCGCCAGGCGGAGCCCAACAGCCACGCGGGCCATGGCTGGGAGGCCTTCACGGACGCGGTCATCCGCGCGGTGAGCGAGAAGACGGAGCCCGTGGTCTTCCTGCTGTGGGGCAAGTACGCGCAGAAGAAGAAGAAGCTCATCGATGCCACGCGCCATGTCGTCATCGAGGGCACGCACCCGTCTCCGCTGTCGGCCAGCAGCGGCTTCTTCGGCAGCCGGCCTTTCAGTGCGGTGAACCAGGCCCTGGAGTCCAAGGGCCGGCCGCCCATCGACTGGCGCCTGACGCGGTGACACGCGCACGCCCGGTCGCCCGGCGCTGACAGTCCGTTCTCGGCGGGCGGTGGCTTGATACGGTGCGTCGCGACATGACCGCCGCCTTCCTCGCCGCCTCCACGCCCGAGCCCGTCGGGCCGAACCGCTACCTCGTCCGCTTCACCTCGCCCTGGTACCAGGGGCGGGGCGCGTATGGAGGCCTGGTCGCGGGCACCGCGCTGCGCGCGCTGGAGCACACGGTGGGTGACGCGGCGCGGCCGGTGCGCTCCTTCACCATGCACTTCTGCGCTCCCGCCGTGGAGGGCGAGGCACGGGTGACGACGCGCATCGAACGGGCGGGGAAGCTGGTCACCCACGCCACGGTGCGCGTGGAGAACGACTCCGGCGTGGTGGCCATGGGCAGCGCGACCTTTGGCGCGGCGCGCGGAGGCGCCATCGAGTACCTGGAGATGTCGCCCCCGAAAGTCCCGCCTCCGCACGAGGTGCCGATGACTCCGGACGACGTGCCCATGCCGGACTTCTGCCGCTTCTTCGAGTTTCGCTTCTGCATCGGCTCGGCGCCGTACGCGGGGGCCGCCGTCGCGGAGACGGGCGGCTGGCTGCGCCCGAGGGAGCCGACGGTGCTGGATGCGCCCCTGTGCGTGGGGCTGATGGATGCGTACCCGCCCTCGGTGCTCTCTCGCGTGGACGGCTTCCGCCCCGCCGCCACCGTGGACTTCACGATGCACTTCTTCCAGACGCTGCCTCAGGCGGGCCTGAAGCCGGACGCCCAGTTCCTGCGCACCGGTCGCTCCCTCCAGGCGAGTGGAGGCTACTCGGAGGACTTCCAGCAGCTGTGGACCGAGGACGGCCAGCTCCTGGCGCAGTGCCGGCAGCTCTTCGTGGTGATGGGCTGAGAGACGGGCCGCAAGCCGTGCCGCCCGGGGGCTTCTGGTAGTGTCCGCGCGGTGCGCGTGCTCTGGGTCGTCATCTGCGTCATCTGTGCGCTGCTCGCGGCGGTCGGCGGAGTCTTCGTGGTCGCCGGTCTCAAGGACGTCCTGAGGGCCCTGCGCTCCCGCCGCTGGCCCACCGTGCCCGGCACCGTCCTGGCCGCCGAGGAAGTGGAACACCGCCTCCCGGTTCCCGGCCAACCCGAGCCCCGCATCCATTACGAAGCCCGCGTCCAGTACGAGTACTCCGTGGGCCGCGTGCTGGTGGGCACCGCCACCCTGCGCGTGGACCCCACCGCGCGCACCAACCCCCAGGACGCCCAGGCCACCCTGCGTCGCTACCCGCCTGGACAGTCGGTCCGGGTCGCCTACAACCCACGGGACCCGACGGACGCGGTGCTGGAGCCCGGCGCCCATGCGCCCAGCTTCGTCCGGCTCATCGTGGGGCTCGGGCTCGTGGGGGTGGGGGCCAGTATTCCGCTCATTGCCCGCTGGTTCATGGCGCGCCTGTAGGAAAAACTCCGTCCAGGACGCAACTGATCCACACAGCCCACGAGAATCCCTCACATTCTCTTTCGGTCGTCCCCGTTCCGAGGTCTTTCATGAGTGATCGCTCCATCCGCCGCGGTCAGCAGCCCCAGTCTCGGTCCACGCAGACCGCCCAGAACACGCCGGTGGTGAAGAGCACGACCACGGAGAAGGTGGTCAAGGACACGAACACCGGCGTCCAGACGACCTTCCAGGACGGCCGCCTCCAGAGCCACTTCGAGCGTGAGAAGAGCACCACGCAGAACTGGAACACCAGCTACAGCACGGAGTCCCAGCACGAGTCCTCCGGGCGCGTGACGGGGCCCCTGGCGGGCCTGCTGGGTCAGATTCCGAAGGTCGGCATCGACGGCCAGTTCACCAAGGGCGCGGCGGTCAAGAAGTTCGAGGGCGGCTTCGGCGACGCGAACAGCGTGGCCCAGGGCTACGGCAAGATGAGCGTCCTCGAGGCGGAGCTGAAGGGCTCCGGCGAGGTCGGCATCGAGGGTGGCAAGCTGTTCGCCCGGGGTGACCTGGACGCGAAGGCCACGCTGGTGGACGCCGAAGGCACCCTGCGCGCGGGCGTCGGCCCGATTCAGGCGGAGCTCCAGGGCAAGGCCTGGGTGGGCGCCAAGGCGGGTCTCCACGGTGAAGTGACGCTGGACCCCATCAACGGCAAGTACGCGGCTCGTGTCGGCGGTGACGCCTTCATCGGCGCCCGCGCCGGTGTGACGGCCAACGTGAAGCTGGGCGACTACGGCGGCGTCACCGGTCGTGCGGAGGCGTGGGCGGGTGTCGGTGTGTCGGCCCGTGCCGAGGCGAGCTGGGACAACGGCCGCTTCAAGGCGCGCGTGGACTTCGGCGCGGCGCTGGGCATCGGCTTCAAGCTGGGCTTCGACGTCGACATCAACTTCGGCAAGATCGCCGACGCGGTGAAGAGCGTCGTCGAGAAGCCGGTCGAAGTGGTCAAGAATGTGGTGAAGTCCGTCGGCAACTTCTTCAAGGGGCTGTTTGGCTGATGGCGGAGACCGCCAGGTACGACGCACTTCTCGCAGCCGGGGAGCTGGACCAGGCACGCCGTGAGGCCGAGGCCGCGCTCAAGCGCGATGCTTCGGACCTGGCGGCCCGGGTCGCGCTCGCCCGGCTCGCGGCATTTGATGGCAACGAGGCCCAGGCGGAGTCGTGGCTTCTGGGCCTGAGCGCGGAAGAGCCGGGCGTGCAGCTCGTCCGCGCCGCGCTCCTCACCCGACGCGGCGATGCGGCCGGCGCGCTGGCGCTCTATCGGAAGGTCGCGAAGGCGCAGCCCCAGCGTGCCGAGGCGTGGTTCGGCCAGGGCTACCTGCTGGCGGAAGCGGGCGACAACGCGGCGGCGCAGTCGGCGCTGGAGCGCGCGGTGAAGCTGGCTCCGGACGCGGGCATCCACCACTTCCACCTGGGGCGCGTGCTCTTCGCGCAGGAGAAGCTGAAGGACGGCTTCCACCACCTCCAGGAGTCCTTGCGCCTCAACCCGAGGCACGGGCCCAGCTACCTGGTGCTCGCGGTGGCGCTCCAGGCAGGTGGCGAGTTGGAAGCCGCCGAGGAGCTGCTCACCACGGGCCTGAAGGTCCTCCCGGACGACCCGTATCTGCTCAACGGGCTGTGCAACGTGCTGCTGGCGCGAGGCAACCTGCCCGGCGCGGTGAAGGCGGCGGAGACGCTGGCGCGCGTGGAGCCGGACAGCCCGGCGGCGCAGGGGAACCTGGCGCGGCTGCGGCTGGCGCAGGGCCGGCTGCCGGAAGCGCTGGAGCTGTGCCGGAAGCTGGCGTCGCGAGGCCAGGCCACCGCGCAGAGCCGCATGGTGGAGGGCATGGCGCTGGAGGCCACGGAGCCGGTGGACATCCCCGCCGCGCTGTCCGCGTGGCGCGAGGCCGTGAAGCTGTCCCCGGACGACTGGGCCCCCGCCAACAACCTGGGCAATCTGCTGATGCGCATCCCGGAGGATGAACTCCCGGGTGCCGGACAGCAGGCGCTGGAGGTGCTGGAAGAGGCGCATCGCCGCGCGCCGGAGCGTCCGGAGCCCCGGCTCAATCTGGCGGTGGTGCACGCGCGCCTGGGGCAGAAGGACCAGGCGAAGTCGCTCGCGCGCGAGCTGCTGGCGCTGCCCCGCCTCGCTCCTGAGTGGCGCGAGCAGGCCGAGCGACTCATCCAGGCGTTGGCCTGACGTGAGTGCGTGAAACAGTGCCCGAGGCGATGTCGAGCCTCGGGCGCTTCCGACTGTCTCACCGTGTCGCGATGTTTCAGGCCGCGACGTTGGCGAGCTGTTTCATGAGCAGCCGAATCAGCTCCACCGGATGGATGGGTTTGGGCAGCAGCTCCGCGCCGTAGCGGATGGCGACGGGGATGAGGTCATCGAGCTGCTCGTGTCCGGTGAGGAAGATGAAGGGCGCGTGGCACTCCTTCAGCTCTCGCATGGCGATGAGCACGTCCGCGCCATTCATCTCCGGCATGTTGTAGTCGCAGAGGATGGCGGAGATGTTCTCCAGGTCTTGCTGGAAGGCCGCCTCCGGAGACTGCACCGTCACCACGTGGTAGCCCGCGCTCTGGACGATGTCCGATACCAGCGAGAGCACGAACAAATCATCGTCGATTACCAGCACGGTCTGCATCGCGCTCTCCCGGCAAGCCCGGCTCATCCTATGAGCCGGGCCAGCCTGGAGGGTAGGGCGCGCGACGCAACTCGTCAGCGCGGCCTGGGAGCCGCAGGTCCCGATTGCCCCGGTGCGGGCGCGGAGGGAATGAGCACGAGGTCTTCCTGGGGAGGAATCAGGTACTCGGCGCCCGTCTCGGTGACGACGGCCATCTCCTCCACGGAGACGATGCGCTGCGCGTCCGGAGCGCCGTCCTGCCAGGCGAAGAAGCCGTCGAAGGCGAACACCTGTCCGGGGCGGACGATGCGCAGGGACTGTCCCTTCGCGGGCCTGGGCTTCGCGCCGCCGGAGAGGGCGGGGCCCACGTCGTGTGCCCAGTAGCCCACGGGATGACCGGTGCCCCACATGACGGGCTCGGAGCCCGCCTCGCGCATCCAGTCACGCTGGGCCTTGTCCACGTCCCACCCGGTGGCGCCGGGCTTGAGGGCCGCCAGGGCGATGCGGCTGCCCTTCTTGCCCTTCTCCCACTTCTCCAGCGCGTCCTTCGGCGGCTGTGTCTCACCCGGGGCCAGCACGTAGGCGAAGCGCTGGATGTCCGTCACCCACATGCCGCCCACGCGGATGCCGAAGTCCGTCTGGATGAAGTCACCCGGCTGGATGACGCGCTCGGTGGCGTGTGAGTGGCCTCGCGTGGGCCCGCTGTTGACGTTGGGGTTCTGGTCCGGCGCCCACGCGTCCCCCACGCCCAGCTCCGCCATGCGCTTCTTGAGGAAGCGCGCCACGTCCACGTCGCGCGTCTTGCCCGGCACCACGCTCTGGTACGCCTCCACCTCGAGCTGTGAGGTGAGCGCGGCGGCCTTGCGCAGGATGTCCACCTCCTCGGGCAGCTTCACGGAGAGCCACTCGGAGACGACGTCCTCGGCGGACACCAGCTTCTTGCGCTGAGCGGGGGAGAGCGCCTTCTCCAGCGCGGTGCGCTGCGAGGAGGACAGCCCGTCCGCCACCGTCACCGCCGTGGAGGCGTTGATGGCGATGCGCGCGGGCTTCGCGGCGGCGAGCCTCGCGGCCACCTGCGCGTAGAGGTCCACGCCGCGCTCCAGCGGAACGACTTCGTCCAGCGGCCCCACTTCGCGCAGCGCCGTGGCCTCGCCCGCCGGTGACAGCGCCACCGCGCGCACCGCGTCGCCCTGTCGAAGGAACAGGAAGGCCGCGGTGCCCCCCGCGTTCTCCCCGCCGACGTGGATGGCCAGCGGGTCATTGTCGTTCTCCCGGCAGAACACCACCCAGGCATCCACGTTGGCGCGGGCCATGGCCTGGGGCAGCAGCTTCTGGATGCGCTCCTTGCGGATGCGCGGCCAGGGGTCGCCAGTGACGACGGAGTCCCCGGCCGCGCCCGCCAGGGGAGCGGAGAGGAGCAGGGCGGAGAGGAGGGCGTGCCGGGCGCGCTTCATGCGTCGGAAATCCTTTCGGGGGAAGGCGCGGCCATCATCCCCGACCTCGTCCGCGCCGAGGACCGCCCCCATGTGAAGTCCTATCGAGCCCTCGTGAAGAAGCTCTCTGTCAGTCCAGACAAACCGGTGCGCGCAAGCGTCTGCGCCGTGGCTCGTTTAAGGTGATGACCATGGCCAAGAGCTCCTCCCGCAAGTCCGCCACGAAGGTGAAGGTGAAGAAGCCCGCCGCCCGTGCCGCTGCTCCCAGGAAGGGCAGGGCGAAGGCGAAGCCCGCCGCCGCTCGCACCCCGGCGCCCGTCGAGGCTCCTCCCATCGTCCTCGAAGCCGAGCCCGTCTTCACCGACGAGCCCGGAATCAACGCGCCCAAGGCGCTGCCCTCGGGCGAGGAGGGCAACGGCCGCGTGCTGCCCTTCGAAATCGACCCCAAGCGCATGGAAGAAGGGCTGCGCAAGCTCCAGGGCGAGGTCGTCCACTGGGCCAACAAGGGCCGCTACACCCGCGTGCGCTTCAAGTTCCGGGGCAAGCAGCTGCTCCCCGACCTTCCGCTGGCGGCCGTCGTCGCCGCGGAGGGCCTCACCTTCTACTGGGGCGGCATCCTGCGCGTGCTCATCGCCAACGTGGTGGGCCACAGTGTCTTCCAGGTGGAACTCGTGAATGACGCGGAGAAGCGCGTCCAGGCGGGCAAGGAGGCGCTGCTGTCGGGTGACGTGGACCAGGCGCTGACACTGTTCCGCGAGGCGGTGTCCATGGACCGGGATTCCGCCGCCGCGCACCTCAACGTGGGCGTGGCCCTCAAGCTGAAGGGAGACCGCGAGGGGGCTCTCGCCGCCTTCGAGAAGGCCCGGGCGAAGGACCCGGAGGGCCCACTGGGAACCGAGGCCGAGCGCCTGGCAGCCCCCCTGCGCCCCGCGGGGACCCAGCGCCCCTCCTGAGGCCTCCGAAGGGCCTGAATTTCTCGCGAAAAAGCGGGCTGAAACGAGGGGGTTCGAGCGTTCAGTAGGGGGCGCTTTTTCGCGCCCCTTCGACCTGTTATCGAACCACTTCGACCTCCGGGCGCTCACCCCTTCGTTTCCCCTGTTGACGTAGGGAAATCCAGGGGTTACGAACGCTCCCACACTGGATGGCGGCCCCTCGCGGGGTCCCTCCGCGACCACTCCCAGAGCCCATGGCCGACGACACTACCGACAAGCCGGCACCGCCCTCCCCGCCTCCGCCTCCCGACGGCGCCGGAGAGCTCATTCCCGTCAACATCGAAGACGAGATGCGCCGCTCGTATCTCGACTACTCGATGTCCGTCATCATCGGTCGCGCGCTGCCCGACGTCCGCGACGGCCTCAAGCCCGTGCATCGCCGGGTGTTGTTCGCGATGAACGACCTGTCGAACTACCACAACCGCCCGTACAAGAAGAGCGCGCGCGTGGTCGGTGACGTCATCGGTAAGTATCACCCGCACGGCGACTCATCCGTCTACGACGCCATGGTGCGCCTGGCGCAGCCGTGGAGCCTTCGCTACCTGCTGGTGGACGGCCAGGGCAACTTCGGCTCGGTGGACGGCGATATGCCGGCCGCCATGCGCTACACCGAAGCGCGCATGGACCGCTTGGCCGAGGAGCTGCTGGCGGACATCGACAAGGAGACCGTCGAGTTCGGCGCCAACTACGACGACTCCCTCCAGGAGCCGCTCGTATTGCCGGCGCGCTTCCCCAACCTGCTCGTCAATGGCAGCAGCGGCATCGCGGTGGGCATGACCACCAACATCCCGCCGCACAACATGACGGAGGTCATCAGCGGGACGCTGCACCTCATCGACCACCCGACGTGCACCGTCCGGGACCTGATGGAGTTCATCACCGGCCCGGACTTCCCCACCGGCGCGTTCATCACCGGCCGCGAGGGCATCCACCGCGCCTACGAGACGGGCCGCGGGCAGATTACCGTGCGCGCCCGGTCGGAAATCGAGACGTCGAAGAAGGGTGACCGCGAGGCCATCATCTTCACGGAGATTCCGTACCAGGTGAACAAGGCGCGGCTCATCGAGAAGATCGCCGAGCTGGTGCGCGAGAAGAAGCTGGAGGGCATCAGCGACATCCGTGACGAGAGCGACCGTCAGGGCATGCGCATCGTCATCGAGCTGAAGCGCGACGCGATTTCGCAGGTGGTGCTCAACAACCTGTATGCCTCCACGGCGCTGGAGACGACGTTCGGCGCGGTGATGCTGGCCATCGACGGCGGCCAGCCGCGCACGCTGAACCTGAAGGAGATGCTGGACCGCTTCGTGGCGCACCGCCGCGACGTGGTGACGCGCCGCAGCCGCTACGAGCTGCGCAAGGCGATGGCGCGCATGCACATCGTCGAGGGCCTGCTGGTGGCCCAGGACCTCATCGACCTCGTCGTGAGCCTCATCCGCGCGTCCAGGGACCCGGATGAAGCGCGCTGGGGCCTGATGAACATCCTGTCGCCCACCCTCTACGAGCACGAGCGCTTCGCGAACCTCCAGCGCATCGACTACGCGAAGGCGAAGGCGCAGATGGAGATGCTCGTCTCGCGCGCGCGCAACGAGGAGCCCGCCTACCAGGGCCTGGCGCACAAGTACGAGGGCGCGGGCTTCAGCCAGGAGCAGGCGCAGAACATCCTCGAGATGCGCCTGCAGCGCCTCACCGGCCTGCAGCGCGAGGAGCTGTTCCGCGAGCTGATTGCCCTGGTGCGCGACGTGGCGCGCCTGCAGGACATCCTCGCCAACGAGCTCTCCCTGCTCACCGTCATCAAGACGGAGTTGATGGAGATTCGCGAGCGCTACGGCGACAAGCGCCGCACCGAAATCATCGGCGCGGTGGACGACATGACCAGCGAGGACCTCATCGCCGAGGAGACGATGGTCGTCACGCTGTCGCATACGGGCTACGTGAAGCGCTCGCCGCTGTCGGAGTACCGGGCGCAGAAGCGCGGTGGGCGAGGCAAGACGGGCGCTGCGACGAAGGAAGACGACTTCGTCAGCAAGCTGTTCGTGGCCAGCACCCACGCGTACCTGATGCCGATTACGACCAAGGGCAAGCTGTACTCGCTCAAGGTGCACCAGATTCCGCAGGCCAGCCGCACGTCTCGCGGCAAGGCGATGGTGAACCTGGTGCAGTTCGGCGAGGGCGAGCGGCTGGCGCAGGTGTTGGTGACGCGCGACTTCCCGGAGAACCGCTACGTCTTCTTCGTGACGAAGAAGGGCGTGGTGAAGCGCACGGACCTGAGCGCGTTCGACAACGTCCGCTCCAGCGGCATCATCGCGCTGGGCATCGACGAGGGGGACGAGCTGGTGGCGGTGATGATTACCGACGGCACCAAGGACATCCTGTTGTCGACGGCGTCGGGCATGAGCATCCGCTTCCCGGAGACGGAGGTCCGCTCCATGGGCCGCCAGGCCTTCGGCGTGAAGGGAATCACGCTCGATGAGACCGACGAGGTGGTGGGCGCCGACGTGGTGGAGAACGACTCCGCCATCCTTACCGTGACGGAGAATGGCTACGGCAAGCGGACGGAGGAGTCCGAGTACCGGCAGCAGGGCCGTGGCGGCAAGGGCATCATCGACATCAAGGCCACCGAGCGGAACGGCAAGGTGGTGGGCCTCCTCCAGGTAAAGGAGTCCGACGAGGTGATGCTCGTCACCAACGGCGGCATGCTCATCCGCATGAAGGTGCGGGAAATCTCGGTCATCGGCCGCAACACGCAGGGCGTGCGGCTGATTGCGCTGGAGAACGACCAGGAGAAGGTGATGGCCCTCTCCAAGCTGCCCGAGGGCGAGGAGTCCGAGGAGGAGACGACGCCTCCGGCCGAGGTCGCTGGCGCCACGGACGTGGCCGCCGAGCCGTCCGCGTCCGAGCCCGCCGCGTCCGAGCCGGAGGAGCCCACCGAGGCGCCCGTGGCCGACGAGGGCGGTGGCTCCGAGGAGCCGCAGGCCTGACGTTGGCTTGAGCCGAGACGTTTCAGCCCCTCTCTCCCGCGCTGGGAGGGAGGGGCTTTTTCATGCGGGATGCCGTGGCTAGAGCAGGCCGGTGAGGGAGAGGGTCGCCAGGCCACTCAGTCGAGACAGTCCCTCAGGACTGTCGCAGGCGGCCAGGTCCGTGGAGAGGTAGGTCGTGGTCCTCGTGACGGTGGCACCCTCGAACTTGCCCGACTCCACCGTTCCCACGTTCGTCAGGACGGCGAGGTTGCCATTGATTTGCGACGACACGCGCGTCTGAATCAGCGTCGAGGTCTCTCCCGTGTTCCAGGTGATGACGGAGGTCGAGGAGCCGATGCTCAACAGGTCCATGCAGGAGAAGCCGGGCCTGAAGCTGCGGATGGTGTTGGTGCCAGAGGTCACCGTTCCTCCCAGCAAGGAGACGCAGTTGGAATAGACAGTCGTGGTGACGACTGTGACGTCCTGCTCCACGTTCTTGAGGGGCGGCGAATAGTTGATGGCCGACGAGCCGACAAGGCATTCGACGAGCGTCAGCAATGGTTGCTCCGAGTGGATCAGCTCTCCCTGGGGAGAGGGAGGCTGTTCGCGTCCATCCTCACCGCAGGCCGCGAGCACGGCGACAACCAGCATCGAGATGGCAACGGCACTTCGTGGACCGTAGTGCATGTCTGACTCCTGGAGGTTTGTTGGCGGCGCACTATCCACCGTGTCGCCGTGCGAATCCCAGACATCATGAGCAGGATTTGAACTCGAGCAGGTGGAGCGCAGCCACGAACGACGCGAGCAGAATGTTCCAGGGAGTCAGCGAAGCGCCGCGGGCAATCGCGTCACATCCAACCTGGGCACGCCGACCTGGGTCACCGCCTGCGCGCCGAACCAGTTGGCCAGCTCCGCGCAGCGCGCGAGCGACTCCCCGCGCAGCAGCCCCAGGGTGAAGCCCGCGAGGAAGCAGTCTCCCGCGCCCGTCGGGTCCACCTCCTCCACGGGCCAGGACGGCACCTGGAGCGTGTCTCGCGCGGTCAGCACCGTGCATCCCTTCGCGCCTCGCGTGACCACCAGACACGTCTTCGCGCGCACGGCGTCGATGTCCAGCACACGCGCCTCCTCCTCGCTCGCCTTGAGCACGTGCAGGTGCCCCAAGAGCGCCGCGAACGGCGTGTCCTCGAGTCTCTGATTGAGCACGCGGCCGTGTGCATCCAGGGTCCGCAGCAGCCCCTGCGCATCCGCCAGCACCTGGGTCGCGTGCTGGGACATCCGGATGAGCGTCTCGGGCAGCACCTCCCCCATGACTCCACAAGCGAGCGCCACCCGTGCGTCGAAGATGATGTCCTTGGGGCGGATGGGGGCGGCGCGCGCACCCACTCGCAGCACCCGCTCCTCCTGGCTCAGGTCCGCGATGAACCGCGTGGTGAGCGTGCCCGGGACGATGAGCGGCGGATACCGCACGCGGTCAGCATAGGCGAAGTCCTCGCCCGCGACGGCCACCACCGCGTGGTCCACACCCATGGCCTCCAACACCGAGGAGATGTACGCCGCCGAACCCCCGAGCGTGTGCACCGTGTCCCCCGGGCCTCGCGACAACACGTCATGGCAGTAGTTGCCCACCACCAGCGCATCGCACGAGGACCTGGGAGGCATGGCGGGCCTACTTCCGCGTGAAGCTCGCCGGCACGGGCGCGCCCGCGGACTTCTCATCCGTCCACGAGATGTGCAGCACCCACCAGCGCTGGCCGTCGAAGATGAGCTGTACGTTGTTGATGCCACGGGAGAACGGCTGGCTCTCGGGCGACTCGCGGGACTCGTACGCGCTCAGCACGTTGACCAGGTCTCCATAGCCGGCGACCTGCCGATGCGTCTCCTTCTCGAAGAAGCCTCGCGTCTTGAAGAGCTCCTCACTGAAGGCCGCGTAGTCGTCGGGGGTGATGGGCGCGACACCCGGAAGGCCACCGGGCCTGGCGCGCTGGACGGAGACCAGCTGCGCGCCGGGATAGAAGAGGGAGCGGAAGCGCTGCCAGTCACGCGGCTTGCCCGCGGGTCCGCTGATGACGTCGTAGAGCGCGGCCAGCAGCCCGTCCTGCGTCTTCACGTCCTCGGGGCGCGCCTGGGGCATCTTCTGGAGCGCGACCTGGGTCTTCTCCGCCGACAGCTTCATCGGGTTGGGCATCGCGGACTTGGGAGCGGAGGGAGGACTCGCGGGCGCCTGTGGCTTCGCGGCGGGACTTCCCGTCGCGGGGGCGGGCGCGGCGGAAGGCTGGGCAAACGACGGAGCCGCGAGCAACAGGGTCGCGGCGCACACTGCGGTGTACAGACGATGCATGGGATGAACCTCCAAGACGTCAAGGAAGCACCGCGCGGCAGATTATCCCGATGTTCGTGGAACTGTCTGATGCCGCGCGCGGTCCGGAGTCGATGTTCGCGCTTCGACAGTCCGTGCAGGCAACACGGAGGGCCGGGGCCCGCTTCCCGAGGGCCGCCTCCAGGGCCTCGCGAGGCGCCCTCGGGAGCACGCAACGGGTGGAACCGTGCGGGCGTGTCCGTTAGGGTGCCGCGCCATGATGCGCAAACTCCTTTTGACCCTGCTGTTGTCCGTGTCCTCCACCGCGCTGGCGGCCGAGACGCTCACCGTCTACTCCGGCCGCAACGAGAAGCTGGTGGGGCCGCTGCTCAAGAAGTTCACCGAGAAGACGGGCATCGAGGTGAAGGTGCGCTACGGCGAGACGCCGCAGCTCGCCGCCACGCTGCTGGAGGAAGGTGACAAGACTCCGGCGGACGTGTTCTTCGCGCAGGACGCGGGAGCGCTCGGCGCGCTGGGCAACGCGGGCCGGCTCCAGGCGCTGCCCAAGGCGACACTGGACAAGGTGGACGCGCGCTTCCGCTCGCCGACGGGGCTGTGGGTGGGCACCAGTGGACGAGCGCGCGTGGTGGCCTACAACACGAAGAAGGTGAAGCCGGCGGACCTGCCCAAGAGCATCCTCGGCTTCACGGATGCGAAGTGGAAGGGCCGGCTGGGCTGGGCGCCCACCAACGCCTCCTTCCAGGCGTTCGTCACCGCGCTGCGGCTGCTCAAGGGCGACGAGGCGGCGACCGCATGGCTCAAGGGCATCCAGGCCAACGAGCCGCGCGTCTACAAGAACAACGCGGCCGTCGTCGAGGCGCTGGGCCGCGGTGAAATCGACGCGGGCTTCGTCAATCACTACTACCTGTACGCCGCGAAGAAGAGCAACGCGGAGCTGCCGGTGGCCAACTACTTCGTCGCGGCGGGAGACCCGGGCGCGTTGGTGAACGTGGCGGGCGTGGGCATCCTCCAGGGGACGAAGCAGGTGGACAACGCGCACAAGTTCGCCGCGTTCCTGCTGGAGCCGGAGGCGCAGACGTACTTCTCGCAGGAGACGTATGAGTACCCGCTGGTGAAGGGCGTGAAGACGGCGGAGGCGCTGCCGTCGCTCGCGAAGGTGGGCTCGCCGGACCTGGACCTGTCCAGGCTCGACGACCTGCGCGGCACGGTGAAGCTGCTCCAGGACACCGGCGTCCTCTGAGGCCAGCGAAGTGACGCGTCGTCCTCCGGGGTGGTTGCTGGTATCGGGGCTGGTGGTCGCCGCGCTCGCGGTGCTGCCAGCGGTGTATCTGGGTGTTCGCGCGGCGGAAGCCGATGCGGACACGTGGGCCCTGCTCTGGCGTGACAAGACGTGGGGCCTGTTGTGGCGCACGCTGGGGCTCGCGGTGGCGGTGACCGCTTGTGCTGCCCTCGTGGCCCTGCCGCTGGCGTGGCTCACCACGCGAACGGACCTCCCGGGACGACGCGGCTGGACGGTGTTGTTGTGCGTGCCGCTCGCGGTGCCCACCTTCGTCAGCGGCTACGTGCTGCTGGCGACGTTCGGCAACGGGGGTGTGTTGGAGGAACCGCTGTCGCGCTGGGGGCTGCCGGTGCCCTCGGTGTATGGCTTTCCCGGCGCGCTCCTGGCGCTGACGGTGTCCACGTATCCGTATCTCTTCCTCGCGTTGCGCGCGGGCTTGCTCTCGCAGGACCCCGCCTGGCTGGAGGGCGCGCGCAGTCTGGGCATGAGCCCGGCGCGAGCCTTCTGGAAGGTGACGGCGCCGCTGTTGCGTCCGGCCTTCGTGTCCGGCGCGCTGCTCGTCGGGCTGTATGTGTTGTCGGACTTTGGCGCGGTGGCGCTGCTCCAGTACGACGCCTTCTCGCGCGCCATCTACGTCCAGTACGAGGGCGCGTACGACCGGACCTATGCCGCGCTGCTGGGACTGGCGTTGGTGGTGGTGACGGCGGCCGTGCTGGTGCTGGAGGTTCGCCTGCGAGGACGCGCGGGCTACCACCGCAGCGCGAAGGGGGCCGCGCGGGTGTCCGCGCCGGTGTCGCTGGGACGCTGGCGGCTGCCCGCGCTGCTGCTGTGTGGCGCGGTGGTGGCGGTGGGCGTGGTGCTGCCGGTGGGAGTGCTCGTGTACTGGGGCGTGCGGGGGCTGGTGGGGGAGAGCGCGTCGATGATGGCGCCGGCGCTCGGCTCGGTGCTCGCGTCGGTGCTGGGCGCGGTGGCGTCGGTGCTGGGCGCGTTGCCGCTGGCCTTCCTCGCGGTGCGATATCCGGGACGGCTCACCCTGGCGATGGAGCGAGTCTCCTACGTGGGTTATGCGCTGCCGCCCATCGTGCTGGCGCTGTCGCTCGTCTTCCTGGGGGTGCGCGCGCTGCCGTTCCTCTACGGCACGCTGGCGATGCTGGTGCTGGCGTACGTGGTGCGCTTCCTGCCGCAGGCGGTGGGCATGGTGCGCTCGGCGCTGCTCCAGCTCAATCCCCACCTGGCGGAGGCCGCCGCGTCGCTGGGGCAGTCTCCTCCGGCAGTGTTCCGTCGCGTCACCGCGCCGCTCTTGCGTCCCGGGTTGCTGGCGGGCGCGGCGCTCGTCTTCCTCACGGCGATGAAGGAGCTGCCGGCCACGCTGCTGTTGGCGCCCATCGGTTTCGAGACGCTCGCGACGCGCGTGTGGGGTGCCACGGCTGAGGGGCGCTTCGCGGAGGCCGCGCTGCCCGCGCTGGTGCTGATGGCCATCTCCGCGTTGGGTGTGGGGCTGCTCGTGTCGCAGGAGGGCGACGCACCTCGGGGCTGACGCGTGTGCCCTCATGCGTCGCGATTCTCGAGGCGTGAGACGCGTAGACGATGGTTCGCTGGAGGTGCTGGGGCCCTCTCCTCTGGCAACATCGTGAACAGCGCCCCCCTCGGCAACTGCAAGCCGAAGACGGCCGTGCGCAAGCCGGCGCGGAGCAGGCTCTCGGGCCCGAAGGTCTTCGACTCGCGGTGGGCGGCGCACAAGGAGGCCGCCCTGCCGGAGGTGCTGGCGGACGGCATCGTCTCCCTCGTCGACGAGGACGTGAAGGTGGACGTCGAGAAGCGGATGGCAGCTCGGCCGCCCTGGAAGTAGCGGCGGAACGCGGTAGGGTGCGCGGCGCCTTCGCCATGTCCCTGCTCACGCTCGACGCCCTGTCCCTTCGCTACACGCCCAGCGGCACCGCCGCCGTGGATGGCCTGTCATTGTCGGTGGAGCCCGGCGAGGTGGTGGCCCTGCTCGGCCCCTCTGGCTGCGGCAAGACGACGACGCTGCGACTGGTGGCGGGCTTCGAGCGTCCCGGTGCGGGCACCCTGACGCTGGACGGCCGCGTGCTCGTGGGCCCCGGCGCCTTCGTGCCTCCAGAGCAGCGCAGCGTGGGCATGGTGTTCCAGGACTACGCCCTGTTCCCACACCTGTCCGTGCTGGAGAACGTGACGTTCGGCCTGTCGAAGCTGTCGCGGCGCGAGGCGGAGGACAAGGCGCGCGCCATGCTGACGCTGTTCGGCCTGGGCGAGTTCGCCTCGCGCATGCCGCACTCGCTCTCTGGAGGTCAGCAGCAGCGCGTGGCGCTCGCGCGTGCATTGGCGCCAGGGCCGCGCGTGCTGTTGTTGGACGAGCCCTTCTCCAGCCTGGACAGCGGGCTGCGTGCCTCCACGCGCATCGAGGTGCGCCGCGTGCTCAAGTCGTTGGGGGCCACGGTGGTGCTCGTCACGCACGACCAGGGCGAGGCGATGGCCTTCGCGGACCGGTTGGCCGTCATGCGCGCGGGCAAGGTGGAGCAGGTGGGCACGCCCGAGTCCGTCTACTCCGCGCCGCGCACGGCCTTCGTCGCGTACTTCCTGGGCGGCACGAATCTATTGCCCGGCATGGGTTTCGGCGGTGGAGCGCGGACGGTGTTGGGCAACCTTCCGGTGATGGGGCAGGCGAAGGGCAAGGTGCTGCTGTCGCTGCGTCCGGAGTCACTGCGGCTGGTGCCGGACACGGATTCGGTGGCGGTGGGCGGGGCCCTGCGCGCGGAGGTGCTGTCGCGCGAGTTCCAGGGCCCCAGCGCCGAATACACCGTGGCCTGTGGTGGCATGGAGCTGGTGGTGCGTGGGGCGCCGGAGCTGTCGCTGCGGCCGGGAGACCGGGCGCGGCTGGAAATCGTGGGGAAGGCGGGCGTGCTGGCGGACAGTCCGGATTAGGTTGGCTGTCCTCCGGGCAGGCAGGCGGCGTACGCTGGGGGTGGCTCCCGGGGTGCAATCACCCGGCCTCCCCGTGCGTAGAGGTGGGTATGAACATCGCAGGTCTTCGTGGCATGGGCACCCGCTTCTTTCAGTACGTGAGGGACCCTCGCGTGGCGCTCTGGCGGAAGCTGGCCGGAGTGGTAGCGGTGGTCTACTTCCTGTCGCCGGTGGACGCGGTGCCGGACTTCATCCCCGTGTTGGGCTGGTTGGATGACCTGGGCATGTTGTCCGCGGCGGCGTTCTTCATGGTGCGCGAGGTTCAGCGCTACCGACCCGAGCAGCCCTGGGACGGCGTCCCGAGGGATGCGGAGGGGCAGGAGCGCGTGCCTCCCACCGTGCGAAAGCACGTCTGACCCGGAAAGTTCCGCCCGGAATTCCTGACTCCAGCAGTGTCCCGGGAATGTGACGCCCCGCGTCCGCGAGTTCCCGTGGTGCGCGCGGAGGGGACGCGGAATCATGGGCGTGCATGGACACGTCCCAGGGCAGCAAGGTGGTCCTCGTCACGGGAGCCTCCTCGGGTATCGGCGAGGCCTGCGTCGAGCTGCTGACGGTGCGCAAGCACCTCGTCTACGGCACCAGCCGTCAGCCCTCGGTGCGGGAGTCGGTGGGCTACCGGATGCTGGAGATGGACGTGACGCAGGATGCGTCCGTGCGCCACGCGGTGGAGACGGTGCTGGCGCGTGAGGGCCGCATCGACGTGGTGGTGAACAACGCGGGCCATGCGTTGGCGGGAGCGGTGGAGGACACCTCCGTGGAGGAGGCGTGGCGGCAGCTCGATACCAACGTGTTGGGCGTGTTGCGCGTCTGCCAGGCGGTGTTGCCGTCCATGCGCGAGCGGCGCTCTGGCCGCATCATCAACATCAGCTCATTGGGTGGGGCGGTGGGGTTGCCGTTCCAGGGTTTCTACAGCGCGAGCAAGTTCGCGTTGGAGGGGCTGACGGAGAGCCTGCGCCAGGAGGTGGAGGCGTTTGGCATCCACGCCACGCTGGTGCAGCCGGGGGACGTGCGCACGCGGCTGACGGACAACCGGGTGCGCGCGGCGGCGTCTGGCGAGGGCTCGGCGTATCGGGAGTCCTTCGAGAAGGTGTTGGCCATCATCGAGAAGGAGGAGCGCGAGGGCGTGCCTTCCGAGGACGTGGCGCGGCGGGTGCTGGAGGTGATGGAGGTGGAGGCGCCTGACGTGCGGTACTCGGTGGGGAAGCTCGCGCAGCGCGCGGCCCTGGTGGCGAAGGCACTGCTGCCCGCGAAGACCTTCGAGGGCATCCTGATGTCCATGTATGGTTTGAAGCGGCGCTGAGCGCTCAATCCCTGACGCGGCGCCGGTAAGGGCCACGACAGACCAGGGTGGTAGGTTTTGTCGCCTATGCGAGTCCCTTGCGCTTTCTGGCTGTCGCTGCTCGTCGTGTCCTGGTTGGGCTGTTCCACTGGCGGAAGGCCTCCCCTGCAGCAGGCATGGGATGAGGCCAAGGTGGAGTGCGACGACCCCGAGGAAGACCGGTGCGTCACCCTGCTATGTCTGGATGACGCCTGCGGCTTCTACCGGTGTGAGGATACGCCGGGAGCAATCGTGGAGGCGCGCTTCCCGCCCTCCCGTCCGCCAGCGGCTGCTGCCGCGCCGGGCAGTGGGCCTCGGAGGAACTGGGGCGGAGCACAGAACCTCCCGCGTGGCGCCGTCATGACGTTTCCCAATTGGAATGGCGCCCCCGCGCGGATCATTCCTCCGTCACATCAGCTTACGGCCGGCCGTTGGGAGAAGCACCACATCTTCCCGCAGGAACAAAGGCTTCAAGATTGGTTCGTGCGTCAGGGCGTCAAGATCCATGACTACACCATGCCCATCCCGCGCGATCTTCATCAACGAATTCACAATGTGGGAGGACACGGAGGGCAGTGGAATGAGGCGTGGCGGGTCTTCATCAGGAGCAAGCCTGGCGCCTCACCAGAAGAGATTTTCAAGCACGCTGGGGAACTCATCTACCGTTTCCAGCTCATCGGTGGCCCCATCCGACCGTACTATTCCAAGCCAGGAGCGTGATGGCGGATGCCGCGATTTTTCTGGGTGGATGAGGACTACGCCGTTACTGCGAAGTACCGGGGGTACGTGGATGCATCGCACCGATGGCATCTGCCGGGCTTGTTGAAGTGCCCCATGTGCGGAGCAACATGGGGAGGCCTGGGGCACCACTTCCCCGGCGTGGACCTGACACAACTGCCAGAGCATCGCGAGTTCGAGAAGGCCCGACCCGAGCCCCTTCCGGAATTCACGCGCCTTCGCGAACGGGTGCGCCCCCTGGTGCCTCCCCATGCCGCGCTACCTCCGGGCACGAGCTTCGGCCCGTTGGTGGGTACTTCGTCCGGAAAGCTCCCGGATTTCGTGTGGCTCCTCGATGTGCTGCTGCTTGACCAAGAGATGGTTGAGCAACTCCAGGTCGGAGGACTGCAAGGGCTTCAGGCCTTCCCGACGGCTCTGCGCTTCAAACAGAAGAACCCACCGGACCTGTTGGAACTCCAGGTGGACCCGCACGGCATTCTGCATGCCGACTGCATCCCGCCAGAGGAACCCCCTCCGTGCGCGACCTGTGGTCGAGTCGGCTTCAGTCGGCCCGACGAACCCATCCTGGACGCGGCCTCGCTGCCTCCGGAACTGGACCTGTTCCGATTGGCGAACTTCGCGACGATGGTTATCGGCACAGAGCGATTCAGGGCCGCCGTGGTCCGGCTCGGCCTGGACGGCCTCACCTTCCGCGAACTCCCGACGCGTTAGCGGGCCTTGTCGAGCGCCTGCTTCATGGCGGCCATGCCTTCCTCAATCATCGGGCCGACGACGGCGCTGGCCTCGTGGGGCAGGAAATCCGCGGTCCACACGACCCGGCTCCCCGTGCCCTCCGTGAAGACCTGGACCGCTCCGTTGTAGTGGGTCAGCGGTCCACCCTCCGCGCCCCACACGAGGCGCCGTCCCTCGTCGTCCACCGTCACGATGGGCTCCTTGACCACCATTCCGTTGCGGAAGGTGACCACTCGGGCCCCGGGCTCCAGGCGCGTGTCGACCACGAACCCGGGAACCAGTCTCGTGTGGAGCGCACCGATGTCGCGGATTGCATCCCAGACAAACTCGGGCGTGGCGCGGGTCGTGATTTCTTTCCGGATGGAAGCCATGTCGTGTGCTCCTGAGGTGAGCCCTGCTTCTAGGAGGTGCTCGCCAGCTTCTCTTGGAGAATCTTGCGGCCCTCCAGGACCTTCGAGGGCTGCCCTCTGTCCATGCGTGAACTGAAGTAGCACCAGTCGCGCACCCGTGCCTGTCAACCCCTGGCAAGGGGTACGGCTCAAAAGACAAGCACTCTTCGCGAGTCCGGTTTCTGGATGGTTTTTGTAACTGGATGATGGAACTCTTCTGCTCCCCCACGAGCCCAGGAGCTCGCCATGAGACTGTCCGGTCTGTTCGCCAGTGTCGTCCTGGTGACGGTGTTTCCTGTCCTGGCCCGTGAGCGATTGCCGACGGTGGATGTCTTCACCACGGCTCCGTCTTCTTCGCTCGCACACCTCGCTCGTCCGGACGCTCCGGGTCTTTCCATCGCACACGAAGAGGAGCGCCTCGGCGTCCCCACCTTCGTCTGGGGTGACGGGACCCAGGCGAAGGTGTCCGCGAGCGCCGCGCCCCAGCGTCCCGAGCAGGTCGCTCGTGGGCTGTTGGAGCGGTACGCACCGGTGTATCGCCTGGAGCGCACGGACGCCGACCATGTGCCAGTGACCGCCGTGCAGCGACTTCCCTCCGGGGGTGGAATCGTCACCTTCGGACAGCGCGTGGAGGGCATCGAGGTCTTCCGCCAGTCGTTGAAGGTGTTGTTGGATTCGCGCCAGTCCCTGGTGGCGATGTCGGGGCACCTGAGTCCGGTGGGTTCGACTCCGCGCTTCTCGAAGGGCGCGGCGTTCATCCTCCAGCCCCGCGAAGCGATTGCCCGGGCCTACCGTGACCTGGAGGGACACGCGTTGCCGCCAGCGAGCCTCGCTGAAACGGGCCCCGCGCGGCCGCCCTACCAGTCCTTCGAGCTGTCACCGGGTCCCAGGACGGTCCGGCTGCGAGGGACCACGAGGACGAAGCCCGTCTACTACCCGATGCCGGACGCGTTGGTGCCGGCGTACTACGTGGAGCTGGGCACCGAGTCCGTGACCGAGGGACCTGGCGACCTCTACGCGTATGTTATCGCCGCTGACGATGGACGGCTGCTCGTCCGCCACTCGCTCACTCGAGAATCGGAGGCCTTCACATACAAGGTATGGGCGGACACCGCTTCGCCCTTCGTTCCCTTGCATGACCCCACGGGTCATCAGGGCAGCCCTCACCCCACGGGCCTGCCGGATGGTTATCAGGCGCCCCTGGTGGCTCCCAATCTGGTGACGTTGCGCAACGCGCCCTTCAGTCGGAATGACCCGTGGCTGGCTCCGAGCGCCACGCGCACCGAGGGCAACAACGTGGAGGCCTACGCGGACCTGGTGGACCCCTATGGCGAATACGGCCCAGGGGACCTGTACGCGGTCCTCTCCGAGGCGGGGGTCTTCAGCCATGGCTATGACCATCGCCACGGGCCGAGCATCACCGACGAGCAGCAGATGGCGGGCATCACCCACGCCTTCTACGTCACGAACTTCCTGCACGACTGGTTCTACGACTCGGGCTTCGACGAGGCCGCGGGCAACGCGCAGCACGACAACTTCGGGAGGGGAGGGCTGGAGGAAGACTCCATGGTGGTGGGGACGCAGGTTTTCTGGGCGCGCAACAACGCCATGATGGACACTCCGGCGGATGGGGCGCGGCCGTTGATGACGCTCTTGATCTACGACAACCGCTCCGCCAGGGACCTCTACGTCCAGACCTCTGGGGGTACGAAGGGGCCCTTCATGCTGGGGTTCGCGGACTACGGCCCCCAGGTGTTCGACGTCAGCGCCAACGCGGTGCTGGCCGTGGACGGGGTGGCGGGCGGCACGGTCAACGATGCCTGCGAGCCATTGACGAACGCGGCGGAAGTCCAGGGCAAGGTCGCGGTCGTGGACGGGGGCAGGAGGTGCGACTCGCTCATCAAGGCGATGCACGCACAGCAGGCGGGAGCGATTGCTGTCCTCAGCGCCCCGAGGAACCTTGTCCGGAATGCCATGGGCTTTCCCGGTCGCTCCAGTGTCGTCACCATCCCCGTGGCCAGCGTCACGACCGAGACGGGGGCGCTGGTGCGCGCGGCGCTCGAGGAAGGAGACACGACGCTGCGGCTCGTGCGAGGGGGGCCCGCCAGGGATGGCGCGCTCGACTCAGGCCTCCTCGCTCACGAGTGGATGCACTACATGTCCAATCGCCTCGTCGGTGACGGTGTCGGCCTGTTCAATGGCCAGGGTGCATCGATGGGCGAGGGTTGGAGCGACTTCGCGGCGCTGCTGCTGAAGGCGCGCGCGGAAGACGCGCAACTTCCCGCGAACGCGCACTTCAGCGGTGTGTATGTCCCCAACGGGTACATCCGGGCGGCTGAAGCCAATCAGGCATACTACTGGGGGGTCCGTCGCTATCCATACACGACGGACCTGGGCAGGAACCCGCTCACCTTCCGGTTCATCCAGGACGGAGTGTCCTTGCCGGAGGGAATCCCTTTCAACGGCGAGCCCGCGCAGTGGCCGAACGCGGAGTTCCACAACTCCGGAGAGGTGTGGGCCGTCATGCTGTGGGAGTGCTACGTGGCGCTCCTGCGCGACACGGAACGCCTGTCCTTCGCGGAGGCCCAGTCGCGAATGAAGGATTACCTCGTCGCATCGCTCAAGCTGACGCCCGTGGACCCCACGTTCCTGGAGGCGCGGGATGCCCTGCTCGCGGCGGCGTTGGCGCGAGACTCCCGCGACTTCGAGCTCTTCTCCCAGGCGTTCGCCAGACGTGGCGCTGGCCTGAGGGCGGTGGCTCCGCATCGAGACTCCCTGGACCACGCGGGAGTCGTCGAGAGCTTCTATTCAGGCAAGGACCTGTCCCTTGTGCGCTTGGAGCTGATTCAGGGCGCGCGCTCCTGTGACGACGACGGCATCCTGGATGCGGGAGAACAGGCACGCGTGCGCCTCACGGTCCGCAATGCGGGGACGGGGCGGTTGGAGCGGTCGACCCTGACGGCGACGAGCGACTCGGGCGACCTGATATTCCCCGAGGGGAGCACCTGGTCCATTCCTCCGTCCGACCCCTTCCAGGAGGTGCGCGCGGAGTTCCCCGTGGAGCTCCTGGGCGGCACGTCGCGACGATGGCTCAACATGAGCCTCGCCTTCCGGGACGAAGCGCAGACCGTGCCGGGAGACCAGACCGCGTCACTTCCGCTCTGGGTGAGCCGGGATGAGGTCCTCGCGTCGAGCGCGACGGAGACGGTGGATGCGGAGCGGCACCCCTGGCGCTTCGAGCACGACCCCTCGGACAGCAGGAGGTCCTGGGTGCGTGAAGTCTCCGCTGAAGGGGGATATCTGTTCCATGCCCCCAACCTGAGCCATGTGGGGCTGCGGGCCCTGGTCTCGCCCCCGCTCCAGGCGGCCACGGACCGGCCGCTGCGTTTCACCTTCCGACATCGCCACGACATCGAGACCTATTTCGAGGACGAAGCGCCGCCCGTCTATCTCGATGGGGCCGTCATCGAGCTGAGCACGGATGATGGGCAGACGTGGACGGACCTCGGCGAGGCGGCGACGCCCACGTACAACGCCTTCCTCGAGGACCCCTGGGGCTACGAGAATCCGCTCGCGGGCCGTTCCGTCTACAGCGCGAGGAACAGCGGCTACCCCGCCTTCGAGACGGTGAGCGTGGACCTGGGCATGACGTACGCGGGCCAGACGGTGCGCGTGCGCTTCCTCTACGGCACCGACTTCATCGACAGCGTCTTCGCCACGATCGCTGGCTGGGATGTCGACGACCTCCACTTCGAGGGGCTGGTGAATACGCCCTTCACCACGGTGGTGGACGACGCGGGGCTGTGTCTCAACCAGGCGCCCGTGGTGAGTCCGGTGCCGGAGCAGGAGGTGAACGAGGAGAGCCGCGTCGAGGTGACGGCGGAGGGAACGGACCCGGAGGGGGCTGCGCTGACGTACGCGTGGACCCAGACCTCGGGGCCGCCGGTGACACTGGAAGGAGCGACGACGGCGACGGTGCGCTTCACGGGGCCCAAGGTGAAGGAGCCCACGGAGGTGAAGCTGCGAGTGGTGGCGAGTGACGGGAAGCTCCAGAGCGCACCGGTGGAGGCCGTGGTGCGAATCCGGGACTCGAAGCCGGACGGGTGTGACGACTGCGCGTCGGGAGGACCGGGCGCGTCGCTCGCGTGGCTGTTGACGGCGCTGGGATTGGCGGCGCAGAAGCGACGCCCGTCGTGAGCCCTGGCGCGGGGGCTCAGTCCTTGTTCTCGCGCCGGTTCTCGAAGTGGACGAAGTCGATGAGGAACGTGGCGGCCACGGCCAGGGTGCGCAGGAGCGCGCCCCTCAGGGCGCCGTCGAACTGGACGCCGAAGCTGTCGGCGTCGGTGAACAGCTCCTTGCCGAAGCCGCTCCACCGCTTGGCGATGGTGCCCACCTCGCGACCGCCCTCTTCAATCACGAACGTCCACGGACGGAAGAGCGGGCCGCGCAGGTGGCCCAGCTCCTCTCCGCCGGGGCCGACGATGTCATAGGCGCGCGTGAAGAAGCGGAAGCGCTGGCGCACGCTGCCCAGGAGTCGCCCGTCGCCGTCCTCCACATCCATGCGGGCCAGCCAGAAGCGCCACGGCCGTCGCAGCCGCAGCGCGACGGCGCCCGAGGGCGACTTCAGCTCCATCGTGAAGGGGCGTTTGGCCTTGAAGAAGTTGCGCAGCAACAGCAGGCCCAGCCCGCTGCCCACCTCACCCGCGAAGAAGACCGTCTCTCCGTCGTCCCCCACCACCTGGTACTTGTTGCGTCCCTCGAAGCCGGTGAGGATTTCTCCCCACTCCTTCACCTGACGGACGCGCAGCGCGCGCTGATGTTGGAGGGACGCAAGGGCGGTGGAGTCGACGGGCATGGGCTCTTTCCAGGCACTGCGAGGCGGCGTGATTAGAACTGACCCGCCAGCGCCATGCCCGCGCCTTCCTTGCCCATCAGGGTGGGAGTCAACATCACCTGGGGGAGCCGGGGCGCGTCGAAGTTGCGCGTGAGATAGGCCGTGAGGGCCAGCCCGCCCAGGGCGCCGACGCCCGCGCTGATGAGGATGGCGTCGCCGTTGTCGCCGCTGTCGCCGTCGTCGCCGCCCGTGAAGGTGTACATGGTGCTGGCGCCGAGCAGTCCGCCGACGATGCCGCCCGCGTCGATGAGCAGCATGCGGCCCCGGGATACGGGCAGGCTGCGCGACAGCACCGCGAAGCCGATGATGCCGGCGGACGTCGCGGCCAGCTCGGCGGCGAAGAAGGACTTCGTGTTGTCGCTCTCCGACGTGGCCAGGAACAGGGCCGTCACCACGCCGGCCCACAGGCCACCGGAGTTGGCCATGGACACCTGCCCCGCGGTGGGCTGCACCAGGTTGGCGAGCAGGACGCCCACGCCGGTGAAGCCCGCGCCGCCGATGATGGCGGCCCTCAGCGCATCATCGTCCTCCAGGTCGAAGGCGAGCATCGACGCGATGCCGAACCAGAAACCCCATACGGTGCCGGAGTTGATGACGGCCGCCTGCCCGGAGGTGATGCCACCTTGCGACAGCAGCAGCGCGCTGGTGACTCCCGCGCCCGCTCCGAGCATGGACGCGGCCACGTAGCCCTGGTCCCTGCAGTCCGCGATGGCGCACAGCAGGATGCCCTGCGTCGCGCCGTGCAGCGTCTGCACCACCGTCAGCGAGGCGACGGCGGCGCCCGAGCGACGCTCCGTATTCTCATAGACCGCCGCCTGCGCCAGCTTCGCGCCGGGCTTGAGCCGGGCCCGGGTGAGCCGTCCGAACTCGGTGGCGTAGGGGTGCTGGGGACAGACGGCGAGGACCTCGGTGAAGGCCTCGGAGGCCTGGGTGTCCTTGCCTTGGATGAGCGCGTTGAAGCCCTCGTTGTAGCGAGCCTCCGCTTCGGGAGGGCACGCGTCGGGCGTGGTCATCAACGGAGGCGCCGTCAGGGTCTCCGACGTGAGAGGTGCTGATGAGGCAGGTGCGGTCTGCGCTTCATCCCCGACTTGGGTGGCACTGAGAGCAACGAGCAGGAGGGTGGCGAGCGTCATGGGCGCCACCCACTCTATGCGACGACCTCGGCCCGTTCACGAGGGAGGGGCCGAGGTCGCCGGAGACTTCAAGGAGTCATGCCCAGAAGCGCCGCGTCAGCGGGTGGCGAGCGTATCGACGTGCTGACGCAGCTCGGCGTCGTTGCCCAGTCGGCCGTTGAGCCCGGCGAGGGGCCTGGCCGCCTGCTCGATGCGACCCCGGGTGCGCGGGCCCGCCGCGACGAGCCAGGCCACGCCCAGGGCCAGCTCCGCGACCTCGGGAGCGCCGGTGAGCTGGGCGGCGAGCGTCAGCAGGGCCTCCACCGCCTTCTTCACCTGGGCACCATGGAGCGCGTGGCTGCTGGTGATGCCCTCGCGCAAGAGCTCCAGCAGCGCGAGCGCGGTGGCGCGAGCCTGCTGCACGGGCTCCGGTCCGGGGCCGGTCCCCGCCCACAGTCCATTGGCGAGCTGTCGTCCCAGCAGGGCCTCGGCCCCCGCTTCCTGGGGTTCGGCGTCGCGGGCGGACGCGGAGAAGCCCTCCTCCTGCTCGGAGGCCAGGCCGTCCGCGTAGGTGTCGTCATCATCGGAGAAGGAGGGTGGCTCCATCTTCGACTCCTTCATCACGGACTTTTCGGCCGAGCCTCCTCCGAAGAGGCCTCCCAGGAGGCCTCCCTTCTTCTTCTTCGCCATGTCCGGGGCCTGGGCCGTGCTGACAAGCTTCCTGAGCGGGGCGGCCGGTGCGGGGGCGGGAGGAGGCGGGGGTCCGCCGGCGGAAGCCATGACGGCGTGAGCGGGGGCCTGCCTCGACGGGGGGCCCGCGGCCACGGGTGCGCTACCACCCCGGCCGCGAGCACCAGGGCGCTGGATGACGGGAGCGACCTCGGCCTCTTCGTGCTTCTGCGTGCCGAACATGGCCCAGCCCGCGGGCGCATTCACCGGGACGACGCGCGTCTCCGGCTGGCCCGAGGCGCGCCTGTCACCGGTGCGCTCCTCCACGACGACGAAGGACGTGTAGCGCGTGACAATCTGGTGCTCGACGGCGAGCTCGACGATGCGCTTCTTCATGGAGTCGGCGCGGCGGCCGGTGAGGCTCGCGGCCTCCCAGCCCTTGATGCGCTCGGCGGCCCACAACTTCTCCACCGCGGGGCGGTCCGACTCGGCGGGAAAGTCCACGCGAACGGTGAGCGCGAAGGGCTCGCGGCCCGACCGGCCCCTCAGCGTCACCTTGCCGGTGCCCGGCGTGGGGTAGCGGCCCAGGAGCGTCCAGGGCATGCCGTCGACCATGGGAGGCAGCTCGCCGGGGGCCAGTTCCGTGCCCTCGACGCCGTCGAAGTAGACCTGGAGTTCAGTGATGCGCGGCGCGAGCGCGCGGGAGAACTGGGCGACGACCTTGTCGTCGATGCGCTCGCCGGGGTGGATGAACTCCACGTCGCCGCCGGTCTGCTTCGCCATGTCGCGCAGCAGGGCATCACTGACGTTGGTGCCGATGCCGAACGAGTACACGCGCGCGGACTTCCGCTCGGCGAGCACGGCGCGGAGGATTTCGTCCTCGTTGCCCACCTGTCCGTCCGTCAAGAGCACGAGCACGCCGTCCGGCGCGGTGCGAGCCGCGGCCTGCATGGGCCCGAGCAGCTCCGTGCCGCCGTCGGCCCGGAGCGCCGCCACCCACCGGTCCGCCTCTTCCAGCATGCGCTGGGTAAAGGGCACGGGCAGGGGCTGGAAGGAGCGGAAGGAACTCTCGAAGGCGATGACGTTGAAGCGGTCGCCTTCGCGCAGGTGTCGCAGGCAGAGCCGGAGCGCGGCCTGGGCCTGGGGCAGGCTGTCGCCGTCCATGGAGCCGGAGACGTCCACCAGGAAGATGACCTCCTGCTTGGGGGGCGCGGAGGCCATGCCCAGGAGGTCGGGCACCACGGTGAGGGCGAACGTGCCGGGCTTGTCGCCCTTGCGGTGCGTGGCGAGCGGGGTGAAGACGGCGCTCGTATCGGAGCTGCGCAGGGAGAGGACCAGGTCGCGGTCCAGGGACACCTCTCCGCGAGAGAAGCTCACGCGGGCGCGGGTGCCGCTCTCGCGGGTGACGGTGATGGCGTGCGAGGGGCTCTCGACGATGACCTCGCGGCCCAGGTCGACGAGCAGGTCCATGCGCAGGCCGTACTGCACCTGGCCGATGGGAGGAGAGATGCGGTCCGCGTCGGGGACTCGCGGCGTGGGCTCGGCGCTGCCGTGGCCGGTGCGGTCTCCGGCGGGCTTGCCGGGGATGTAGCGCGGGGCGACGAGCGTGGGGAGCATCCACCGGACGCTGCCTTCCTCGGCGGTGACGGCCTGGAGGAACTCCACCTCGACGATGGTCTCCTCGTTGGGGAGGAGGTTGCCCACCTGGGCGGTGAAGACGTTGGAGCGCTCCTCGTCGAGCAGGGCGGCGCCATGGCCCGCGGTGACGGCGTCGTCATAGGCGCGGAAGGCCTCCTCGCGCTCCTTGACGATGCCTTCGACGCGGCGGCCCGCGCACGTCATGGAGAAGGCGGAGAGGGTGCCATCCGAGGGCAGGGGGAAGGTGTAGACGGCTTCGATGGGGCGGGGCTCGTCGTTGCGGTAGCGCTGGCGCACGCGCACGCGCGCATGTCCGCCGAGCAGCTCACCAGTGACTTCGACGCCCTGAAGGGGAACCTGCGCGCCCTCGCGAGTGAACAGCCCTGCATGCTCTTTCGTCATGGCTTCTCCTTGTCCTGGAACTCTTCGATGAGGGCCCGTACGCGCTCGGCGAGGGCTCGAACCTTGGCATCCGCTGAATCCGCCACATGCAGCTCCAGACCGGGGATGAGTTCCCAGCGCTGGTAGCGTGTCGTCGTCGTGGGACGCGGGCCGGTGGCCGGCGGTGCCACGATTTGTGAATCGGTGAGGCTCGTCGGCCCGTACGTGGGCGGAGTCGGGGTGACGTCCGACTCGGCGAGCTTGCGCAGCTCGTCGAGCGACAGGCGCTGGAGCTCCACCTGGATGGCATCCAAGGGGAGGAACCGTGCCTGGAGGACCCGGATGGCCTTGAGTCGTATGACGTGCTCCTCGCCATACACGGTGTCCGGCCCCCGAAAGGGCGGCGCGGGGAGCAGACCCCGCTGGACGTAGTAGCGCACCGTGCGTGGCGAGACGCCCGCCTCCTCGGCCAGCTCCGCCAGCTTCCACTCGCTCTGTGTCTTCCGCGTGTTCACGACTCAGACAGTATGACTCGACACCTTTAGTGTCAAGTCATCAGTGTCGAGTTTTCGCGAGGGTGGTGTCGAGATGTCCGGGTGGGATGGTGTCGGAATGGTGCGGTTCGAGTGTCGAGATGGACTGTCGAGTTCGAAGGGTGAGGAGGGGGCCGAGGGGTGGGTTGCATGGGGGAGGGGAGGGGTGGAACAGAGGGGGGATGAACGGTGTGTCGGATGGGTTGGACCTCTCGTCGATACGGCTGATTGGGACGGCGGTGACGCCGGCGGTGATGGTGTCGGCGTGCGGCATCGTGGCGACGGGGTTGGACAATCAGATTGCGCGGATGACGACGCGGATGCGGGAGATGTTGAGGGAGGCGCGGCAGTTGCCGGAGGGGAACTCGCGGCGGGATTTGTTGCGGCAGGAGGTGGTCATCCTGGACCGGCGGCACGCGATACTCGCGAGGGCCATCGCGCTCACGTACACGGCGCTGTTGGCGTTCGTGGTGACGTCGTTGCTGTATCTGACGAAGCGTCAGCTCGACATCCCGGAGTCGCTGCCGGTGTTGTCCTTCGCCATCGGCGTGTTGTTGCTGGGAGCGGTGGCGGTGCTCGCGTTGGCCTCGCTGCGGCTGAGCCGCCTGGCCATCAAGCTGGAGCGGGAGGAACTCTTCGGAATCACCCGCCCGCCACCGCGCCTGTAGAGGTCCGCGTCAGGTGAGGCCGCCCACGGGAGGTCCGTCCTCGTCGCCATGACTGTTGGAGTGGCGCCTGTCGTCCTCGCCCGAGCCGAAGCCGCTGCGAGCCGCCGCGGCGCCGACGGCGCGCAGGATGTCGAGCGGGATGGGGAGGATGGTGTGATTGCCGCCCGTGGTGATCTCCACCAGCGTCTGCAGATATCGCAGTTGAAGCGTGGCGGGGTTGCGGCTGAGCACGTCCGCCGCCATGGCGAGCTTCTCGGCGGCCTGGTGTTCACCCTCGGCGGCGATGATTTTCGCGCGACGCTCGCGCTCGGCCTCGGCCTGTCGAGCGATGGCCCGCTGCATCTCCGGGGGCAGGTCGATGTGCTTCACCTCCACGTTGGAGACCTTGATGCCCCACGGGTCCGTGCGCGCGTCGAGCACCTGCTGGATTTCGTGGTTGATGCGCTCGCGCTCGCTGAGGAGTTGGTCCAGCTCCACCTGACCCAGAATCGCGCGCAGCGTCGTCTGCGCGAGCTGGCTGGTGGCATAGAGATAATCCTCCACCTGGAGCACGGCCTTGTCCGCATGGATGACGCGGAAGTAGACGACGGCGTTGACCTTCACGCTGACGTTGTCGCGGGTGATGACGTCCTGTGGAGGCACATCGCGAGTCACGGTGCGCAGGTCGATGATGACCATGCGCTCCACGAAGGGGATGAGCCAGCGAAAGCCCGCGCGCTTCAACCCCACGAAGCGGCCGAGCCGGAACACCACGCCGTTCTGGTACTCGTTGACGATGCGCACTCCGGACATGAACAACAGGAAGAGCACGCCCAGCGGAATGAGGAACCCGAGCAGTCCGAACAGGTCGGTCATGTCTTCACCTCGTCGACGAAGAGGGTGAGCCCTTCCACGCGCCGCACCACCACGTGTGCGCCGCGCTGGATGGGTGAGGGAGAGGTGGCGCGCCAGCGCTCACCATGGACGAACACTTCACCGCTCTCGGGAGTGACGGGGGCCAGCGTGGTGCCCTCCTCGCCCACGAGTCCCACGTCTCCGCCGCGCTGGGGCAGTCGCCGCGTCTGCGCGCTCCTCCACGCGACATAGGCCGCCGCGCCCGCGAGGACCAACGTGGTGGGAATCAGCCACGCCCACGACACCCCGAAGGAGCGGTCCACGAACCAGTCCGGGTCCACGCGGTCCACCAGGAACAGTCCTCCCAGGCCCAGCAACACCACGCCCGTGGCGCCGAGCAGTCCACTGGTGACGAACAGCTCCGCGATGATGAGCGCCGCGCCGAGCAGCAAGAGGAGCAAGGCCCCCGTGCTCACGGGCAGCGCGGACGAGGCCACCAGCGCGAGCACCAGCGCGACCACGCCGATGAGTCCGGGGGCGATACCACCCGGGTGTGCCAGCTCGACGACCAGTCCCAGCGCGGCCATGAGGAACAGCAGATAGACAATCGCGGGATGCGCGAGCGCATGGACCGCGCGCTGTGAAAGGCTCGGAGTCAGCTCCACGAGTCGAGCGTCGCGAGTGGACAGCCGCACCGTGTCCCCCCCCGCCACCTGCACCGAGCGCCCATCCGCCCAGGCGAGGAACTCCGACTCGCTGGAAGCGAGGTGCTCCACCACGCGCAGTTCGACCGCGGCGTTCGCGCTGATGGCGACGCTGTCGCGCACGGCGGAGGCGGCCCACGAGGCATTGCGGCCCCGCTGCCGAGCGATGCTCTCCGCGAACGCGACGGTGTCGTTCTCCACCTTCCGAGCCATCTGAGCACCACCGGTCGCCTCCGGGTCCTGCCCGGTGATTCCCGCGACAGGATGCGCGGCGCCGATGTTGGTGCCGGGAGCCATGGCCGCAAGAGTGGAAGCCAGGGTGATGAAGACGCCCGCGCTGCCCGCATGCGCGCCGGAGGGCCCCACCCAGACGAGCACCGGCACGGAGGATCCAAGGAACGCCCGGACGATGGCGCGAGTCGCCTCCAGCGAGCCGCCCGGCGTATCCAGTCGAACCAGCAGCGCCGAGTGTCCACCAGCCTCCGCGCGCCGCACGCAGTCGGACAGATAGGCGCCCGAGCCGGTGTCCACCACGCCTTCCAGTTCACAGGAGGCCACGGTGGAGGAGCCGGGCGTGGGGCTCGCTGGAGGTGTCGCCGCGAGCAGGCCCAGGGCCATCAGCATCAAGAGCAACGCGGCTCCGGTCTTCCCGAGCTGGACATGGCGTGAGCGCAAGTCACACCCCCTGAAGAGAGAGGGGGGAAGGATGCGATGGGACGATGTCTCGCGCGGGGAGGGGCCGTGCGGAGGACATGGCGTCGAGCAGCCTCAGGTGGTCCAGCAGCAGCCGTGGCATGAGGAAGTGCTGGCGCACATGCTCTCGGCCGCGTTCACCCAGGAGGTGGGCCTCTTCCGGCTGGCGCAGCAGGTGGAGCAGGGCCTCGGCGCACTCCTCTTCTGTGTCCACGAGGACTCCGCCCGTGCCCTCGGGAAGCTGCAGCGGAATGCCGCCCGTGCGACCGCCGACGACGGGAGTGCCCTTCCAGAGCGCTTCGGAGACGACGAGCCCGAAGCCTTCGCGCAGGGACTTCTGGACGACGACCTCCGAGCGCGCCTGGAGCGCGTTGACCTCGATGTTGCCCACACCGACCAGGTTGGTGAGGACGTGGATGAGTCCATCGTGCCGGGTAGCCGCGCGGAGCTCCTCGTAGACCTCCCAGCCTTCGGGGTCATCCAGGGCGAGCGAGCCGACCAGCGCGAGCTGCAGGTCGGGGACATGTGGACGCACGCGCTGGTAGGCGCGGACGACGCCCAGCGGGTCCTTCCAGCGGTCGAAGCGACTGACCTGCGTGACGAGGGGCCGGTGGGTGCGGATGCCAATCCACTCGAGCACGTCGCGCGCGAGGGGCTCGGGAAGGGGATGGTTCTTGGGACTGAGCGGGTCGATGGCCGGCGCGTGGACGCGCACGTTCCGGATGGGGAGCGCGGGAGGAATGAACTCCGGCAGGGTGAAGATGGCGGCGTCGTAGTCGAGCAGGTAGGGCGACAGCAGTTCCCAGAAGCTGGGGTTGGGTCGAGACGTGTCGATATGGCAGCGCCATATCCAACGCGCGTCGCGATTGCCGCTGAGGGCCGCGAGCGCCGCGGGCTGCGGGTCGTGGACGAAGATGAAGTCGTAGTCCTCGGAGTCGGAGATGAGTCGGCGGGCGTTGAGCTGGGAGTTGGCCAGATAGATGGCCTTCTCGGACTCGGTGAGCTCGCCCGGAGCGCCCTGGAGCCCGTTGTGGATGCGTTTGGTGACCTGGAAGAAGGCCTCGTCGCCGTGGATGAGCTTCCAGTCGGTCACGATGCCCAGGTCGTTGTAGAGGGGGACCAGCGAGCGGAGGATTTCGGAGACGCCTCCCCCATAGGGCGTGGCGCTGAGGTGCAGACAGCGAGCGCCGCGCAGTCGTTCAGCGCAGTGGGAGAGGGCGTCGAGCTGCGCGTCGGGAGCGACACCGCGATAGGTGGCGAGTGAGCGCTTGCCGACATCCACGACATCCAACATGGCTTGAGGCTCCCGGGGTGTGAGGCCACTCCCGAGCCAACGGTGCTCATGCCCGACGGGGTCTTCCCGAGGTGCCGCGTGCATGTCCGGTAGCCGGCATCAGAAGTGGGCGCCAGCCTGTCGGGCTGCTCACCGGGTGGTGAGCGCGCGCCACAGGCAGCACCTTTCCTCGTGCGGCGTGGGCCGCCCAAGTCGTGCCAAGACTCGAAGGGGAGGAGTCATGCGCCGTGTCGTCCTCATCGCCGCCCTGTGCCTGGCCGCCGTACCGCTGGCTTGCAAGACCACCCAGCCCCCTGGGGCGGAAGAGCAGGAGCCGCTTCAGGGCCCTGACCAGGTGAGGGAGCCCGTGCAAACCGTACCGGACGAACCGCCCGGGCCCGCCACGCCCATGCCCGCCCAGCCCGACGCGGGCACGACGGAGACGCAGCCGCAGCCGGAGTAGCGCGGCGTCACGCGACGGAGGTCCGCCGCGGCGAGTCGCGAGCCAGGAGGGTGCTCCTCTCCTGGTCCGCGAGGTCGTGACACACCACCCGACGGTCCTCGTGACACCGCCGCTCGGCTCGCGCACAGTTCGCGCGGACCCGCGTGGAGGCTGAATCCGCCGGGACAGGCGGAGGCGCACGGTGCAGACCACGGTCTATCTGGCAGAGCGAATCTGGACGCTGGACACGGAGCGTCCGCTGGCGCGAGCCCTGGCGGTGCGTGACGGGCGCGTGGTGGCGGTGGGCACTCGCGACGAAGTGAGAGCGACGGCTCCCGGTGCGCGAGAGGTGGACCTGGGAGCCGCCACGGTGGTGCCAGGACTGGTGGATGCTCACGCGCATCTGCACGGCCTGGGTCGCAGTCTGACGACGGTGCGACTGGAGAAGTCGCCGTCCGTGGAGGAGGCGGTGCGTCGGTTGTCACAAGCGCCCGAGTCCAGCTTCCAGGGCGACTGGCTTCTGGGAAGAGGCTGGGACCAGAACGAGTGGCCCGGTGGTGCCTTTCCGGGGAGGGCCGAGCTGGATGCCCATTTCCCCACGACGCCCGTGTTCCTCACGCGAGTGGACCACCACGCGGCCTGGGTGAACGGCGAGGCGCTGCGCAGGGCAGGCATCTCCCGCGACACGCAGGACCCCGAGGGTGGCCGCATCTTGAGGGATGCGAAGGGAGAGCCCACGGGCGTGCTGGTGGACAACGCCATGGACGTGGTGGCCGCGGCGATGCCGCCGCCCACGAAGGCGCAGCTCGAGACGCGGCTCCGGGCGGCGCTGGAGCGCTGTGCACAAGTAGGACTGACGGGAGTCCACGACGCCGGCATGGACCTGGATGCCTTCCGCCTGCTTCAACAGTGGGACGCGGAGGGCACGCTCCCGCTGCGCATCTACGCCATGGCCGCGGGCCAGGGGGACGAGCGGCACGCCTATCTGGAGCAGGGCCCCTGGCAGGGACGGATGTTGAAGATGCGGGCGGTGAAGTTCCTGGCGGATGGTGCGCTGGGCAGCCGGGGCGCGGCGCTTCATGAGGACTACTGTGACGAGCCCGGGCAGCGCGGCCTGTTGTTGATGTCGCCCGAGGAACTCGAGTCGCGGGCGCGTGCCTTCATGTCGAAGGGCTTCCAGGTCTGCATCCACGCCATTGGAGACCGTGCCAATACCTTGGTGGTGGATGTGCTGACGCGCGTGTCGGAGGAGACAGGCACGAAGGCGTTGAGGCACCGCGTGGAGCACGCGCAGATTCTGCGGCGCGAGGACATCACCCGCCTGGGGGCGGCGGGGCTGGTGGCGAGCGTGCAGCCCACCCATGCCACCAGCGACATGCCGTGGGCGGAAGCGAGGCTGGGCCGCGAGCGGCTCCGGGGTTCCTATGCGTGGCGCAGCCTGAAGGAAGCGGGGGCGAACCTCGCGCTGGGCAGCGACTTTCCCATCGAGAACCCGGACGTCCTGGCGGGGCTGTACGCGGCGCGCACGCGACAGGACGCCACGGGAAGACCGGAGGGCGGCTGGCTGCCGGAGGAGGCGCTGTCGGGGTACGAGGCCCTGGAGGGCTTCACGCGGGGGCCGGCGTGGGCCTCCTTCGAGGAGGCCAGGCGCGGCGGGCTGGCGCCAGGACAGGACGCGGACTTCGTGGCGCTGTCGGTGGACCCGGTGGAGGGACCCGCGAAGGCGCTGGTGGATGCACAGGTGCTGGCGACGGTGGTGGCGGGCGTGGAGGTGTACCGCGCCTAGCCTTGAGCGCCGGAGGGCTCACACGCTGAAGATTTGAGAGCGCGCCGCCTCGGCGATGGCGACGACGGCGGGGTGGCGCAGGCGGCGCTCGACGGTGATGGCGTAGAAGCAGGTCTCGATTTCGTCGGTGCGGCCGATGACGGAGCAGTTGTACTCACGCTCCATCTGCGCCTCGATGACGGAGGGCATGGCGAAGACGCCGTGGCCGCTCTGTCCAAAGGCCTGGAGCAGCGCGCTGTCGTCGAAGTCACCGGCGATGAGGGGGCGCAGGCCCTGTCGCTCGAACCAGAGGTCCAGCGAGCGGCGCACGGAGGACTCGTCCGAGGGCAGCAGCATGGGCGCGCCGTCGAGGGAGCGGGGGAAGTCCTTCTTGAGATGCCGCAGACTGTCGGCGGCGAAGAAGGACACGCCACACTTTCCGAGCAGGTGGTTGAAGGAGCGGACGCTGACGGGCTCGGAGCTGGGAGCGTCGGCGAGCACCACGTCCAGCTCGTGCAGGGCGAGCGAGGCGAGCAGCTGGGGCAGGGGGCCTTCGCGGCAGATGATGCGCAGCGACGGGCCTGCTTCGAGCGCGGGCTTGAGGAGCTGCTCGGCCACGAGCTTGGGAATGACGTCGAGGATGCCCACGTTGAGGCGGAGTTGTTGGCCGGGGGGCAGGCCAGCGACCACGTTCTTCAGCTCGTTGCCCAGGCGGAAGATTTCATCGGCGTAGCGCATGACGGTGCGCCCCACGTCCGTGAGGACCAGCTTTCGGCCCTGTCGCTCGAAGAGCTTGTGGCCCAGCGACTCCTCCAGCAGCTTGAGCTGGCTGCTGATGGTGGGTTGAGCGAGGTGCAGTTCTTCGCCCGCCTTGGCGATGCTGCCCGCCCGCGCAACCGTCCAGAAATACAGGAGATGGTGGTAGTTGAGCCAACTCATACCCATAGAGATAACCTATGGGTTGCGTTCAAACTACCTAATTTTATTAAGAATGGTCCTGGCTTATCTCTACGTGCATTCGGGGGCGAGTTCATCGCCCCGAAGAGACCGGAGGAGGTCCATGGAAGCCATCAACGTGAGCGTGTCCTGTGAGTCGCCTGAGCTTGTCGTGGTCGACGAGGCGGTGGAGGCGCGGGTGCGAGAGCACCTGGTGCTGGTGGAGCGGCTGGCGTGGAAGTACCGCTGGACGGGGTTGCCGCTGGACGAGCTGGTGGCGGAGGGCAACGTGGGGTTGATGGAGGCGGCGGGTCGGTTCGAGGAGCGGGGGATTCCGTTCGGGGCGTACGCGAGCCAGTGGATTCGGGCGCGCATCCGGGCGTACGTGGGCCGCAACTGGAGCATGGCGGGCGGGCGGGCGCCGTGGGTGGTGTTCCAGCTTCGGCGGGAGCGGGCGCGGCTGGAGGCCCGGTGGGGGGAGGGGCACCCGGAGGTGATGCGCCGGCTGGCGGACGCGCTGGGGAAGAAGGAGGAGGACGTGGCCCGTGCGACCGAGTCGTTGGCCAGGGACGTGTCGCTGGACGCGCCGGTGACGCCGGACGGGGAGGTGACGCGGCTGGAGGTGTTGGAGGGGGAGGGTGAGTCGCAGGAGGAGGTGGTGGACCGGGCGCAGTGGGCGGCGAGGCTGCGGGCGAGCGTGGAGGAGGCCTGGCCGGAGCTGGACGCGAGGGAGCGGGCGCTGGTGGAGGAGCGGATGTTGGCGGAGGAGGCGGCGAGCGCGGAGTTGCTGGCCCGGCGCTTCGGGGTGACGGCGGTGCGCATCCGGCAGATCGAGCAGGGGCTGAGGGCGAAGCTGAAGAAGAGGCTCACCGCGAGTCTGACGACCTGGGACGCGGAGGCGATGCCTCGTGCCGCATGACGAAGGGAAGGGGCGCCGGGAAAAGGGTGCTTGACGGCCCTGGGAAGGGCTCGATATGAGAGCGCGGCCTCTCGCGGTGACCCGTACGCCCAGGTAGCTCAGTCGGTAGAGCAGGGGACTGAAAATCCCCGTGTCGGTGGTTCGATTCCGCCCCTGGGCACACAGAGTTGAAAAGTTTGGGGCCCTGGACTTCGGTTCAGGGCCCTTTCTTTTTGGCCTGGAGGGCCCACGCTGACAGGGCCCCCAGGGTGTGCGTGCCGACGTCCTAGTTACAGGGCGCGCCGCAGACGCCAGCCTCACGGGCCACACATTGGGGCGTGTTGAGGCAGGGCAAGCCATCGCCCGTGCAGCAGCCGATCAACGCCTCGGACTCGACCGGTGGATTCGCGGGTGGAGCCGAGGGGATGAACAATCCCACCGCGAGGGCGAAACTCAGGACGACTCCCGAAACGAGCTTCAGCATCATCTGGGGCTCCTTGGGTTGAGAGGCATCTGGAAGGGTGCTCTCAATGGGGCTTCAATCCAAGACGCCCTCTGTCGATGGAGCCGCTCATATGTTGAGCGTCCATCGGTTTGTCTGTTCATCCCACTGCGCGCTTCCCCGGTACAGCCAGGGGGCCAGAGGTGCCTCTCGGCTGAAGACGAATGCGGTCTCTCCAGGTCTACGGTCCGCGATTCGCGACGCCATGACGCCGAGCGCCTCGAATTCGCCTTCTCCCGTGGCCATGAGGAACAGGTGGCCTTCGTGTCGTCCTGTCTTTGGGACGGCGCTCAATCCAAATCGGCCCATGAGCTGCTCGTCCGTGAGTTGTGCTCCTGGCGTAGGGCCCACGCTTTCGGGTGTCACGACCTCCACCAGCAGGGCGATGGGCATCAGGCCCTCGGCTGCCTGTGACGTGGCGTAGCTTGGATTGTCGGACCGCAGGACCCAACGGCCTTCGTCCTTCGCGAGCCTCTTCACTTGATAGGCATACCCTGCGGCGTCGGGGACCTGGATGAGCGCCACCCTGCCTTCCATCGCCTGGAGTGAGAGGTCGCGCGCGTAGCGCATCACCAGCCAGTCGCCGTTCCGGATGGGCCGCTCTCCTCCGTTCATGGAGTCGCCAGTGGCCCTCACCGCGAACAGCCCGTCACCCTGTGCCTGGATGGGAAGCCGGACATGTTCCGCCTCGGGTGCCTGCTCCAGCGCCAGTACATGGCTCGCGGCCCCCGCCGCGGCGCGCAGGGTGGGGAACGCGACACAGCGCACCGCTCGCTTGAAGGGAATCACCTCGGCCTGTATGGGCTCGACCGACCAACCCTCTGTTCGTGGCGTGAAGCGCACTCGAAATGCCGTGCCCCGCTTGCCAGCGGCGTCGCCGAACCATTGCGTCAGGAGCTTCGGGAGCTGGTTCTCCTCCGTCCCAGATGGCCTCGCGACGTTGACGGCGATCTTCACGAAGTTGAATCGCCAGACGGCTCCATCCGGAACCCTGACGTCGGTGAGGCCACTGGGAAGGTCCGGACGCTGCTGTCGCTCGGGCAGCTTGAGAATCGGGTGGCGCCCGTTGGTGATGACCTGTGCCTCGAAGGCTGTCCCTGGAGCCTGACTCTGGACGAGCCGGCGACGACGGTATTGCGCCAGTCGGTACTCGACCAGCTCTCGCGTCATCTCCTCGAAGGCTGCTCGTGTGTCCTCGGACACCGTGAACCGGGGCACGAGCCTGTCTCCCTCGATGCGGAACCACCTGCCGTCCTGTGTCCACTCGGTGACCGGGTTCGCCGTCCAGAACGCGAGGAACTTCGATGCGCTCGGCTCCCGTGGGTCATCCAGCGTCGTGACGCCATCGAGGTCCTGGAGCAGCTCGGGCGAACGCTGGAGAATGGACAGACTCCGGTGGGCCAGCTCGGACAATGACAGTCCTCCCCACAGTGCCTCCGCTTCGAGCAAGGCCTCCAGCAACACCAGCTTGAAGCACTTGCTCATGGGCGTGAGCTCGAGGTTCCGGAACCAACCCGGGTCCTGCTTCAGGGTGCGTGCCTGTGCTTCGGTCAGGTCGCGCTCCGCTTCCACGAAGTGGAACCAACCCGCGTACGCATCCCGCTTGAGCAAGGAGGCGGGGGAGTAGCCCGAGCGGTAGAGTTCTCCGATGGTCGGACGCTGGCCGCGCACGGTCCTCAGCTCGCGATACATGCGCGCGACATCGGTTTCGCCAGGGGCCAGGAAGTGTTGAAGCAACTGCTTGGCTTCCAGCGCGACCTGCACGGAGCAGCCCGGAGGGAGCTCGGGTTGCTTGCCTTGGACCAGGAAGTCCCTCAGCGAGACGGAACTCCGGCCCAGTGCCAGCAGCGTGCGCACCCGGTCGAGGAACATCCGATGGTTGCCCACGAAGTCGATGACGGTGACGCGCTCCTTGCCGTCGTGCTTGCGCAAGCCACGGCCCAGTTGCTGAAGGAAGACCACGGGTGACTCGGTCGGTCTGAGCAGGACCACGCGGTCGATGCTCGGCACATCCACCCCTTCATTGAAGAGGTCCACCGAGCACACCGCGTCCAGCGTGCCGTTCCCCAGTTCTCGCAAGGCCTGCGCCCGGTCCGCGGAGTCGGGCCCCGAGTACACCGCCGCCACCCGCACGCCCTGCCTGCTCAGCCACTGCTGGACGCAGTTCGCGTGGGAGACGGAGACGCAGAACACCAGGGTCCTGCTCGCCGCGTGCTCCTCCCAGGCGCGCCACAGCGTCTTCATGCGCGCTTCCGTCTGAACCGCCTCGCTCAACGCCTCCGGGTCGAAGCTCCGGCTGCGCCACGGAATGTTCTCGTACGGAACGTCGTCCTTCAGCCCGAAGTAGGCGAAGGGCGCGAGCAACCCTTGCTGAATGCCTTCGCCAAGGTCCGCGCGGTAGGCCAGGTGGTCATCGAACAGCCCCAGGATATCCCCGTCGTCCGCTCGCTCGGGCGTCGCCGTCAGGCCGAGCAGGAACGCCGGTTCGAGACGCGAGAGGATGGCCCGGTAGCTCGCGGCGGCGGCATGGTGCACCTCGTCCACGATGACGTAGTCGAAGGCCGCCGCTTCTCGCAGCGCCTGGAGTCCTTCGGGATTCGAGAGCTTCTGGACCGAGGCGAACACCAGGTCGCCCGCGAGCGACGACTTCGCTCCGACAAACCAACCGAAGCGCAGCGACGGGAACTGGCGGCGGAAGGTCTCCGCGGCCTGGACGAGCAGCTCCTCACGATGGGCCAGGAACAAGACGCGCGGCTTCTCGGCTCGCTCGTCACCGAAGGCCGCGACGTCCAGCGCGGCGAGCCACGTCTTGCCGAGTCCCGTCGCGAGCACCACGAGTGCTCGGCGGCGACCTTCTCCGCGACTCGTCCTCAACGCGAGCAGGGCTTCCTGTTGGAGGATGTGCGGCTGGCGTGGCGGGAGCGCGGGTTCCTGCTCCACGGGGGCGACGACGCGTTCCATGATTCGTGCACGGCGGGCGTACTGCTCGACCCAATCCGCTTCCAGGGGCGAGGCCCTTTCCCACCACAGCTCGAAGGCGTCGACCACTTCGCTCCAGGCCTTGGGGTCCCGGTCCTGCTCGACGCGCAGGTTCCACTCGATGCCTGTCTTCAGCGCGGACCGGGAGATGTTGCTCGAGCCCACGTATGCCACCGCGAGCCCCGGGCCCTTGAAGCGCCAGGACTTCGGATGGAAGGACGACACACGCGCCTTCTCCACTTCCACCACGCGCGCCTCGAAGTGTCCCCGGGCACCGCCTTTCAGGACCGTGTCTTCATCCATCCAGTCCAGCAGGCGACGCAGGGCCTCCGCCTGGGTGATGGTCAGATAGTCGCCCGTGAGGATTCGCACCCGCGCTCCTCGCGCCAGGGCCGCATCCACGGATTGCCGCAGCACCTCCAGCCCGCTGTCCTGAACGAAGGCCGCGAGCACCGCGATGTCCAGCGCGCGAGAGAACAACGGCTCCAGGTGAGTAAGGAACGGGTCCTCCAGTCCACCCGTGGCGAGTGGCTTTGTCTGAGCCGCCAGATAGTTGCCCTTGCCCGGGATGACGTGACGGATGCCCCCGCGCGCGTCCGCGACGTCATCCTGGAACCTCGGGATGACGTGTACATGCAGATGGAACACCGTCTGCCCGGCCGCCACGCCCACGTTGATGCCCAGGTTGTAGCCGTCCGGTCGCAGCTGCGTGTCCAGCCCCCGCTTCACCTCGTCCACCAGCTCGAAGAGGGCCCGCTGCTCCTCGGCCGTGGCGTCGAACCAGGTGGCCACGGAGCGGCGGGGAATCACCAGCGTGTGCCCGGGACTGACGGGAGAGCCATCCCGGATGGCGAAGGCGAGCGTGTTCGAGGCGACCCACTCGGCTTCGGGAATCAGCAGGAAAGGGGAGGACACCTCGCCACCCTATCCCAGCCACTTGGTTCTTCAGGACGGACCTGGCGTGTGGAGTGACATCGCCTCGCGGAAGGACTCAGAGCTCGTTGAAGATGAGCAGGCCGCGGGTCGAGTCCACGACGTACACGTAGCCGTCTCCTGGGACGCGGATGCCCATGGCGCCTTCGACATTCCAGTCACCTCGGTCGGGGTCGGACTCGCGGAAGGTGTTGAAGTAGGCGATTTCGCGCGGGTTGGTCGGAATGGAGACGTCCAATACCCGCAGCCCCTCCTGGTAGTAGGCGATGTAGAGCCGCTTGTCCTTGAGGATCATGTTGTGGATGGAGGCGTGGAAGCGGAGCTTGTACGTGCCGATGAGCGGGATGTTCGTGGGGTCCGTGACGTCCAGCACGCGCAGATGGGTTCCCTGTCCTTCTCCACCCTCGAAGGCGATGGTCCTCCCCGCGAAGGTGCCCACCGCGCCCGCATGGCTCATGGACGAGCTGTTCTCGGTCTGGAAGGTGTATGTGCCCAGCTCGCGCGGACTCATCGGGTCCTTCACGTCGAAGACCACATAGCCCGAGCTGAAGTGGTTGATGTAGAGCCGGTCCTGGTAGGCGAAGGCGTCGTGCGCCGAGGGGATATAGGACGTGGTGTCCGAGACGACGATGCGGTTGAGCAACGTCGGGTCGCGCGGCGTCGAGATGTCGAACACGAGCGTCTCCCCGGTGGGCGCGGGCCCGGGCGACACGGCATACAGCCTGTTGCCATCCACGAAGAGGGTGTGGACGTTGATGGGCTCACCCCCCGGCACATTGCGCACGAAGAGGGGGTCCGCGGGGTTGGAGATGTCGAAGACGATGACCCCTGAGTTCCTGCTGGCCACGTAGAGCGTGTCGTCCTTCGTCCACGCGGCGTTCCAGAACGAGTCCCCTGGCAAGGTGATGCTCTTCTTGAGGACGGGGTGGCTCGGGTCGCTGACGTCGAACACCGCGAGCCCACCCTCTGTCCCCGCTTCGAGGCTGGTGGACACGACGTAGGCGTGCTTGTGGGCGACGTAGACGTCCACATGGAGCCCGTTCTGGGGGACATCCGATTCGGAGATGAGGCGCAGGCCGCCCGATGACTCGCTCTCCCCTCGTCCCCACGTCATCCGCGCGGCCTCGAAGGTGCCCCAGGAGGCTTTTCCATTGGCGCAGCGGGCGAAACAGCCCGTCACCATCCCAGATGGCTGAACGCCACACCCGACGATGACGGTCTGCCGGACCAGGTTCCGCAGGGTGTAGCGTGACGAGAACTGGAAGCTTCCAGTCACCTGCTGACGTGTGAGGGGGCGGCCCTCCATCGTTCCCGTGCTGCCGTCCGGCGGAATCCGGACGCCAACGAAGTCCGGATAGCCCGCGACGTTGCGCACGTCCACCCCATAGATGCCGTGCGCATCGAGGGTGGAGAGCGAGGCGGTGTCACACTTCGACAGGTCGAAGAGCGATGGCGAGTCGCAGTCGACGATGGAGCCCTGCACCCCGGTGAAGGTGCACGGTGCGTAGGGGCCCCGGTCGACCCAGTCCGTCGTCTCCACGAGCGGCGTGTACGTCCCGTCCCAGGGTTCCACGGGAGGAGGCGGTGGCTCCGCCGGCCCCGGCTTGTCGGAGCAGGCGAAGCACAGCAAGGCGCAGCCAATGACAACCGCACGGGGGGACAGTGAACCGAGGGCCATGCGAGGCTCCTATCGGGAGGCGAGGTCCGGAACGGACGCCGCACGCGAAGGGAGCGATTAGCGCAGGATTGCCCTTCGGGTCTGTATGGCAATGCCCTTAGCCCGGCGGGATGGCATTCACCGGGCAAGGATTGTTTGACCTCCGGACCAGGAGGTGCTCACCCGGCCGGAGGCTTCACCCCAATCACAGACCCTCCATGGCTGCGGAGGCGATTCGCGGGGCATGGCCGCCAACGTGGGATGCCCGCGCGTGAGGCCGCCCGCTTGCCGCGCCCATCCCAGCGAGCGCCTCCGCCCCCGTCAGGACCATGGCCACGTCAGGCGCCGTGATTCGCCGGCGGACAGGCAGGCGAGGAAGCCCCTCCTGCCGAGGTGCCGTGCCTCCCGGGAAGTCCCGCGAGTCGCCTCGGCACTCGTTTCGGGATTCAGGTACGGTCGGCCCGTTTCAGCAATGGCGTGGCCGTCGACAGCGGCCCGGAGGGTAGAGCGCGATGGTGGTGAGAAGCGAGGCGGGACCGACAGACTCGACCCGACAGGGGCGCCGGTTGCCGCCAGGGATGGGCCAGGTCCTGCTGGCCCTGCTCGCGGGCGGCATCGTGTTCGGGGGCATGCGGCTGACCTGGCCGTCAGGTCCCTTCCCCCGGTTCGAGCGACACGTGCTCCAGACGAGCGACATGGTTCTCGCGCTCGTGGTGGCGGTGGGCACCTTCATGGTCGCCTGGTCCTTCAGCCAGGGCGCCCGGCGGGAAGACCCGGTCTCGGTCCGCCATCGGTGGCGCCTCTTCCTGGGGCTGTGGGCGCTGTTCGCCCTTCCCCTGCTGCTGTGGTGGGTGGGCGAGTGGCCCGGCCATCTGCACAGCGATGCACGCCAATCGCTGCTCATCTCGTCGCTGCTCCGCGTGGAGCCCTGGCTGAGCACGCTCTGGAGCATCTGGGTGCAAGGGATTCACCGGTCCACCGGTCAATTCCCCTTCCTCTCCCTCTTCTGCGTCGTGGGCCTCGCCGCGCTGCTGGCGGACTTCTTCTCCCTGCTGCTGCACCTGGGGTTGTCGCGACGCCTGGGCGGCGTCTTCATCGCGCTCGTGGCGACGTCCATCCCCGTCGCCGTGCTCGTCACCAACCTCTCCCATGACGCCCTCAATGCGCTGCTGCGGCTGGGAATCGCGCTCATCCTGCTGCGGGTCCTGTCGCGGAAGGTGCTCTCCGGACAGTCCGGCGTCACGCCCGTGACGTTGCCCTCACTGGCGCTCCTCACCGGGGTGGCCACGTTGCTGCGGGGCGACAGCTTGGTGCTGTTCCTCTATGTCCCCGCCGTGCTGCTCCTGTCGCGGCAGGTGCGCATCGGCGCCGCCGTGGTGTTGTTGCTGGTCCCGGTGGCCATCAACCAGGTGTTCCGTCGCGTCATCGAGCCGCGGTTGATACTGAACGGGCCCGAGCTGGCGGAGCGGTATGCGGTGTCGCTGCTGCTCAACCCGCTCGGGTTCATGGTGGTCAACAAATACGTCACCGCCACCCCAGAGGAGGACCAGGCCACCATCGAAGCCGTGGTGACCTATTCCTGCCTGAGGGACCGCTACATCCTCGAGGAGTCCCCCTGCTACTGGAGCGACCTGCGCGCTCCCATCACGCCCGAGAAGATTGTCAGGCTGCGCGCCCTCGTCCTTCGCATGGCGCGAGACAACCCGGCGCTGATGCTCTCCAACCGGCTCATCACCTTCGCGGGCACACTGGGCCTCAGCCCACGCGCCTCCTTCCCCGTCATGGACTTCCGGGAGACGGTTCGTCCCGAGGACCTCTACTCCCCCAACGGCGCGGAGCTGCTCCGGCGATACGGGTTGGAGCACTCCAAGGCGCCCCAGGCCCTGGCGCGTGTCACCCACTGGCTGCGCGACGCGAGCCTCCCCTACGAGCATGGACGCTGGCTCTACTTCCCCTGGAATGGCCTGCCAGCGCTCCTGCTCACGTTGTGGCTGGTGTCGCGGTGGCGCACCCTGCCCGTGTCGGCGATGGTGGCGGGCGCCATCCTGGCACCCGCGGGTCTCGTCTTCATCGCCGCGCCCGCAAGTCACCCCTCGTACGTCACGGACCTCTGGGTGTTTGGCTACCTCGCCGTGCCACTGGCCTGGTTCGAGGCCCGCGTCCTGCGTGTGAGGGCGGCTTCCCGGGCCTCAGCGGGTGGGGAAGGCGGGAGCGCGGGTGCGGTCGACGTGGCCCCCGCTCACCTGAGCCACCACGGTTGAGGTGTACGGCCGTCCAGGTTGGCTGCTCCAGTCCTTCGCGAGGAAGGCCTCCGGGCTCCTCGCGAACTCCAGCGCGATGCGGCCCGTCTGGAGCGACTGGCGCATCATCCGCACGTTGCTCACCTGGTCCTCCTCGCGCCAGCTGAGCGGGAAGAAGCCGAAGCGCGAGCGCCGGTGGATGCCCGCCAGCAGCATGTGGATGTTGAAGGTGAGGCTGTCCGGAAAGCCCAGGTAGAAGCGGGGCTCCAGATAGCGGGCCGAGTACAGGTTGAGACCCGAGCCCAGGTCATGGACGCGGTGGCGCGCCGCCGCGGAGAACAGCAGGTTGAAGACGTGGTTGCCCAGGGTGCGCACGTGCGAATAGCCCTGGAGCCGCGAGCCGCGCATGAAGCGGCTTCCCAGCAGCGAGTCCTGCGCCCGGTACGCCCCTTCGTCCAGGTGGGGCACCAGGTCGTTGATGTCCGCCTGGTCGTCGCCGTGGAGGACGACCACCTGGTCGAAGCCGTGCGCGAGCGCGTACTCGAAGGCCACCTTGTGGGAGCCGCCCAGGTTGTAGTTGTCGTCGTTGACGAGCACCTTGCCCGGCAGATGGACCAGCTTGGACAGGCCCGTCACGGCGGCTTCCACGCCGTTGTCGCGACTGCCGTTGTCCACCACGATGATTTCGGCGAAGCGACGCTGGAGGGCTTCGCCGAAGCGGGCGAGCACCCGGGGAATCTGCCGCTCGCAGTTGTACATGGGGATGAAGACGAGCATGCGTTCGGCGGCCACGAGAATCTCCTTCGAGGGATGAGGTGCTGCGACGCGGGGGCTGCCTGGCGGGCCCCTTCGCGCCATTCAAGGCACGGTGGGGCCCTGGGCCTCGTACTGGCGCAGCTCTTCCGGGGTGCCAAAGGAGGCATAGCGGGAGACGCGCGCGGAGCGCACCGTGCCTCCGGCCTCCAGGAGCAGGTTGTAGAGCAGTGACAGGTAGTACTCCCGCATCCCCTCCGTGATGGGCCGCTCCATGAGGTGCTGGCCCGCGGTGAGGAAGTGGCGCTCGGTGGCGAAGAAGTACGCGCCCATGATGGCCGCATCGGAGATGACCACCTTCTCCGCCGTGCGCACCACCTGGCCCGCCTCGCTCTTCGCGTAGCTGTAGCGGGGAAGCTGGGAGGGAAAGGTGAGCAGGCCGCCCGTCAACGTCGGGTCCTCCCCGGAGAGCGCGCCGCGCACCAGCTCGCGGTAGGCGGGGCTGTCGAACCACAAATCACAGTCCATCACCAAGAGGCCGCGCTCGCCCGTCATGCGCCCGGAGGCCGCCAGGGCCGTCTCCACCGCGCCTCGGGTCATCTCCTCCAGAATCACCACGTCCAGCCCAGGGATGGCCTCGCGCAGCAGCGTGGCCAGTTGGAACTGCTCCTCGTGGGGCCTTCGCACCACGGCGGTGTGCACCACGTCCAGCCCCCAGTCCGACAGGCTGGAGAGGGCCTTGAGCACCATGGGGATGCCATCCACGGGGATGAGGGGCTTGGGCGTGGTGAAGCCCGCATCGGCGAAGCGCGAGCCGAGGCCCGCCATGGGCAGCAGGACGTGGAGCGGACGCATGAGGGCGGGGACCTTTCCGGAAAGACGCTCAGGCCAGACGCTTGCGCGAGGGGTCCTCGCCCTGGAGCGGACTGGCGGACGTCTCCGACGCGTACTGGTCATTGAACTGGTTGAAGAGACGCACGGCGGTGGCGAAGAAGGCGGGCAGGCTGCTCGGGTTGATGCGGGCCCGGTAGGTGAGCATGCGGCAGTAGTGCACGGCCTCGTGGAAGAGCACCGTGCGGCGCACCTCGGGCGGCAGCGTGGTCTCGAAGCGCCGCTGGAGGTGGAGGTACAGCTCCGCGTAGCGCGAGGACATGGACTCCTCATACTCCACCACCGCGCCCTCCACCTTCGCGCGGGAGACCTGGCAGAGGAACTCGTAGCCGGAGTGCAGCGACTGGCACAGCTTGCCCAGGTCCACCACCGGGTCGCTGATGGCGTTCTCGTTGTTGGGGTCCAACACCAGGAAGTCGCCGTCCTCCTTGCGGACGATGAGGTTGTCCACCGTCAGGTCGCCGTGGATGGGGGTCTGCCGCATGCTGGCCAGCTCCGCCAGGGCGCGCGGGTTGGCTCTCAGTCGCGCGAGGGCCGGGCCCATGTTCTCGTAGTGCTGACCGTTGATGCAGAGCGTGTCGTGCGCGAGCAGCGCGGCCAGCGTCGGGCTCAGGGCCGCGGCGTCGTTCACCTTGGCCACGACCTTCTCGCGGAGGTAGCGCTCCAGCATGTCCGGCTCGTCGCGGCGCTCGGCGTGCTCGTAGAGGTGCTGGTCCACGAAGTCGAGGACCCGGTCCAGCACCTGCTTGCCGCGCTCCACATCCTCGGAGTGGATGAACTGGAAGAAGGGGACGTACTCCTTCCGGTACTCCAGGTCGAACGCGTAGTAGTCCTCCGTGCGCAGCTCCCGCAGGGGCCGTGGCAGGTGGGGCAGATGGCGGCGGGACTCCAGCCAGTCGTGCTGCGCCTTCAGCTTCTCCAGGTGCTGGGGCAGCGTCACCTTGCGCACGCGCAGGCCTTCACCGTCCCAGACCAGCAGGGTGCTCGCGTTGGAGCCGCCCTTGAAGGTGTGCACCATGCGGAAGTCGCCGCGCAGCTCGCCGGTGGACAACACGTGGCTGAGCGCCTGTCCGGAGAAGTACTCGTCCAGGAAGTGGCTGAACTCACGACTGATGTCCGAGTCGCGGTGCAGCTTGTTCTTCAAGGGCTCCAGGGCGACGGGGGCATCGGCGGCCTGCTCGCGGCCGCGCTGCAGCAGGAAGTAGAGCCCCACCGCGGAGAAGGGGCCGATGAGCACCGCCCAGGACACCAGCGACAGGCCCAGCGGGACGCCGTCGATGCCCAACATCCCGCGCGCCAGCTCGGAGAAATAGTAGTGGAAGGTCCCCAGGAAGCCCGGCCCCGACGGCACGCCCACCGCGAGGTAGGCGGAGACGGCGGTGCCCAGGATGGCCAGGGCCCCGTGGCCCGGCGCGAAGCCGTGGGCCAGCGCGGCCATGGAGCCCAGGTAGAGCACCCACATGCCCATGGAGGTGACGACGAAGCGGCCCAGGCGCGCGGAGCGGAAGATGACGTGGGTGCCGTAGATGATGGACCAGAGCACGAAGCGCGTCCGGTCCTTCAGTCTGTCATTGAGCAGCGCGGTGAAGGCGCCGACCGCGCGCAACATGCGGCGGTTCTGCGTGAAGAGCAGCCAGGCGAGGACGGCGACCGCGACGCTCGCCGCGCCCACGCCCATTGCCAGGCGCAGCATCAGCGCCGCCGCTTCAGGGGCCTGCGCGCGCGTCGCGAGTCCAATCCCCACCGCGCACAGCGCCAGCACGAGGCCATCCACCGCGCGCTCGAAGAGGATGGTGAAGAGCACCACCGCGCGGCTGATGCGCATCTGCCGACCGATGAGGTGCGCACGCACCAGCTCACCGAGCCGGAAGGGGAGCAGGGCGTTGAAGAGGAAGCCGACGGAGAGGCCGGAGAAGAGGATGCGCCATGTGGTGGGCCGCACCACACGCAAGAGCCGCTGGGCGTTCTTCGCGCGCAGGACATGGGCCAGCCCCTGGCAGAGCACGGCGAGGGGGATGACCCACACCGCCAGGGTGCTGTCGGGCACCCACTGACCGGACTGGTGAGACCCGTCGACGAAGCGGGAGAGGAAGGCGGCGCTGACGAGCAGCCCCACCGCCACCAGGGCCAGGCCCCAACCGCGAGCATGCTTCAAGGGGCCTCCTGGACGCGGACCACGGTGATGCCCGCGGCCTCGGCCGCCGCCACGCCACTGGCGCTGTCCTCGAAGGCGAGGCACTGCGCGGTGGGCACGTCAGCCAGTCGCGCCGCGCGGAGGTAGCCCTCCGGATGGGGCTTGGGGTGCTCCACGTCCTCGCCGAAGACGGTGACGTCGAAGAGGTGGGCCAGGTCGAAATGCGCCATCAGCGCACGCGCGTTGGTGGTCGCCGCCGTCGTCACCAGCCCGGTGACATGGTGGGCGCGCACCGAGCGCAGCAAGCCGATGAGCGGCAGGTTGGGGCGCACCTGGTCGAAGGACTCCGGATAGAAGCGGGCCTTGGCGTCGCGGACCCGCACGGCGGCCTGTGCGTCCAGCTTCGCGCCCACCTCGCGCACCATGGCGTCGAAGCGCAGGCCGAAGGCGCGCTGGTAGGCCGCTCGCTCCAGATTGAAGCCCTCCTCCGCGAAGGCTCGCCGGTACGCGACGAAGTTGGCCTCCTCCGTGAAGAGGAGCGTCCCATCCATGTCGAACAGCATGCAGCGGATCATCGACTCCCCGACGACGTGGCCTTGACCTTCGGGCACGCAACGCAAGGCCAGATACCGGGCCCCTGGCGTGAAGGCAAGGTTGGGCCCTTTGGTTTTCGTGGGCCTGGAGTCCTCGGGGCAGGGGCGGGGCCTGTGCTTCCGGTGCTCCCTCGCCCGGTGCTCACCCGGCCGGCGGGGCGAGCGAGGGAGGGGCCGACGCTCGGTGTCGCCACAGCCAGCGAAAGACAAGCAGGTGCCCGAACAGCGCCGCCTGGACCAGGACCACCGGCAGCCAGATGAAGGGCGCGGTGGTGATGACGGTATTGCGCGGCGTGGCCTCGAACACCCGGACGAACGGTGGCGATGCGAGCACCGCGATGGCGACGATGGTGAGCAGGAGCACCAGACCCGCCGTGTTCCAGGCTCCCACGAGCGCGCGGGGCGCTCGCCCCCTGTGGATGAGCCAGGCCATCACCGGCGCCGTCAGTCCCGTGAGGATGTCGAAGTTGAGCCCCTCGAACGTCATCTCGACCGGCACGATGCCCTCGCGGTGCAGCCCCCAGAGCGCCACCTCCACCGCGACGCGGAAGACCTGAAACCCCACGAGGGACTCCAGCGACAGCCCGAGCACCAGCCGCTCGCCAAACCTGGAGCCCGCGAGCACGAGCGTCAGCACCGTTGTGGGCAGGATGACGCCGAACACCGCGGGCGGCATGGAGTCCATGTCGGCGAGCGCGCCGCGCGCCGCGAGCACGCCACTCGAGCCCAGCACGAAGGCGACGACACCCACGGCCAACGCCGTCCAGCGCAGCGTCCCACGTGGGGTCTCCCCGAGTCGCCGCCCCGCGTGCCAGGTCGCCACCACCAGGAGGCCCGCGACGGCCAGGACCAGCACCCCGAAACCGCTCGTGAGGACCGACGACGGAGCCCGCATGGTGGTGTCTCCCGAGCTCTCCTTCTAGCTCGACGCTCCGTGGCGCGGCGAATGGGGATGGCGGATCTTCGACGGAGGCCGCTCCACGGAGGCTGGGGTCGAGGCGCCGAGCCCCCGATGCGGCGCCACTACAACGCGGGCACCGGCCAGCCCCGTGGGTAGATGAGATAGGCGGTGCCTCCCGAGCGAGACAGCCACAGCGGCTCCAGCTCCGAGCGGAAGTAGGTGCGCCGCACGGCGGTGTCGCCGGCGCCAGCTGGGTCGTTCACCACGGGGTTGCCGGTCGCGTCGAAGCCCGCGAGCACCAGGAGGTGGCCCGCGGTGGAGGGAATGGGAGCGCCGGTCAGCTCGCCCTTGCCCCACGCGACGCTGAGGATGGCCGGCACGCTGGCGGAGAGCCACGGCTCCAACTGGGCGAAGCTCGTGAAGCGCGCCACGTGAGCCTGAAAGCCCTGGCGGGCCGCATACGCCGTGTTGAACGGCCAGTTGCCGTGACCGCCGTAGTACCAGTCGTGGGTGCCGCTGACCGCCGCCCGCACACTCGACTCGCAGCCACCGGTGTCCTGCAACCAGTACTTCAGCACCATGGCCGTGGACGTGGGGCTGCACCAGACCTCGCCCCCATCGGGGTAGACCATCTGCGAGCACCGGGGCACGTCGAGCACCTGATTCCAGCGAGCGGGGTTGCCGGCCGGGACGGTGGGCCTGGCCTCCGGCGAGGTGGAGAAGGTGAGGGCGCTGGCATGCAGCGTGGGCGTGGCCACGCCGTCCGCGCTGAACAGCCGGGTCTTCACCTGCCACGCGCTCGCGGCCGACTTCTTGGCGGTGACGAGCAACGTGTCGATGGAGACCCTCGCCACGGTGTCCGCCTGCGAGTCCACCGAGTGGCGCCGCACCGTGGCGCCCTCCGAGGCCCACACGCCCAGGCTGAACCACTTCGTCCAGGCCCCTGCCACCTGCACGCGGACGAAGGTTTCCACCCAGGTCCCCGTGGGCGTGGTGGCCTCCCAGGAAGCGATGGCCTCGCGGAAGCTGAACGCACTGGTGATGATGGGGCTGGTGGCCTCGCCTTGAACGAACGAGCCGCCGTTGTAATACGTGCCCCCATGGTAGCCCCCGGGCCCGTACGGGTCCGTGCCGGCCCAGGCCTGACCTGGAAAGAGCTGAAGGGCGCCATCCGCCGCCCTGCTCACGCCGCTGAGTTGCCAGGTGACGAAATCGCCCCGGCTCGCCGCCCAGCGAATGGAGGCGCTCTGCCCCGCGGTGGCCATCGCCGGTACGAGCGCGAGGGTGATGAGCAGCACGAGCACGGCCGACCTGCACTCCCTCATGACGCCTCCTGGGTATCCTGGTCCGGCATTTATTGCCTGTTTGGGCGCCGAGCGCATCCCCAGGGCCCTGGGGGGCCCCAGGTGATGTCTGGATTTGAAGCAGGGGTCCTGGAGGTGACGGTGGCTGCCTCCGCAGGGGAGGCGAGCGGACGTCAGCGTGCGAAGCCGGGTGCACTGGAGGCCCGGGGCGGGGTAGAGAGGGGGCTCGGAGGCGTGAAAAGAGATGGACGCGAACGCAGTGGCGGAGCTGGAGAAGGCGGGCGTGAGGGTGGACGCTCCGGACCGGCTGTTTGTCGCAGTGGAGTGGGAAGACCAGAAGCACGTGGTTCCCGTCGGCGCTCGCGCCCAGGTGCGGGCCGGCGAGGTGCTCACGCACGTCACCCTCCAGCCCATCTCCAAGCTGTGGACCGGTGACAAGAAGCCCCCCAGCTTCGCCAAGACCCCGCCGCCCGAGTACCACCCCTTCTTCATCCTCATCGAGGCGACCGCCGCCGGCTATTGCCGCGCCGTGCGCAACACGGAGACCGACCAGGAGTTCGAGCGGCTCTACCGCCACCTGGCGCGCCGGCCCGACGGCACCGACCGCAACCCCTTGTTCTCGTACCTCCAGGGCGCAGCCCGGCTCTACATGTCCCTGCGCGACGTCAGCCAGGCCGAGTTCGAGGCCGTCGTCCTGCGCCTCCACCAGTCCGCCAAACACCACCAGACGCACGTCGGAAGCATCAACTACTTCCAGGACGTGCTGCGCGGCGTGCTCGGAGCCTGAGCTTCACCCGTCCCGCCGCGTAGGTACGGGGGGCTGAAACTGGAATATCGTGCGCCGCCGCCCGTTCCCGGGCGTCTTCCTCTTTGACAGGAGCACGGATGTTCCGTCAGTCCCTCCTCTGGACGTCGTGCCTGGCGCTGCTGGTGGCTCCCGCCGCCGGCGCCCAGGCGCAAGGCAAGGCGGCCTCCAAGCCCGCCGCCTCGTCCTTCCAGAAGCTCGGCGCCAGCGTCGAGACCCGCACCTTCAAGAACGGCCTCAAGGTCATCGTCTGGCCCGACCACGACATCCCCAACGTCGCCCTCTACAACTGGTTCCGCGTTGGCAGCCGCAACGAATACCCAGGCATCACCGGCCTGTCCCACTTCTTCGAACACATGATGTTCAACGGCGCCAAGAAGTTCGGCCCCGGTGAGTTCGACCGCGTCATGGAGGCCAACGGCGGCTCCAACAACGCCTTCACGTCCGAGGACGTCACCGTCTACCAGGACTGGTTCCCTCGCACCGCGCTCGACATCATCTTCCAGCTCGAAGCCGACCGCCTCCAGCACCTCGCCTTCGACCCCAAGGTCATCGAGTCCGAGCGCGGCGTCGTCTACTCGGAGCGCCGCTCCGGCGTGGACAACAACAACGAGGGCGCTCTCGCCGAGCAGGTCCAGGCCACCGCCTTCGTCGCCCATCCCTACCAGTTCCCCGTCATCGGCTGGCCCTCCGACATCGAGTCGTGGCGAATCGAAGACCTCCAGCGCTACTTCAAGACCTACTACGCCCCCAACAACGGCACGCTCATCTTCACCGGCGCCGTCACGCCCGCTGAAATCTTCGCGCTCGTGGAGAAGTACCTCGAGCCCATCCCCGCCCAGCCCGCGCCCGAGCCCGTCCGCACCCAGGAGCCCGAGCAGCAGGGAGAGCGCCGCGTCGTCGTGAAGAAGATCTCCCAGTCCCCGCTGCTCCAGCTTGCCTACCACGGCATGTCCGGCAAGGACGCCGACGTGGAGGCCCTCACCCTCCTGCTCAACATCCTCGGCGACGGCGACTCCTCCCGCCTCCACCGCCGCCTCGTCGAGGAAGAGCGCGTCGCCATCCGCACCAACACCATGTACACCCCCGGCTTCGACCCGGGCCTCGTCTGGTTCACCGCCGACCTGCCCACGGGCGGCGACCTGGCGCGCGTCGAAGCCCTCATCACCGAGGAGCTCGCCCGCGTCGTGAAGGACGGCGTCACCGACGCCGAGCTGCGCAAGGCTCGCAACATCACCCTCGCCAACTTCTGGCGCTCGCTGGAGACCATCAACGGGCGCGCGTACGCGCTCGGCTCCTCCGAGGTCTTCCGCGGCGACTTCCGCAAGGTCTTCGACGCCCCCGCCCGCTACGAGCGCGTCTCCCGCGACGACATCCGCAAGGTCGCCGCTCGCGTCTTCGTCCCCCAGCGTCGCACCGTCGGCTGGCTCGTCCCCACCGACGCCGCCGACTCCGCCACCCCCGCCACCCGCAAGGAGGCCGCGCGATGATTGCCCCCCTCTCCTGGAAGACCGTCCTCGCCGCCGTCCTGCTCTCCTCGGGCCCGGCCGCCGCCCAGGGCACCACTCCTCCGAAGCCCGCCACCGCGACCACCGCGGCCCCCCAGGGCGTGACTCTCCCCAAGCCCACCACCGTCACGCTGAAGAACGGCGCGCGCGTGCTGCTGGTGGAGCGCAAGGACCTGCCGCTCGTCGCCTTCAGCGCGTGGCTGCGCGGCGGCGCGCTCGCGGACCCCGCTGGCAAGGAGGGCCTGTCCGCCCTCACCGCGGAGCTGCTCCAGAAGGGCGCGGGCACCCGTGACGCCCGCCAGTTCGCCGAGGCCGTGGACGGCGTCGGCGGTGTGCTGGAGACGCGCGCGGAGCTGGAGAACCTGGTCGTCAGCGGCCAGTTCATGTCCCGCGACAGCGCGCTGATGGTGGAGCTGCTCGCGGACCTGCTCACCCGCCCGCGCTTCGCCCAGGACGAACTGGAGAAGACGCGCGCGCGCATGGCCTCCGAAATCACCGCCGCCAAGGATGGTGACCCGCGCGGCCTCATCAACACCTACTTCGAGGCCTTCCAGTTCACCGGCCACCCCTACGGCACCCCCGTGGACGGCACCGAGGCGTCCCTGCCGGGCCTCTCCCGCGACGACGTGCTCGCCTACGCCAAGAGCCAGCTCGGCGGCGACAGGCTCATCCTCTCCGTCGTCGGTGACTTCGACAGCAAGGCGCTCGCCGCGAAGCTGGAGGCCGCGCTCGGCGGCTGGGCCCGCGCCGCCAGCCCCGCCCCGGAGGTCGCCACCACCACCGTCTCCAAGGGCCGCCGCGTCCTGCTGGTGGACAAGCCCGACGCCACCCAGACGTACTTCTCCATCGGCAACACCGGCATCGCCCGGAACGACCCGGACCGCGTCACCGCGAACCTGGCGGGCACGGTGCTCGGCGGACGCTTCACCTCGCTGCTCAACACCGAGCTGCGCGTGAAGTCCGGCCTGACCTATGGCGCCCGCGCCGGCTTCTCCCCGAGCGCCCACCCCGGCCCGTTTGTCATCAGCTCCTTCACCCAGACGGACAAGACAGACAAGGCCATCGACATGGCCCTGGATGTCTTCACCCGCTACCGCAAGTCCGGCATGGATGACGCCATGCTGGCGTCCGCCAAGTCCTACGTGCTGGGCCAGTTCCCGCCCCGGCTCGAGACGGGCGGCCAGGTGGCCGACAAGCTTTCGGAGCTGGCCTTCTACGGCCTGGATGCCAGCGACGTGGATGGCTTCGCCACCGCCGTGGCCGCCACCACCCGCGAGGGCGTGGGCACCGTCATCCAGCGCGCGCTGCCCGCCCCGGAGAACCTCACCTTCGTCCTCATCGGCAAGGCCTCCGCCATCCGGGAGATGGCTCGCAAGTACGGCCCCGTCACGGAGATGAAGATTTCAGACAAGCGCTTCTCCCCGCCGCCCGCGCCCACCAAGCGCTGAAGCAAGCTCCCACGTCATCCGGGCCCGACACACTTGAGCACCCGTCGGGCCCGGGTGTCACACATGGCGCGCAATGCCTTGCGCCGTGAACACGAATGCCCCTGTTGGGCCTCCCCGATGCCATCGGCTAGGGTTGACTGGCCTTACTTGAATTGGGGGCTTCACGTGAAGATGCTGCGTTTTTCTTTCCTGCTGGGCGCGACGTGTGTCGCGGCGCTGGCGGGGTGTGGAAGTGATTCGTCCGTGCCAGGGGGACTCGGAGAGGGCTTGTCCTCCGTGGACACGGATTCCAATGCCTCGGGTGACGGGACGTGGATGGGGGAGCCCGTCGCCGAGGGTTGTGGGCCGGATGCGGGAGTGCCCGGGGATGGTGGCTCGCCCGACGCCGGCGTGGATGGAGGGCCTTCGAATCAGCGCGCGGTGCTGGTGAAGGACACCACCCGCTTCTACACGTCGGTGGGCGTCGCCGAGCGCGAGGAGGACCTGTCAGCGAATCCTCCCGAGGTGCTCGTGTTCAACGGGTCCACCTTCACGCTGTTCCTGGGCTCGGCGGCGAACGGAGGGTGGCTCTTCACGGGGGTTCCGCCGGGGCCGTTCTACCTGCGCACGGGGGGGACCTACCTGGTGACGTCCTCGCGCTACGTGGACATCGGCCGCAACCGCCTGGGCCGGCCGGATGCCGAGTACGCGGATGTCTCCATCTCGCCCCTCCAGGCCAACCTGCTGGGCCTGGCGCCGTGGAAGCCCTACACGGGCAGCTTCCAGCATGGCTCCAGCCTGCAGCTCACCTCCGGGCAGGTGGACCTGTATGCGTCTCCCTTCTTCTACGAGGGGGTTGCCGACGGAGCCACCTCCATCGTCACCTCCCAGGCCGAGCTGGGCTCGAACCTGGGCCACTTCCCCGTCTTCGAGGCGGACCGAGGGGACCGGCTGTACATCAATCAGCTCAGTGAGTTCAGCGCGGGCTCGCTCCCGGATGGACGTCCGCTGGGGTACTCCGCCGTGGAGCGCGCGGTGCAGGCGGGTGCTTTCGACCACAGGCCCGACGGCATCACCCCGATTCCCGTCACGGGTCTGCTCCAGCCGGTGCGGATGCGGGAGTTCCCCCTCGAGTGGCGCCTGCCGGAGTTCGCCCGGCTCACTTCGGAGGTCCATCCCAACGCGCTGCCCGGACTGCCCCGGTTCGATATCGTGCCTGGCCCGCACGGGCTGGCGGACGGGTGGATTGGTTATACCGGTGAGCTGCTCACGGTGGACCTGCCCCGGGGGGCCGCGTATGACTTCACGGCCCGCCTGAAGTTCGGCAATCCCTATCCGTCGAACTGGGGCCTGGTTGGCGTGGTGTCCTACTCGTTCCGGAATCAGGAGGCGCTGCCGGATGGCTCGGGCAGGCTGGGCAGCATCTCCGGGAGCTACACGGCCTGGGATGAGTTTGACCACCTCATCGCGGGGCCCGTGGTGCCGCGGGTGTCGCCGCCCCGGTCCTTCACCATCGACGGCGTGCCCGCGAGCGCTCCGCGCAAGGTGGGCACCGCCAGCCCCGTGCTTGCCTGGGTTCCGCCGGCGATCGGCACGCCCGCGGCCTACCGGGTGTCCATCTCGCGGCTCGACCTGGAGTCCGGCTTCTCATCGACGTGGAGGGCGTTCTACCTGCCCGGCTCGGCCACCCAGCTCCGGCTGCCTCCGGAAGTCCTGGAGCCCGGCACCACGTACCACGCCACGGTGGCCGCCATCGACAGCCCCCAGCTCGACATCGAGTCGTACCCCTTCAGGACCCTGGAGCGGCTGCCCTACCGCTCCGCCAGCACCGTGAGCTCCTACTTCACCACGCCGTGAAGCGTGCGTGACGGTTGATGGAATGGCACCCGGGCCCCGGCGTTCTTCATGACGCCGGGGCCTTCGTGTGTCTGGTGTTGCCGGTGGCGAGCGCCCCGCGCGCGCGAAACGCACGGCGCCTCGAGATGTCTCAGGGACGTCTCAAGTACTTGCGCGGTGAAGGCGGGTCAGGCGTCCCTGGGGAGTCTCCATGGTATCGGGCGGGGAGCACGATTCCTCCTGAGACAGGTGTTTCTTCATGATGATGCCGCGGAGTTCTTCCCTGCTGGGCGCGACGTGTGTCGTGTGGCTGGCGGGGTGTGGAAGTGGTGCGTCCTCCTCCGAGCGGGAGCCCCAGGCGACAGGCCAGACGCTGCTCGCCGATGACACGGTGCTGGTGACGAGCACCACGCGCTTCTACACCTCGGTGGGCATCGCCGAACGCGTCGAGGACCTGTCGGCGAGTCCTCCTGAAATCTACACCCATGACGGGGTCCGCTTCTCGCGAAACACCGGCTCCGCGGTGCCGGGAGGGTGGCGATTCACGGGCGTGCCGCGAGGGGAGTACTACCTGCGCGCGGACCGCATCAACATGACCGACATCCTCACGTCCGCGCGTCACGTGGATATCGGCATCAACCGTCTGGGGCGTCCGGATGCCGTCTATACGGACGTCGACTGGTTTCCCCTCCAGCTCGACCTGCGAAACCTGTCGCCCTGGGTGCCGTGGACGGGCGACTACCAGCAGGGCTCCAGCTTTCAGGTGGTCTCCTCGGAGGTGGACATGTTGGGGGAACTGGCCCTCTTCGAGGCTGTCCCCGAGGGGGCGACCTCCCTCGTCACCAATGAAGCGGGGCTGCTCTCCTATCTCTGGACCAACATCCCCGTGTTCCAGGCGGACCGGGGGGACCGGCTGTACGTCAATCAGTTCAGTGAGTTCATCGCGGGCAGGACGTCCGATGGGACGTTGGTGGGCTACTCCTCCTTGACGCGCTCCGTGCGACTGGCGCCCTTCGACCTGGTGCCGAGCTGGGAGGAACCCTTGCCCCTGCCCATCTCCACGGAGCTCCAGCCCGTGGATGAAAGGGAGGTCTCTTTCGATTGGCGCCTGTCCGAGTTCGCTCGCATGGCTCCGGAGGTCCACCCGCGCGCCGTCCCCAGGGGGTCCTCGTTCGCGGTCCGGCCCGCTCCCCATGGACCGGCGGATGGGTGGGTTGGCTACGCGGGGGAGTTGCTCTGGATGAACATGCCCCAAGGGACGGCGTCTGACTTCCCGACTCGCCTGCGGTTTGGCAACCCGTACCCTTCGAACTGGGGCGTGGTCGGCAGTGTGTCCACCCTTTATTTCTCTCCGACACAACTGCCGAGCAACCCGGCGCGTTTCATCAATCTGGCGAGTTCCTATACCGCGACCGAGGCGATCGAGGACCTCACCGCCGGCCCGGTGATTCCGAAGGTGTCGCCGCCTCGCTCCTTTCGCATCGACCGGAAGCCGGCCAGCGACCCTCAGCGGGTGAGCTCGCTCAACCCCATGATTTCCTGGGTCCCTCCCGCCGTCGGCAAGCCCACGGCCTATGAGGTCAAGGTCAGGCAGTACCTCCCCGAGTTCGGGGCCATGCTGGACCTGGGGTCCATCTATGTCCCCGGCTCGGTCAGGGACGTGCGACTGCCCCCCGGAAAGTTGGAGCCGGGCGCCGAATGCTACGTGACGGTGACCGCCGTCTACGCGCCCCTGTGGGACGTGGAGCATGCTCCGTTCAGCACGCGGGACACGGTGCCCTACCACTCCGCCGGCGCCTTCAGTTCCTTCTTCACCGTGCCCTGAGGCGGCGCTGATGGCCCCGGCGTTCGTCGTGACGCCGGGAATGTCACTTGGGGCGGGTGACGTTCCGGGGCGGGGCGGGCGGCTTCGTCAGCGCGCTGTAGCGGCCCTGGCACTTCTGGAAGCGCGCATCCACCGAGCGCGCGAACCACGCCGTGGTGCGCTCTCCCTTCAGCTTGGGGCTCTGGAGCGTCACCTGGGGGAGCTGGGCGTACGCGGGGGATTCCCCTGTCTGGTTCGCGTACACGCGCTTCACCGCGCGGAAGGTCTCCGTGGACTCGAAGTCCTCTTCCTTCTCCTTCTTCACGTCGCGGCGGACCTGCCGCTCGCTCAGCTCCGGGGCGTGGTCTCGACGGAAGGCGAGCAGCGCCGCCAGGGACTTGCTGTCCTCCGAGCGGGGGTCGCCGTTCTTGTCATAGAGTTGCAGGTCTCCGTCCAGCACCAGCGACACCCGGGTGAGCTGGCCCACCTGGGCCTGGAGCGCGGCGTTGCGCGAGGCGTAGACGCCAGCGTTGTAGTCGGCGAAGCGGAAGAGGGGCTGGGGATACGCGGCCTCGTAGCCGAGCAGCCGCGCCGTGCCGAAGCGCACTCCACCCGTGCGCGTGTACAGCGACTCGCGCACCTTCACCGGGTCGGCGTCCTCGCCTTCCTTCTCCACCGCGTACCGGACGCTCACCTGCATGGAGCCCGCGGTGGTGACGGGGTTGAGGTCCTCCAGGCGCCGCGAGGAGAACAGGGCGCTGGCCAGGTTCATCGTCGCGAACGTCGTGGGGTACTCGGCTTCGTAGTACGCGAGCATGTCCCGGAAGAGTCGGTCGAGGTCTCGTTCCGTGCGCACGGTGCGCAGGCGCTCGTCGAAGGTGCGCTTCTGGCCGGCAGCCTTGCCCGCGAGCACCGAGGCCAATGCCTTGTGGCCCAGCGGGCCCAGCGTGTCCGCGTGCTCCTCCAGTCGTGTGCGGACCATGCGCGGGAGGTTCGGGACCGCGGGGTCCGACTGGAAGCCGGATTCCTGTTCGATGACGGCGAGCACGGAGCAAACGGCCGAGGGCGACGGCGGCACGTCCTCCGCTTCCAGCGCGGCGAGGACGTCTCGTGCCCAACCTTCGCGCTCCTTCACGTGGGGCGGGAGGAGCTGGGTGACCTGCTGGACCGAGAGACGCGGCGGTGGTGGCACGGTGGGCTCGGGCGTGCCCACGCCTCGCGGTGTACACGCGGCGAGTGCGCAGACCAGGGCCCAGGCGACGCGTGCACGTCCGCGCCGCCGCGTTCCGGTTCCACCTGGGCCTGGGTCATCCATCCGCTTTGCCTCCGGGCACGACACGAGGTTCCACCGAGGTTCGACGGTGGAACAGCCGGCGCGGCGACATCGTCCCGCCGCCGTGTTCCTCGACGGCGGGGCAGCGGGGCCATTCAGTCCGTGACTCGGGGCGTCATCCTACCTTGCCCCGAGGTGGCGGAGGGAGTGGGTTTCAGGCGGACTTCGGCTCAGCGGCGGATGCGCACGTCGCGCGCCACGGAGCGCCCACCCATGAGGACGAAGCGCGCTCGCACGGGGGTGCCTGCCTGGAGCTGGCGCAGGGAGACGCGCCGTCCCTGGCGCACGCCCTGGCTGCGCTCGTCGAGCGTCAGTACGTAGTCGCTGCCGTCGCTGTCGCGCACGGTGATGGTGTCGCGGCTCACGCGGGTGACTCGGCCGCTCACGGCGCTGGAGGCGATGACGACGTCCTCGAGCGCGCGGTTCGAGGTGTTCTCGGGGAGCGCGGCCTGCGCTGCGCGCGCGGCGCCCTTGAACCAGTCTTCATCGTCACTTGCCTGGACCGCTTCGGTGCCGATCATCACCCTGCCGGTCCCGGGGGCCTGGGCTGTCGCGCCGGTGGTGGTGCCGGTGCCCGTTGTGTTGCCGACCGCGGTGTTGCCGGTGCCCGTTGCACTGCTGGCCGCAGCGTTGCCCGTGTTTCTCGCGGCGTTGCCGGTGCCCGTTGCATTGCCGGCCGCCGCGTTGCCCGTGCTCCTCGCGGCGTTGCCGGTGCCCGTCGCATTGCCGGCCGACGTGTTGCCCGTGCTCCTCGTGGCGTTGCTGGTATTCCGTGCCGCCGCGTTGCCCGTGTTCCCGGTCGCCGCGTTGCCAGTTCCCGGTACGGTGCCGGTGTTCCTGTCCGCGTTGCCTGGAGCTTCAGCGGAGTCCTGCGTGGCGCCAGTCTGGCCCGTGACTCCTCCCGCCATGCTCGGAGGTGGCACCGCCTGCTTCGACTGTCCACTCGCGGACTGCGCACTCGTCGCGGGGTCTTGTCCTTGCCGCTCGGCACACCCAGACACCCACGCGCAGAGCCCCAACATTCCCACCCACGCCCATCGCCTGCCCATCCAGTCACCTCGCGTTCCCATTCCGCGTTACGTGCCAGGAGATCTGTGCAAGAGGCGTGCTCCTATCGACCAGGGCGTGGGCCTGAGCGCTCGTGAGGGCTCACCGCGAAGTGCCTCGGGCAGCCGAGGGACCTTCAACGCTCGGTCGCCTGCTCGCGAGGTGGGGCGGCTGGGGGCGCGACGTCAGCTCACGTGGGGTCCGCGTCGCTCAGGCCGTCATCGTGCGAGCCACGGCCTTCACGTGTGTGCGCACCAGTTCCCGCGCCGCCATCAACTCCGTGGCGTTGGCGGGCGTGTATCCCAGGCACAGCACCACGTCGTCCTCGGGTGACGCCCGCACGCCCAGCTTCATGTAATCGAGCATTCGCGGCACCGGCTCGCCCTCCGTGTCGCGCGTGAAGCGGCCGAAGACCGCGGCGTTCGGGTCTCTTCGGGGCGCTGTCTCCTTCAGCGCGAACAGCCGCCGTGTCGCCGCGAGGACGTCCGGCTTCTCCACCATCCGCTCCGGGCGCGCCGGTCCCGCGAGCTCCCACTCCAGCAGTCGCAGGCAGCCGCGCACGAACTCCACGTCGGTGATGACCAGGCCGTACAGGTACCAGTCCGCGCACGCGGCAAGCACCAGTCGCGCCTGCGCGTCCGTGAGCCAGCCGAAGGAGGGGCAGGTGAAGGTCTCGCACACCGATGAGCGGTAGACGCCGCAGTCGCGCAGGTCCGCGCCCCCCGTCACCTTCGGATGCCCCAGGCACCCCACCTGCTTGCGCTCCTTGTCCAGGAAGCCCAGCAGCGGACACACCCGGACTGCGGCGAACATCGGCGCCGCGCGCCGTGCCTCCACCAGCTCCCGCGCCGCCGCATGCCACGACTCCGGCTCCATCGGCGCTCGACGCAGCCGCTCCGTCTGCATGGCGAGCTGCTCCGTCAGCGCGACGCGCGAGTGGTCCTTGAAGTTGTAGAGGCCACAGCAGGCGCCGCACGAGGCGCCTCCACCGGGCTGACACAGGTGGAAGGAAACCGTCACGACTCACATCTTACGAACACCAACGATTTATGCAGCGGAATCGTAGCGAGCAGGCGGGCAACCGGCCCCAGGAGGGCAGGCGAGCGGGCGCCTCGGCCTGTCTGGGAGGCTCGCTCCACTCCTTCGAGGGTCGCCCCCCGGGAGAAAGACTCCCGGGACTCGGCGTGGCTTCACCCCTTCACCCGTCGGTGGGCGGTGGGCTCAGAACCACTCGGGCCGCATCCGGGCGTAGGAGTCCTCGCCGGTGCGGCACAGGTGAATCAGCAGGGGAATCCGGGGCAGCTCCACGGCGAACCAGTACTGCGCCGTCGCGAGCTTGCCCTCGTAGAAGTCCGCGTCGCCCTGGCCCCGCGCGAGTCCTTCCTTCGCGGCGGCGGCCTGCTCCAGCCAGCGCCACGCCACCGCCAGCACGCTGAACAGGTCCAGGAAGTCCGCGCTGTGGCGCAGCATCAGCTCCACCTCTCCCGCCGCCCCCCGAGCCCCCAGCTCCGCGACCAGCTCCGCCACCTCGCCCGTGGTGCGCTCCAGCGCCTCACCCCACGTGGCCTCCACGCCGGCCTTCCGGGCCCGCGCCACCGTGCGGCCCACCGCGTCCGCGAACGTCGCCAGCGCCGCGCCACCACCGGCCACCACCTTGCGACCCAGCAGGTCGAGCCCCTGGATGCCCGTGGTGCCCTCATGGATGCTGTTGAGCTTCTGGTCCCTCAGCCATGCTTCCGGCAGGTACTCACTGGAGTAGCCGTAGCCGCCGTGCACCTGCACCGCGAGCGCGTTGGCCTCGAAGCCGCGCTCCGCGGGGAAGCTCTTCGCCACGGGCGTCAGCAAATCCACCAGCAGCCCCGCGCTGCGCCGCGTGTCCTCGTCCTGGGCATGCGTCGCGAGGTCCGCCTGATACGCCGCCGTCACCAGCAGCGACAGGCCGCCTTCGACTATCGCCTTCTGACGCAACAACATGCGCCGCACATCCGCGTGCTCGATGATGGGGTGCTGCGGGCGCGTGGCGTCCTTGGCTCCCACGGGGCGGCCCTGGGGTCGCTCGCGCGCATAGGCCACGGCCTCGTGGTACGCGACGGACGCGGTGGCCACGCCGTTGAGGCCGACCATGATGCGCGCCTCGTTCATCATCTGGAACATGCACGCCAGCCCGCGCCCGGGCTGCCCCACCATCCACCCCCGGCAGTCGCCCGACTCGCCGTAGTTGAGCACGAGGCTGGGGATGCCCTTCCAGCCAATCTTGTGGATGACGCCAGCCACGCGGACGTCGTTGTCCACCAGCGCGTCACCCTCGCGCCGCCGCGCCGGCACCGCGAACAGGGAGATGCCTCGCGTGCCGCTCTCCACGCCCTCCGTGCGCGCCAGCGTGAGGTGCACGATGTTCTCGCTGAAGTCCTGGTCTCCACCGCTGATGAAAATCTTGGAGCCCTGGATGCGCCACGTCCCATCCGCCGCCAGCGTCGCGCGCGTCCTCACGTCCGCCAGGCTGCTGCCCGCCTGCGGCTCGGTGAGGGCCATGGTTCCCGTCCACTCGCCCCGGTACAGCGGCTCCATGAAGGCCGCCTTCACCTCCGCGGTGCCGAAGGCCTCCAAGAGGTGCGCCGCGCCGTGCGTCAGTCCCAGATAGGCATACGCGCTCAGGTTGGCCGCCATCAGATAGGCGCTGGCCAGCGCGTGGACGGTGAGCGGGAGCTGCTGTCCGCCGACTTCCGGAGGCCTTGTAGCGGTGAGCATCCCCAGCTCCACCAGGCGCGGATACAACTCGCGCATCAGCGGATGGACGCGGACTCGGCCGTTCTCGAACGTGGGCGGCTCCGCGTCCAGCGTCCGATACGTGGGGTAGAGCACCTCGCGCGCGAAGCGACGCGCGCTGTCCAGGAGCAGGCCGAAGGTCTCTCGTGAGTGCTCCGCGAAGGCGGGCAGTTCGCACAGGGCGGCGACACGCACCACCTCGTCGAGCTGGAAGTCCACGTCGCGGTCCGACAACAACGGATTGGGGCGGGGCGCGGTCATGCCCCGGTTGTTAGCAGGAGCATTACCAGGAGGCGATGGCCACTTCGAAGTCGAGCGCCTCCTCGTCGTGCTCTTCACCCGCCCCGCCGCCGCGCGTTCGCAGTGCGGAACGTCGCCAGCGCTTTCCCGGTCCGCGCGGTGACTGGTGTCGCTCACCCAGGGCTTCCAGAACGGCGAAGGTCATCGGCTCCACGCCCAGTCCCCTGCTGCCCGAGGGCCGACGCATCCGCCCCAGGATTCGGCGCCTCCGAGGTCCTTCATCCCAGCCCGACGCTGATGTGCTCCACATGACAGGCTCCTGCTCCTCGGAGGCATGCGTTTCCACTTGCACGTCTGGCGGCTGAAGTTGGGTCTGCACCTGGGTCCATGCCAGTGTGGGGAGCGCTCGCCCCTTCGCCGTCAGTAGGGAGGGCAACGGAGAGGCCGAGCGATTGTCTGCTCGTCTGCCATGACTCGCCGACCACTCACCCCGAGGACTCGACCGTCCGTCGTGGCTGCCCGCGCGGCGCGGTGTCGGGCACCGGATACTCCCGTCCATGCGACGCACGCTCATGCTCCTGGCCACGGCGCTGACGCTGGTCGCCGTCTTCCTGCTGCTGCACCTGCTGGGAGGACGCCAGTACGTGGGCGCGCTGTCCGGCACGAGGGAGGGCGGCGCGCTGGGGTTCGTCCTGGGCCTGCTCTACGCGCTGGCGTGGTTCGGCGCGGTGCTGTTGGCCCCCATCCTGTTGCTGGCGGGACTGGCGGGAGCCTCGCTCCAGAGAGCTCCCCCCACGCGACGCGGTTGAAAGTCCGCGCGAGGCCCGCGCGTTCTCGCGCATCATCGGGCGCATGAACCGCCCCGCGCTCGGAGCCGTCCTCGTGTCCGTTCTCTGCGTCCTCACTGGCTGTGCCGGCACCGCGCCGAACGTCCGGCACGTTCCCGAGGTGGACGCGCTCTTCGCGGACTACAACGGCCCGGAGCGGCCCGGGGCCAGCCTCGTCGTGCTGCGGGAGGGGAAGGTCGTGCTCAGCCGCGCCTATGGCCTGGCGGACGTGGGCACCCGGACGAAGGCCACGCCGGAGAGTCATTACCGGCTGGCCTCGCTCACCAAGCAGTTCACCGCGATGGCCATCCTGCTGTTGGTGGACGAGGGCAAGCTCCGGCTGGAGGACCGCGTGGTGGACGTGCTCCCCGGGTTCCCCTCGTACCTGGGCGAGGTCCGCATCCACCACCTGCTCCAGCACACCTCCGGCATCTGGGACTACGAGGCGTTCGTCCCGGCCACGCAGACCGAACAGGTGAAGGACCGCGACGTGCTCCAATTGCTCTCGCGCGCGGACCGCACGTACTTCCCGCCGGGAAGCGCGGTGCGCTACAGCAACTCCGCCTACGCGGTGCTCGCCCTCGTCGTGGAGCAGGTGAGCGGCACGTCCTTCGCCAGCTTCCTGCGCGCACGAATCTTCACCCCCAGCGGCATGGCCTCCGCCGTCGCCCACCAGGAGGGGGTCTCCACGGTGTCCCAGCGCGCCTACGGTCATGCGAGCCGCGAGGAGGGCTTCGTCCCGAGGGACCAGAGCAACACCAGCGCCGTGCTGGGGGATGGCGGTGTCTATGCGTCCGGGGTGGACCTGGCCGCGTGGGATGTCGCGTTGGATTCACACGCGCTGGTGGACGCGAAGACGCAGGCGCTCGCGTGGACGCCGGTGAAGCTCCCGGATGGCGCCTCCGGACGTTATGGCTTTGGCTGGTTCGTCGACGAGGACCAGGGCCGCACGCGCCTGTCACATCACGGTGAGACGTGTGGCTTCACCAACGCCATCGTGAAGTATCCGGACCAGCGTCTCACCGTCATCGTCCTGACGAACCGCGCGGGCGGCGCGCCGTGGACGCTCGCGCAGCAGGTCGCCGACCTGTGGCTGGGCACGGCCGCGACGCCGCGCCCCTGGCCTTTCGAAAGCATGGCCAACGCGCACTGAAACAGCGCGACAAGCCTCAGTGGCTCAGCCGCTCCGTCAACCAGACGCGCGCGTAGGCCCAGTCTCGTTTCATCGTGGCCTGCGACACACCCAGCGCCGTCGCCGTCTCGGGGAGGCTCAGGCCCGCGAAGTAGCGCAGCTCCACCAGCCGGGCGAGCCGGGGTTGGAAGGTCTCCAGCTCCGACAAGGCCCCCTCCAACTGGAGGACCTCCAGGTCAGGGCCCGGGGCTTCCAGGTCCAGGTGGCGGATGCTCAGCCACTCCCGCCGCGCGTCGCGCCGCTGATGGAGTGAGGCGCGGGCCCGGTCCACCAGCACCCGCCGCAGCGCCTGGACGGCGACCCCGAAGAAGTGGCGACGGTCCTCGGGTTGGAGCGCGTCCGTCCCGAACAAGCGCGTCCAGGCATCCTGAATCAGCACGGTGGGCTGTAGGGGATTGTGGGGAGCCACCTCGGGTTGGACGGCGCGGGCCATCCGCCGCAGCTCCCGATAGGTCGCCGCCGTCAGCGCGTCCCTCGCGCCCAGGTCTCCCTCTCGTGCTCCCTCCAACAAGACCGCCAGCTCCGTCGTGCTCATGGTGTCCCCCGCGGCTCCAACCGCGCCGCCCCACGGAAGCTCTCTCCGCGTCCCTCCTTAACGACGGATTCGCGGGAAATCCTTGAGTGGCCGGAAAGTACCCCTCACGCGGAAACCATCGGGCAAGGCCTGGAGATCGGAGTGGACGCCCGGAGCACGGCGCCGGGAGGTCGCGAGCGCTCGGCGGCCGTCCGCGCTTCGATACATCCCGAGTTGATACATCGACACGGACGCGGGCGGGCTTGTCACCGGGCTCAACGCAGCTCGTCGTTTGATGACAGGTCGCTGTTCCATGAACACAGTGGAGTTCTGCTCCAGATGTCGAGCCTGTCGACATGTCACAAGGTATCGCGCGAGGAGCAGACGGGCGGGGCGAGGAGGACCCGTTTACATTCGTGTCCAAGAAGCCCGAGCATCGTGTTCATCCATGCTTTTGCTCCGCGGTTCGTGTCACGTGTCGACAGCTTGTCGTGTCTCGGGTTTTTCAACGTGTCCCCCTGTGCAGGGTGGTTTCGCGGGGAGGGCCGTCTCGGGGTTGGCGAGGCTGGGGTGGATGGTGCTCATGCTGCTCGTGCTCGCGCCCTCGGCGCGGGCGGAAGGCCCGGGCGCGCGGAGCGTGGAGCTGGAGAGCGGGTGGCGGTATCGCTGGGGTGATTCGCCGGTGGGGCCGGATGGCGTGCCCACGTGGGCGCATGAGGCGGACGCGGAGGACTGGCGGCCCATGGTCGCGTTGCGTGAGCCTCCAGGGAAGGAGTCGAACACCTTCCTGTGGCTGAGCCTCCCCGTGCCGCACGGGACGTGGCCGGAGCCCGCGCTCTTCCTGGGCACGGTGGCGAATGCGTTCGAAGTGTACGCCGGGGGCCGCCGCGTCTACGCGAGTGGGACGCTGAATCCGTCGGGCCATGAGTCGATGGAGAACATGGCGTGGAATCTGGTGACGCTGCCTCCCTCGGTGCCAGGCACGCGGGTGCTGCTGCGCATCCAGAGCACCGGGCAGACCATCGGCGCGAGCCGGGAGGCGCGGGTGGGCTCGCGGCACGAGCTGGCCGCGCGGGTGACGCGTGACGGGCTTGCACCCTTCGTCATGGGCACGCTGCTGCTCGTCGTCGCGGCGGTCTCCGCGGGGGCGGCCCTGCTGCGGCGCCAGAGACGGATGTTGGTGGCGCTCACGGTCTTCGCCGGAGGTTCGGGGCTGATGTTGCTGGGCTCCAGCGGGCTGCTGGTGTCCCTTTGGGACGCGAAGCTCTTGAGCAGCCAGCTCACGCTGCTGGGCGCCTACCTCCTCCTGCCGGGACTCGGGTGGTTCATCTCCGACAGCATCCTGGAGGGCCAGCTGCGCTGGTTCCGCTGGGGCGCGACGGTGCTCTCCGTGCCCGCCGCCCTCCAGAGCCTGATGTTGTTCGTGGACCTGGGGACCGTGTATCGGCAGCTGCACCTCTTCACGTTCTACTCGCTGCCGTGCCTGTTCCTGTGCGTCATCGTCGCGGCCCGCGCCGCGTGGCGGGGGAGCATCGACGCGCGCATCTTCGTCGTGGGCCTGGGCGTGCTCACCTTCGTGCTGCTGCTCAGCACGCTGCCCCTGCTCGGGTTCACGGAGGTGACGGGCACCTACCACCACTGGGGCTTCATGGCGCTCACGGTGTCCCTGGTGGGCATCGTCGCGCGGCGCTCGACGATGGTGGTGCGCTCATTGGCGTCACACACGCGCCAGCTGGAGGCGCGGAGCAAGGACGTGCGGGAGCTGGCCACGGGCATGGGCCGCGGCGCCGGGGAGCTGGCGACGGTGGTGCAGCAGCTGCGCACGTCGAGCGAGGAGCAGACGGTGGGCATTGGCCGTCAGGCGACGGCGCTCAAGGAGTTGGAGCAGACGGTGCAGGAAATCCGTCAGGGCTCGCTGGTGACGGCGGACAAGACGCGCCTGCTGGCCAGCTCCATCGTCGTCGCGGAAGAGGCGGGTCGCGACGGCGGCGCGGCCATCGACCGGACGTTGAGCAACCTGGAGGCCATCCGGGTGGAGGTGTCGGAGATGGCCCGGCGCATCCTCGCGCTGGATGCGCGCACGCGGGAGATTTCCGGCATCGTCGACACGGTGAAGGGGCTCGCGGACCAGTCCAACATGCTGGCCGTCAACGCGGCGATTGAAGCCGCGCGCAGCGGTGAGCACGGCCGGGGTTTCGCCGTGGTGTCGCGCGAGGTGCGCAGCCTCGCGGACCAGTCCATCCTCGCCACGCAGCGCATCCGCGAGGTGCTGGAAGGGGTGAACACCAGCATGCGCGAGGCCGCGAAGATGAGCGAGCAGGGCGAGCAGCGGGTGAAGGTGAGCCTGGACGCGGTGCGCGTCTCCGGCTCGCAGCTGCAGAAGCTGGCGGGCATCATTGGCGACACCAGCAGCAGCGTGCGGCAGATTTCCATGGCCGTGTCCCAGCAGGACGCGGGCACGTCCCAGATAGCCATGGCCATCCAGGACCTGTCCGGACAGATGCAGCAGACGCTGCGGGTCGTGGAGGAGACGCAGCGGGTGTCGCGCTCGGTGCAGACGCTGGCGGAGAGCATGTCCGGCGCGGCTGGCAAGGCGCTCCAGTCGGGCACGCTGGGCGCGTGAGTGCCCGTGACGACCTCCGCCATGCGCGTGGCCACGTGCAGGCGCGTGCCGCCATGGTCGAAGCGCGTTCCCGGCGCGGCGACGGGGGCCAGCGTGGAGTGGGTGTTCACACACGCGGCCAGGGTGATGCCAGGCCGCGTGGTGAACGGGAGTTCCTTCTCCATGCCCACGCCCGGTGCGCCGAGCGAGGACAGGCCATGTCCCAGCTCAGTTCAGCGAGTGGGTTGGCCCGGACAGACGCCGCTCCAGTACCCGACATACGGCGTCGAGGTGTCACCCCAGGTGACGACGGTGCCTCGGCACTTGCAGATGATTCCGCCCACCTGCTCGAAATGGGAGGCGTCGCTGTAGAAGTTGTACTCCCACAGCATCGTGCCGTCGCACGCGTCGAGCGCACCCACCTGGCTGACGTTGGGGGCCTGCTCCGCGTCTTCCTCGCCCGTGACGCCGCACCCCGAGAGGACTCCGAACGCCAGCATGGCTCCGATGAGGTGACGCGACTTCATGTCGAACTCCGTGGGTGGAAGGTCTGATGCCACTGCGTGGCGATAGTAATCGAAGTCAGGGGTCGATGGGGGCGGGGCAGAGGGGGATGACGGAGTCGCACGCGAAGCGCTGGGTGCAGTAGCCGCCCGCCTGCGTGGGCCAGGCGTAGGCCGTCCCGTAGGCGGAGCCCGGGGGACACTCCAGGGTGTGCTCACTGACATGGCACCATTCAGCGGGGTCGCACTCCCAGGGGCCGGAGAGCGACTGGCGGACCGCGGCCTCGGCCTCGGGGCCTTGCGATTCAGCGCCTCCTCCACAGCCAGTCAGCAGCAAGGCCACCACGAAGGCACCGCTCCACGTCTGACGATTCATTGAACGCTCCCGGGGATGAGGGAGTGCGACTTCACTTCCAGTGGCGGCTGGCGCCAAGGAGAATCGAGGGGGCGGCGGTCCTGGCCGGGCGCGTCACCACCCGCTGGAGCCACCCCTGTCGCCAGCGCGCGTGTCCCGGCGAGTGTCCCCGAGGAGGCCTGCTCGCTGGGGCATTTGCGTGATTGCCTCGCGAGTGTGGTCGAATCTCCCAAGAAACAGCGCCTCGGGACTCCTAGGGTGGCTCATGGGAGGCCCGGGTAGAGGGAGTGGTTCGCATGCGGCGCATTCGTGTCATCGACAGTCATACCGGGGGTGAGCCCACGCGCGTGGTGACGGACGGAGGCCCGGAGCTGGGAGCGGGCGATCTGGCGAGCCTGCGCGAGCGCTTCCGCGAGAAGTTCGACGCCTTTCGCAAGGCCATTGTCTGCGAGCCTCGTGGGTCCGACGTCATGGTGGGCGCGCTGCTGTGTCCGCCCGTCAGCGCGGCGAGCGTCGCGGGCATCATCTTCTTCAACAACGTCGGCTATCTCGGGATGTGTGGCCACGGGACCATCGGCGTGGTGAAGACGCTGGAGTACCTGGGGCGCATCGGTCCTGGTGTCCACTCGCTGGAGACTCCCGTCGGCGTGGTGAAGGCCACGCTGCATCCGGACGGGCGCGTCAGCATCGCCAATGTGCCGAGCTACCGGTGGGCGCACGACGTAGCCGTGTCCGTGCCGGGGCATGGCGAGGTGCGCGGCGACATCGCCTGGGGTGGCAACTGGTTCTTCCTCTCCCGCGCCACGCACCTGCCGCTGGAGCTGTCACGGACGCCCGCGCTCCTGGCGTACACCTCCGCCATCAAGCAGGCGCTCGCGGACCAGGGCATCACCGGGGAGGGCGGCGCGGAAATCGACCACGTCGAGCTGTATGCCCCGTCTCCGACGCCGGGGGTGGATGCTCGCAACTTCGTGCTCTGTCCGGGGCTGGCCTATGACCGGTCTCCGTGTGGCACCGGGACGAGCGCGAAGGTCGCGTGCCTGGCCGCCGAGGGTGTGCTCGCGGAAGGCGCGACGTGGGTGCAGGAGAGCATCCTCGGCAGTCGCTTCGAGGCGCGTTACGTCCGTGACGGTGCGCGCATCCTGCCCACCATCACCGGCACCGCGTCCGTCAACGCGGAGGCCACGTTGCTGGTGGACCCGACGGACCCGTTCGCCTGGGGCATTGGATGAGCGCCTTCGACTGCGTCATCGTCGGCGGTGGCATCGTCGGCGCGGCGCTCGCGGATGTGCTCAGCGCCGACGGTGTGTCGGTGGCGCTCGTGGAGGCGCGGTCCATCGGCGCGGGGACGACGGCGTGTGGCATGGGCCACCTGGTGGCGATGGATGACAACGCGGCGGAGCTCGCGCTGACGTCGTGGTCCGTGTCGCTGTGGCGAGAGCTCGCCGATGGACTGCCTCGCACGGTGGAGTACGACGCGTGTGGCACCCTCTGGCTCGCCGCCGATGATGAGGAGATGGCCGCTGTCTCCGCGAAGGTGGCGAACTACCGCGCCGCGGGTGTCCGTGTCGAAGTGCTCGACAGCGCGGCGCTCTATGAGGCCGAGCCCGCGCTTGCTCCGGGACTCGTGGGGGCGCTGCGCGTCGTGGATGATGCCGTGCTGTATCCGCCGCTCGCCGCGCGGACCTTCGCGCTGCGTGCCCAGGCCCGTGGCGCGCGGCTGATGACGGGGTGTCCGGTTCGGGAGCTGCGCCCGGGAAGTGTCGTGCTCTCCAACGGTGACGTGCTGACGGCACGGCACATCGTGCTCGCGGCGGGGGTGGCCAGTCCCGCGCTCTGCCCTGGGCTGCCCATCTCTCCGCGCAAGGGACACCTGCTCATCACCCGGCGCGGGGCTCCCGTGGTGCATCACCAGTTGGTGGAGCTGGGTTACCTCAAGAGCGCGCACGGGACGGACGGCGCTTCCGTGGCGTTCAATGCCCAGCCACGTGTCACGGGGCAGCTCTTGCTGGGCTCATCGCGACAGCCGGGCGATGCGACGCGCGAGGTGGACGCGGCGCTCCTGGAGCGCATGCTGAAGCGCGCGGCCATGTTCCTGCCGGGGCTCGATGGCTTGCAGGCACTACGCGTCTGGACGGGGCTGCGTCCGGCGACCCCCGATGGGCTGCCGTTGCTGGGGCCGCATCCGGAGAAGCCGTGGCTCTGGCTGGCGTGTGGCCATGAGGGGCTCGGTATCACCACGGCCACGGGCAGCGCGCGACTGGTGGCGGACCAACTGCTCGGGCGCACCAGCGCCATTGATGCGCGTCCGTATTCACCCGCGCGCTTCCTGACGGCGTCTTCTCGGGAGACTGCTCATGCGTGAGACAGCGTCGAAGGCCGTCACGCTCGTCACCCTGCGCATCAACGGGCGCGCTGTCACGGTGCCGGTGGGGACGTCTGTCGCGGCTGCGCTGGCGATGACGGACAGCTTCGTCAGCCGCGCGGACTTGAGCGGGCGCCCTCGTGGGCCCCTCTGTGGAATGGGCGTCTGCTTCGAGTGCCGAGCCACCATCGATGGCGTGCCCGAGGTCCTCATGTGCCTGACGCCGTGCCGTGAGGACCAGGAGGTGGTGACCGATGCGTGAGGCCTGTGACCTCTTGGCTGGTGCCGGTCTCGGAAGGTTCGCCGCGGCTTGCCGCTCGGATGAGGTGCGCACCCATGCGTGAGGCGTGTGACCTCTTGGCTGGTGCCGGTCTCGGAAGGTTCGCCGCGGCTTGCCGCGCGGGTGAGGTGCGCACTCATGCGTGAGGCCTGTGACCTCGTGGTCGTCGGCGCAGGACCGGGCGGACTCGCCGCCGCTTGCCGTGCGGCCGAAGCTGGGCTGGATGTCCTTGTCCTCGACGCCCAGCCAGAGCCCGGTGGTCAGGTCTGGCGAGGCGAGGCCCGAAAGGGCACGAATCGTCTCGCGCGTCGGTGGCTCTCCCGCTTCTCCGCGTCGGGCGCTCGTTTTCGTCCAGGCGCCCGCGTCGTCGCCGCCCCCGAGCCGGGCGTGCTCCTGGTCGAAGAGGGTTCCTCCTCGTTCGCGGTGCGCTACGGCCGCGCGGTGCTCGCCACCGGCGCTCGCGAGCGCTTCCTCCCGTTCCCCGGTTGGACACTGCCGGGCGTGCTGGGCGTCAGCGGCCTCCAGGTGCTCGTGAAGGATGGCCTCCCCATGCGCGGCAAGCGCGTGGTGCTCGCCGGCACGGGCCCGCTGTTGCTCGCCGCCGCCGCGACGATTCACGCCCACGGTGGCGAGGTCCTCTACATCGCCGAGCAGGCCTCCGCCGCGAGCCACTGGAGCTTCGCCCTCCAGCTCTGGCGACACCCGGCCAAGCTGCTCCAAGGCGCCCTGATGTCCGCGACGCTCATCAGCGTGCCCACGTCCACGGACGCCTGGGTCATCGCCGCTGAAGGCGAGGACCGGTTGGTGTCGGTCCGCCTGTCCGTACGCGGTCGCGAGGAGCAACTCCAGTGTGACTACCTGGGCGCGGCCTATGGGCTCGTGCCCAATCTGGAAGTGGCCCGGCTGCTGGGCTGTGAGACCTCGGCGGGAGCGGTGGTCGTGAACGAGCGCCTGGAGACACGCGTCCCCAAGGTCCACGCCGTGGGCGAACTGCTCGGCATCGGCGGCGTGGACCAGGCGCTCGTCACCGGAGAACTGGCCGGACTCGTCGCCGCCGAGCAACCCATTCCCATCGAGCTGGAGCGCACCTGGCATCGCGTCCGCGCGTTCGCCGCCCGGCTCGCGCTGCATGACGCGCCCCGCGCGGAGCTACGACGACTGGCCACGCCCGACACGCTGCTGTGCCGCTGCGAGGACGTGCCCATGTCCGCGCTGGAGGGCTGTCAGAACCTGCGCGAGGCCCGGCTGTACGCCCGGCTGGGTATGGGCGCCTGTCAGGGCCGCACCTGCGGAACGGCGGCGCAAACCCTCTTCGGCTGGTCGGGCGAGGACGTGCGCCCACCGTGCCTCCCGGCGCGCATCGGCAGCCTGCGCCTTCCCTCGGAAGTTTCCTCTACCCACACGAGAGAGTCATGAGCCTCTGGACTGGTGTCCTCCCCGCCATCACCACCCCCTTCAACACGGACCTGTCCGTCGACCACGGCACGGTGCGCTCACACGTGCGCTGGCTGGTGTCGCAGGGCTGCACCGGCATCATCCCCTGCGGCTCACTGGGCGAGGGCGCGACGCTGAGCCTGGAAGAGAAGGCCGCGGTGATGCGCACGTGCGTGGACGCGGTGAAGGCGCCCGTCATCCCGGGCATCGCCGCGCTGTCCACCGCGGAGGCCGTGCGGCTGGCTCGCGCCGCGGAGGAGGCGGGCTGCGCCGGGCTGATGGTGTTGCCCCCGTATGTCTATTCCAGCGACTGGCGCGAGATGAAGGCACACATGTCCGCTGTCCTGCGCGCGACGAAGCTGCCGTGCCTGCTCTACAACAACCCCGTCGCCTACAAGACGGACTTCACCCCCGCCCACCTCGCGGAGCTGGCCGCCGAGCATGACAATGCGGTCGCCGTGAAGGAGTCCTCCACCGATGCCCGTCGCGTCACCGCCATTCGCGCCCTCCTGGGAGACCGGCTGGCCCTGGGCGTGGGCGTGGACGACTGCCTCGTCGAGGGCGTGGACGCGGGCGCGCGCTTCTGGGTGGCGGGATTGGTCAATGCGTTCCCCGCCGAGTCCGTGCGACTGCTCGAGCTGTCCCTCGCCGGAAAGAAGCAGGCCGCGTTCGAGCTGTACCGCTGGTTCCTGCCGCTCCTGCGCCTGGACACCGTCACCAAGTTCGTCCAGCTCATCAAGCTGGTACAGCAGGAAGTGGGCTGGGGCCACGAGCGGGTGCGTGGGCCTCGGCTGGAGCTGGCGGGTGCCGAGCGCGAGGAGTGCCTGCGCGTGTTGCGCGAGGCCCTGGCGAACCGGCCCGCGCTGTAGTGGCCGTTGCGCGGTGCGAAGTGTCCTGTATCGAAGCTGGAGGGGCGATGGGCCCCTCCCGGAGTGAGGTCGCTGCATGAGCTGGATGGGACTGTCCTTGATTGGCGCCGAACGCGGCGAGCCCGGTGGGCCGACGTTCACCGGCTGGAATCCCGCGGAGGGCGTGGCGCTCGAGCCTCGCTTCCACGGCGCGCGGCCCCAGGAGGTGGAGCGGGCCTGCGTGCTCGCGGAGCAGGCCGCCCCCACGCTCGCGGCGCTGTCCTCGCGTCAGCGCGCCGTATTCCTGGAGCACATCGCCGAGGCGCTCCTCGCGGCGGAGGCGGACTTCCTCGCCGTGACGCCGAAGGAGACCGGCCTTCCCCCCGCGCGCATCCAGGGGGAGCTGGGCCGCGCGGCCGGACAGTTCCGTCAGTTCGCTCGGCTGCTGGAGGAAGGCAGTTGGGTGGATGCACGTATCGACCGGGCCCTGCCCGAGCGCCGTCCCCTGCCGCGTGCGGACCTGCGCTCCCTGCTGCGCCCCGTGGGGCCCGTGGCCGTGTTCGGCGCGAGCAACTTCCCGCTCGCGTTCTCCGTCGCCGGAGGTGACACCGCGTCCGCGCTGGCCGCCGGCTGTCCCGTCGTCGCCAAGGCCCATCCCGCGCACCCCGCGACGTCGGAGCGCGCGGGCCTGGCCATCCGCGCGGCCGTGGCGGCGTGTGGGCTGCATGAAGGCGTGTTCTCGCTGCTGTTCGACGCGGGCACGGAGGTGGGCGCCTCGCTCGTGCGTCACCCCGCCATCCGCGCCGTCGGCTTCACGGGCTCTCGTGGCGGAGGTCGCGCGCTGATGGCGCTGGCCGCCGCCCGGCCCGTTCCCATTCCCGTCTTCGCGGAGATGGGCTCCATCAACCCCATCTTCCTCCTGCCGGAGGCGCTGGCCGCCCGTCCCCAGGCGATGGCGGACGCGCTGGCCGCGTCCATCCTCCAGGGCGCGGGCCAGTTCTGCACCTCGCCCGGATTGCTCGTGGCGGTGGAGGGCCCGGGGTACGAGGCCTTCCGCGCGCGGCTCGCGGAGAAGCTGGGGGCCGCCTCGGCCGCGCCCATGTTGTCGCCCGCCATCGCCGAGCGCTTTCGCGAGGGCGTGAGCCGTCTCGCCGCTCGCACGGACACGCGGACTTGTGCGCGGGGGGAGTCGAAGGCCGCGCTGGGCGCCGCCGCGCTGTTCGAGGCGGAGGCCCGCGTGGTGCTCGCCGAGAGCGCGCTCACCGAAGAGGTGTTCGGGAGCTGCGCGGTGCTGACCGTGGCGCGTGACGCGGCGGAGCTGGTGCGCGTGGCCTCGCGACTGGAAGGTCAGCTCACCGCGACGGTGATGATGGATGCGGGAGACACGGCGCTGGCCTCCGAGCTGCTCCCCACGTTGTCGGACCGCGTGGGGCGCGTGCTGATGAACGGTGTCCCCACCGGCGTGGAGGTCTGCCCGGCCATGGTGCACGGCGGCCCCTTTCCGGCCAGCTCGGATGGCCGCTTCACCGCCGTGGGCACGGGCGCCATCCGCCGCTTCGTGCGGCCGGTGTGCTTCCAGGATGTGCCGGACGCGCTGCTCCCTCCGGAGCTGCGCGAGGCGAACCCCCTGGGCCTGTGGCGAACGGTGGAGGGTGTACTGCGGCGGGAGTGACTCCCGGGTGCCCCGTCTTCACCCGGGAGTCACTCCCGGGCTTCACGGCGTCGCGTCGAAGCGGGCCTCCAGCTTCACGCCCGCGAACGCCGCGCGGGCTCTCACCATGGCGTAGTAGTAGACGCCGGTCTGCGGCGAGGGGATGTCCACCACCTCGTTGTTGCCGGCCAGATACGGGCGGTAGTCATACGCCGTCGTCGACGGCCACTGGTTGGCGCGGATGTAGAGGTCCGCGTTGCCCGTGCCGCCGCTCATCTGGAAGCGCAGGTTGCGCGCGCCGGCGGGCACCCAGAGGTAGAAGTACTGGATGTTGTTGCCGGCCAGCGGGCCCCGGTAGCAGCCGTTGTCCAGCATCCGCGTGTCCGCGCCCGTGCACGCCGTGCCGGTGCCAGGACCGGGGCCCGGGTCCGGATTCGCGCAGGTGCTCGGGTCGGTCGCGGTGGAGACGCAGTCAATCCACTGGTGGAACTCCGCGTCGTACGCCGAGCCCAGGCCGTCCAGCGACGTGCGATACCCGGTGTAGTTCCCCGCGCGGAACTGGCCGACGAAGGTGTCCACCTGCGTCGAGTGGCGCTCGAACATGAAGCGCACCGCGAGGTAGCCCCAGTAGTACACGCGCTCGGTGCCGCTGTTGTAGTCGTTGCGCAGAATCTGGCTGAGCTGGAAGCTCTTGCTGGTGCCAATCTCCACCGCGTCCGCGTTGTCGTCCTTCTTGGAGACGTACTCACCCAGGCCCTCAATCCACCAGATGGTGGGCTGGCTGATGCTGTCGCCGAAGTCGCCCTTCATGTCGAAGCGGCCGTCCAGGTAGTGGACGTACTCGTGGCGCAGGTTCCAGATTTCGAACGCGGGCCGAACCCACTCCGCCTCGTAGGCGATGAAGCGGGCCTGATTGCCGGACGCCGCCGGGTCTCCCTCCAGGTACATGCCACCGTTGTTGGTGTCGATGCCGAACAGCGCGCCGGCATACGTCTGGTAGTCCAGGCTGCTGTCGAAGATGACCATCTCCAGCGACGTGTTGTTGTCACTGGCGACGGGCAGGCGGCCCGTCTTCAGCTTGTCGTGGAAGTAGGTCTCCTGCGTGGCGAGCAGGCCACAGCTCTGCGTGAGCTGCGTGGCCGTCATCTCCTGGGCGCGCATGCGCAGCGTGGCGCCGCAGTTGTGCGTCACGCGCAGCACCGCCTGCTCCAGCGTCCTGCGGAAGTCGCAGATGCCGTAGTACGCGCAGTTGGTGCCGTCGTAGTAGTCGGCCATCTCCGCCGCGCCCACCCAGACGCCCGCGGTGGGGCCCGTCATCGAGTGGTTGGTGATGAGCGCCTTCACCTTGGGGCGCGTCTTCGTCTGCACCGTCCCCGGGTACTGGAGGAAGCGGGACAGCTCGCGGGCCGCGTTGACGGTGAGGTACTGGTTGTCGGTGCCCAGCAGGTGCTCGGTGCGCAGGCCGAAGGAGTCCAGCGAGTCGATGATGGACGTGTCCTGCTGCACGGCCGCCACGAAGTCGTCGTTGTAGTGGCCGCGGAACAGGCCGACGAAGACGTTGTTGGTGGCGCTGCGCATGTACCAGGAGGCCAGGGCGGTGTTGTTGAAGCGGTCCAGCAGGCCCTTGAAGGTGCCCAGGTGCCGCGCGTTCTCGCTCGAGCTGTCGATGAGCGTCACGAACTCACTGAGCACCGCGCCGTGGTCGTCGTTGACGTCCCGGAAGTGGCTGTTGGCCACGAAGGCGGCCAGGGCCGGGCGGATGGCGTTGGCCAGCGCCGTGCCGTAGCTGCCCACGACGTCTGGGGCGTAGTACTGCACGTAGTACCCCGCGCGCAGGAACATGATGAGCTGGAGCGTCTGGCCGCTGTTGTTCCCCACATAGGCCTGCGCGCTGGGGGTGAGCGCGTTGGCGATGGTGACCATCTTGCTCTCGATGAACACCTGCCGGGCGAGCGTGCCCGAGACGCTGAACAGCGTGTTGATGCAGTCCGTCGGGGAGCCCTTCACCAACGTGACGAGCGCCGTGCCAGAAGCGGACCCGAAGGCCGCCGCGTCACACGCCAGCAGGGAGCGCTTCGGCGCGGGCGGGGTGAGCGCCTGACGCAGCTGCTCCGGGGAGACATCCGGCTGCCGTTCGTCGGGTTGGATGCGTTGGTGCGCATGCTCCAGTCCATGGACGCGCTGAGCAGGCTCGGCCGGGGGAGGACCTCCAGGGCGGGCGTCCGCTCCGGGTGCGAACAGGGTGAGACAACAGATGGCGAGGACGATGTGACAGCGACACCAATCCGTGATTGGACTGCGCATGGCTTCGTGCTCCTCGAGTGGGGGGCTTGCCGCACGGTGTCGTCCCTTCCGAGTGACACCGACGTGGGTTTCACGCGGTGTTCAAGGTATTCCTGAGCACGTGTGACGTTCTTGTGTCTTTCCCTTGTGGGGACGAATGGAAACCACCAAAACGCGTGAAACCTTGGAACACTGGCGGATGGGCTTCATGGGGCGGGTGGCGAATCCGCTGTTCGCGGAGGAGCTGTTCGACCGGGTGCCGGACATCGTCTTCTCGGTGAAGGACATCCGGGGGCGCTACGTGTGCATCAGCGAGGCGTGCGCGGAGCGCTGTGGCCTGAAGAGCAAGGCGGCGGCGGTGGGGCGCACGGCGCACGAGCTGTTCCCCCAGCACATGGCGGACCGGTACGTGCGACAGGACGAGAAGGTGTTCCGGACGGGGCGCGCGCTCGTGGACAACCTGGACCTGACGTTGTTCAACAGCCGCAAGCCGGGCTGGTGTCTGACGAGCAAGGTGCCGCTGTTCGACGCCACGGGCGAGGTGATGGGGCTGGCATGTCTGTCCAAGGACGTGCACGAGCCGGGGCGCGCGGGGCTGGTGGACGAGCGCTTCGCGGGGACCATCGACTACATCCAGGCGAACTATGGGGAGCGGCTGCGCATCGACTCGCTGGCGCGGCGGGCGGGGATGTCCGCGGCGCAGTTCGAGCGGCGGATGCGGCGCATCTTCCAGCTGTCGGCGGGGCAGTTCATCATGAAGACTCGCATCGACGCGGCGGCGGAGCGACTGGTGGAGGATGCGCAGCCCATCGCCGCCATCGCGCTGGCGGTGGGCTTCTGTGACCAGAGCGCGCTGTCGCGCCAGTTCAAACAGGTGACGGGGTTGAGCCCGCGACAGTACCGGCAGCTCGTCGTCGCCACGTCCGCGTCGGGAGCGCCCCGGGGCAAGCGGGCCCGCTGAAGGGAGGGGGCCTTCCCCAAACCCTCGCGGATGTGGTGCGCTGGCGGGCACCGATGAAAGCGACCGCGTTCCCCGTGTCCACCGTCGCATTCCATGTCGTGGCGCTGGCGTTCTTCGGCGGCTGCGCGGCGTGGCTCGTCCAGGAGTCGCAGGCGCTCGGTGGGCGTCGGGGGATGATGGCCCTGGCGGTGGCCGTGGCCTCGGGAGGACAGGTGTTGCTGTCGCTCGTGGCGCTGGTGTCGCTGCTGCGGGCGCGGGCGCTCGTCGCGCTGGGCTCGCGGGCTCGGATGGGGACCTATCTCCAGATTCTCGCGGGGATGGGGCTGCTGGCGCTGCTCGGCGTGCACCTGGTGTATTCGGAGGCGCGGCCGGCGCTGGGGAGCTTCTGTCTGGGGTTGGCGGTGTGGCTGGGCGCCATCGGCCTGCACCTGGTGCCGGGATTGTTCCTCGCGGGTGACGGCTTCATCGACCCCTTGGGGCGGCGCACGCGCTTCTCGGAGTTGGAGTGGTTCTCCTTCCAGAAGGGCGACGGCGAGCCGCCCCGGGTGTTGCTCCAGGCGGGACGAGGAGCGTCGCTGCGCCTGGAGGCGCGGCTCGCGCACGACGCGGTGGATGGCGTGCGAGGACGGCTGCTGCAGGTGGGGCTGTCTCCGCGCGCGCCCGGGCGCTGAGGCTCACTTCTTGGACGGTGGCGCGGGGAACATGGCGGGCGTGGTCCGCTGCTTCCACGGGTCTCCGCCCACGCCGAAGTCGACGAGGTGGAACGGGTTCTCTCCGCCCATGCGCACCAGGCCCAGGCCGGGGACGGCGGCGGACCACTCGGCGGTGATTCCTCCGGAGAAGGTGTACTCCAGCACCTCCAATGTCTTTCCGGCGACGGTCTCCGTCGTCTTCTGGAGGAACTTCCCTTCGCGTCTGGATTTGGCCGAGTCCTTCTTGAAGGGCTCGGCTGTCTCACGGGACTTCTCTCCGGGAATGGTGGCTCTCATCAGCAGGACGTTGTTGGAGCCGAAGCGGTCGCCCTCGACGAGGAATTGGATGGTGATGCGGCCCGAGGAGGGGACCTCTATCTCCATCTCGAGCCATCGTCCGCGCTTCTCCTGATAGCGCCCCGGCGCGCCGACCTTGACCACGAAGCGCGAAGGGCCGTCCGTGGCGAGGGCTTCGTAGCGCGCCCAGCCTCCCTCGCGCGGAACGATGGGGAGCTCGGGAAAGCCCTGGGGAGTCGCCACCTGGGCCTGGACCAGCACGGCCAGCAGGGAGAGCAGCGCCGCGGCACCCATCATCCACATCCTTCCCATTCGCAACCCCTCGCAGTGGAGGAGGTCTCCAAATCAAAGACATGCATCGGATTGGGGCGCGAGGGCGAACCATATAGGATTGCCCCATGTCCCGCATTCCGACGGCCTTGAGTGTTTCCTTCCTGCTGTTCGGTGCCTGCTCCGACTCCCGGCGGGGAGCGGAGGACGCCGGGCAGGGATTGGCCCTGGTTCCCCTGACGCCGCCGCCCGCCCCACTTCCGGTGGCGGAGGTCGAGGACGCGGGAACCACCGCCCCGGCCGCGCCCATCATGGTGGACCCGTCCCGCCTCAAGGAGGCCCGGGCGCTGGTTCCCGCGCCCCTGCTGTATGGCCAGCTTCGCCCCGTGCTCGGGGCGTGGGTCGACTATGCGCTGCGAAGCAAGGAGACCCAGTCGCGGGTCCGTATCTCCCTGGTGGGGGAGACGGTCCAGGAGGATGGCACGCCGCTGTATCAGCTGGAGCTAGACCATGAGACCTCGCCGCGCACGCTCGTGGTCCTCTGGGTCCGAGGCGGAGCGCGTCCCTTCGTCGACCGGCTCGCCATCTCCGTGCCGCCCCATGCACCCCTCTCCATTCCGGTGGACCTCCATGTCGACCAGCCAGAGCTCAGGGGCGTGCTGGAGGGGGAGCGGGACACCGTGCTGCGCGAGGGGCCCTTCGCGGGCAAGGCGCGCGAGCAGACCTTCCGTCGGGAGGATGGAGGCCTCGTGGGTGTGGTGAGCACCGAGCGGGTTCCGCTGCTCGGCGTGGAGTCCATCCGCGATGCGGAGACGACCTGGGTGGTCCGGGCGACGGGGACGGGCGCGAAGCCCGCGCTGGACTCGGTCCCCATCGCCATTCCCCGCGTGCCCGGGCAGTGAGGGCGTGCCACTCAGCCCAGAGGATAGCCGAGCACGACGTAGAAGCCGCGCACGTAGATTGTGTACACGGCGAAGATGTCCGGCGCGAAGGCGGACAGACCCAGGGTCCCCACGATGAGCGCCGCCAGCAGCAGGGAGAACTCCGTCAGCGCCTGTCCGCGTGAGCGAGGGCGGCGCAGCCAGCGGTAAGAGGAGGTCAGCCATCCGTTCATGTTCAGGGCTCCTGAGCTGAGTCGGTCCGTTCGAGGACCACGGTCACGAGTGTCTCCCCCGACTCCGGGCCACCCATGGGGGACAGGGACAGGGAGATGCGCTCCCCGGGCTTCTGGAAGTCGAGCAACTGCACTCCCTCGGCTTCGGAGCGTGCGTCCTTCTGGACGTAGCCGCGCTGTTCGAACTGTTGCCGGTAGAAGCTCGCGAGGCCGACGGGCGTGCCTTGCGCCACCTCGGTGATGGTGGTGTTGCCCTCGGTGGGACCCTTGTTGCGGTCCTCGAGGCGCAGCATCGTCGTGGCGCCAGGGGGGCGCGGCAGCGAGGCGGGCACCACGGCCTTCAGGTGCATGCCTTCGGGAGCATCGATGATGGAGGGGAAGACCTGGGTGCGGGGAGGCTTGCCGCCGATGCCCACGGTGGTGACGGAGACGAGTGCTCCGCGCTTCGAGTCGTAGTAGCTGATGGCGCCACCCCCGGCCCCATCCGGCTCGGTCGCGGTGCGGTGGCCCTGCCGGCGGAACTCGCGGGCATAGAACTCCATCACCTCTCCGGCGGAGTCGGTCGTCTCGAAGTACGCCATCTCCATCGGGTTGCCGTTGGCCTCCAGCCGTCCCATGGGAATGGCCTTCGCGCGCGGATAGGCGGGGAGGAGTCCCTGGAAGCGCTTCGTCATGGGCTGCGCGTTGGGCGGCGCGGAGACCAGGGCTCCCGTCGTCGTCGGAGGCTTGGGGCGCGGAGGTGGCTCGGGAGGAGGCTCACGGAGGGTGGCCGCCGTGGCCACCACCAGCAACACGCCGCCCAGCCCGATGACGCGCGTCAGGGCGCCCGTGCGGTCCGCCAGGCGCTTCATCGTGTGCCCTCGGAAATGGAGACCCACGTGCGCACTCGCGCTACTCCTCTTTCTTCTCGGAGCACGCGAGGTCTCCGTAGGTGAAGTAGTCCTCGCCCTTGCGCTTCGAGCGCGCGTACTCGGACTCCGGCTCCTTGGAGTCCACCGTGCCCTGGAAGTATTTGCCTCGGCAGTTGTAGGCCCGCATGGGCCAGTTGAAGTGGCCATACTCCGTGCGGGCCCTCCCGCGCTTCTCCTTGATCTCGTCGGGCTCGCAGCTGTCGAAGCACGCCCGGGTATCGTTCTTCCAGTAGGCCGCCAGGAGCTTGTCGCCGGGGACGGTGCGCGTGTCGCCACCTCGGGGCTTCCTGACGGCATTGTAGCGGCCCCCTTCCTTCACGTGACGGATGAGGACCGAGTCGCGGATGTAGTCTGACTTCAGGGGGAAATCCAAACCCAGCACGGAGAGCACCGCGCCAATGGTATCGAGCGCACCGCCTTCGGACGCGAGGCCCGCGTAGGCGATCTGCTTCACCCGGTCATGGGTGAGCTGCTGGACGCGAGGATACGAGTTGGCGGGGTCGTCGCCATGGCCCCAGGCGCGCCACGTGTCGTGGACCAGGAAGAACGTCTCCTTGAAGTTCAGGTCCAGTCGGTCGTCGTCGATGCGGCTCGTGAGGAAGGCGATCTGCGGGGGGATGATGCCGTTCTCGATGTGGACCTCCACCTGGGCGCGAACGGCGCCCTCGTCGGGGTCCAGGCCCATGGCCTTCGCGACATAGCCCGCTGTCGAGCCCAGGACTCCCAGCACCTTGCCCATGAACTGGGTTGCTCCTCCCTTGCTCCCGCGTTCGGAGAGGGATTCCTCCTGGAGCGCCGCGTTCGCGTTCTCGACGCGCACGTTGAGCGTGAGCCGGTTCTGATGGCCCAGTCCGGTGGGCAGCTCTCCCGTCTTGGTGGAGCCGTCGAGGTCCTGGTAGCGCTCCTGCGCTTCGGCGGTGATGCGGCCCAGGTCCGGGCGCACGGTCCGCTCGAAGGCGACGTAGCGCGCGAGCTCCGCGGCCTTGAGGCGCACGTGCTGCACCTCCCAGAAGTAGCTCGTCCCCAGGATGAGCACCACCATGACGGGGGCCAGGAGGGCGAACTCCGTTGTCGCCGCCCCCCGGCGTGCGCGCCTGCCTGGTTGCCAGCTTCTTCGCTTCGTGGCGATTGGAGTCGTCATGGCCATCCCGTCAGTAGTTGAGGGCGTCGGCGAATTCCGACTCGGCGGTGTGCCACCCATCAATCAGGTCGCCCAGGGCGCTCTCCTCCCAGTGGGTCTTCGCGGGCGCCAGGCGGGCGGTCCACAGGGGGTTGAAGAAGTTGGGCTCCTCCTTCCAGTCACCCGGGCGGTGGTAGATGGCGCGGCCCACGGCCATGGCCATCATTCCCCCCGTCTCCTCGCGGAACTTCTGGGCCTTCTTGTCCTGGACCCCGCCCGCGAGCCTCCAGGTGATGTCGAGAAAGCCTCCGGTGACCTTCTCTTTCTTGTCGTCGTGCTTCCCGGAGCTGGAGCCCGCCATGAAGCCCTTCTGGCGCATGCCCTCGAGGTGGAAGGGTTGGACCTCATCCCCCGCGCTCGTGGGAATCATGTTCTTGGACAGGATGGTGAGGTTGCACGGATAGCTGAAGTGGTTGTGCCACGGGTCGACGAAGCTGGTGTCCGACGTGAGGAAGGGCGTGAGGCCCCACCAGTTGTGATGGTCATCCGTCTTGCGTCGACCGTAGGTCTGGTGGAAGCCGCCCTGGTTGTCCGCGGCGACCCGGAAGTTGATGGACAGGATGTTGTTCCAGCCATCCTCCCTGCCGCCGAAGAGATAGGGGCAGGGGCTTCTCCACTGAATCTTGATGTCGTCGGAGGCGAAGAGCTGGTCCCTGCGGTTGTCCTCGAACCCCTCGTCGAAGCTCTTGACCTGGCTGTCCGCGACCTTGGCGACGCGAAGCTCCACGAGCAGGACGCAGAGGTTCAAGGACCACTTGCGGCCAATGAGAGGAATCTCCTTGCCCACGGCCGTCCATTCTCGCCGTGCGCCATTGACGAGGTTGCCCATCAGCAGCCGGTACTTGGCCATGTCGGGCTTGGACAGCTTGTTGTCGTCCTTGCTCAGGAGCTTGGAGCGCTTGCCCAGGCCCGTGGGGTCGGTGAGGTCGAACGTCTTGTCCTTGCTCGCGGGGCCGTCGTCGATGACGTGCAGGAAGTTCTTCAGGTTGGAGAAGTTGACGTTGTACTTGCCCATGATGGCCCCGAGCCCCGGGCCGGCGGACATGACCGAGCCTGGCCTGGCCTTGGGGTCCGTGCCTCGGATGACGCCCTCGCTCGAGTTGAGCAGCAGGTCCTTCATGGTCCCCAGCATCATGGCTTCCTGGGCGAGCCATAGGCCCACGTTGAGCGCCGATAGGATGGGGATGAGGAGTCTGGCGACCCACTCCACGGCTTTCTTCCAGGCTTTGATGACCTGCTCGACGGCGGTGAAGATGGCGCTGACGACCGGGATGTACTTGGCGTACTTGGCGATCTTCCCGATGGTCATGTCCAGGTACAGGGCATGGCTCACGTACGACATGAAGGTGAGCATGGCCGAGTAATGAACAATCATCGCGCGGTTGGTGTAGGCCAGGAAGTTGTAGGCCCGGGCTTCCTTCACCGCGAGGGAGTACGCCTGCGCGTCGGCGGCGTCCTGGAGCTTTATCTTTTCATAGACACCGTGGCCAATGCTGACGGAGGCCATGACGGTGACGGCGAGCACGAGCATGGCGACGGTGCCGATGACCAGGGCCTGACCCCGTTCGTCCCTGCGCAGCCTTCGAAGTAGCGAGAACATGGTCATCCCCCGGGAGCGGTGACGGGTCAGCCGTCGACGGCGCACCGACCAGGTCCGTGCTGGTCATTGTTGAGATAGTTGGACTGCATGCGCATGGACCAGGTGGCGACCAGCGGCATCACGTACTTGCTCTTGTTGCCGCCCAGCCGTGCCAGCGACACGATCTTCCCGTGGTCCGGGCTCAGGTTGCGGCCTCGGTCCTGGAGGTACTGGGTCGCGTTCCTGCCACCGACGCGCTGGCTTTCGAACTGGAAGCCCTTGAGCTGATCCAGATAGTCGCGCCCCAGATAGAAGCTGTGGAGCTGCCAGTTGGCGAAGGGGATGCGCAGTTCGTAGAAGTAGGTGAGCCGCACCGAGAGGAGGTTCGCCTCGATGACGCGGTCATCCCGGACGTCGTCGTAGTCGATTTCTCGCGCATCCAGGTGCGAGCCGTAGGTACCGAAGAGTTCGTCCAGCTCCCCCTTCTTCGGGTTGACGACGTCGACGCGGAACAGGGGCAACCCCACGTCCGTGTAGAACATCTTCATCACGCTCGTCGCGAGCAGCTTCCGTGAGTAGGCTTTGTGGACACCCACCGCGTACTTCACCGTGTCGACGCGGCCTTCCTTGCCATCGAGCGGCGGCAGCGTGGGCAACAGCGACGCGAGCGCCGCCTTCTCCATCAGCTTGCAGTCGCCGTGGTTGACGATGCCAGCCCGCACCGCGCGGTAGGCGCCGTACTCAGTCATCAGTCTGGCGTTGTGCACCATGCCGAGCTGGATGATGCCCAGCACCATGAACACCATCATGGGCGCGATGAGGGCCGTCTCGACGGCGGCTTGTCCGGACTGTCCGGAGGCGACTCCAGGTCTGTCTATCGAGCGCATGGCCCTCCTCGGGCACGACTTCACTGCACCCCCGGCCCACCCCACCCGCTGAACCCAGACTCTATGGAAGAACGCGCTACGAAGGAAACGTGTGGCTCCATTTGAAGTCGCAAGGATTCTGGAAACCCGCCAGTTCGTGGCTTTTGCAACACCGTGGCTATGACGTCAGGGTTTCCTGGTGGGTGTGCGGGGCATCCCCGGTCCGGCGAGACACCGGAGGCACCGGAGACACCGGAGGCACCGGGTCCCTGGGGACCGATTGTCGGGTGGAGGAAAGCGCGCGGGGCCCGAAAGGGTGGCGCGGGTGCGGGCTGTTAAGGTGAGGTGCGTTCCATGTTTCCGTCCCATCCCCGCCCGGAGAAGGTGGCCGAGGAGCTCGCCGTGTCGTCGGAGCTGTCCCAGGGAGCGTTGTCCTGGCAGGTCCTGGAGAGTCTTCCCCAGCTTGTCTGGATGACGCGGCCGGACGGGCAGCACGTCTATTTCAACCGGCGCTGGTACGAGTTCACCGGCCTGTCCCCCGAGCAGTCGCTCGGCGATGGCTGGCGGCGCATCTTCCATCCGGACGACATGGCGGAGGCGGACAGGCGCTGGGCACACTCCCTGCGCACCGGCGAGCCCTACGAGGTGGAGTTCCGCTGCCGGCGCCATGACGGGACGTGGCGGTGGATGCTCGGTCGCGCCAATCCCCTGCGGGACGCCGAAGGCCACATCCTCCAGTGGTTCGGAACCACGACGGACATCGAGGAGCCGAAGCGGGCCTCGGAGTCCATGCGCTTCCTCGCCGAGGCCGGCGCGCTCTTGTCCTCCTCCGCGTTGGATTTGGAGGGCACGCTGTCGTCACTGGCGCGGCTCGTCGTCCCGAGGCTTGCGGACTGGTGCGCCGTGGAGTTGGTGGAGGAGGACGGCCGCTCACGCCAGGTGGCGGTGGCCCACGTGGACCCCAGCCGGGTGCGGCTGGCCGAGCAGGTCCGAGAGCGCTACCCGCCGCGCCCGGATGACCCCCACGGCGTGCTGGCCGTCATCCGCACCGGCGCGCCCGTGTTGCAGGAGGTCATCTCCGAAGAGACGCTGGTCTCCGGCTCCCGGAGCGCCGAGCACCTGGACTTCCTGCGGCAGCTCGGGCTGCGCTCGGCGGTGATTGTCCCGCTGAAGGCGCGCGGACGCATCCTCGGCGCGCTCACGCTGGTGACGGCGGAGTCCGGCCGGCGCCTGGGCCCGCAGGACCTGACGCTGGGCGAGCAGCTCGCGTCGCGCGCCGCGCTGTCCGTGGACACCGCGCGCCTGCATCGCGAGACGCAGGAGTCGCTGCGCCGCAGTCAGGAGGAGCGCCGCACCGCGGAGACGCTGCTGCGCATCGGCGTCTCGCTGTCCTCGGAGCTGGACGCGGCGGTGCTCGTCCAGCGCATCACCGACGAGACGGTGGCCCTCACCGGTGCGGGCTTCGGCGCCTTCTTCGAGAACCGGGTGGACGAGCGCGGTGAATCATACCTGCTCTACACGCTGTCCGGCGCGCCCAGGCAGGCCTTCGCCCACATGCCCATGCCGCGCAACACCGCCATCTTCGGCCCGACGTTCCGGGGCGAGGGGACGCGCCTCTACGACGACGTGACGCTCCAGCCCGACTACGGCAAGAGCGCGCCCTTCCACGGGATGCCCCCCGGCCACCTGCCGGTGCGCAGCTACCTCGCGGTGCCCGTGAAGGGCCGCTCCGGCGAGGTGCTCGGCGGCCTGTTCTTCGGACACGAGGAGCCCGGGCGCTTCCGGGAGGAGCACGCGCGGCTGGTGGAGGGCGTGGCCTCGCAGGCCGCGGTGGCCCTGGACAACGCGCGCCTGTTTCGTGACGCGCGACGGGCCGAGGAGCGCTTCCGCTCGCTCGTCACCGCCACCGCCCAGGCGGTGTGGGTGACGCGCCCGGATGGCCTCATCGAGGAGGACAGCCCCTCCTGGCGGGCCTACACCGGGCAGACCTATGAGCAGTGGCGGGGACAGGGGTGGCTGGACGCCATCCACCCGGAGGACCGCGAGCCGGCCGCCCGCGCGTGGCAGGCGGCGGTGACGGACGTGCGCCCCTACGAGGTGGAGTACCGCCTGTGCCGTCCGGACGGCTCGTACTCGCCCACGCTGGCCCGCGCCGTGCCCGTGCTCAACGTCAGCGGCACGGTGCGCGAGTGGGTGGGCACCAACACGGACATGACGGCCCAGCGCCGCGTCGAGGAGGGGCTGCGCCGGTTGGACCGCGAGCAGGGGGCGCGACGGCTGGAGGCCCTGCGCGCGGAGGTCAGCGGCGCGCTTTCGCGCGAGGGCACCGTCGGCGAAATCCTCCAGAGCTGCGCGGAGGCGCTGGCCCGTCACCTGGGCGCGCAGGTGGCGCGGCTGTGGATGTACTCGCGGGACGCGGCGATGCTGGAGCTGGTGGGCAACGCGGGGCCGTCCGCCCCGCCTCCGGACCGCTGGGCCCGCGTGTCCCTGCATGGCCCGAGCCTGGTGGCGGAGGTGGCCCGCAAGCGGGAGCAGGTCTGGGTGGACCAGATGGAGCTGGATGCCCGCGTCCTGGACCGGGCCTGGGTGCGGGAGCAGGGCGTGCGCTCGTTCGCCGGCATTCCCTTGCTGGTGCGCGGTCAACTGGTGGGTGTCATGGGCCTCTACAGTCGCGACGTGCTGGGCGAGGACGCGATGGCGGCGCTGGCCACGGTGGCGGACGCGCTCGCCCAGGGCCTGGAGCGCCGCAGGGCGGAGGAGGCGCTCCAGCTGCGCGCGCGGGAGCTGGCCCACTCCAACGAGGAACTCCAGCAGTTCGCCTACGTGGCCTCGCATGACCTGCAGGAGCCCTTGCGCATGGTGGCCAGCTACACGCAGCTGCTCGCCCGTCGCTACCAGGGCAAGCTGGACGCGGACGCGGACACCTTCATCCACTACGCGGTGGACGGCGTCACCCGCATGCAGCAGCTCATCCAGGACCTGCTGGCCTACTCACGGGTGGGGACGCAGGGGCGGGAGCCCAGGCCCGTGGACGCGAACCAGGCCCTGGCCCGCGCGAAGGCCAACCTCCGGGTGGCCCTGCAGGAGTCCGGCGCGGACTTCCGCGCGGGGCCGCTGCCCACGGTGCTCGCGGACGAGACGCAGCTGGCGCAGCTGTTCCAGAACCTCATCGGCAACGCGCTCAAGTTCCATGGCGATGCGCCCCCGCGCGTGGAGGTGACGGCGGAGGCGCGAGGCGCGGAGGTCCGCTTCTCCGTGCGGGATTGGGGAATTGGCATCGACGCGCAGGACTTCGAGCGCATCTTCGTCATCTTCCAGCGCCTGCACGGCAAGGAGGCCTTCGCGGGGACGGGCATCGGGCTGGCCATCTGCAAGAAAATCGTCGAGCGGCTGGGCGGACGCATCGGCGTCGAGTCGCGGCCGGGGGAGGGGAGCACGTTCTGGTTCACCCTGCCCTGGCCGGCGGCCGGAGCCACGGTGTCCGAGGCGTCGTCATGAGTGAGATTGGCTCGAACGAGCGTCCCCTGCGCCTCTTGCTGGTGGAGGACAACCCGGGTGACGCGCGGCTGCTCCAGGAGGAGCTGCGCGAGGTGGGCACCACGCGGTTCGAGGTGCTCCACGTCGAGCGACTGGCGGACGCGGTGCGCGTGGTGAGCACCGACCCCCAGGTGGACGCGGTGCTGTTGGACCTGTCGCTGCCGGACGGACACGGGCTGGGCAACATCCCGCCCCTGCTCCAGGCCGCGCCGTCCATCCCCCTCGTCGTGCTCACCGGCACCGACGACGAGCGACTGGCGGTGCGCGCGGTCCACGAGGGCGCGCAGGACTATCTGGTGAAGGGCCAGGTGTCGGGCCCGCTGCTGGTGCGCGCGCTGCGGTATGCGATTGAGCGCAAGCGGGTGGAGGAGGGCCTCAAGCGCGAGGAGGCCGCGCGGCGCACGGCGGTGTTCCGCGAGCAGTTCCTCGGCATCCTCGGCCATGACCTGCGAAACCCGCTCCAGGCCATCTCCGGCAACGCGTCGTTGCTCTTGCGCCACGGCGGCCTGAGCGAGCCCCAGCGCAAGGCCATCAACCGCATCTCCATCTCCGCGGACCGCATGGCGCGGATGATCAACGACCTGCTGGACTTCACCCGCACGCGGCTGGGCTCGGGCTATGTGCTCGAGCGCGCGCGGATGAACCTGCACGAGGTGCTGCGCCAGGTGGTGGAGGAGCTGGAGGTGGCGCACCCCCGGCGTCAGTTCGAGTTGAGCCTGACGGGCAACGGCTGGGGGGACTGGGACGCGGACCGCATCGCCCAGGCGGCGTCGAACCTGGTGGGCAACGCCGTGCAGTACTCGCCCGAGGACACCTCCGTGCGGGTGATGGTGGCCGACGCGGAGAGCGGCGTGAGGGTGGAGGTCCACAACTGGGGCCTGCCCATTCCCACCGAGCGGCTGTCCTCCATCTTCGACCCCTTCGTGCGCGCCCAGGACATGCGCAGCGCCCAGCGCAACGGCCTGGGCCTGGGGCTCTACATCACCCACGAAATCGTGCGCGCCCACGGAGGCCTGCTGGGCGTCTCCTCCTCCTCCGAGGAGGGCACGTGTTTCTGGCTCAGCCTGCCGCGCCAGTACGTCGCCTCGGGTCTGGGCGGTTGAGCGACGACGCACGGCGCCTGCCTGCCCGTGGTGAAAGCAGGCGAGCCGCGAGGGAGGAAGCGAGCGCGTGTCGCGGCGCGCGGAGGGAGGACCCACCTTTGGCGGGTGCATTCAACCCGGCCGTCGTCTCCAGGCGGCCCCACTCCTGGAGGTCCGGCGATGGTGATGCTCGGTGCAGCCCTCTTTGGTACCCTCTTCTTCCTCGTGGCCCTCTTCGCCGTCATCCTGCTCGGCGCCGCGGGCAACAAGTGGGAGAAGGACATTCGCGCGGTGACGGAGCGTGAGCGCGCCAACGGCCTGCTCGGCGACGTCACCTTGAAGGACCCCGACATCGCGCGGGGGCCCCACATCCACGCGCACGCCTGAGCCACGCGGGCTTCAGCGGGGCCGCGGGCTGTAGTAGCGACGCAGCCAGCGGCTCAGCCCGTCCAGGCCGGGGAAGAGCACGCGCTCGGTGACGTTGGCCTGGTCCAGCTTGTCCCGCACCTCCCACTTCAGGGCCGCGGGGATGATGAGCTTGCGCACGCCCTGCTTCTGCTTCTCCAGGAAGGTGTCCAGGCGCAGGTCCGGCCCGTTCATCACCGAGAAGAGGGCGAACTGGTTGACGATGCGCGCGTCCAGCGACGGCGGCTCGAAGAAGAGCACGAAGGGGTGCTGGGTCAGCCGGTCCAGCTCCGCCATGGAGCCGGCCGCCGCCGCCAGCATGTCCCCGGTGAACACGTCCGCTCCCTCCTTGCGCAGCTGCGCCTTGAGGGGGCGGGGGAGCAGGCGGTTCGTCTCCCGGTAGTCCACGCACCACACCACGCCGTCCGCGCCGGCCAATTCGCTGTCCTCGGTGAGGAAGTGCAGCGCGACGTAGGGGCTGAACGTCCAGTCGAGCATCCGCGTGGGCAGGCCGTGGTGCTGGGCCAGGGCCAGCCAGTCCCAGACGGAGTCCAGGGGCTCGCGAGGCGTGCCCCGCGCGTACTTGCGAAAGGCGCGCAGGAGGTCGCGCTCCTGGCGGATGAACATGCCCTGGCGGTTGAGCGCGGTGGACAGGTCGTGCTCGACATGGGGCATGCCTCGGAAGACGAAGTTGGAGCGGTGTCGGCCGAGCGCCTCGTTCCAGGAGTCGGAGAACAGCGAGTCCTGGAGCTCCAGCCACGTGGTGACGCGATGCTCTTTCATGACGAGGGCGGGCAGTGCCCTCGGGCCCGCTGTCCCCGAAGATGCGGCGTGCCGGGCGGGGACGGAAGCGGGCGTCAGGCCACGCGTTGGTCGCGGGGCGCCACGGCGGCCGGAGGCGGGCCCGGCTGGGTGAGGCGGTGCAGGATTCGCGACAGCTCACCCGGGGCGAAGGGCTTGCGCAGCAGGCACACCGCTCCCTCGAAGCTGGGCAGCTCCAGGTCGAGCCCCGTCGTCAGCACGATGGGCAGCTCCACCAGCGAGCGCTGCGCGTGCAGCATCCGGATGAGGTCCTGGCCCTCGATGTCGGGCAGCAGCCAGTCCAGCACCAGCACGTCCACGCGAGGCTCGGAGAAGAAGGCCTTCAACGCGGTGAAGCCGTTCTCGCAAGCGAGGACCCGGTAGCCTTCCAGCTCCATGGTCTCGGCCATTGCGTCTCTGAGGAGGCCATCATCCTCGGCCAGGACGACCACGGGGCGATAAGGCATGCGCAAGGCTCGCGAAGACCGGAGGAGAAGGGCTCAAGCGGCGCGCGGGTCCGGACTCCCACCGCCACCGTTGGGCAAGAACCCCGGAGGCGGTGCGCCTCGTCCCGGCCTCCACGCGAAGGTGGAGGGCCGGCACGTCGGCTGCTCTTCGAACCGGGCTAGGGCCTGCCCGTGTCCGCTGGCTGGTTGAAGGCGTACTGGTCCGCGCCTGGCGCGGCGTCCTGCTGGAACATGGGGCACTTGGCGCAGGTGAAGCTGTCCCAGTCCTCACGCACCGCCATGTCGATGCAGCCGCCGTAGAAGCGGCAGTGCACGTTGCGGTGGTCCTCGACGGAAAAGGACTCCGCGCGCATGGGCAGGCGGAACTCTGTGGGACGCGGTTGTGGACAGGACATGTTGTCTCTCTTGCCCCCCTCGTGGGTGCGTTGAATCGTCTACCGGCTGTTGCGACGCGTCATTCCCGGGGCGGACCCCCAGGCCCGCGCGATTCACGGCGAACCTCATAAAGGCCAGCAGCAGGGGTTGCCATCCACGCCGGCCGTCCGGCCGTGGGGCGGGGGACCGGGCTCGGGGCGCCTCCGAGGCGCGACGGGTGGTGGAGCACACCCGTCAGGCCCGCCGAGGGGGCCAGGCAAGGGGCGTCGACATGCGAACACTTCACCCGGTGCCGGCTTTCCCGGAAGATGCGAGGCGTGTCCGCCCCCCTTCGTCCCCTTCGTTCGGCTCCTGGCGCATCTCGTGGCGTGCTCGGCGCCCTGGCCCTGGCCTCGCTGCTCGTCCTGACGGCCTGTTCGGCCTTCTCCCGCGCCGTGAAGGAGGGCGACTCGGCCAGCCAGCAGCAGAAGTGGGCGGAGGCGGAGGCGGCCTACCTGCGCGCGCTCGCCGCGGACCCGGAGGCCTCCGAAATCACGGTGAAGCTGCGCGAGGTGCGCCGCGCGTGGAGCCAGGTGGTGCTGGAGGAGGCCCGGGGCGTACACGACGCCGGGGACCTGGATGGCGCCATGAAGCGGCTGGTGCGCGCGCTGGAATTGGACGCGGAGAACACGGCCGCGCGAGAGCTTCTGGGGGTGACGCTGGATGAGCGCGTCGCGGCGGGCCTGGAGGCGCTGAAGGCGGACAAGCTCCAGGAGGCGCGCGCGGAGCTGGACGCGGTGCTGTTGGTGGCGCCGGACCACGCGGGCGCGAAGAAGGGCGTGGACCTGGTGCAGGTGGCGTGGGCGAAGCGCTGGTTCAACACCGGAGACGGCCTGGAGAAGGCCGGCAAGCTGGGCAACGCGCTGGTGGCCTACGTGCGCGCGGACCAGGAGCGCGTGGGCGCGACGGCCGCGCGGGAGCGGGCGGAGGCGGTGCGGCAGAAGCTGCGCGACGAGGTCGCCTTCCTCGTCGTCGCGACGCCGGTGGAGGACAACGCCGGAGCGCCGGACGTGGCGCAGCGGCTGGCGGCCGGCAGGCTCGCGGCCATGCTCCCCACCCAGCTCCCCCTGCGCGTGGTGACGGAGGCCCCCGAGGGCCGCGAGGGCGTGAAGCTGGACCTGTCCCTGGAGCGGGTGCTGCCCCTCAAGGCGGTGGAGGACTCGCAGCGCTCGCACCGCTACCTCGCCGGCAAGACGTCCGTGCCCAACCCCCGCCGCGCCGGCTTCGAGACGAAGCTGCTCCAGTCCGAGCGCGCCCAGGAGGAGGTGGACCGCAAGCAGGCCGCCGCCCTGCGCGAGTACCTGCGCATGCAGACGGAGATGAACCTGCTGCGCGCGGGCGCCGAGCGCTGCCGTGAGCGCGAGCGCCGCGAGTGCCTGGAGGCGCTGCAGGAGTGTGGCGAGGCCGCGCGCGAGGCGGAGAAGCCCGGCACGCTGCCCGGCGAGTGCAGCCCCGCGCGCTGCGCCAGCGGTCTGTGCGCGAAGGAGGAGCAGCTGCTGACGCTGATGGTGGTGGCGGTGAAGGACAAGGAGACGAAGCTGGAGGCCGCCCTGGACAAGTCGGAGTCGCAGCGCATCGAGGTGCAGCGCCACCGCGATACGACGTTCCGCGAGCCCGTCACCGTGGAGGAGCCCATGTTCTCCGACTTCGTCTACGACGTGCAGCTGCACCGCCTCACCGTGACGGCCTCCGTCACCGCGGTGATGCGCGATTTGCTCAAGGCCCAGGTCCCCGCGCCCCACACCGACGACTTCGCGGTGACGCACGAGGATATGGCGCACAAGGGCTACGACAGGTACGGCGTGCTGGCGGACCCGGTGCAACTGCGCAACGAGCTGGAGCTGCGCGTGGAGGTGGGGGACAAGGCCGTCTCCGACCTGGCTCGCCGCGTGAAAGAGCGCTTCGACGCGTACCGTGGCAAGCGCGTGGAAGATGCCCGCCGCGGCATGGTGCGCCCCGGCGCCGAGGACGTGGTGGAGACCGCCGTGCGAGCCCTGCTGCTCACCGCGGACGCGCCCCCGCCGGATGTCCTCCAGCCCCTGGCCCGCGCCCGCGGCCTCAACCGCCCCGAGACGCTCCTGGGCCTGTAGTCCGGCCTGACCCGCGACACTTTACAACGGGGGTGTCCTCTTCCTGGACACCTCCGCCGCGGCGTTCCAAACATTTGAAATCAAAGGAGTTTTGTTTCGGAATGTTACGGGGTTTTACAGCCGGGGCGTGAAACGTGGAGTCAGCGTGCTCCGGGTATCTCCAGCGTTTCCGTGAAAAGCATGAGGGAAATCCACTAGTTGCGGGCTTGGCATGGCGGCTGCTTCGTCGCCGGTCCCCGAGCTGTGGGAGCTCTGGCAGTACCCCCTCTGCAAGAAGGATGTTCATGTCCCAGTCCAAGTTGATCGGTGCCCTCGCGGGCCTGGCGCTGCTGGCCGGTTGTGGTGGCGGCGAAGGGTCCACCCCCGCCCCCGAGGCCGTTGGCCAGGGGATGTCGTGGGAGCAGTTCCTCTCGGTCGTCTACCAGGAGCCGGACACCGGCATCTTCATCGCGGATGGCGACACGACGTTCGCCAACGAGAAGCTGCTGCGCGAGTTCTACGAGAACAACGTTCGTAACGGGCAGCTCATCGTCCATACGGCCGGCGGCGCGGATGCCGCGTGGAACGCGACGCAGAAGAAGAACATCACCTACTGCGTGAGCACGACGTTCGGCTCCAACTACAACGCGGCCGTGCAGGCGATGGCGAACGCGGCGGCGGCGTGGGAAGCGGCGGCCAACGTCGACTTCGTCTACGTCAGCGCGCAGGACGCCAGCTGCACCGCGAGCAACGCGAACGTGGTGTTCGACGTGCGTCCGGTGAACTCGGGTGGCCAGTACCTGGCGCGCGCGTTCTTCCCGAACGACACCCGCGCCAACCGCAACGTGCTCATCGACAACACGGGCTTTGGCAACACCTCGCCCTGGACGCTGACGGGCATCATCCGTCACGAGCTGGGCCACACGCTGGGCTTCCGCCACGAGCACACCCGCCCCGAGTCGGGCACGTGCTTCGAGGACAACAACTGGCGCGCGCTGACGACGTACGACTCCGCGTCCGTCATGCACTATCCCCAGTGCAACGGCTCGCAGTCGGGTGACCTGGTCCTGACGGCCAAGGACATCCAGGGCGCCGTGGCGCTCTACGGCGCGCCGGGTGGCACGGACCCCGAGCCGCCGGGTCCGGGCACGGGCACGCCGACGACGGAGACCCGCTCGGGCTCCGTGGCGACGGGCAGCAACACCAGCTACGGCCCCTTCAACGTGGTGGCCGGCACCAGCTTCAGCGTGGCGATGACGGGCACGGGCGACCCGGACCTGTACGTGCGCTTTGGCGCGGTCCCCACCACGACGACGTATGACTGCCGTCCCTACCTGAGCGGCGCGTCGGAGTCCTGCAACGTGACGGTGCCCGCGGGCGTGACGACGGCGTACATCATGGTGCGTGGCTATGCGACGGGCACGTTCAACCTGACCATCAACTACACCAAGCCCGCGGCGGGCGGCACGCCGGCCACGGACAGCAAGACGGGCAGCGTCGCGGCGAACACCAACGTGAACTTCCCCGCGTACAGCGTGCTGGCCGGCTCCACCTTCCGCGTGGCGATGACGGGCACGGGCGACCCGGACCTCTACGTCCGCTTTGGCGCGGCGCCCACCACCGCCACGTACAACTGCCGTCCGTTCCAGACGGGCGCCACGGAGACGTGCGAGCTGACGGTGCCCGCGGGTCAGACGACGGCGTACGTCATGGTTCGCGGCTACACGGCGGCCACGTACAACCTGGCCATCAACTACACCAAGCCGTAGTCGCTTCCGGCTTCCGGTGTGGAACACGGGCGGTCTCCCTCGCGGGAGGCCGCCCGTTGTTTTCGTGGCGTGGCGCTTTCAGTCGATGAGGGGACTCAGGTCCGTGCGCACCGCGCGCTGCGAGTCCAGGCGTCGGCGCCGGGGGCCCGCGATGGCCAGCTGCCAGACAGCGCAGACGAGCCCCAGCGCGAGACAGCCGAGCCACAGCGCGGACGTGCCGGCGCGGCCGAGCACCCAGCCCCCGAGCGCGGGCGCGGCGCTGGACGCCAGGCCCCAGAGCATGTGGTACGCGCCCTGGTAGCTGCCGCGGAGTCCGGACGGGGCCAGGTCCGCGACGACGGAGGGCGCGACGGGGGCCTGGGCCATCTCCCCCAGCGTCCAGATGGCCACGGCCAGGGCCGCGAGCGCGACGTTGCCCGTCAGCGCGTGCAGGCCAAAGCCGATGCCGGTGAGGACCGCGGCCAGGGCCAGTGCCTGGGCGCGGCGCAGGCGGCGCAGCACCGGGTTCGTGAAGGGCTGGAGCGCGACGATGAGCAGGCCGTTGACGGACAGCACCGCGCCGAACTGCGCCTCCGTCAGCCCGCGCGAGCTCAGGTCCATCGGGAGCGACACCTGGCTCTGGTAGAAGATGAGCGCCACGCCGAAGTAGGGGACGGCGAAGGCGACGAAGCTCGGGTCCAGGAAGGGGGCCAGCAGGGAGCCCATGGCGCCCGGTGCCTGGGTGTCCGAGGTGGCCGGAGGCTTCACGGGGCGCGTCTCCGGCAGGAGCAGCCAGATGCAGCAGCCATAGGTGAAGGTGGTGATGGCGTCGACGATGAAGAGCGTCAGGTAGCCGTAGCGGACCATCAGTCCGGCCATGGGCAGGGCGATGGCGAAGCCCACGTTGACGACCCAGTAGAGCAGGCCGAACGCGCGCTGACGGTCCTCGGGGGAGACGACGTCCGCCACGGCGGCGGACACGGCGGGACGGTAGACCTCTCCGCAGATGCCCAGGCAGAAGGCCGCCGCGGCGATGGCGGCGGGCTCGCGCGCGAAGCCGAGGAAGAGCATGCCCACCGAGCCCAGCCACAGTCCGCCAGCCAGGGTGATGCGGCGGCCCACGCGGTCCGCGAGCATGCCGCCCAGGGGACTCGCGATGACCGCGCCCACGCCATAGAGCGACACGGTGAGCCCCGCGCGCTCCACGCTGAAGCCCCGCTCGCGCGTGAGGTACAGCGCGAGGAAGGGGACGACGAAGCTGCCCAGCCGGTTGACCAGCGTGCCCACCCACAGCACCCAGTACGTGCGAGGCAGTCCGCCGGCCATCTCGCGCAGCGCCCGTCGCAGCGCGCCCGTCATGAGCGCCCTCCCTTTGTTGCCGCGAGGAGATGCGAGGGGCACCGGAGGACGAATCGAGAAGCCATGGCCGCGCGCGAGCATGCGCCAGCGTGTCTCGCGCTCCAAGCCATCCTTGAACAGGGCGCCAGAGTCCGGAGAGTCGATGTCTTGCTTTGGGTTCCGAGCATTTGCGCGGGAATGACGAAGAGCCCGGGCCGCGCCTGATAACGCGTCCGGGGCCTGGGGAGTCCGACGCCGCGTGGGTTGCGACCCATGCGCACCGTCACCTCAGGGGCGCCGTCATCGCCGTACGGCCGCGACGGCGCATCCCATGCCAGGGCTGACGCGCTTCAGTGCTTGACGACGGGGTGGGTGGCCAGGGCTTGCGGACGCTTCTCCGGGGCGCACAGGTCATTGTCGGCGGGGCGCTGGCCAAAGAAGAGCTGGGTGCCTTCCACCTTCACCACGTCGTGGTCCCCGCCGCACTCGGTCAGCGGCTTGAATGACAAGCACGCGCCAGGGACGGGCTGCTCCACGCCCACCGTCCACGCGCCCGTGCCGCAGCCCGACTGGGTGAAGACGTCCGCCAGCGGCTGCAGGTGCGCGGTGAGGTAGCGCTCGCCGAAGGTGAAGGTGCCCTCGGTCGCGCCCGACACCTTCTCCGAATCCTGTCCCAGGCTGTAGGGGCCGACGACGCGCGCGGTGAACAACTTCGTCTGGCAACCCGCGTCGCGGAAGAAGTCCAGGCGGAGCGTCCAGGCGGACTCGGTGAGCTGGAAGTGGCGCTGGAGGTAGTTGTTCGAACCGTCGCCGTTGGGGACGGCTTCACATGTGGCGCTGTCCCAGGTGCCGGCGAGGTCCTGGGGGCGGACGTGGGACTTCGCTCCTCCGCACGCGGCGGCGCAGAGGGTGACGAGGGCAATGGCGAGGATGCGCATGGCGAGACTCCGTGGGTGGCTCGGGAGACCGCGAGTCGCGGCCTGTTTCCGGTGACGCCATGAATGCGCCAGGAGGCGGCCTGCGGAAACGCTGGAGGTTGCAGGGAGGGGCTGCGAGATTGCAGGGCACCATGCTGGACTGGAACGACCTGCGGTACTTCCTGGCGGTGTCGCGAGAGGGGACGCTCGCGGGCGCGGCGCGGGCGCTGAAGGTGGATGCGACGACGGTGGGGCGCAGGCTCGCTGTGTTGGAGGAGACGCTGGGGGCGCGGTTGTTCGAGCGGACTCCGGGGCGGCTCGCCCCGACGGCGGCGGCGCGAGGCATCCAGGGGCCCGCGGAGGAGATGGAGGGGGCGATGCTCGCGGTGGAGCGTCGAGCGGGAGGGGAGGACGCGCGGCTGGAGGGCGTGGTGCGGGTGACGACGACGGAGGCGTTCGCGGTGAACACGTTGTTGCCGCGCTTCGCGCCGTTCCGGGAGCGGCATCCGGGCATCGAGGTGCGGTTTCTCACGGACTACGGCGCACTGGATTTGACCCGGCGCGAGGCGGACGTGGCGGTGCGGCTGACGCGGCCGAGCGAGGCATCGCTGGTGGCGCGCAAGGTGGGGGACATCGCGATTTCGCTCTATGCGTCGGAGGCGTACGTCGCGCGCCGGGGGTTGGCGGACCCGGCCACGGGGTTCGCGGGGCATGACGTGATTGGGTACACGGGGGCGGCGGCGAAGTGGCCGGAGGCGCGGTGGTTGGAGTCGGTGGGGTCGTCCGCGAGGGTAGGGGTGCGGTGCAACTCGTTGCTGTCGGTGATGGCGGCGACGGGTGGGGGATTGGGGTTGGGGTTGATGCCGTGTCTCCAGGGAGACCTCACGCCGGGTTTGCGGCGGTTGTTGCCTCCGGTGGTGGCGTTGCGGCGAGACATCTGGCTGGTGGTTCACGCGGACCTGCAGCAGAACGCGAGGGTGCGGGCGGTGATGGACTTCCTGGCGGAGCTCATCCAGCGCGAGCGCGCGTTGTTGTCGGGAGGCGGGGTGGTGGGCGTTGGGAAACAGGAGTCACGGTCGCCGCGCGCGGGACAGCGTCGACGCGGGAAGGCGCGGGCGTCATGAGTCAGGTCATCGGGTTGTTGGGGACGTGTCTGGTGCTGGGGGTGCTGGCCCGGCGCAGTGGAAAGTTCCCCGAGGGCTCGGCGGGGCCGTTCAACACGTTCGTGCTGTACGTGGCGCTGCCGGCGTTGGTGTTGCGGGTGATGCATCGGCTGGAGTTCGTGCCGTCGCTGCTGGTGGCCGCGGTGGTGCCGTGGCTGTACTACCTGGCGGCGGGGCCGTTCTTCCGGTGGCTGGGGCCTCGGCTGGGGTTGTCGAAGGAGTCGGTGGCGGCGCTGGTGTTGACGGGAGGGTTGGGCAACACGGCGTTCGTCGGCTTGCCGATGGCGGAGGCGCTGCTGGGCTCGGAGGGGCTGGCGGTGGCGGTGGTGGCGGACCAGCTCGGCTCGTTCCTGGTGCTGTCCACGTTGGCGACGCTGGCGGCGGCGCGAGCGAGCGCGGAGGTGGAGCTGCCGCTGAGCGCGCTGGCGAGGAAGGTGGCGACGTTTCCGCCGTTCGTGGCGTTGGTGGTGTCGCTGCTGTTGCGGCCGGTGGGGTATCCGGTCTGGGTGGAGTCGGTGCTGGAGCGGCTGGGGGCGTTGTTGACGCCGCTGGCGTTGTTCTCGGTGGGGTTGCAGTTGCGGCTGTCGGGCGTGAAGGCGCGATTGCCGGCGCTGTCGCTGGGGCTCTTCTACAAGCTGGTGCTGGTGCCGGGGGTGGTGACGCTGGGGTTGTTGGCGTTGCCGGGGTTGTCGCCGGTGGTGGTGCAGGCGACGGTGCTCCAGGCGGCGATGGCGCCCATGGTGAGCGCGGCGATTCTCGCGGCCGAGCATCGGTTGGACCCGGAGCTGGCTGTGCTGATGGTGGGCGTGGGGATTCCGCTGTCCTTCGTCACCGCGCCCCTGATGTTGTGGCTGGTGCGGTGAACCAAGTGGGCCGTCGCCCGCTCGCCTGCCCTTCGGGCGGGTGCGCGGACGACTCGCTGACGTGCCGGCCCTGCTCCCCTATCTTCCCTCATGGCCGAGCAACCACCGAAGGCCTCCGGGGCACCCGGAGGAGACCCGAGGCGGATGGAAGTGCGGCGCTCCGTGGCGGAGCTGGGCGCGCGCACCTACGCCATCCAACTGCTTTCCGACGCTGGCATCCCCTTCCTCGTGGGCGGCGCCTACGCCTTCGCTCACTACACGGGCATCTATCGCGATACCAAGGACCTGGACCTCTTCCTCCACCGCAAGGATGGAGACCGCGCCCTCGAACTCCTCGCGCGCAACGAATGGCGCACCGAGAGCGAGGTCCACGGCTGGCTCCACAAGGCCTTCTGGGCGGACTTCCTCGTCGACCTCATCTACGGCTCCGGCAACGGCATCACCGCCATCGACGAAGCCTGGTTCGAGCACGCCGTCCCCGCGCAGGTACTGGGCTGCCCGTGCCGCGTCCCTCCCGCCGAGGAAATCTTCTGGAGCAAGGCGTTCGTCCTCGAGCGAGAGCGCTTCGATGGCCACGAACTCACCCATCTGCTCCTGAAGACCGGCGCGACGTTCGACTGGGAACGCCTGCTGCGCCGCTTCGACCGCTACTGGGAAGTCCTCCTCTCCCATCTGCTCTTCTTCCGCTTCGCCTATCCATCCGACCGCGCCATTGTCCCCGACTGGCTGATGCGCGAATTGCTCTCCCGCGCGGACAGCTCCGTGGACCACGGGAACTGGCAGGAGCGCATCTGCCGGGGACGACTGCTCTCACCCACCAGCTACCGCGTCGACGTCGACGAGTGGGGCTACGAGGACGGCGACTCCTGGGACAAACGCGAGCGCAAGCGCGATGACCCGTCCCTCGCGGCAGGCGGCGCTCCAGGCGCTCACGGGCCCCACTGAGCCCGTCCCTCCATGCGAGCCCACGGGGTGCACGGCCATGCCCGCCCCGGGCTCGCGACCCTACCTTCCCTCCAGTGCCCAGAGGAAAGGCAGGTGCCCCGTGTCACGCCCCGAATCCGGACCCCGAGGAGCGCTCGGCAGGCTGAGCGCGGTGCTGCTGTCGCTCGGACTCGCCGCGCCCGCGAGCGCGCAGCTCGCCGTCTCCGAACGAGGCGGTCCCATCCGCTTCCAGGTGGGCGAAGAGTCCCTCACGGTGTCCCTGAGTCGCGACGTCGTGCGCGGCGGAGGCTTCGACCTGCGCCGCACCGGCTCCTCGCTCAAGGGCCGCCTGCGCGGCGGTGACGTCGACCTGCGCTGGCCCCAGGGGCCCATCGTCGGACGCGTGGGCGTGGAGGACAGCCGGCTCGAACTGTCCCGCATGGCCTCCGAGCAGGGCCTGCGCGTGGATGGCGAACTCGCCCACTGGCCCACCTCGCTCGTCATCTCCCCCGTGGGCATCTCCGGCGACGTGGGCGGCTGCAGCTACACCCTGACGGTGGCGGGGGGCCACTACACCGGCTGGCGCACCTGTCAGCCCGACGTGGACGGCGAGCCGACCTCCGTCTCCCTCAGCCTGCCGAAGACGATGGAGGTCCTCGGGGAGAAGGAGCAGGCCGCGCTGCTGTCGCTCTTGCTCTCCGCGCAGGGCCTGCCGCCCGCACCGCCTCGTGAGGCCTCCGACTCCGGGCGCACCCTGGAAGGCCCCGGCCTCGACGAAGGCCCGCGCAGGTGAGGCCCCTGCACCCCACCGTGTCCGCTCTGCTCGAAATAGTGAAATCGAAGTGCAGATGCCACGGTGAATCATGGGCCCGTGCCTGACGGGGCACCCACGGGTCATGCTTCAATCCCTCTCCAGCGCGCACGCGCGTGCGTGATGGGCCATCGCCCATCCTTCGCTGAAAGAGAGCCCACCCATGAAGCTGTCCCTGACGGTGCTGTCGGCGCTGGTCGTGTCCGGTCTGCTGGCCTGTGGTGGAACCGAGGCCGTCGAGGCGCTGGAGCCTCTCGCCCAGGAGGAGAGCGCGCTCGAAACATGTACGACGACCTGTTCGAATGGGTCGACGGTGTCCTGCACGGGCACCACGTGCAACACCTACCCGGGCGAGTCCGTCGAGTGCGATGGGCTGCACAAAATCTGCCCCATTTCGCTGCCCTCCATCTGCCTGCAGCCCAACAGCTCCTGCTTGAGCCTCGCGGGCAAGGCGTGCTCACCGGCGGGCAGCGGCACGCGCTCGTGCTGCATCAACCGGCGCGTCGGAAACTGCTTCTGCACCATCCAGGGGGTCTGGGCCTGCTCCGCGAATTGAGCCTGCCCGTGGGGTGAGCGCGTCGAGCCTCGTGGATGCTCGACGCGCGGGACATCAAGCCGTGGCCGCCGCGCCGAAGGACAGCTCCACGCCGTTGTCCTTCACGCGCATGCGAGGTTTGGACAGCCAGTGGCAGTGGGCGCAGTAGCTGTGCGCCCCGGAGGGGCTGGCGCGCACGTTCACCGCCCCACCGCAGAGCACGCAGCCGTCGGGAAGGACGAATTCGGCGAACCGCTCGCCGATGTTGCTCTCGAATTCAGTCATGCCTCTGAGTTAACGCAGGAATCGCGCGGCACAAGCAGACCGCTCCAGGCCCTGGGTACGCGCCCTGGAGGGCATCGCACCCTTCCACCCCACAAGCAGGCAGGCAGGCGGGCATGGCTGCATTCCTTACCGCCTCGCGGCCGACTGACGTCCCGTGGACACCGCAACCCCGGGCATCCGCGTGGACTGACTGGCACGGTGATTGATCTCCAAGACGCCAGGAAACGGGAGAGGGGGACGGCATGGGTGGCGTGGAGCGCGTGGACGTGAGCGAGGACAGGAAGGGCTGGGGAGTGGAGGTCGTCACGTCGGAGGGCGAGGTGCGGCGCTACCGGTACCGGAGCGAGGCCCAGGCGCGCTACTTCGCGGCCGTCTTCGCGCTGGGGCCCCGGGTGCTGCCCCCCGTGCGCCGGGGGAAGGCCCGGAAGGCCGCTTGAGGGCCTCATTCCGGGGGGATGTCCGGGGACCAGGCCTCCAGGCGCCGTCACCGTGGCTTCCCACTACCCTTGCGGGCGGGTTTCGGGGAGGCTTTGCGTCATGAGCGACGCGAGCAAGCCCTTCCTCATCCCCGCCAACCGGCAGTACATCACCAAGGAGCCGGACCCCGCGGGCCGCTGGTCCACGCTGTTCCCGGACATGATTGGCTACAAGAACCAGGGTGGCGGCAAGGTGCCGGCGGACTTCGGCTGGAACACCAACCCCAAGCAGTGGCAGGAAGAGATGACGCCGGGCACGCTGGCCGAGCGCTTCAACGAGCTGCGCGTGCTGCCGTCGAAGGCGGAGGCTCCCGCGCTGCCCGCCGACACGAAGAAGTAGTCGCGGCCACCTAGCTGAAGGGCAGGGCCGCGAGGCGCTCCCGGAAGCGCTCGAGCAGGCCGTATGAGCCCGTCTCGGCCAGTCCCTCGGCGGCCTCCTGTCGCGCCTTGCGCAGGAAGCCGTCGAACGGCGCCGAGCGGCCGTACAGCGCCGCCGCCGTGTCCACCGCGTCCGCCAGCACGCGCGCCGCGCCTGGCGAGCCGAGCGTCAGGTGCATCTCCGCCTGCTCCAGCTTCGCGCCACACGCCGCCCACAGCTCGCGGTCATGCACGACGAGCCACGTGCGCGTCACCTCGTCCATGGCCTCCTCCAGGAAGGCGAGGAAGGGCTCGACGAGCGAGGGCAGCACGTCCGCCGCCAGCTCGGGCTGTCCTCCCGCGTCCTGGAGGCGCGCGCGGAAGGTGAGCACGTGGTGCTTCTGCGGTGTGCGCAGCGCCACCGAGGCGGACAGGGTGATGAAGGCCGACACGCTCTCCGCCATCTGTCGGGCCAGCGGGGGTCGTGACGGGGCCTCCGCCTTCGTCGCGCGCTCCAACCGTCCTTGCAGCGAGCGGCGCAGGTCCGCCGCCGCCCCGCGCAGCGCCGAGCGCGCGCCCACCTGGTGCACGTAGCCGGGCACCACGTCCTCGCGGCGCACGTCCTCGAAGGCCGCCGCCGTCAGATAGACGAGGTCGCCGATGCGCACGCGGAAGTCGGCGCGGAACGCCTGGAGCTTGGCCATCAGCGTCCAGCGGTCGCTGACGACCTCCGGCTTTCGCATCTGCTGGCCCAGCTCCGACACCCGCTTGGACAGCCGCTCCGCGGTGGCGTGGAGCACCGCCTCCACCTCCTGCGCCAGCCGCTCATCGGAGCTGGCGGGGGGAGGGGCCCAGCCGGTGTCCCCGGTGCTCGCGGCGCGCGCGGGCGGGGGGAACTGCTGGTGGATGGCGCTGACGAGCTGGTTGACGCCCACGAGGGTGTCGCCGATGGCGGGGGCCATGGTCTCCCAGAGGGACAGGTCCGCGCCGCCGTCCGACTCCAGGGAGGTGGGCTCGTACCGGGCGATGCTCAGGTGTCCCAACTGGTCGATGGCCACCGCCGCCGCGCGATGGACGCGCTCCAACCTGTCCGCCAGGTGCCGGTCCGTGAGCGACTCCAGCAGCGTCTCCAGTCGCGAGGGCAGGGCATCCGGGGGAGCTCGGGCGGCACGGGGCTTGGGCGACGGGAGCATGAGACGCGGGACGCTACCGCACCGGCGCCGGGTGCGCGAAGAAGGGGGCTCGGCAGCCAGGGGGACTCCCGGCATAGAGTGCGGCCTAGGGGAGGATGCATGACAGAGCGTTTCCGCCGTCGGGCGAAGAAGGGGGGGCTGGCGGCCCTGCTGCTGGTGGGGGTCTGGGCCTTCGCGGCATGGGACGTGTGTTTGAGCGCCTGGGTGCTGCGTGGGGTGAAGGTGCCCCAGTGCCCGGACGGACAGTTCCGCCAGACGGTGGGCCTGGATGTCCGCTCGGTGGCACGAGGGCTCTCCGGACGCGTCATCATCTGGGCGGACGCGCACGCGCCGGACGCTCGGGGCAGCCTGATGACCGCGCGGGTGCGGCGGGGCTCCGCGGAGCTGTTCCTGGTGGATGCCGAGGGGAAGCAGACGCCCCTGGAGCCGGAGAAGAAGTCCCCGTGGACGCGCGACTCCGACGACACGCTGGGGGCCGAGGTGAAGCTGCCCGAGGTGCCGGACGGCGACTACAAGCTGCGCGCCCGCGTCACCACGCCCCTGGGCACGGACACGGTGGACGCGACGCTGCCGCTCTACGCGCCCGCGGTGGCCCATGTGCTGACGGACCGGCCGCTCTACGAGCCGGGCAACGAGGTGAGCTTCCGCGCGGTGGTGCTGCGCACCCGGGATTTGTCTCCGTTGGATGGGCGGCCCGGGACGTGGTTCCTGAAGGACGCGACGGGAGAGACGGTGCTGGAGGAGCGAGCGCCCGCGGGGCCGTGGGGCGTCGTGGCTGGCAGCTTCCCGTTGGACCGGGGCGCGCCCGTGGGGGTGTGGACGCTGGTGTGGAGCAGCGGGGATACGCAGGCCAGCGCGACGTTCCAGGTGAAGCCCTTCACGCTGCCGCGCTTCCGCGTGGAGGTGTCCAGTCCCCGGCCCTCCTGGCGCGCGGGTGACACGCCCGAGGTGGAAGGCCAGGTGGTGTACGCGTCGGGCGCTCCCGTGACGGACGCGGAGGTGGAGCTGCGGTGGACTGTCTCCGGGGCGTGGCCGCCGCCTCCGGAATGGAGCACGGGAGGACTGCCGCTTCGGGCGCGCTCGGATGCGGCGGGGCGCTTCCGCGTGACGTTGCCTCGCGTGCCGGAGGACCTGCGCGGTCAGGTGACGCTTTTCGCGAGTGTGTCCGCGCGAGACGCCGCGGGGGACCGGGTGGGAGGCGCGGTGGCGCTCCTGCTCTCGGAGGATGCGCTCGCCATCTCCTCGGTGACGGAGCTGGAGGACGGGCTGGTGGATGGCTTCAGCAACCGCGTCTACCTGCGCGCCACCACGCCGGACGGCCGGGTGCTGCCGGGGGCGGAGCTGACGGTGACGCGCGCGTGGGATGCTCGGGACGAGGGCGTGCGCGGCGTGACGGACGAGGACGGCGTGGCGGCCTTCCAACTGGACCCGGGACCGCCCGTCAACGTGGTGGTGCCGCCGTTGCCCGTGCGCCGCCCGCCACGGCCGCCTCCGGTGCGGCTGGTGACGCTGACGAACCTGTTGGAGGAGGACAGCCAGGCGTCGCTGAAGGAGCGGCTCGTGGTGGAGGGCTGGCTGACGTCGCTCTTCCCGTGCGCGCGCTTCATCCCGCCGGATGAGGAAGAGCGGATGGTGAAGCTGGGCGTGCGCGTGGGCGCGGGGGGCGCGGTGACGGAGGTGGGGGGCGAATTGGACGCGCTCACGGCGTGTCTGGCCCAGGGGGTTCGCGCGCGCACGCTACCCGCGGGTCGAGAGCGCGTCCTCGCTCTGACGTTCGAGGTGCGGGATGCGGGCTTGCCTTGGATGGAGCTGGTGGCGGAGCCGGCCTTTGGTACGGGCACGTCGCTGACGGACGCGCTGGCGCCCCTCGTCAGTGACGCGCGTGCGTGCCTGCCGTCGAAGCTGGAGTCGGGAGATCGCCTGCCGGTGGCGCTGAGCTGGCGGCTGGGCGCGAAGCGGGAGTTGACGACGTCCTGGTCCGCGCTGCCATGGGTGAAGAGCACGCTGAGTCCCTCGGTGGTGGCGTGTGTCCAGGAGCGCCTCGCGCGCGTGAGGCTCACGGGTGACATCGAGGAAGAGGAGTCGATGGGGGTCGTGGGGTTCACGGTTCATTCCGGTGACGATGACTCGGAGACGGAGGGGCAGGCACAGGCCACCACGTTCCTGGGCTACGAGCTGAAGGTGGTGGCGAAGGTGGACGGCAAGCCGGTGGGGGACACGAAGTGGATGTCGCGCCCGGCGATGCTGCCGCCCTTCCGGCTGCGCGCGACACCGGTGCTGGCGCGAGCGGGCGAAGAGGTGCGCATCGACCTGATGCGGGGCCCCGCGTTCGAGGGGACGCTGCCCAAGGAGCTGCACCTCACGGTGGGCAAGCAGGAGCTGGTGGCGAAGCTGGAGAAGGGCTCCACCACGGCGCGCTTCCAACTGCCCGCGGACTTCGAGGGCTGGGCGGAGACGTCGTGGGCGGGGGCTCGGGCGCGGGTGTACGTGGCGCCGCGCGCGCAGCTCTCCGTGGAGGTGTCGTCGGAGAAGCCGGCCTATGCCCCTGGTGACCTGGCGCGGCTCCAGGTGCGCACGCGCGTGGATGGGAAGGATGGGCCCGCGGCGGTGGGGCTCATCGGCGTGGATGAGACCTTGAGCCAGTTGGTGCCGCTGCCGGGCACGGATGCGATGGCGAGCGTGAGGCCCGCGCCGACGGTGTCGCAGCCCGCCTTCGGGGTGCTGGATGGCGTGGCGCTGGCGCAGGGGCGCATCCGGGGCTCCAACGCGGCCGCCGCGGCGCTGCTGCGGGTGAGCGCGGTGCCGACACCCGAGGATGCGGAGACGCGCGTGAGCGCGCGGGCGCGGAGTGAGTTCGACCCGGAGTCCGAGCTGACGGAGCCCTTCTACGCGGTGCTCGCGGAGCTGCACGCGCAGGTGCGTGAGTGGGAGGAGAAGGCGCCGGAAGGTGAGACGCTGAACCCGGCGGGGCTCGCGAAGCTGTGGACCCAGGCGCTGGCGTCGTGCGAGCAGCGGGGCGAGAAGGTGAAGGATGCCTTCGGCCAGCGGCTGAGGCTGTCGCGGTTGCCCAGGGAGTTGCTGGAGCTGACGGACCCGCGTGCGGTGGTGTCGCGTGGGACGCGACTGCCAGAGGACGTGGAGAACTGGAACGCGTGGGTCGCCCGGGAGGCGCCATGATGCGCAATATCATCGTCGGGGCGGTGTGCCTCGTCGTCGGGGCCGGGCTCACGCTGACCCTGTTCGGGGACAACCTCCGGGGCCTCTTCGGAGCGTCCGCGTCCGCGCTGGGAGGCGACTGGGAACCCAATGCCCAGACGATGGGAGTGTCGGCGGACTTCGCCCTCAAGGAGTCGGACGCCCTCGAGGTCGCCGCCGCGCCCATGCAGGCCCCCATGGGAGGGGGCGCGGCGCCGGAAGAGGAGAGAGAGGGCGGCTCCGACAAGCGCCTCGCGCGGGGGAAGGGGGGAGAGCGCTCACCGGGCGGTGGTGGGTTGCTGGAGGAGAAGCCCGCGGCCCCAGGGGCGCCGAGCCGCGCGTGGTTCCCGGAGACGTTCCTCTTCGAGCCGCTGGTGGTGACGGATGAGTCCGGTACCGCGACGCTGCCGGTGCGCGTGCCGGACCGGCTCACCCGCTGGCGCGTGCTGGCGCTGGCGCACTCGCGCACGGGGGCCCAGGCCGGCGCGGTGACGAGCTTCGCGGGGACGCTGCCCACGTACGTGGACCCGGTGCTGCCGGCCTTCCTGCGCGCGGGCGACTCCGTGCGTGTGCCGGTGCAGGTGGTGAACACGACGGATGCGGCCGTGGAGACGTCGCTGAAGGTGGAGGCCACGGGTGCGGCGGTGGAGGGCGCCACGCGCACGGTGCGCGTGCCGGCGCGAGGCAGCGTGGTGGAGTACGTGACGGTGCGCGTGTCGGGCCCGGGGCCCATCGCGGTGCGCGCGGCGCTGGGAGACGCGGACAGCGTGGAGAAGCCCCTGGACGTGTGGCCCACCGGTCGGCCCGTGGTCCAGACGTGGAGCGGCACGCTGGCGGCGCCGCGCACGCTGTTGCTCACGGGCGCCGCGGATGCGCAGGCGGGCAGTGAGCGCGTGCGGCTCCAGGTGTATCCAGGAGGGCTGGGCGTGCTGCGCTCGGAGCTGACGTCGGCGGGGGCTCGCGGGGGTTCGGAGGATGTGGCCTATGCGCTGCTCCTGGCCGGGCGCGCGCCGGAGCTGCTGACGGCGCTGGGCGAGCCCCAGGCGGCCGAGGTCCTGAAGGCGGCCCTCTCCCCGAAGGGCGCGCGCGTGGCATCACCGCCGGAGGCGGCGGGAGGGCTCGTGGACGCGGAAGGCGTGCGGGTCCTCGTGGCGCAAGCGACGCAGCGCGCGCTGCGGCTGGGGCGCACGCCGGACGTGGTGTCCGCGACGCTGCTGGTGGAGGGCACGCTGCTCCATCCGGACAACCCGGTGCTGGCGCGGCTGGGCGAGCGGCTCGCGGGCTGGGTGGCCGCAGCGCAGCGTCCGGACGGCACGTGCCAGGGGGGTGAGGGCTGGACGCTCCAGCGACTGCTGGTGGCGACGGCGGATTGCGCGCGAGCGGTGGCGGCGGCGTCCGGGACGCCTGGGGGGCAGCGGCGCGCGGCGCGCTTCTCCACGCTGGCGTCGGGCGCGTTGGAGCGCAACCGGGCGCACGTGAAGGACGGCTACACGGCGGCGTCCCTGCTGGCGAGCGGCATCGTGACGGGCGCGCTGCGGGACTCGCTGCGGGCCCAGGTGCGTGACGCGCTGAAGAAGCGCGAGGACGGCGCCGCGTACCTGCCGGTGGAGTCGGGCGTCGTGGCGGCCAATGGAGAGGCGCCCTCGGAGGCGGAGGCCACCGCGCTGGCGGTGCTGGGCCTGGAGGGTGACGCGAAGGCGCCGCTGGCGGACCTGGGTGCCTCGCTGCTCGCGGGCTATGGGCCGGCGCGGGGCTGGGGCGGAGGCCGGGCGAACCGGCTGGCGCTCAAGGCCGTGGTGTCGCTCTTCAAGGAGCCGCTGCCCGCTCGGGTGCGCGTGGTGCTGGAGCGCGACGGGAAGCCCGTGGCCGAGGGCACCTATGACGCCAAGGCGCTGCGCGAGGTGCTGTCGCTGGAGGCCCCGGCGGCGGGCTCGGCAGGCGCGCATGTCTGGACGGTGCGAGCGGAGCCCGCGGTGCCGGGCCTGGGCTTCGCGCTGGCGTTGTCCGCCGCCGTGCCGTGGAAGCAGGAGGCGCAAGGGGGACTGGAGCTGGCCGTGGACTCGCCCCGGGAGGCGAAGGTGGGGCAGCCCGTGGAGGTGACGATGCAGGCCTCCACGCCCTCGGGCCTCGAGTTGGAGCTGCGGCACGGGTTGCCCGCGGGCGTGCAGGTGGACGCCGCGAGCCTGGACGCGCTGGTGGCGGTGGGGAGTGTCGCGTCGTGGACCTCGGAGGATGGCGCGGTGACGCTGAAGCTGCGGCCTCGGGGACAGGGAGAGCCCTTCCAGGTGCGCTTCCGCGTCATCCCCACGCTGGCGGGGACGCTCCAGGCGGGCGCCTCCTCGCTGCGGGTGGTGGCGCGGCCGGACCTCGTCTCCTACGTACCTCCCGCTACGTGGGCGGTGCGCTGAGGCGGGGTCCTCGACGACTTCGGACCCGGGCCTCGTTGCGGAGGGCCCGGTAACGAGTGTCCGCTCGCGGGCTTCTGGACCCGGCACATCAGGGCAGAAGGGCGGCTGCCACTGGGAATCCGCTCGGCGAATACAGAAGATTCATCGCAGCGTCGGCAGGCCGGGGAAGGCTTCGTCAGTGGTTCTTCACGGGTGACACCATGGAGCTCGACGGCGCGGAGAGAGACGAGTTGCTGTTGGCGATGCTGGGGGCGTTTCCCTCGGTGGAGGACCTTCGCCGGGTGGTGGCCTCGGTGTGCCACCGGGATTTGGAAGCGCTCGTTCCCACGGGCGGCCCGAGGGAGCGGGCGTCGGGACTCATCCATCGCGCGGAGTCGGAGGGCTGGACGCGGGAGTTGGTGACGGGCATGCATGGTGCCCATCCGCGCCATCCGCGGCTGCATCGCTTCATGCAGGGCTATCTCGCCTCGGTGCAGCGGAGCATTCCGCGGCGCAGCCTGGAGCGCATCGTCGGTGCCTGGAGCGAGGCCGGCGGCGCGGACGGGTGGCGCCGGAGGCTGGCCGCGATAGAGCGGCGCGTGTGCCGGGTGGAGCCGGTGCTGGGCGCATCCCTGGGCACGGGGTTCCTGGTGTCGCGCGACGTGGTGCTCACCAACTTCCACGTCATCGAGAACCGGCTCCTGGAGTCGCTGCGCGTGCGCTTCGACCACAAGGTGTTGCCGGACCGGACGTTGCTCCAGCCGGGGACACGCTACGCGGTGAAGCGGTGCATCGCGCGCAGTTCGTACAGTCCCGCGGACCTGATGCACCCCCGGCCCCGCGAGGCGACGGTGGACGAATTGGACTACGCCTTCCTCCAGGTGGAGGGCGCGCCGGGCGACGAGCGGGTGGAGGGCGAGCCCCGGGGCTGGCTGGAGTTGCCCGAGGAGGAGGTGCCCTTCGTCGTGGGCAGCCTGGCGCTCATCGTCCAGCACCCGGAGGGACAGCCGATGAGCGTGGTGCTGGACGAGTTCCTGTCCGTCAACGCGTCACGCACGCGTGTGTCCTATCGGACCTCCACGAGCCCGGGGTCCTCGGGCGCGCCGTGTTTCACCCAGGACTTGCGGCTGGCCGCGTTGCATCACAGCGGAGGGCCGCGCCTGCCGTCCGCCACGGGACACAACGAGGGTATTCCCACGGACACCATCCGCCGAGGACTGTCCCCGGAGGTGAAGGCGCTCCTGGGCTGGGAGTGAGGGTGTGAACTGGAGGCGGGGGACGCGCCTGTTATCGTCGGTGGATGTTCGTCCTCGATGCCCGTTGCCGCCGCCGTGGTCAGGGCCTCCCGCGCCTGGTGTTGCTCGTGGTGCTGACCGCGTCGAGCGTCGCGCTGGCGCAGACGCGGCTGCGCGTGGCCGGCGCCACGGCCAGCAACGAGGTGAAGCTGCGCACGACGTCGGAGGACTTCCGGACGGTGCTGCGCGTGGACCTGCTGTCGCCGCCTCCGGGTGACGCGGGTGTGGAGGAGGCGCTCCCTGGCGGCGTGACGGTGCTGGTGGACCCACTCCAGGCGAGTGACGGCTCCCAGGTGACGCTGACGGCCGTCGTGCGCGAGGCTTTCGCCGAGGACGCGGGCACGGCGGTGTCCACCTCACCGTCCATCTCCGCGCGAGCCCCGCTGCATCTGGAGGTGAGCGGAAAGCTGCCGACGGCGGGGGACTACACGGGGCAGTTGGTGCTGGTGCACGCGGGTGGGCGCGAGACGACGGCGCTCATCGTCACGCGGACGCAGGCGGTGCCGGTGGTGCAGTTCGTGGCGACGTCGCCCGCGGTGGCCTCGTCGGGTTGGGGCCTGGGCACGGTGGACGCGACGGTGCGGCTGCCCTTCAAGGAGACGGCGGGCGTGACGGGGAAGGTGGCCGCGCCCCGGTTGCTCCAGCTCCAGCACAAGGCCCCGGACCTGGGGGCGACGCTGGTGCAGCCGCGCTTCGACGGCGCCAGCTTCTCGCTGGAGGGCGGCGGGAAGGACGGCAAGGACCTGGAGCTGTCGGCCGCGGTCGACACGGTGACGGTGCCAGCGAATGGCAGCGGCACGCTGTTGTTGCATCTGCGTGGGCTGGACGGGCCGGGCGAGTACACGGGCACGGTGCGGATGGCGGTGCCGCAAGGCGTGGCGGTCGAGCAGCCCTTCACCGTCTGGGTGAGGACGCCGTGGCTGTGGGGCGCGTTGCTCATCGCGGCGGGCGCGGTGTCGTCGTATGGCGTGCGCCTGTACACGCAGAACATCCGGCCCCGGGCGCAGCAGCTCCAGCGGGCGCAGGCGCTGCGGCGGCGCGCGGCGGTGCTGCTCAATGGTCAGGACGCGGAGACCCGGCGGGTGGGGCTGGAGGTGCGCGCGCGCATCGACTCGCTCGTCTCCCGGATTCGCGGGCCGCTGCGAGGGGGCCGGGTGGCGGAGGCGGAGCTGGCCCGGGTGGAGCCGGAGTTGCGATTGTATGAGGCGTGGTGCACCGGGACGCGCGAGCTCCAGGCGCTGCCCCGGGAGTTGCGGCCTGCGCAGGCGAGCACGCTGCTGGACGAGGCGGAGACGTCGCTTCGCATCGGGAAGGTGCCGACGGAGCGACTGGAGGAACAGCTCAAGGCGCTGCGCGGGCAGAACGTGGAGGAGCTGGCGCGGGCGGGGCTGAAGGCGAAGCTGGCGGAGCTGGAGACGCAGGCGCGCGCGCTGGCGCAGAAGCTGGGGGATGACAGCCTGGGCTTCCGGCTGATGTACGAGCTGTTGCCGCTGCTCCAGGACGTGCGCGCGCGGCTGGACCAGGGAGACCTGGCGACCGCGCGGCAGCAGTTCGAGATGGCCCGTCGCTCCTACTTCGACGTCCTCTGCGCGGAGCTGTCGCTGGCGGTGGCCTCGCCGCGCAATCCCCGGGGCTTCTCGCTGGAGGAGTGGCGCGAGCTCACCACGGACGTGAAGGAGCGGCTGAAGCAGGCGCGGGCCCGTGCGGATGTCAGCGTGGACGACGGCTTCCGGTTGTACCAGGGCGCGTATGCGCACTACGTGCGGCGGCTCCTGCTGGAGCTTCGTGGAGCACTGGAGGAGGCGCGGAGCACGGCCAGCGATGCGCAGAAGGCGGAGCTGGACAACGCGGAGGCGAAGCTGCGCGAGGCGATGCTGGCGCTGGCGGCGGAGTCTCCACACGAGGCCGCCGCGAAGTACCGCGAGGCACGCGACATCCTTCATCACGCGCAGACGGGCCAGGTGCGCAAGCGCATCGACGGGCTGCGCGAGGAGGTGGCGCGCAAGCGAAGCGAGGCCACCGCGGATTCCGAGCTGCATGAGCTGGGGCACATCGACTCGCTGCTGAACGAGGCTCAGCTGGCGCTGACGCCGGAGACGCTGCAGGACGCGGACTACAAGGCGGACAAGGCGCGGCTGGCGCTCCAGAGCTACCCGAGTCCACAGAGCGCCAGCATGAGCGGCAGGATGGGGATTCCAGCGGGGAGGGAGTCGCTGTTGGCCAATGCGGCCTCCGCGCCAGAGGTGCCCTCGGCGAGCGCGCCCACGGGAGGCAGCCTGCCGTCGCTGCCGGAGGCTCCGGGCGATGACAACGCGGATTCCGCGGGCGGGCTCGGCGCGCTGGAGGGCATGCCGCTGCCTTCGCCGCGTCATCTGTGGGTGGTGGAGCTGGCGCTGCTGGCGCTGCTGACGGGCGTGGCGGTGGTGCTGGGACTCCAGCTCCTCAACGTCTTCTCTCCGACGTGGGGAGGCTTCGGCGCGGGCATGACGGCGTTCCTCTGGGGCTTCGGACTGCACCAGGTGGGCAATGCCAGCTTCGAGGGCCTCACCGGCCTGTTGACGCGCGTGGAGCGGCGGGGCGGCGCGAGTGATGGGGGCGGCGGTTCCTGAGCGCCCGCGTCATGCCCGGCTCGAGAGGCCGGGTCTGGGCGGCAATTTATGACGGCGCCGCAATGGCTGTCATGGCTCGGGTTGATTTGTCATTCCTGGGGACTTGCGCGATTTGAGTTGAATCCCTAGTGGTGGGCGTATGTCCAAAGACAAGGCAGTCCCCCCTGTCCGTTGCTCGGCGGTGTCCTGGCGTTCCACGGTGGTGAGCGCGCTTGCCCTGGTCGCCGTCTGGGTGGGCGGCGCGCCCCAGATGGCTCATGCGGAGGAAGACGCGGCGGTCTCCACGCTGGAGGCGAGTCTGGCTCCGTTCTTCGGCTCGGGCCATGGCATCACCGTGCATGCGGTGCGGCCCATCACGGACCGGCTCATCGACGTGGAGATTTCCACGGCGCTCGTCTCGCTCAACGCCGTCTATGACCCGCGTCACCATGTCCGTGTGTTGTTGCCCACGGGCTACGAGCAGAACCCGGGCTTGCGCTATCCCGTCGTGTACCTGCTGCATGGAGGCGCTGGAGCGAACTCCGCGCAGTGGGTGGAGTTCGGTGCGGCGTATGCGATTACGGAGAACATGCCGGTCATCACCATCATGCCGGACGGTGGCAAGGTGGGTTGGTACACGAACTGGGTCTTTCCTCGCGGGGTGAATCAGGCGTGGGAGGAGTTCCACCTGAACCAGTTGATTCCGTGGGTGGACCAGAACCTGCGCACGCTCGCGTACAAGAAGGGGCGGGCGATTGCGGGCCTGTCGATGGGAGGCTTTGGGGCCATCAGTTATGCGGCGCGGCGGCCGGACCTGTTCGCCTATGTGGCCAGCTTCTCCGGGGCGCTGGACCTGGGGGACTCGGGCATCCGCGCGCTCATCACCGAGGAGGCCACGCGGTGGCTCCAGAACTCGGACGGCCCGTTTGGCTCGCCGTTCTGGCCGTTCGACCAGGCGTGGAACATGAACAATCCGCTGGGGCGCGCCGCGGGGCTACGGGGCGTGGCGGTGGCGCTCTACGCGGGCTCGGGCACGTGGGATGGGGATGTGGTGGAGCGTGTTCCGGGGGCATCCACGGACCGCTTCCACCACGCGCTCAACGGTGCCGGGGTGCCGCACCACTATGAGATGTATGGCCGCCCCCTGCCGGGCCAGAAGCCGTTCGGCTGCGACGGCGGCCACAACTTCAGCTGCTGGAACTACGCGTTCTTCGACGTGCTGCCCAGGATGTTGTCGGTGCTTGACGGGCCCTGAGGGCTACGCCTTTAAACATCGCGCTCCACGAGGAATGGCTGCTGGCGGGCGAGCAGGTGTACTTGGCAAGCGGCTGCTCCGTATGCGTGCCCTTGCCCCTGTGCTGACGGTAGCCCCTGGCCACTTTGGGCGTGGGGGTTCTACTGTCATGTTCGAAGCCATCGTGGAGCGCTTGCTTGCCCAGAGCCCACTCCCTGTCTTGGCCCGGGTGGTGCCGGAGCGTGCCTGTGACGCAGCGTTGGTCGATGCGGCGCTCCATGAGCACAGAGGCCGGCAGTATGAGCGGAGTTGCTGTTCTCCGACGACGTCGACCGCACGAGCCTGGTGGTGCTGGGCATGCGACCGCGCTGCACCCTGCTGCCCAGCGGCACCGACCTCTCGTCGAACACGAAGGTGTGCCGAGCCGGCGGTCCTCTGGCGTAGCCCGTGCGCGCTCCTTCGGGTGTGCGCCGTTACGCAGTGCCTCAGTCCATTTCACCCTGACGTTGAGTGATGCCACCACCCACGCAGGTCGAAGCAATGCTGCGTCCCAGACGCCATGTCTGGGTTTCCGACACTGCTCGTTCGACGCCTGATCAGGGCAGGCCAGCATGTCGCCTCCGTCGCAGGTGCGCGCAACGAAAGCACCGTGCATGAGTTGATGCCTCTCCTCGGTCGTGATAGCACGCGCACTCCCGCATGAGCCCCCCACTCATCTAATGGCGGCACGGAGAGTTGGGATAGGTGGCGACTACAGCAGGCGTTAGTGCGGCCCCCGCGCCAGTCGAGGTTGAAACCGAGTTCAATGGAGGGACGCCCCGAGCCGGCATCGGGTGCTATCTCCGCAGGCGGCGACGGATTCTTTCAGGAGTCGTGGTCCCTGGATGGCTTGTCTTTCGGTGAAGCTACAGTTCCCAGGTTTCATTCGCTGGACCGAAGTCGTGAGCCTCTGTCGGACCCGCATGATTGAGTCATCTGCGAAAGGCGTAGGTGGTGCTGTTGATTTGGACTGAGCTGCAGGGAGTATTCAAGTAGCCGGCACTTGCAGTCGCGATGAGAGTCGTGCCTTGCCTCATGGTGTTACGAGGCGTCGTCCGCTGAGGAGCGGTTTCCTGATGAGCTTTGTTTCTTTGCATTCCGTTGTTTCGCGGATGGCGGGAGTCGTGCTCCTGGTGGCGGTGCTTGGTGGGCACGAAGCGACGGCCACGTGTTTTCCTGAAGGCGCTACCCAGGCATGTAGCAAAGGTGCGTGTGTGGGTACGCAGGTGTGCAACGAGTATTGGAGCGACTGCTCCTACGTGACCAACTCGACGCAGTCTTGCGCGGTCTGCGGCCGCTCTGGCTTTCTCCGGTGTGATTCGGATGGTGAGGTGATCTCCGGCTCGTGTACGGCCTTGGGGCCAGAGGTCTGCAACAACTGCGATGATGACGGCGACGGCCTCGTGGACGAAGGGCTCACTGCGGGGGCATGTGATCCCCAGGGCAATGGCTGCTCAGGAACGATGACCTGTGTAGCGGGTGGGTGGACCTGCAGCATTCCTCCAGGCAAGCAGCTGTCGTGCAGCGGCCAATGTGGGGCCGAAGCCTACCGACGGTGTGGCCAGGATGGCTCGCTTGGTCCGTGCACGCGAGTGACTGCCGCAGGCGAGTCGTGCAATGGGTGCGACGACGACCGAGATGGACTCGTCGACAACGCGCCTGGGCAGGGGGCGGACACATTGACCACCATTTGCGTGGGGCCCAACGGTGCCTGTCCTGGCTCGACGACTCGCTGCTCGGGAGGGGCGTGGTCGACCCAGTGCGACGCTCCCCCGGAGCAGTGCAATGGCCTGGACGATGACTGTGACGGCGCATTCGATGAAGGGGGCATCTGTCGCTCGGACACCCTCACGTGCCAGTGTCAACCCTGGACCTGCTCGCAGCTGGGGGTGAACTGCGGCTCTGTGCCGAATGGCTGTGGCGGGACGCTCGAATGCGGTGGCTGTACCGCGGGGCAGTCTTGTGGCGCCGGTGGCCTCCCCAACGTTTGTGGCACGACCAACGGGTGTATTCCCGTTTCCGTGAACACGGCCTGTGGTGGAAAGAACTGTGGCCCTGCCGCAGATGGGTGCGGGGACAGCTACTCCTGTGGTACCTGCACTGGCTATACTTCCTGTGGAGGAGGAGGTACGCCGGGTGTTTGTGGATGCACGCCTCTGACTCAGACGACCGCTTGCAACGGCAAGAACTGTGGTGCGGTCTCCAATGGCTGCGGCGGGTCGGTTTCGTGTGGCACCTGCGCCAGTCCAAACTCTTGCGGCGGTGGCGGGACACCGAATGTCTGTGGTTGCACGCCAACAGCGAAGGCGGCCGCATGCGCGGGAAAGAACTGCGGCCAGGTATCCAATGGGTGCGGGGGCTTCCATGACTGTGGTTCCTGCGCCAGTCCGCAGTCTTGCGGCGGCGGGGGAGCACCGAATGTCTGTGGGTGTACTCCGGTTCCCCAGGGGACGGCCTGCAATGGCAAGAACTGTGGCTCCGTTCCCAACGGTTGTGGCGACACATACACCTGTGGCACCTGCAGTGGCCATAACTCGTGCGGTGGCGGGGGCACGCCCAATGTCTGCGGTTGCAGGCCGATGACCAAGCCGGAGGCATGTGGTCTGGCGGAGCTGGAGTGTGGCTCCACTACCAATGGTTGCGGCGGCAGCATCATCTGTGGCCCGTGCCCAACAGGCACCTTCTGCAAGGCCGGCGTGTGCGAAGGCGATTTGGATACCCGGAGGAGCCAGGACTAGTCGTCCGGCTTGTTCTCTCGATGAAGACTCGTGGCGATGGTCGAGGCCGTCAGATGAAGCGACTTCTTTTCTCCGCATGGTGCGTGGCAATGGCCACGGGGTCCTGTGGCCCTTCGGATATAGCGACGTGGGACAATCAGGAGTCCCTGGGCAGGAACAAGGGACGGGTGGTGGAGCCTCCCAGCGATACCGTCCTGCCAACACAAGTTGGCGCGGATGGTTTCGTGGCGGAGCGAGTGACTGGACAGTCCGGGGTGAGCCCGGACGGCTCCGCTACCTATACGCTACCCCTGTGGCTGCCCACGGGCCGTGCGGGCGTCCAGCCTGAGTTGTCACTGGGCTATCGCAGTAGCGGCTCCAACGGCCCACTCGGGCGCGGGTGGAGCCTGTCTGTGAGCTCGCGAGTCGCCCGCTGCGCCAAGACCATGGCCCAGGATGGGGACGCCGCGCCCATCACCTTCACGAGTTCGGACGCCTTCTGTCTGGATGGTCAGCGCCTGGTGTCCATCCAAGGCGCCTATGGGGCCTCTGATACGGAGTACCGCACCGAGGAGGAGAGCTTCACGAAGGTGGTGTCGCTCTCCGCTGACGCGCAGGGGCCCCTCCAGTTCAAGGTCTACCAGAAGGGTGGCCTCATCCTGACGTATGGCCTGCTGCACAACTCGACGCTCGCTGGAAGGCGCGTCAGTGTGCGCCCCACCTTGGGCGAGGGGATTTCCACCACCCTGGAGGGGCAGGACAGCCGCTTGGTGTGGTCCCTGGCGAAGGTAGAGGACCGCAGCGGCAACTCCATCAACTACCACTACACCGTCCATAGCGATGCCGCTGGCGTGGGGTATGAACAGACGTTGGACCGCATCGCCTATACCGCCTCCTCCGTTGGGGCGGGGATGGCGGCCTCGCGCTTTGTCGACTTCGACTACGGGGGGGATGCTCGGCCCGACACGAGGTCCATCTATGTTTCGGGCCTGTCGCTGAAGATGTCGCGGCGGGTGCGCGAGATTCGTCTGAGCGCGCCGAATCCCACGACGGTGGGGCTCGTCCGCGCCTATCGCTTCACTTATGCCCAGGACTCCGTGAGCAACCTCAGCCTGCTGCGGACCTTCCAGGACTGTGACGGTGCTGGGGCCTGTAAGCGCCCCATGACGTTCGACTACACCCAGAACGACCCCGGCTTCGAGGAGGTGAATACGGGCCTGACGGACCTGACACAGGGTTCCATGTTCAACGGCCGCTTCTGGGTTCTCAACCCCGTGGATGTGGACGGCGACGGTCGCGACGACCTCCTCTACCGCACGCCGGATGATGATGTAGGGAGCTACAAGTGGACCCTGCGCCTGTCATCTTCGTCGGGGCAGTTCACCGTGGGCGAGACGGGCAATCTCCCGCGCGCGTGCTGGGAGGCCCCAGCGGGGCTGGACGGACGCTGGGTGGACATCAATCTGGATGGTCGCATCGACGTTAGCCTCGAGGAGTACGAGGGCTGCGTCACCAGTCCTCCCCGGAGGCTGAAGCACTTCCAGCGAACCAACCATCCTCCCCCTTCCTATAACTGGTTCTCGGAGACGGGAGACGACGGTCGAGGGGGAAATTTCTGGTACGCCGAACTCAACGGTGATGGCTATCCAGACCTGGTTCGCGAGAGTCTGGTGAACAACTCCAGGCAACTGGGCTACCGCCTCAATGTGGGGGGGACGCTCCAGGCGTTCCAGCCCATTGTGACATCGGTCCGTAACGACAATGCACAGATGGTGGCTGACCTGGAGGGTACCGGCAAGTCCAGCCTGCTCATCCTCGATATGCAGGACAGGCCAGGTGTTCCTGGCAGCTACGACGTGGTGGGGTCGAAGTACTGGGCGGTGACGCTGCGCAACGGCACCTTCACGAAGGAGGAGACGACCCTTGTCCGGACCGATGTGTCGGGAAAGCAATATTTCTTCCCCGACCTGAATGGTGACTCCCTGCCCGATGCCCTGCGCGCGAAGGCCGATGGCACGGAACTGGAGGTGCTCGTGAACACGGGCAACGGTTTCGCCGAGCCCGTCGCCGTAGCGCTTCCGCCAGGAGGCGGGCTCGGGAGCTTCACCCGAGACAATGGCATCCGCGTGCTGGACTACAACGATGACGGGCGCCAGGACTTGTTGTTGATGGACCGCGTGGGGGATGTGCGAACGGGGTTGGTGGTGCTCGAGTCCCAGGGCACGGGCTTCGCCCTGCGCCCGCTGCCCATCCCGGTGGGACAGGTCGCTTCGACGCGAGGGTACAAGCTCTCTCAGGTGCTGGACTACAATGGCGATGGCCTGATGGACCTGGCTCAGGTCGTCGATGGCTCGTTGCGCCTCTATAAACGCAAGGGAACCAAGGCGGGGCTGCTGGCGAGTGTCAGCGACTCCCTGGGCGCACAGGTCCGGTTCACCTACAAGCCGATGGTGGACTCCACCGTTTACACGCCGGGCACCACCTGCACGTGGCCGCAGCACTGCCTTCGCAAAGGCATGTGGCTGGTGGCCGAGCACATCTCCGACGCGGGGGACCACCCCATGCGCGTGAGGCAGTACAGCTACGAGGACGGTCGCTCGGACCTGTGGGGCCGTGGCTGGTTGGGCTTTGGCGCGGTAACCGTGCGCGAGGTGGCGGCTGGAACGGAGCTGCGCGCCGAGTTCGACAATCAGACGCGGGTGGGGACGGCCTATCCGCATGCGGACAAGCCACTCAAGGAGGTGGCCCGCATCACCTCGGGCGATCGGCTCAATGTCCAGACTCGGCAGGTGACTCGTGAGCACCGGGTTCGAGCTGGCGTTGGCGCGGGGACGGTCATCACGATGCTTCCCGTGGGGTTGACGGAAGAGGTTCATGACCGTCAAGCCTCCGAGCCAGAGACCGCGGGGCTTCTGCGGCGGGTGGAGAGCACGCGGGAATATGATTGGACCTACGGCAATGCCACGAGTTGGCGCGAGGCCGTGGGTTCGGAGGTGACGACGGGGACCGAGATGTTCCTCAACGACGCGTCCACCTGGCTCGTGGGATTGACGCTACACCAGACGGTGACAAGCACCGTCAACAGTGCCTCCGTGACGAGGAGCCAGTCCTTCACCTACCAGCCCGGGACAGCGTTGCTGTCCAGCGAGTCTGTGGAGGCTGGGGACCCGAGCCTGGCGCGGACGACGACATACCTGAGGGACTCGGATGGACTGGCACGGCAGATTGTCCGCACCGCGGCGGGGTTGCCGGCTCGGACCACCTCCATCACCTATGACACGGTGGACCGCACCTGGCCGTCAGTGATGACCAATGGGCTGGGGCACTCTGTGAGCCTCGCCTACCACGGAGGACTGGGCCTGCTCGCGTTGGAGGTGGACGCCAATGGGCTCACCACGCGCAAACAGTATGATGGGTTTGGCCGGCTGAGGAACATTGATGTTCCGGGGCTGTCGGACACGACGCTCAGCTATACGGCCTGCGCGGACAGCTCCCTCTGTGCGCTGACGAGCACGGTCCGGCGGCGCACCTCGGTCTCAGCGGACGGGTACCAGGAGGAAGTCTCCACGGCGGACCGACTGGGCCGGCCCAGGAGCTTCAGCCGGAGGGAGTTTGGCGGGGGACTGGCCACCACGACGCTCGAGTATGACGGCCTGGGCCGGCTGAGGAAGCAATGGGTGCCCTCTCCGACAGGCTTCGAGCGAGTCGCCACCACCTTCACCTACGACAACCTGGGCCGCCGCGTGCGCATGGAGTCGCCGGACGGTACGCATCAGGATTGGAAGTACGAAGGCGCCAAGCACTCCAACTGGGATGAGAAGGGCAACCTGGTCGAGAGTTGGTTTGACGCCCAGGGCCGCCTGCTGCGCACCGAGGACGTCGTGGAGACCCGGCGTCTGGCGTCGACCTACACCTATGCCCCGTTCGGGCTGCTGGCCTCCGTGACGAATGGGTATGGTCAGGGGCCTCATTACACGTATGACAAGCTAGGGCGCGTCCTCCAAATCCAGGAGCCCAACGCCGGGACACTGCTGACGCAATACAATGGCTTCGACGAAGTCACTCAAGAGACTCGCGCCAACGGCGACACGACGACCTACGCGCGGGATGTGTTGGGGCGTGTCGTCACGCGGACCGACCGGACGGGCGTGTCCCGCTTCACGTGGGACGTCTCCGGCTCGCTGGGCAAGGTGGGGGCGCTGCTGAGCAGCTCACAGGAGGGAGACCCGGGGTCCAACCTGGACGATATCAGCGTCGTCTACACCTACGACGCGCTGGTGCGCCCGGTGGACGAGACGTGGAGCGTGGAGGGCAGCGTCTTCTCCCTCTCCCGGACGTTCGACGACTACAACCAGTTGCAGCGGCTGTCCTATCCCTCCGCCGGGGGGCAACGCTTCGCGGTGGACTACCAGTACAAGCGCTGGGGTGTCCTGGAGTCGGTGAAGAGTGCGGGTAGCGGGCAGACCTTCTGGCAGGCGCAATCGCGAAACGGGCAGGGACAACTGACGTCGGAGGTCTTCGGCAACGGGGTGGTGAGCCAGCGCCGATATGACACCCGGGGTCGTCCGCTGTTCATCGAGACGAAGGCGGGGGCGCAGGCGCGCCAGGTCCTGGCCTACGAGTACGAGTCGAACGGCAACCTGCGCGGAAGGCATGACCGCGTGGGGTCGACGACGGAGGACTTCACCTACGACGCGCTGGACCGGCTCAAGAGTTGGACGGCCTTCCAGAATTGCGGCTCCACGGCGGTGGACTTCAACTACGACGACCTGGGCAACCTGTTAGGACGTACGGTGCGCCAGGGGGCCGGGGAGAGCCTCTCATACTTCTACGAAGGTACGGGGGGCGCAGGGCCCCATGCGGTGTCGCGCTCCTCCTTGGGGGCGTACACCTACGACGCGAATGGCAACCAGCTCACCGCGCCTGGACGGACGGTGGAATACACGCCCTTCAACTTGCCCTCGCGCATCACCAGCGGCTCCCAAGACCTGACGTACCGCTACAACGCCCACGACAAGCGGACGGTGAAGCGCTCCTCGGCCGGGGATGTGACTTTTTACGTAGGGGACCTCTACGAGATGAGGCGCACGGCGTCGGGGGTCGTGCTGCATGCCTTCAATGTAGTGGGGGCGGATGGGGCTGTCGCCCAGGTGTCGTGGACGACGAACGCCTTGGGGCAGTTGGTCGCACAGAAGACGCTCTATCTGCACAAGGACAACCTGGGCTCGGTCGACACGCTCACGGATGAGGGGGGCGCGGCTTTCGAAGTGTTGAAGTACGAGCCCTATGGCGGCAGGCGGTATCCGCATTCAATGGGGAGTCCGCAGACGCGCGGCAACTCGCGGGTGCGTCAGGGCTTCACCGGACACGAGCATGACGAGGAGGTGGGCCTCATCAACATGAGGGGGCGCATGTATGACCCGAGATTGGGTCGCTTCCTGAGCGCGGACCCCCTGTTCTCAGGACCTCGGATGAGCCAGGTGCTCAACCGTTACAGCTACGTGCTGAACAACCCGGTGCGATACACGGACCCCTCGGGTTTCGTGCCCAACGAGCTGCCGGTCATCATCTATGACAGTTGGTACGGAGGCTTCGCGGTTGCGGGGGCGGCGCGCGGGGGCGGTGCCACCACTCCGTCGGACTGGTGCACGACTCCAGAGGAGGGCGCCACCTGCTACGTGGGCTTTGAGTCGAAGCCGCCACCCGAGTTCGTCATGTCCGAGGAGTTCAGGTACTTTGTCCTGAGGACTATGTACTCGCGGCCCGACCCCCTCGAGACGGTGAAGGGCGTATTTCTGGGTGCGATTGGCGGAGCTGTCCCCTTCCTGGACCTGGTGTCCCCTCCTGAGGGGCAAACGCGCGACTTCTATGTCGGCTACGCCGGAGCTCAGTTTGCGTGGGGTGTGGTCCGGTTGATTGGAGGGACGATTGGGCTCGCCGGTGGCAGCGCCGTCGCAGGGGCTGGAACCGCAGCGACGGGAACGGGCATTTTGGCACCTGTGGGCGCGCCAGCGGCGGCTGTGGGCGGTGCCGTGGCGGTGACGAGCCCCATCGCCCTAGGACTCGGCGCGCTGAACATCGTGGCTGCCGCCAATACCGTGCAGATGGCCAATCAGGCCGGGAGCGGTGCGGGTGGGAAAGCCGGAGAGAGTGCCGCAAAGGAGAGCGTGAACTGGAAGAGCGTCAAGACGTTCCAGCACACGTTCAAGAAACATGGGGAGGGCGCGAAGATCACCCGTAGCCTCACAGATACGGCTCGAGCCACAGGGAAGCCCCAAGGACAGTGGCTGGACAATGAGGCCGCTGCGGAGTTGTTGCACAGCCACAAGGCTGGGCTTGAAGGCCCGGCGTCGATTCGCATCCCCGAAGGCCTCGGACAGGTCATCATGCCGGACGGGTCCGTCGTGGGCACGACACGAGCGACGATGGTCCCTGGCCCCAACGGTTTTGTAACCGCCTACCCCATCCCCTGATCATGATCGCCTTGAAGAAAGCGTCCATCGACAAGCTGACTGCCGCACTTGATCTTCCTGCCAATGGCCAAGAGCAGGACTGGGAGATCGAACTGGCGGATCCCTCGCGCGTAGGTGAGTTTCTGACCGCGTATCGGTCACTTCCTCTGAGCCCAGACGACAAGGTTGCGCTTATGGCGCTGATACTTGCCTCCGTGGATCGCAGGCTGGATTCTGGGATCGGTGTCCCGACCGAGTGGACTCAGATCGTGGAGTTGCTCCGTGCTGACCGGGACCTTCATCGTGCGTCGCTTGAGTACTGGACGTGCGAGGGGGACGACGATCCCGACAGCTGGTTTCAGCTGACTCCTCTGGTTCGGTCCGTGTCCACGGGTTGAGGGAGGCGCGGGTCCGGCGGACCGAGCGCACAACCTTCACCTTCCGCCCCACCCATCCTCCCCGAGTGGCGCAGGCCGCTGAATCCAGCCCAGGTTGTGCTCCAGCGTCCAGGTCCTAACCAGCGTCCGCCGGGGCACATGCCTGGCCTGGGCGATCTCCCTCCAGTTCCGGCCCTCGGCGCGCAGCGCGGACACGGCATCGAGATCCGCATCCCGCCGGGGCCTGCCGATGGTCTTGCCGCTCCTGGTGCGGCCCGTGGCCTTCACCCTGGCCGGGCTGGCGCGTACCCGGTCCCGGAAGGGTAAGCGCTCAGGGAGGGATGTGCGGCTGAAGAGGGAGCAGGCCAGAAGCCGTTCGGCTGCGACGGCGGCCACAACTTCAGTTGCTGGAACTACGCGTTCTTCGACGTGCTGCCCAGGATGTTGTCGGTGCTCGACGAGCCCTGAGAGTCACTCCTCTACCAACGCACGTGGCGTTCGAACGGCCTCAGGCAGTGAGGCTGAGGTCGGTTCGACGCGGGGATGGACTGCGGAGCGTTGGGCATTTCGTGCGGTCAGGGAGGCATTCCCTCGAGCCATGAGCCGAGCGATGGTGCGGCTCTGCGGTGGCTGCGGGGGACGTTGGCGTGCAGGTCGAGCCACACGTGCTCGATGCGATTTCCCTGAGGCCGTACGGACATTGAACTCTCCGGCTGGGTAACGCTTCTGGTTGTCGCCAGGAGTCACGACCACCCGCGCTGTCCTGGCAGGCACCAGTCGCGCACACTCAGCGATAGAGTGAATCAATGCGCCTACAACCTGACCACGTTGCTCTATTCCATGAGCGGTTCTTCGACTTCCATGACGGAGTGGTGCGCAAGGTCGAGCTTGAGGTAGGAGTCGCTTCAAGAGCCTGTCGGATTGAAGTGCAGTGCAAAGACCGAGATTCGCGCTCTGGATGGTCCAGGGTCACTTTTTCTGTGCGAGACGTGAAGGAGTTCAGGTTTCAGCTTGGCAGGACGACATTCGAGGTGCTGTCGGGCGGGGTGCAGATCGCCTGGCAAGACGACCGTGTGTATGTGGTTCTGGATGCCTATCCTGATGACGGGCCTGGACTGCCTGATTTGGCGAAGAACACTGCGTTTGTTGCAGGTGCGGATTGCGAATGGAGTTGCGTCGAGGAGCTTGATGACTGACGGGGCGCAGCTCGAACAGATTCGCCTGGTCGTTGCAGCTTGAGGGAGGTGACGGCCGTGTGGATTTGCTCCACGAAGTAACGGTTGCCGTCAAAGAGGATGTTTAGAGGGATGGTCCTGAGCGTCCGTCTGGGAGAGCTGCCGCCGCTCGAAGAGGTCCAGGGCGACGTCCAGCGTCCCATCGACGGCGCGGTTGACCCAGCGGACCATTCCATAGGTGCCGGAGAGGGCGGCGTCATGGAGGGATTGCAGGGCGCCCACGGGTGCGTCGAGCGTGGGAATCAACCGCAGCACCTCGAAGGGCTTCGCGGCGCTGGAGCGGTGGATGCGCTCCACCGCCATGGCGCCCTGCTCCACGGCATCGTGTACCAGGTCCTTCACACCACGTAGGCGAGTCATGAGGCCTCCACTGCGAGCGACTCGCGGAGCCGCGCGTAGACGTCCGCGTGGTGGGCGAGGGTGACGTGGTCGATACCTGCGACCACCTTGACGTTTTCCGGCGGGAACAGCGGGCTCGTATCACGCGGGCCGGTGCGGCCGGAAGCGCTCGCCAGGGAGACGACGCCGTCACCGAACATGGCGGACAGCCACTGTCCCTGCTGGCCGAGCGCCCCGACGATGAGGTGGTGGGCGATGCCCGGAGGAGGAAGCAAGGGCTTGCATGGAGACGCGGTGTCTTCCCAGTCCTGTCGGCGCAGTCGCGCGACGCCCAGGTCCTTCACGCCGCTGCTGCGCAGGTCGACGACGTCGGCGACCAGGCGGGTGTAGGGATTGGGCACGGCGCGGAGGACCTGGGCGACGACGTTGCCCATGCGCTCCAGGGGGCTGCCGAAGTGGGGCACGCCGATCGAGTACGAGCGGCGCACGTGGGAGAGCCAGGAGAGGCAGCTCTCGGAGGCGATGTGGCAGGCGCTGCGCAGGACGAGGCCGCCCATGCTGTAGCCGACGAGGACGAGCTCGGTGATGGGGACGGGGAACTCGGCGACGAGGCGTTGCAGGAGGTTCGCGAGGGCCTCGCCGTTGTCGGAGATGTGCAGGCCGGTGTTGTAGCGGAGGTAGAGCGGGGTGAAGCCCGCGTCGCGCTCCAAAAGGGTGCCGTAGTCGGTGGTGGGCTCGGCGGGGAAGGCCCAGACGGCCTCGGTGACGGCGAGTCCGTGGACCCAGAGGGCCACGCGTCCTGTCGACTGGGGATGGGCGGCGCGCAGGGCCTCTCGCTCGACAGGGAGGGGGCGGCCCTCGTGGTAGAGGCCCATGGGCGTGGCGAGCGCGTTGTTCTGTCGGTGGAGGTAGTCGCCCAGCACGCCGTTGAGCACGCCGAGCGCGACGTCCACCTTGCCCACGCGAGGCTTGGGCGGAGCGGGGAGCGCCGCTTCGGCGGGAGAGGACGAGACCACCGGGAACCCAGGCTCGGAGTCTGGGGTTTCAGGCCCTTCCGAAGTCGTCATTCAGTACCTCCACGCGCAGTGTGACACGATGCGTCATGGAAGTCGAATCACGGCCTGGACGCAGGGAAGCTCCCTCTCAGGGCGTCCGTCCTTGCCACTGAATGAGCCCTCTCCTTCAGCCCATGGCCCCGCTCACTTCCGCCGTTCCTGAATCGCCTTGAACACGATGCGGTCCAGGAAGCCCGGGGTGAAGAGCTTCAGGTACTGACCCACCTTGCCCTTGGTGGTCATCACCACCTCGCGCTCACGCTGATCCATGGCCTTCAGGATGATGGACACGCATGTGCCCACGTCCATGTTGCCTTCCGTCTCGTCGTGCGCGCTCACCTGCAGCGGCTTGCCGTCCTTGCCCAGCGCGTTGGCGCGCACGTTCGTCGCGACGAAGCCGGGGCACACCACCGTCACGTCCACGCCCGTCCCCATCAACTCCACGCGCAGTGAGTCGAAGAACCCGTTCATCGCGTGCTTGCTCGCCGCATAGCCCGAGCGCGTGGGCACGCCCGTCTTCCCCGTCAGTGACGACACCGCCACCAACAACCCGCGCCGTGCCTTCAGGTGCGGCAGCGCATGGTGCGTGCAGTACACCGAGCCCAGGTAGTTGATGCGCATCAGCCGCTCGAAGAGCGTCAGGTCCGTGACGTCCTCGAACCGCGCGTCCATGGAGATGCCCGCGTTGTTGACGAGCACGTCCACGCCGCCGTACGCCTCCACCGCGCGGTCCACCATCCGCCGACACGCCTCCGGGTCCCCCACGTCCGTGGCGACCGCGATGGCCTTCCCGCCCGCCGCCTCACACCGCTGCTTCACCCGCTGGAGGGCATCCTCACTCCGCGCGGCCAGCACCAGATTCGCGCCCCGCGCCGCGAGCGCCACCGACAGCTCCTCGCCGATGCCCATGGAGGCACCGGTGACCACCACGCTCTTGCCTTGCATGGCCCGCATTGTCGCCCCGCACTCCCAGCGCGTCGAGGACGTCGGCCCAGGCCTACACCCGCGCACAGCGTTCCGCTCCGAAAAATAAACCCGGTAACACTTTCCGGAACCCGCGGTGTTCCGTTCGCGCCAACGCATTTCGAGAGGGGAACGAACACCATGTCGTCCATCGCGGTCATCGCCCAGGTCCCAGCCGAGAATCTCGGCTGGCTCAGCAGCAAGCTGCTCGGTGTCACACTGACGTCCGCCGAGTGGGTGCTGTGGATCCTGGTCGTCCTCTCCGTGCTCTCCATCGCCATCATGTTGGAGCGCACGGTGTACTTCGCCCGGAATCGCCTCCCGGACTCGGAGTCGCTCGCGGTGCGACTGGCGCGCGGCGAGCTCGAAGCGGTGCGCGTGGCCATCCAGGGACGCCGAGGCATGGAGGCCGCCATCATCCGCGAGGGCCTCGCCTCCGCCGAGCAAGGCGCCGACTCCGTTGAGCAGGTGATTGCCTCCACCATGGCTCGCGAGCGCCCCCAGTACGAGCGCTTCCTCTCCTTCCTCGGCACGCTCGGCAACAACGCGCCCTTCATCGGCCTGTTCGGCACGGTGCTCGGCATCATCAAGGCGTTCCACGATTTGGGCTCCGCGGGCGTGAAGGGCGCGGCGATTCAGCAGACCGTCATGGGCGGCATCTCGGAAGCGCTTGTCGCCACGGCGGTGGGCCTGGCCGTCGCGATTCCCGCCGTCGTCGCCTTCAACATCTTCAACCGCCAGCTCAAGACGCTCACCAGCCGCGCCAACGCCCTGGGCCACGCCCTGGTCGGCAGCCTGCGCGCGGAGGTCCGCTAGTCATGGCCGGCGGCTCGCAGCAGGACGACGAGGAAATCACTGGCATCAACGTCACCCCGCTCGTGGACATCGTGTTGGTGCTGCTCATCATCTTCATGGTGACGGCCAACTTCATCGTCCGCGAGACGGTGGAGGTGGACCTGCCCCGCGCGGCCAACGGCGGCGAGACGGTGCAGGGGCTCGTCAACGTGGTGCTCGACAAGGAGGGCAAGCTCTACTTCGACGGCGCTCCAGTGAGCGAGGCGGAGCTGTCCACCAAGGTGTCCGAGGCCGTCGCCAAGGACAAGGACACCCGCGCCATCATCAGCGCCGACCAGAGCATCGCGTACGGCCAGGTGATGCGGCTCATCGACACCGTGAAGGGTCACGGCATCGCCAAGTTCGCGCTCAACATCGAGAAGGACGTCGCGCCCGCGCCGCGGGGCTGACGCGAAGGCCATGAGTACGAGCGTGCTCGAAAGTGGTGTCCTGCCCCGACGAGGCGGCAGCGGATTGTTCATGGGCTTCGTCACCGGCTCGTTCCTGCTGCACGGGCTGGGGCTGGTGGTGTTGCACACCCGCCCGCCGGAGCGTCCCGCGCCGCAGCGTCCCGTGGAGTTGGTCATGGTGGAGGTGACGAAGCCGCCTCCGCCCCCGCCGCCCGTGGTGGAGGAGCCGAAGCCGGAGCCTCCGCCGCCGCCCAAGGTCCGCGTGAAGCCCCCGCCCATCAAGGTCGCCGAGGCGCCCAGGCCGCTGCCTCCGCCTCCCGTGGATGCGCCGCCCCCGCCCAATGAAACCCCGCCGCCGAGCGCGAAGCCCGCGCCCCTGGTGGTCGGCATCTCCATGTCCTCCACCACGAGCGCGGGAGGTTTCGCGGCGCCGGTGGGCAATACCCTCTATGGTCGCAACGCCGAGAAGGCCAAGGCGCCGCAAGAGGTGAAGGCGTACAGCGCGCCCAAGTACACGCCCATCTACCAGGTGGACCGTGAGCCGCAGCTCGCCAGCGAGGTGAAGATTCCCTACCCGGATGAGGCACGCCGCGCGGGAATCGAGGGCACGGTGACGCTGTCCATCACCATCGACACCGAAGGCCGCGTGGTGAATGCGCGCGTGCTGAATGGGCCCGGGCACGGTCTGGAAGAAGCCGCGCGCACCGCCATCCTCCGCTTCCGCTTCCGTCCCGCCTTCAAGGGAGGCGAAGCAGTGTCCACGGAGATGAAGTACGCCTATACGTTCCTGCTCGATTGAACATCCGCTCCCGCCGGGAGAGGGTCGGAGCGGGGGAGTGCACCGGTGGGCCCCATTCACATCCACGGCCCGTCCATGCCCGCCGGCTCCTCCTGCACGCCTTCACTCCGCCCCTCTGCCGTCGGGAGCCCGACTCTCTTCACGCCCCTGTCCCTGAAAGCCCCATGTCCTCGAACGTGAAAGCCCGCGTCGCGCTCGCCGCCGCCTCCCTCTGGGTGGCGACTCCGGCGCTCGCCCAGGCACCTCAACCTGGAGCCCCCGCCGCCGAGTCGCCTCCGGCCGCGCAGCCCACCATCACCAAGCCCCCGGAGCTGGTGCAGCAGGTCCAAGCCCAGTACCCCGCCGAGGCGCTCGCGCAGGGCCTCACCGCCTCCGTGCGCCTCATCATCACCATCGCCGAGGATGGCGCGGTGACGGACGTGCAGTCCGCGGAGCTCGCGGGGCACGGCTTCGACGAGGCGGCCATCGCCGCCGTGCGCCAGTTCCGCTTCTCGCCCGCCGAGGTCGACGGCGTGCCCGCGCCGGTGCAGGTGGAGTACGTCTACCACTTCACCCTCAACGCGCCCCCGCCGACGGAGGGCCAGGTCGCCGCCGAGCCCGAGGCGCCCAAGGCGACGCTCACCGGTCAGCTCATCTCCCGAGGCAGCCGCTCACGCGTGGCCGGCGCCACCGTGCGCTGCGGTGACGACGCGGACGCCGCCGAGGCCGTGTCCGACGCGGACGGCCGCTTCACCCTGGAGGTCCCCCCGGGCGAGTGCGCCGTGCGCGTCATCGCCTCCGGCCATCAGCTCTACCAGACGAAGGAGACGCTGAAGGCGAACGAGACGACGGAGGTGAACTTCTACCTGGCTCCGGCCGGCAGCGCCTTCGAGACGGTGGTGCGCTCCGAGCGGCCGAAGAAGGAAGTGGTCCGCCGCACGGTGACGCGCGAGGAGGCGCAGAAGACGCCAGGGACGTTTGGTGACCCCATCCGCGTCCTCCAGACGCTGCCGGGCGTGGCGCGCGCGCCCTTCATCTCGGGTGACTTGCTGGTGCGCGGCTCCAACCCGGGCCAGACGGCGACGCTGATGGACGGCGTGCGCATCCCCAACCTCTTCCACCTGCTCGGTGGACCGTCGGTGGTCAACGCCGAGTTCATCGACTCGCTCGACTTCTTCCCCGGCGGCTACGGCAGTCAGTACGGCCGCGCGGTCGGCGGTGTGGTGGACGTGGCCACGCGCAAGGGCGCCGCGGACACGGTGCATGGCTCCGTGAAGGTGGACCTGCTCGATGCGGGCTTCTTCGTGGAGGCGCCCATCACCGAGGGCATCAGCGTGGCGGCCTCCGCGCGGCGCTCGTACATCGACACGCTGCTGCCCGCGGTGCTGCCGGACGACGAGGGCAGCACGCTCTCCATCGTCCCCGTGTACTGGGACTACCAGCTGCGAGTGGACTTCGGCGCGCCGCGCGGCTCCACGCCGGAGCCTGGGGCCGCGCGCAGCACCGGCTACATCATGGCCTTCGGCAGCGACGACAAGCTGCGCCTGGTGTCCGGTGGCGAAGAGGAGAACCGCGACATCTCCCTGGACACGCACACCGTCTTCCACCGTGTGAAGGGCGACTGGACGTACCGCAAGGGTCCGCTCACCACCGTCTTCACGCCGTACGTGGGCCTGGACTTCTTCGACATCAGCTTTGGCCAGTACATCGAAAACGACTCCATCTACTCGCTGGGCGCGCGCGAGGTGGTGTCGCTGGAGCTGTCCGATACGCTCACCCTGCGCACCGGTCTGGATGTCTACTTCGAGCACGTGAAGGTGGACGTGCAGGCTCCGTCTCCGGAAGGCACCGAGTACGTGCCCTTCCCGGGCAATGACCCCGTCGCGGAGCTCATCCACGAGAAGCTCACCATCAACGGCTTCGACGGCGCGCTCTTCGCCGAGGCGGACTTCAAGTGGGGCCCGCTCACCGTGACGCCGGGCGTGCGCGGCAACCTCCAGAAGGTGGGTGGCACGCGCAACCTGCTCCTGGACCCTCGGCTGTGGGTCCGCTACGCGGCCACCGAGCGGACTTCGCTCAAGGGCTCGCTCGGCCTCTACAGCCAGCCGGCGGACACCTTCCAGTTCATCTTCTCCCCCTACGGCAATCCGCTGCTGGGCTACCAGCGCGCGTTCCAGTCGAGCCTCGGCGTGGAGCAGAAGCTGGGGGACGTGTGGAACGTGGACGTCACCGGCTTCTTCAACCGCCGCTTCGAGAACGTGGTGGCGCCGGGTGATGTTCGCGCCACCGACGAGGGGAGCTTCACGCAGGACCGCTTCGTCAACGCGGGCATCGGCAAGGCCTATGGCGTGGAGTTGATGGTGAAGAAGGACCGCGCCGCCGCGACGGACAAGTGGTACGGCTGGCTGTCGTATACGCTCAGCCACGCGGAGGACGGTCGCGCGGGCGCCAAGCCCCGGGTCGACGGTGCCTTCGGCGACGACGGTCCTCCAGGCATCAGCGAGGCCACCTACGGTCTGAGCATCTGGGACCAGACGCACATCCTCACGCTGGTGGCCAACTACGTGCTGGGCAATGGCTGGGAGCTGGGCGGACGCTTCCGCCTCACCACCGGTCGACCGACGACGCCGCTGGTGCATCCGCATGACGTCTACAACTCGGACTCGAACAGCTACGAGCCCACCTATGGCCGCTCGCTCTCGGCGCGGACCTCCACGTTCCATCAGCTCGACGTCCGGGTGGAGAAGGGCTGGCGCTTCGACAACTGGACGCTCGCGCTCTACCTCGACGTGCAGAACCTCTACAACGCGGAGAACGTCGAGTTCGTCTTCAATGACTACCGGTTTCGCGACGAGGTGGAGATACCGGGCATCCCCATCCTCCCCGTGCTGGGCGTGAAAGGAAGCTTCTGATGAATACCTGGATCAAGTATGGGGCGCTGTTGCTCACGCTCGGCGCCGTCGCCTGTGTCGACCCCGATGACCGGCCGTCCATCGTGCATGACCTGCGCGTGCTGGGCATCGCCGTGGAGCGCCCGGAGTTGATGGCTCCGACGTGCGAACTCACCGCGGAGGCGCTGGAGGTCCTCACCGAGGAGGTGTCCTACCGCGCGCTGGTGGTGGACCCCGCGGGCGAGGGGCGCGCCCTCTCCTACACCCTGTGGGCCTGCGCGGACCCGGAGGACTTCCTCTGCGAGAACACCGCTCTGCGCGTGCAACTGGCGCAGGGCACCACGACGGCGGGCGAACTGGTGGTGCCCATCCGGCCCGGTGCGAGCACGCTGCCGGACGGCACGCTGCTGCTGGACAAGGTGCGGCAGGCGGACCCCTACGAGGGCTTCGGTGGGCTGCGCATGCCGCTGGTGCTGAACCTCAGCGCGGGGAGCGAGGCCATCTACGCGCAGAAGCTGATGGTGTTCTCCTGCCCGCTCGTGCCCGGCATGGCGCCCAACCAGCAGCCGGAGCTGCAAGGGCTTCGCCTGGAGGGTCAGCCGTGGGCGGAGGAGGCGCTGCCCGAGTTGACGGGACAGGGGCCGTTCGTGATTACGGCCGAGGACGTGTCCGCCCTGGAGGAGGCCTATGTGGTGCCCGGGTTCCGGCAGGAGTCCGTGTCGCTCAAGGAGGCCTGGTCCATCAGCTGGCATGTGTCGCTGGGAGAAATCCCGGACGAGGAGACGGGCGGCGCCGACTTCAACGGCGAGCCTGGGCGGCACCGCGTGGAGTGGGAGCCTCCTGAGAAGGACGGCGTCGCTCAGGAGGTCACCTTCTGGGCCGTGGCGCGGGACGGGCGAGGAGGCAGCACCTGGCTCATCCGCAAGGCCCGCTGGTCGCCTTAGCGTCGTGAGGATGGCTCGCAAGGGGGCGGCCATCCGAGGTATGCCCCCGGTGCTCACGCGAGGCCGGGCCGGGGCTGGAGCGGGGTGGGAAGCGGATGATGAGACGGAGCACAGCGCGCGGGTGGGGACGCGTGGCCAGCGTGCTGGCCGCGTGGGTGCTGGTGGCGTGGAGCGTGGGCTCTCGGGCCGCTCCGCTCGAGGAGGCGCCTGACGCGGCGCTGCGCCGCTTCGCGCTCGTCGTCGGCTCCAGTGAAGGCGGGCCCGGGCGCGAGCGCTTGCGCTATGCGGGCTCCGACGCGCTGGCCATGTCGCGCGTCCTGGAAGAACTGGGCGGCGTGGCCACCGCGGACCGGGTGCTGCTGCTGGAGGCGGACCGGGACGCGCTCCTGTCGGCGCTGGAGCGGCTCAAGACGCTGGTGGAGGGCGCGGCCGTGCCCGGCGTGCGGCGCGAGCTGGTGGTGTACTACTCGGGCCACTCGGACGCGGATGGCCTGTTGCCGCGCGGCGAGCGCGTCACCTACGGCGACCTGCGCAAGCTGATGGGCCTGGTGCCGGTGGACGTGCGCATCGCTATCCTCGACTCGTGCGGCTCGGGCGCGCTCACCCGCTTCAAGGGCGGACTGCGGCGTCCGTCATTCCTCACGGACATGTCCGCGCAGGTGCGAGGCCATGCGTATCTGGCTTCCAGCTCCGCGGATGAGGTGGCGCAGGAGTCGGATGCCATCGGCGCGTCCTTCTTCACGCACTTCCTCGTCACGGGCCTGCGCGGCGCGGCGGACACCACGGGAGATGGACGAGTCACGCTGCACGAGGCGTATCAGTTCGCCTTCCACGAGACGCTGGCGCGCACGGAGCGTTCGCAAGGCGGCCCGCAGCACGCGGCCTATGACATCCAGCTGGCGGGCAGTGGCGACCTGGTGATGACGGACCTGCGGGGCTCCAACGCGCGCCTGCGGGTGGCGGAGGACGTGCAGGGCCGCCTCTTCGTTCGCGACTGGGGCAACCAGTTGGTGGCGGAGCTGCAGAAGCCCGCGGGGCGACGGCTTTCGCTGGGCCTGGAGGCCGGGCGCTACCACGTCACGCTGGAGCGCCCCACGCAGCGCTTCGAGGCGGAGCTGCTGGTGGGGACGAAGGGTGACGCGGAGCTGCGCGTCGGTGACTTCGTTCCGGTGACGCTGACGCGCACGGCGGCGCGCGGAGGCACCGTGTCGTCGGACGCGCCGCTCGCGCGCGAGGGGGCGCTGGAGGACATGCCCTCCGTGCCCATCAACCTGTCGCTGGTGCCGCCGCTGTCCACGAGTGCGTTGTGGGGCGGTGGTGGCCTCAACAACGTGGCGCTGGGGGGGCTCGCGGTTCGCTCGTTCCAGCTCCGAGGGGTGGGCGCGGCGGCGGGGTTGGGCTGGGTGGACGGGACGATGGAGGGCGTGCAGTTGGCGGGCATCGCCAACGTCACGGGCGGCGAGGCGCTGGGGTTCCAACTGGCGGCGGGTGGCAACCTCGCCTTCGGTGGAGCGACGGGCGGGCAGTTGGCGGGCATCATCAACTACTCGGAGCGCTCGTTCTCCGGGTTCCAGCTCGCGGCGGTGGGAAACCGCTCTGACGCGGACATGCATGGGCTCCAGCTCGTGGGCGGCGTCAACATGGTGGAGAACCTCACGGGCGCGCAGATTGGTGTCTTCAACCTGGCCGGCAGTGTGACGGGCGCGCAGGTGGGCATCATCAACGTCGCGGGCAACGTGAGCGGAGTGCAGCTCGGGTTCATCAACATCGCCGATGATGTGTCGGTGCCCATTGGCCTGCTCAGCCTGGTGCGCAAGGGGCGCATTGCCTTCGAAATCTGGTCCGACGAAGTCACGCCGCTGTCCGTGGGCGTGAAGTACGGCAGCCGCACGGTGCATGTGCTCGCGAGCATCGGCATGAAGGACCTGGAGGGCGACTCCTGGCGCACCGTCACGTCGCTGGGCGTGGGCGTGCATCTGCCCTTTGGTGACTCGGACCGCTACTACGCGGACATCGACCTCTCCATCGGTGGCTGGCAGCCCAAGCTCTTCGGCGAAGGCACGGAGAACAACCTCTATCGCCTGCGCGGCAGCGTGGGCTGGGAGTTGAAGCGGCGCTTCGCCCTCTTCGGCGGTGTGTCGCTCAATGCCTACAAGCCGCCGGACGACAACCCGGACAAGGGGATGACGTGGATGCCGCAGTGGCAGACGGGGCGCGGGCCCACGGGCACGCGCATGTGGCCCGGCCTGTTCCTGGGCGTGCGCATCTGACGCGCGGGCGTCAGTCGCGAAGCAGCCACTCCAGCAGCTCCTTCGCCGCGTCCACGTGGACGAAGTGGCCCGCGCCTGGGAGCGTCGCCACCGGGCAGCCCGCGGCCTCCAGGCGAGCGGCCTCCGCGTCGGAGACGTAGCGCGAGCGGCCTCCCCGGATGCAGCGCATGGGGGGACGGTCCTTGCGCTCCACCGCGGCCCACAGGTCCGTGCCATTCACGCGCGAGTGCAGCTCCGCGAGGGCCTGTCGGTCGAAGCGCCAGCGCACGCCGTCTCCGTCCGCCACCAGGTTCATCACCAGCCAGTCCGCGAGTCCGTCGGACAGTCCCTTGGCGGTGAGCGTCGCTCGCATCTCCTTGCGGTTCGGCGCGCGGGGTGGGGCCTGGAGGAGGATGCCCAGCACCATGCCGCTGTCGGACAAGTCGTAGGGTACGGGGCCGGGGGCGATGTCGAGCAGCGACACGCGGGAGACGGCCTCGGGGACGTGGAGGCTGGCGGCGAGGGAGACACGTCCGCCCAGCGAGTGGCCCACCCAGTCGAGCGCGCCGGTGAAGCCCTGGGCGCGGGCGGTGTCGAGCACGTCGCGGGCGAGGGTGTAGAGGTCGGCGCTCGGGGGTGGGACGGGAGAGGCGCCGTGGCCGGTGAGGTCCGGCATCAGGAAGCGGCGCCGAGGGTCCGCGGCGCTCCACGCCATCGCCAGGGAGCGCAGGTTGCGTCCCGTGCCAAGGAAACCGTGCAACAGCACCGTGGGCACATCCCCCTCACCGACCTGGAAGCTCTCGAGGACCACGCGACTCACGCCTTTCTGGCCGGCCCGGAGTATTGACCTGGGGGTGGGCCGTGCCGCTTCATACCGCGAACTTCTCTTCAACGAGGTCGCCTCGCGTGTCCACTGTCTCCCTGTTGTTGTTCGTGCTCGCCTCCGCTCCCGTGACGGGAACCGCCACGGACCCCAAGGCCGCTATCACCACCGTGCTGGATGACTGGCACAAGGCCGCCGCCCAGGCGGACGAAGCGCGCTACTTCGGGTACTTCACGCCGGACGCCGTCTACATGGGCACGGACGCCACGGAGCGGTGGTCGCGCGACGAGTTCCGCGCCTGGTCAAAGCCGTACTTCTCCAAGGGCAAGGCGTGGAGTTTCAAGGCGGTCTCCCGCCACATCACCGTGTCGAAGGACGGCGCGGTCGCGTGGTTCGACGAGACGCTGGACACGCCGAACCTGGGACCCAGCCGGGGCAGTGGTGTGCTGGTGAAGGATGGCGGCACCTGGAAGATTGCCCAGTACAACCTGTCCATTCCGATTCCGAACGACCTCATGGATGAGGTGGTGAAGCGCATCCAGACGCAGGCGCCTGCGAAGCCCGCGCCGGCTCCCGCGCCTCCGGCTCCGAAGAAGAAGTAGCGGTGCGGGGTCGCGATGCGGTGCGCGTGCTACCGCGACCTCACTCAAGGCGCGCTCCTTTTCGTCAGGTGGGATTTGCTCCATCCCGTGACGAGGGCGGTGTCACCTGCTCACCGAGCCGCGAGGGCAACAGCACTCGCGGAATCACTCCGAGCACGGCCCGAAGCTGGGACTCCTTCCCCAGCGTCCTCAACCGCTCCCGCGCGATGACGAGCAGGAGCGCGTTGAATCCGAAGGCCACGAGCACGTGCCACCACGCGTGGAACTGGGGATTGGGGATGCCTCGCGCGGGCAGTGTCTCGTTGAGCGTGGGGCAGAACTGGATGTCGCTCACCCACAAGACAATCGCGAGCGCATAGGCCCCGATGCCGAGCTGGAACAGCCGCTTCGTGCCTGCGTCAGGACTGCGTCGCTGGAGGAAGTACGTCCGGCCCAGCGCGAAGAACTCCAGTGACGCGAAGCTCACCTGGAAGAGGAAGAACTGCACCGCGCCCCGGGTGAACGCCGTCAGGTACGTCACGAGCAGCGCGTGCCCGAACAACGCCCACGGGAACCAACTCCCGAACCGTTGCCGCGGCCGGTCCTCCAGCAGGATGTAGACGATGACGATGGCCAGATAGAGCATCGGCAATTCGTCCAACATCTGGTGCTCGCGGCGCAGCGTCATGTGGAACGCCGTGCTGCCCACGCCCACCAACGCGAGCAACGCGAAGGCGAGGAGGAACCGCCGCTCCAACACGCGTCGGTGCAGCACGACGCCCAGCACGCCCGTGAGAACCAGGATGAGACTGGACGCCGAGTTGAACAGCTCTCCGATGTGGAACAGGTGCTGGTAGTTCGTCTCGCACCAGTCCACCGTCGAAGTGCTCGGGCCCCAGAAGCCCGTCGTGGTCGAAGACATGATGCCCGGGAGCGTAACACCCGAACTTCAAGTCAGCGCGGCGCGACGATGTAGCGACCCAACCGCGACACGCTGCCGCTCACGGTATGAGTCACCGTGTCCACCTGTGCGCCAGGGACCTCTTGCGCGAAGCTCGTGTCGGGCTTCCAGTAGAGCGTGAGGGAAGCCTCGGAAGCGCCAGCGGGCATGAGGCTCGGCTCGTAGCGCACGGTCAGACGGACCGGCTTCTGGAGCGGCTGCTCGCCCGGCATGAAGGAGTAGTTGTGCGCCCCAGCGAACGTCGACCATCCGGAGGGCACCACCATGCCCGAGCGCCAGCTTCCAGGCTCGACTTGAAGCTCCGAGGCCACGGCCCCTGATGGAAGCTCCCAGCGAACCCGCCCTCCGTACATGGAGACGATTCCCCCTGCCGGTGTGAAGCGCGCGGAGTCACCGCACTGATTTGGACGCAGCTCGCCCGCATCGGTCAGGCCGGTGAAGGTGTCCTCGCCTGCGAGCCCATCCAGGATGCGGTGGTACTGATAGATGGACGTGGCGAGCGGAACGCCCGGGTAGAGCACCTCCACTCCTTGTCCGCTCGACCACAGTGTGTCGATTCGTCGCACGCTCTCCGCGAGATGCGGATAGTCGAGCCCATGCTGCTGGCACAGGTTCCAGGCCGTGGGCGCGAGCAGCTCGTTCGTCGCATCACACAGGCTCCGCGCTTCTCCTCCGACGCGGTAGGAGATCGCGCGCACGAACCATTCGTGCGAGAGCTCATGGCGCAGGAAGAACACGACGTGCGCGTACTCGTGTGCCACCAGCACCTGGTTCTCGCGGGCCAGCGCGTTCTCCACCGTCAAAGGACGCGGGACGCTGGGGGGCTGCACTTGTGAAGCCTCCAGCTCCCAGAGGCAGACGTTCGACCCGGGCCCGGGGCCCTCCGGTGTGGTGTTCATGAACGCCGCGCCCGCGCGGTTCCCTGGACTCCCGCACACGCTGTCCGAGGCGAGGTGGATATCCACCGGCGTCATCTTCGGCACCACATCGACGCCCGTAAGTGACAGCAGGTCGTCCTTCACCGCGCGGAAGCCCTCGTAGCGGGCGAAGATGTACGGCTCCTCGATGGGGCAGGGGACCTGACAGACGATGCGGAACGTGTCTCCGGCGCGTTGGTAGGCAACGTAGGTCTGCCCGCCCAGCGTCACCGTCTGCGCGGGAATCGAGGGCACCTCGATGGGAGGACCCGCGTCGGTTCCGGCGTCGCCCCCCGCATCCATCCCACCATCGCGCCCCGCGTCGCGCCCCTGGACTCCCGCGTCGTCAGCGTCACCGGGGGACGGGTCCTCCTCGTCGCCACAGGCCGTGAGCAAGAGCAGCGTTCCGAGCAGGGCACATCGCGCGAGGTGAACGAGAGGCGAAGGAGAGGTCATGGGTGTGAGGTCCGGAACGAGGTGGCCTGCTGGGACCGATATGGCCCAGGTCGCGCGTCATGGGGACCCATCGTCCTTGGGGTTTCCGCATGAAATGGGTCGCCCATCGGGCCGAGTCACCACGCGCGGCGCTTTGTCCTGGCGGTGTTGATGGCGTGGGTGGGAGTATCCCTGGCGCATCATTCGAAGGGGCGCCATGTTTGATCATCCTCATCCGTGGGCCTGGGCCGGCTCGAGTTTGCTGGTCATCGCTGTTGGGGCGCTGGCCATCAGAAAGGTCCGGCAGCAGCGACACCGGCGGAACTGGATCCTCACCAATGGCCGACGGGTGAAGGCCACGTTGCGCGAAGTCACATACGATTCCATGTTCGCGGGCGACGAGGCCACCATGCACCTGCGGCTCCTGATGCACGAAGGGGAGCCGGGCAAGGACTGGCTCGTGGAGCAGGTGCGTCTGGTGCACGGGCGTGAGCTCATCCTCCGGCTGGTGCCCGGCACGGTGTTGGATGTGGCCTATGACCCCGCGGACCGTGAGAATCGTCCGGTGATTCTCCAAGTGGATGGCGACACCCTGATGTGAGTCGCATCGACAGCGCCTCCCAATCAATGACAGTGGGAGGCACTGTTGGAAAACGCGGGGAGGTCAGGACGCGCGTGCGCCGGTGCGCTGCTTCCACGCCGTGAGCAGGTGCTCGATGACTTCGTCCAGGCCCACGTCCTTCGTGACTTGAGTGAAGACGAACGGCCCGCTGCCGCGCATCTTCTTCGCGTCGCGCTCCATCACACCCAGGTCCGCGCCCACGTGCGGCGCCAGGTCCGTCTTGTTGATGATGAGCAGGTCCGACTGGGTGATGCCAGGCCCACCCTTGCGCGGCACCTTGTCCCCGCCCGCTACGTCAATGACATACACCGTGTAGTCCGCCAGCTCCCGGCTGTACTGCGCCGCCAGGTTGTCGCCGCCGCTCTCCACAATCAGCAGCTCCGGCGTCAGCTCCTCCATCAACTGCTCCAGCGCCAGCAGGTTGTGGCTGATGTCCTCGCGAATCGCCGCGTGCGGACATCCTCCCGTCTCCACCGCCTTGATTCGCTCCGGAGACAGCGCGTGGTTGCGGACCAGGAACTCAGCGTCCTCCTTCGTGAAGATGTCATTCGTCACCACGCCCAGCCGATAGCGCTCGCGCAGCCCGCGGCACAGCGCCAGCACCAGCGCCGTCTTCCCACTCCCCACCGGCCCACCGATGCCGATGGTGAAGGCCCGCGACTGGTAGTCACGCTTCTTCGGCTCCTCCCGCTCCTCGAAGTGGCCCGGATGGTCCCACTCCTCATGCGTGTGGTCGTGCTCGTCGTCATGGCCATGGCCGCGGTGGTCATCGTCGTGCATGTGCGCTTCACCTCAGGACAGGAAGAGTCTCGAATAGAGCCGGTCGTGCGTGGAACCCAGCAAGTCCAACAGCGGTGAGGGCTGCGCCAGCTCCTCCAACCCCAGCCCCGCGCATCGCTCCAACACCGTGTCCAACAATGACGTCGCCTGATGCTGGAGCTGGTGCGACTCGTGCGTGCCGATGATGCCCAGCCGCACCGCCGCCGACAGCGTGCCTCTCAACGTCAGCGACAGATGCAGCCGCTGCGCCTCCGACAGCTGGACCTCCAACACGTTCAACACCGCACCGAACACCGGCGCATGGTGGAAGCCCAGCCCCGCCGCCCGCGCTGCCTCGCGCAGCGGCCCCACCGGCCCCGGGAAGATGCGCGCGCACGTGTCCAGGAATGCTCGCCCCTGTGTGCGGCTCGCCCGGTGCGCCACATGGCTCGTGAGGAACGCCTCCGTGCGCGCGTCCAGCTCCGGCAGTCGCGACGGCTCGCGATGCGCCGCGCTCAACAACGGAAGTGCCCCGTACCCCGCCTGCCACAGCAGCTCCCGCGCGAAGCGGCGCAGCTCCGGCGCCCCACGCACCTCGCCCGCCTGCACCGCCGCCTCCAGTCCCCCTGAGTGCGCGAAGCCCCCCGTGGGAAACCCCGAGTCCGCGAGCTGAAGCACCTTCCAGGAAGAGCCCATGGCGCGCGGCTCCCGGTCAGAACAGCGAGTAGCGCTGCGCCAGCGGCAGCTTCACCGCGGCCTCACACCGCAACAGCTCTCCGTCCGCCCGCACCTCGTACGTCTCCGGGTCCACCGTGATGACCGGCAGCGCGTCGTTGAGCCGCATGTCCCGCTTGCTCAAACCCCGACACCGCTTCACCGCGACCACCCGCTTCATCAACCCCAGCTCGCGCGTCGTCCCCTCCGCCAACGCACGCGGCGAGACGAACACCACGCTGGTGGCCCCGAGCGCGCGGCCTCGCGCTCCGAACATGGGCCGCATCAAATACGGCTGCGGCGTGGGGATGGAGGCGTTCGCGTCCCCCATCTGTCCCCACGCGATGAAGCCGCCCTTGATGACCAGCTCCGGACGGATGCCGAAGAAGGCCGGCCGCCACAGCACCAGGTCCGCGAGCTTGCCCACCTCCACCGAGCCCACCTCGTGCGACAGCCCATGGGCGATGGCGGGGTTGATGGTGTACTTCGCCACGTACCGCCGGATGCGCAGGTTGTCGTTGTCGCCGGCTTCCTGACTCAACCGCCCACGCTGCTCGCGCATCTTGTGCGCCGTCTGCCACGTGCGACAGATGACCTCGCCCACGCGCCCCATGGCCTGACTGTCCGAGGACATGATGCTGATGGCGCCCAGGTCATGAAGGATGTCCTCGGCGGCAATCGTCTCGCCCCGGATTCGGCTCTCGGCGAAGGCCACGTCCTCGGGAATCTCACGGTCCAGGTGATGGCAGACCATGAGCATGTCGAGGTGCTCGTCCAGCGTGTTCACCGTGTACGGCCGCGTGGGGTTCGTGGACGAGGGCAACACATTGTCCACACCGCACACGCGGATGATGTCCGGCGCATGGCCGCCACCCGCGCCCTCCGAATGGTACGTGTGGATGGTGCGGCCCTTGATGGCCGCCAGCGAGTCATCCACGTAGCCCGACTCGTTGAGCGTGTCCGTGTGGATGGTGACCTGGATGTCTTCGTCCTCGGCCACGGTGAGGCACGTGTCGATGGCCGCGGGTGTGGTGCCCCAGTCCTCGTGCAGCTTCAGGCCGATGGCGCCCGCGCGAATCTGGTCGACCAGACCCTCCGGCATGGACGTGTTGCCCTTGCCCGTGAGGCCGATGTTGAGCGGAATCGTGTCCGTGGCCTGGAGCATCCGCTGGAGATTCCAGATGCCTGGCGTACACGTGGTCGCCTTCGTCCCCGTCGCGGGGCCCGTGCCTCCGCCCACCCACGTGGTGATGCCGCTGGCGAGTGCCTCGTCCGCCTGCTGCGGGCAGATGAAGTGGATATGCGTGTCCAGCCCGCCCGCCGTGACGAGGTGCCCCTCCGCGGAGATGGCCTCGGTGGTGACGCCCACCACCATGCCCGGCGTCACCCCGGCCATGATGTCCGGGTTGCCCGCCTTGCCGATGCCGACGATGCGGCCCGCCTTGATTCCGATGTCCGCCTTGTAGATGCCCGTCCAGTCGAGGATGAGCGCGTTGGTGAGGACCACGTCCAGCGCGTCCGCGTCACCGGCCCCCGCGCGCTGGCCCATGCCCTCGCGCAGCACCTTGCCTCCGCCGAACTTGCACTCGTCTCCGTAGACGGTGGCGTCGCGCTCCACCTCCGCCCACAGCCCCGTGTCGCCCAGCCGCACCTTGTCCCCGGTGGTGGGCCCGAACATGTCCGCGTAGTGGCGCCGGTCCATCTTCCGACTCATTCGCGCTCCTCTTCATGGCCGAAGCCTTGCGCACGGACCGCTTCCATTCCGCGCTCGCGATTCTCGGCGGACACCTTGCCGCTGCCCAACGCGTTGCCGCCGCGCACCACCTGCTCGCCCGCGATGGCCACCAACTGCACCGTCTTGCGCTCACCCGGCTCGAAGCGCACCGCCGTGCCCGCGGGGATGTCCAGGCGCCGGCCGTAGGCCTTCTCGCGGTCGAAGGCGAGCGCGCGGTTCGTCTCGAAGAAGGGGTAGTGGCTGCCCACCTGGATGGGGCGGTCCCCCAGGTGCGTCACGGTGAGGGAGATGGTGTCGCGGCCCGCGTTGAGTTCGATGTCGCCGGGCAGCACGCGCACCTCACCGGGCACTCCATCCGACGTGGACACCGGCGCGCTGAAACGCTCCAGCGAAGGCACGGGGAGGAAGCTGCCATACAGCGCCAGCTCCAAATCCCCATGCTCGGCCACCACCGGGTGGTGCACCGTCACCAGCTTGGAGCCGTCCGGGAAGGTGCCCTCCACCTGCACCTCCGCGAGCATCTCCGGCACGCCCTCCATCACCTGCGCGCGCCCCAGGAAGCGCCGCCCCAGGTCCATCAGCTCCGCCACGCTGCGGCCGTCACGGATGAACTCCAGCAACTGCGTGGCGATGAGGGCGACAGCCTCCGGGTAGCTCAGCCGCACCCCTCGGGCGAGCCGCTTCTGGGCCAGGAAGCCCGCCTGATGCAGCAACAGCTTGTCGACGTCGCGAGGGGACAGGTGCACGAGACCAACTCCCAGGGGCCCGAAGGCGCCATGACTTGACGCGTCAACAGTAGTGCAAGCTGTCGGGCGTCGCCAGGGAGGGGGCTCAGACGCGGCGGGCCCAGGGGTCGTCCCCGAGCAGCGCCGGGAGGAAGGAGAGCCAGTCGCGGGTGGTGCGCACCAGCTCCTCCACGGACACGGCGGCGGCGCGCACGAGCAAGCCGTGGGTGCCCAGCGGGCTGGAGGAGGGGATGAGGGAGGCGCGCGAGGTGACGGGCAGCGCGGTGACTCGGGCGTGCAGTGCCTCGCGCGCGGTGGCCAGCGCGGGGCCGACGAGGAGGAGGGTGGCCATGGCCTCGAAGCGGCCCAGGCGCTCCGGGAGCGTCCCGTGGCTGGGGTCCAACAGCCAGCGCTCGTCGATGAGCGCGCGCTCGCCCACGTGGACGCGCAGGGTGGAGGCGTAGTGCGAGAACGCCCAGCGCTCGCCCCGGGCGCTGCGTCCGGAGGTGACGAGGTCCGCGAGGACGAGCGATGCGCCAGGCGCGAGCTGGAACGCGAGGGTCTGGCTGTATCGCGCGCCAGTGAAACACGCGGTGGGGTCTGGCACCCAGGCGAGCAGGGCGTCCTCACCCACGCGGGCGGACACGTCGCTGCGACAGCCGGAGGGCGAGCGATAGACGCGGTTGGCTCCCTGGGAAGACAGCCATGCGGTGGCACCGGGCGCCACGTCCACCTCGAGCGAGAGGTGGTCTCCATCCACGAGGCCACCCCCGAACGAGCTGGTGTAGGCCCACGCGGCGTGGCCGTGGTTGCGCGGGGTGAGCAGGCGCAGCGGGCTGTGCGCCAGCGCCTTGCTCACCACGGTGCGTGGGCCCGAGCGCTCGAAGGCGAGGTGCGCGAAGCCCGCGCGTCGGGATGTCTCGGGGAGGGGTGACCGCGGGGCCAGACTCACCCGGTCAGCCTGGGCCAAACAAGGCTGGAGCACAACGCCCGGCCCGCCAACGTGCGCGACTCGCGGCTGCAAGAGCGCGCTCGAAGCCCCCCGGAGAAGAAGGGGAGCAGCGGCTGCGCATGTCGTCGCGCATCCACGCCATGTCCAGAGCGACCCGCGAGGGCCCGTGGAGGGGGAGGCGCGTGCCCGGCTTCGCCACGGGCGTCGCGCCGTGGGTGCGTCGAGCTTCGAGTCCCTCCGCACTCCCGGAAGGGCCTCCCGGGCGATTGTCGTGAAATTTAGGTCATATGACCTATATTGATTCCCATGGGGGCGGAAACACTCCGTGCCCGAGCGTGGGAGTCGCCATGGTGTCCGAGGGAAGTGTCGTGCTGGTGGGGGGCTACGGAGTGGTGGGCGCCCGGCTCGCCCGCCTGTTGAGGGAGCGTCATCCCGGGTTGCCGCTCGTCATCGCCGGTCGGAGGCTGGAGCCCGCGCGGGAGCTGGCCGCGCAGTTGGGTGGAGCCGAGGGTGTGGCGCTGGATATCCGCGCGCCCTCGCCCCTGGCGGCGCTGGGCGTGAAGCCTCGGGCCGTGGTGTCGCTGGTCAATGACCCGGAGGACCACCTGCTGATGTCGGCGGCGCGCGACGGCATTCCCGTGCTGGACATCACCCGGTGGACGTCGCGGGTGCGAGCCGCGGTGCTGCGGCTGTCGGGCACGCCTCCTCGGGGGCCGGTGATGCTGGGCTCGGCGTGGATGGCGGGGCTGGTGCCGCGACTGGTGGCGATGGCCGCGCGACGCCTGGGGCGGCTGGAGCACGTGGACGTGGGCATCCGCTTCGCGCTCGCGGACGAGGCGGGGCCGGACTCCCTGGAGTACATGGACCGGCTGGGGCTGTCCTTCGACGTGACGGAGCGCGGCCAGGAGCGCCAGGTGCTGCCCCTGACGGACGGGCGGCGCGTGACGTTCTCGGATGGAAGGAGCACGCGGGTGTTCCGGCTCGACACGCCCGAGCAGGCGACGCTGCCCATGGTGCTGGGCGCGCGCGGCGTGGCGACCCGGTTGGGGTTCGACTCGGGCTCGGCGACGTGGTCGCTGGTGGTGCTCCAGCGACTGGGCATCCTGCGTCTGCTCCAGCATCCCCGACTGACGCCGCTGCGCCGGGCGCTGCTGGCGACGAGCGGCACGGGCGGCGAGGCCGCGTGGCTCGCGGACCTCGAGGGCGAGCATGGCCGCACCCGCATCGAGGTCGTGGACCCGAAGGGTCAGGCGCACCTGACTGCGGTGGGCGCGCTGCTCGGCGTCGAGCGACTCCTGGGCCTGGATGGCGCGCCTCCTCCGTCCTCCGGCGTGTGGTTCCCGGAGCACGAGCCGAGGCCCGAGCAGATGCTGGCCACGCTGCGCGCGTGCGGCGTCACCGTGCGGCTCGATGAGGTAGCGTCGTCCGCCGAGGTGCCGACGAGGAAGGCGGCCTGATGCCCCCACGCGTGAGCAAGTCCCCCGGGAAGCTCCCCTCCGCGAAGCCGCGAGAGGGCACGGCGGTCCATGCCAAGGGCCACGAGCGCGTGGAGAGCATCCTGGACGCGGCCATGGAGGTGCTGGTGGAGGACGGCTACGCGGGGCTGAGCCTGCGCGGCGTGGCCCAGCGCGCGGGCCTGAGCCTGGGCAATCTCCAGTACTACTTCCCCACCAAGCAGGACGTGGTGCGCGCGCTGCTCGCGCGCTACCTGGAGACCGCCATCCGCCGGGTGCGCGAGCGCATGGAAGGGGGAGGGCAGGACCCGGTGAAGCGCTCACGGCACGCGCTGGAGGCCCTGTTGGAGGACCAGGAGTCACCCCAACACTTCCAGCTCTTCGCGGAGCTGTGGGCCCTGGCCGCGCGGGACACCATGGTGGCCGAAGCGTTGGGCGTCTTCTACGCGGGCTATCGCAAGGGCATCGTCGAGCTTTTGCGCGAGCTCGCGCCCGACCTCACGCCCGCCCGACGGGAGCGACGCGCGGCCCTGCTGATGGCCTTCTTCGAGGGGCTGTCGCTCTTTCGCGGCGGAGGCAGCCTGCGCGCCTCCTCCGTGCCCGGACTGGAACAGGAGCTGCGCGCCCTGTGGGACGACGTCGCCGGACGGACGTGAGCCTTCAGGGGCTCAGTCTTCTTCGGCGACGAGCACGGACTTGAGACGCTCCAGCGTCTCCGGAGAGACGTCCGTGAACGCGAGGCCTACTTCGAACCGGGCCACCGCGTCCTTGGGAAGCTTGCGCAGCCACGCCACGCGCGCGCGACATTCCAGCGTGGAGCCGTCTCCCGGAAACAGGTCCACCTCGAGCTGGGCGCCCTCGGCGTACTGCTCGTCGGAGTAGATGCGCACGCCTCCCAGGCTCGCGTCGAGCACCTGCCGCTTGTCGCCGAATTTCAGCCGGGCCGGGCGCGCATACAGCGGCGCCTGGAGACGGGGAAACAGACGACGGTCATCCGCTGGAATGCTCTTCGTGCTCACTTGGCTCATCTTCGGCACTCCCCCCGTCACAATCCGGCGGGTCTCACGGGCCTGTCACGAGCATAGGGGATTCAGAAGCCATGTGCAGGTGGGTCAATGGAACAACCCCGCCACCACCTCCAGCAACCCACCCACCGCTTCTCCCACCACGTTCGCTCCCTCCACGGCCGCCCCGGCGGCGGAGCCCAGGCCCTCGCTGGCCGCCTCCACCGTGACGACCAGCATCTCTCCGACTTCCACCACGTCCGCCGCGTCTCCCGCTCGCTCCAGTGAGGCCGTCAGGACCTCGGCGGCCCGGGAGCGCTCGGGGCTGCCCGCGGTCACCTGGGACAGCGCCGCCGCCGCGGCAGCCGCTGCCGCCGCCGTGCCCACCACCGCCGCACCCACCACGAGTGAACGCTTGGAGCGCTGGTGCCAGTCGATCAACGCCTTGAGTTCATTCGCATCCAGCCACAGGCCATGGCAGCTCCCACACAGGTCCACGGAGCACACCTCCGTGCGGACCTGGGAGAGGAACTCCGCGCAGGACGGACAGCGCGCGGCGGGTGCGCCACACAGCCCGCACAGCTCATGTGTCGCTGAAACATGGTGTCGCGTGTGTCGACAGCGCCGGGTCGCCGTCGGCAGGGCCGCCTGGACGGCCTCTGTCCTCCAGCCCGGTGCCAGCCGTTCCAACTCACCCGCGTCCAGCCAATGGCCGTGACAGCGGGTGCAGGTGTCTACGGAGACACCGCGCAGGTCGATGACGCGCAGCGTGGGGGCAGGTTGTGGGCAGATGGGGCAGTCGCTCTTCATGCGATGTGCATCCTTCCATGAATCAGGGCGGAGGGATGCGCAGCCTGCGGCCATACGAGGGTACGCCCGCGTTGTTCACGATGAAGAGTTGGTAGTAGCCGGGCGGCGCGAGGTTGCGGTTGGCGGGCGCGGTGACGGTGAGACTGCCCGTGTTGCGCGTGAAGTTGAGGGTGAGCAGCCGCTGGTTCATGTCGAACGTGTGCGTCACCGAGCCGAGCGCGATGAGGGACACGCGGGAGATGTTGGCCGCGTCGGGCGTGGTGATGGTGAAGGTGCTCGCGGGCAGGGCGGTGGTGGGGGCCGCGGTGACGACGGGGCGCGCGCCCTTGAAGAGATAGGGCGGAGAGTAGATTTCCGCGGTGCGCTCGAGCCGTCCTCCCGCGGACAGCACGCGTCCGTCCGGCAGCAGCAGGGCGGTGGAGTGATAGCCGCGGTAGCGGACGTTGCTCGCCAGCGAGGTCCAGGTGTTGGTGGCCGGGTTGTAGACCTCCGCGTAATAGACGGGGAAGTCGGCCGAGTCGAAGCCGGGACCGCTGCTGCCACCGAGGACGAGCACGGTGCCGTCCGGCAGGAGCACCGCGTTGTGCTGGCGTCGTCGGATGCTCATCGCGGCCCGGTACTGCCAGGCGGGCGTGGCGGCGGTGAGGTCTATCTGCTCCACGGTGGCGGTGGGCGGCTCGCTGCCGCCGATGATGAGCACCTTGCCGTCCATGTACACGGCGGGGCCGTAGTTGCGGCCGCCGAAGAGGCTCTGCGGCCCGTTGGTCCAGGCGCCATTGCCGTTGGGGTCCAACCACAGCGAGAGGCGCAGGGAGCCCGCGTAGAAGAGCCGTCCGTTGGGCGCGAGGAACATCTTCGGGTAGTAGGGGAAGTTCTTCTGCGCGCTGGTCAGCGTCCTCCAGGTGTTGGTGCCCGCGATGAAGCGCTGGGGAATCTGGTTGATGTCGCCGGGCCCCGCGATTTCTCCGGAGGTGACCACCACGTCTCCGTTGGAGAGGGTCGTGTTGGTGGGGTACCAGCGCCCGTTGTTCATGTCCGGCAGGCGCGTCCAGGTGTTGGTGGCGAAGTCGAAGAGGCTCGCGTCGTCGAGCCCCACGTGGCTCGCGATGTGTCCCCCGGAGACGAGCATCTTCCCGTTCGAGAGGAAGGAGTGGCCCGAGCAGAAGATGTTGTAGCTGGGGGAGGCAAACGTAGAGAGCGCCCCCGTGGTGGGGTCCCAGCGCATGGGAGGCAGGTCGCCCTCCTCGAACTCGCCGAAGAACATCACCTTGCCGTCGGGAAGCAGACTCAGGTGGGTGGCGGTGATGGGCCAGTTCATGACACTGGACCAGCGACCGACCTGCGCGGGGGTTTGCGCGCGGGCTGAAGTCGCCAGCAGCACGAGGCCGAGGAGCCAGACCGCATGCGCGCGTGGCGGGAGGGTGAGGCCGAGGGGCTTCATGAGCGCTCCGGGTGAGTGCTTTTCAATGGCGGCGGCAGAACGTAGGGGCGCGGCGCAAAGTGCATAGCTGTTCTCGCGTCTCGAACAGTGCTGCTTGGGCGACGTGGCGCTCCCACCGGAGGGTCGTTGTCTCGCGGCGCGAATTGGCTTCGTCTCACGCTCGCGCGGAGGTCTCGACGTCGGTGTCCTCTCAAGGGCGCCCGCGGTCGGCTCGCGCGGATGGAGGAGAAGTCCCGATGAGGTACCGGCGTCGTTTCCTGGGGATGGTGTGTCTGCTCGCGAGTTGTTCCTCCGCTCCGGGCTCGTCGGAGCCAGCGGGGGAGGCCGCATCCCCGCTCGTGAGCACCTGGGAGGCCTGCTCGCGGACCGCCGTGTCGCTGGGTGTCACGGCGGTGGAGGAGACACCGTTCTCGCCACCCCTGGCCCCTGGCCCGACGGGCCTGGTGTTCAGCGTGGACGACGGCGTGCGAGGTCGCGAGCCGTGGGTGAGCAACGGCGTGCCGGGAGCGGGGACCCGACTGCTGAAGGACCTCGTTGTCGGAAGCGGGAGTTCGGACCCCCGGTGGTTCACGCGGGTGGGGACTCAGGTGTTCTTCGCCGCCACGGACCCGGTGGCGGGGCGCGAGTTGTTCGCGACGGATGGCACCACTGACGGCACCCGACGCGTGAAGGACATCTGGCCCGGCGCGGTGGGCTCGTTCCCGACCGAGCTGTTCGCGTTCAAGGGGCTGCTCTACTTCACGGCGGGAGACCCGGTGCACGGGCGCGAGCTGTGGCGCAGCGACGGCACGTCCGCGGGCACGTTCCTGGTGGAGGACCTGGAGGTGGGGACCGAGGACTCGTCTCCGTCCCAGCTCACCCAGGGAGGAGATGGCGCGCTGTATTTCCTGCGCTCGGCGCTCAGCACCTTCACGTTGTTGATGCGCACGGAGGGCGGCCCCGGCGCCGTGGAGGTGTTCCGCACGCCGAGCGACCAGGGCATCCCGAGTCCGCTGACGCCCGTGGGCCGCAAGCTGTTCTTCGTCGAGGGCGGCGTGCACGGAGGCGGCGGCTCCCACGGCAGGAGCGGGACGTTGATGGTGACGGACGCGGGCGCGACGCCGGTGATGCTGGGCCAGTTCGGGATGGTGGGAGAGCTGGCGGGGGTGGACGGGAGGTTGCTGTTCGGCGCCTCACCGCACATGGCCATCGAGGACATGGAGCTGTGGCGCAGCGACGGCACCCCCGCGGGCACCACGCGGGTGGAGGACATCCGCCCGGGACCCGAGGGCTCGTATCCCGAGCACTTCGCGGTGCTGGGCAACCAGCTCTTCTTCGCCGCGAATGACGGCGTCTATGGCGTGGAGCCCTGGGACAGCGACGGCACGGAGCAGCGCACGCGCCTGTTCGGAGACCTGGAAGCCGGAGCGGGCAGCTCGTTCCCGAGCGAGCTGACGACGCTCGAGGACCTGCTCTTCTTCGGCGCGTCCATTCGCAACCGGGGCGCGGAGCCGTGGGTGGGCGACGGGGTGCGCATCTCCACGGTGTCCCTGACGGAAATCGCGCCCGGGCCGCTCTCCTCCAACCCGAGGAGTTTCACGCGCTCCCAGGACCATGCGTTCTTCACCGCCGAGGACAACACGGGCGTCCGGCGGCTGTATGCCCTGCTCATCCGGCCGGATGGGGGGTGTCCTCCCTGAGCCGGTGAGTCCAGGCGGGCACGGCGGCACCGGGACGTTGTAGACAGGGGGCATGGCCCTTCCGTGGGAGAACGGTGCCCTCCGTGGCACGCGGGTGCGGTGTCCGGGCTGCACCCGCTTCAACACGCCCGGCATCCGGTGTCCCAGCTGCGCGTGCGGCCCGGTGTCGCCCGAGCACTACGGCGCCGCGCGCATGCTGCTGCACGCGGGCGTGGACCGCTTCTCGGTGGTGGGGCGACTGGAGGCGCTGGAGCCCTCCCTGTCCTGGCAGTTGGAGTCCCAGTACGCCGCGCGGTGGGCGGACGTGCTGCGCGTCGTCGCGGACGTGCGCGAGTGCCAGCCCTTCCTGACGCTGCCGGACTTCGCGGAGGACGCCGAGGACCGCTGGGCCGAACAGCTCCCGTGGACCCAGCCGCCCATCCCTGAATCCTCCTCCGATGAGGATGACGAGGACTTTCTGGCGGCGATGTTCCAGCGCAGCCAGGCTCCCGAGGTCCGCCAGCTCGCGGCGCTCGCCAAGGTCCAGCTGAGACAGGACACGCGGGACATGTTCTCCACCGTCCTGTCCTGTCTGTACCAGGAGGGACGCGCGGCGATGGAGGCCGCGCTCGCCCTGACACGCTGGCGGGTGTGGAGCCGCACGCGGTTGCAGCGGCAGCAGCGCGAGCTCATCGAGCGCCACGCGCGCGACATCTTCGCGGGCTTCCCGGAGCACACCGCGCGCGCCGCGGTGGCCTGGGTGCGCGCCACCGGCAAGCCGCCCGAAGTGGACCTGCTCTTCGCGCTGCGCGAAGGGCTGCGCTCTCCGGACGAGGACCTCCGCTTCGAGTGCGCGCTCGTGCTCCGGGACGAGCCGGGGCTGCTCGCCGCTCTGGACTCGGAGGACGCGGAGGTGGTGACGGAGGCGCGGGGGGCGCTGGCGTCGCTCGGCTCGTCGGCGCTGCTTGAGCGCCTCCGCGAGACAGGGGACGCGGCGTTCGTCCGGGATGTGCTGCGACGACTGCCCTCACGGCCCACGCTGGAGGTGTTGGACGCGGTGCTCGCCGTCAGCGCGCGGGAGCCGGATGCGCTCGCGGACGCGGTGCAGTCCTGGGCGCGCAACATGCCCTTCGAGCGCCTGTCACCAGAGGTCCAGGCCCGCTGGGGAGCGTGGGCTCGCGACACCCTGGGCACGTGGCCCGCGCGCAACGTGATGCGGTGGCTGGAGTGGGCCACCGAGGAGCGCGAGGCCCGGGCCACGCCGGCCGCGCGCGCGTTCCATGACGCCGCCGTTCGAGCCCTCCGCGTCGCGCCCTCCTCCGAGCGCGCGGAGCTGGTGAGGGCGGGCGCCTTCACGAGCCTCCTCGCGCTGGGCGATGTGGAGGAGCTGACGCTGGTGCACTCGTGGGCGCGGGACGCCGCGTGCGCGAAAGAGCTGCTGGACCTGCTGGTGTCGCTGCCGGGGCGGCTGGACCGCCTGGCGCCGGAGCTGGGGCGAGGCCGCTCGGCGCGGCTGCTGATGGCGGCGTGGGAGCGGCCCGCGCGCGCGGCGGTGCTGGCCCCGCTGGTGAAGGCGGTGCGCTCCTGGAGCGGCATCTCCGGCCGTGAGGAGCTCATCGACGCCGTGTGGCTGCGCTTCCAGCGCCACCCCAGCGAGCGCGCGGAGCTGCTGGCCGCCTTCACGCCCTGGCGACAGGAGCTGTGGGAGCGCCAGCTCGCGGCGGAGCCGGACGCCATCGCCACCTTCGAGGCGTGGTGGCGCGCGGACTCGCAGCTCCAGCTCCCGGGGCTGGTGGGGTGGCTGTTGGGTGACGTCCCCGCCCAGACGCTGGCCGAGCGGCTCCCCTTCGTCTGGGCGGCCGCGGAGGCGCGGGTGGATGCGTGGCCGCGCTCCACCTCGCACGCGGTGTCCTCCGCGTCCGCGCCGCTCAACAATGCGCTGCGCCAGGGGCACGACTTCCTCATCCCCGACGTGGAGCGCTTCATGGCGTGGCTCCCGGACTTCGAGCGGCGCGTGCGCGAGGCGCCCGTCGCGGAGGCCGAGTCCAGCTACCACCGGGACCTGCTGGAGGACATCCACGTCGACGTGAAGATGATGGGCGAGTACCTGGAGCGTCGGCGGGACGAGGAGGAGCGTCGGCGCCAGGACGAGCTGAGGCGGCGCGTGGAGGAGTCCCGACGCAGGGACCAGCAGCGGCAGATGGAGCTGGCCCAGCTCGAGGCCGACCGCATCCGGCAGGAGCAGGAGGATCACCGCGCGCGGCTGATGAGCGCGGTGGCCCAGATGGGAACGCCCATGTCCCCGGAGCGGTGGTTCCAGTCCAGCCCCCGGGTGGATGCACAGGACCTGGACACGGAGGTCATCCTCCCCGGGGCGACACTGGGCACGCTGCTGGAGTACGCGCGGGTGCTCAAGGCGATGAGCGTGTGTGGCAACTCGCTGGAGGTCTTCGAGGCGCGCGGCCTGTCGATTGGCGACTGGAGCACGGAGGCGCAGGCCTGGATACAAGCGATGATGCGGCGCCCGGAGCTGAGCGTGCGCTTCGCGCAGCTGCTGACGGCGCCCTGGAACTGAGCGCCGCCAGTCACCCCGCTTGAAGCCTCCGCTACTGCGCGGAGGAGCCGCCGTCGAGGACGAACTCCGAGCCCGTCATCAGCTTCGACTCATCGGACGCGAGGTACACGACGGCGTGGGCGATGTCGTCCGGCTCGCCCAGGTGCCCCAGGGGGATGCTGCGCCGCATGCCCTCGCGCGCCTTGTCGGGCATTCCGCTGGCTTCCATCAGCGCCTTCACCATGGTCGTCTCGACGAAGGTGGGGTGGATGGAGTTGCAGCGGATGCCGTAGCCCTGCTGCGCGCAGTGCAGCGCCACCGACTTGGTGAACATGCGCACGGCGCCCTTGGCGCTGCCATAGGCGGGCAGGGTGGGCACGCCGATGAGGCCCGCCAGCGAGGAGATGTTGATGATGGAGCCCCTGGCGCCACACTGGCGCATGGCGCGGATGCCGTGTTTGCAGCCCAGGAACGTGCCGTCCAGGTTGACCGCGTGCACCAGCCGCCACTCCTCCAGGGAGAGGTTCTCCACGTCCTTGGGGATGCCCAGGCCCGCGTTGTTGACGAGCACGTCCAGCCGGCCGAACTGCTCCAGCGTCGTGTCGATGGCGCGAATCCAGTCCTCCTCGCGGGTGACGTCCAGCGGGAGGAACAGACCCATGCCCTCGCCCAGGGACGCGGCCACTTCGCGCCCGAGCGCCTCCTGGCTCGCGCGGTCCGTCACCACGACCTTCGCGCCCTCGCGCGCCAGCATCCGCGCGGACGCGCTGCCAAGGCCCCCCGCCGCGCCGGTGATGAGTGCCACCTTGCCTTCCACGCGTTTCATCGTCGTGTGCCTTTCAGGGCTGCGAGTTGGAATCAAACCGGACCGTTGGGCGTGAGCAGCACCTTGCCGCCCCGTCCACCTTCCATGGCGCGCGCCAGGGCTTCCTGGATGGCGTCCAGCGAGAAGGTGCCTTCCACCGCCGTCTTCAGCGTGCCGTCCGCCAGGAGCTTCGACAGCCGGGCGTAGGTCTCGCGCTGGTGCTCGCGCTCGGCGCGCTTCAACCACAGCACCAGCCAGAAGCCGCGCAGGGTGACGTCCTTGAAGATGGTGGCCGCCGCCGACAGCTTGGGGCCCTTGCCGCTCATGACGCCGTAGTTGACCACCGTGCCACCGGTGGCGAGCGAGTCGCCGAGCCGCCGCGTGGAGTCGCCGCCCACGCCGTCGATGGCCAGCCGCACCTTCGCGCCGCCCGTCGCCGCGCGCACCCGCTCCGGCAAATCGTCCGTGTCCGTGAGCACGACATCCGCGCCCAGCGCGAGCAACTCCGGCGCCAGCTCCTCGCGGCGCACGACGTTGAGCGTCTTGTAGCCAGCCTGCTTCGCCAGGGTGATGAGGTAGCGGCCCACCGCGGAGTTGGCCGCGTTCTGGAGCACCCAGTCTCCGGACTGGAGGGTGACGAACTCGCGCAGCATGATGTCCGCGGTGGGCGGGTTGACGAACAGCATGGACGCCTGCTTCACGTCCGTGCCCTTGGGCACCGGCGTCAGTCCCTCGGCGGGGGCGACCAGGTGGGTGCGCCATGTCCCCGAGCCCAGCGGCAGGAAGACGACGTCTCCCACCTTCACCGCCGAGGAGTCCTTCACCTCCACCACGCGGCCCACGCCCTCGTTGCCCGGCACCGCCGGCAGCTTGGGCAGCGAGCCGTACTGTCCGGAGAGGGTGAGCACGTCCGAGGGATTGATGGGCGCGGCCAACACTTCGATGCGGACCTCACCCGACTTCAGCTCCGCGTCGGGCTCCTCCACCACCTCCACCACTTTCAACGGGTGCCCGAACTTCGAAAACCGGACCGCTTTCATGTGTTGCTCCGTGTGCGCGCGGGAAATCGGGCCCTCACCCTAGCGACCTTCGGCGCCGGAGCCGAGCACGCACTCCGCGTCGCTCGGGCAACCGGTGCTCCGGGGTGGGGGGACCAGGCTCGGATGTCCACCGGCTGACTCGGGAAGAGGGAGGTGGCCGCCGTGCGGCGGACGGCCCTCGCCATCCCGTGGGGGGCTGTCCACCTTCCACGGTGACTCGGGGCGCAGGGATGGTGAGGAGGCGACGGTGAGCAACGCGCGCGGGGAAATGACCCTCGGCCGACCGATGGATGCCGCGATGGCGGTGCCTTCGGTGTCGGGGTCCTGGCGACGAAAGGTGACGGGGCTGCTGCGGCCCGTCTTCGCGGTGGCCGGACTGGGGATGCTGGCGCTGCTGGTGCGAAAGGCAGGGCCCCAGGAGCTGGGCGGGGTGCTGCTGGCCGCCGCGCCCTGGCTGCCGTGGGTGGCGCTGCTGGAGCTGGGACGTCAGGGCATGGACGCGCTCGCGACGCGCGCCTCCTATGGAGCCAGGGCGGAGCACGTCCCGCTGAAGGTACTGGCGCGCGCGCAGCTCATCGGCACGGCGGTGTCCAGCATGGCGCCCGCGGGCCGCGCGGCGGCGGAGGCGACCAAGGCGGCGCTGCTGTCGCCCCACATGGGAGGCGCCACGGCCACCGCGGCGGCGGCCACGTCGCAGGCGGCCTCGCTGGCGGCGGGAGGGCTCATCTCCTTTCCCTGCGCCGTGGCGTCCTTCCTGCTGACGGGCTGGTCCGCCTTCACCCTGGCCATGCTGGGCCATGGCGTGGTGCTGGTGGTGGCCTCCACCGGCCTGCGCGCGTGCATGCGCGCACGCAAGCCCTGTGCGTGGCTCGCGCGCCGCTCCCAGCGCTGGGCCCACCACACGGAGCAGTTCCGCGTGACGGCCTGTCACGGCACCCTGCTGCCCTGGGGCCCCGTGCTGGCCTTCCTGGGCAGCCGCACGCTGCAGGTGGCGCAGTACGCGGTGCTGACGCACGCGGTGGGCATCGACACGTCGCTGGTGCAGGCCCTCTTCTCGCAAGGTCTCTACCTCTGCGCGCTGGCGGTGGGCTCTCTGGTGCCCGGGCAACTGGGCGTCAGCGACGGCGCCTTCGCGCTGGCGGCGGGCGTGTTGGACACCACCACCGCGCGCGCCATGTCAGTGGCGCTGCTGAGCCATCTGGTGCAGCTCGTCTTCGTCGCGGCCGGCGCGCTCACGCCGCTGGTGTGGCGGGTGCGCCCGGCGCCTCGGCCGGCTTCACCTTCACCGGTGTACCGTTGAAGGCGGCGTTGCCGCTGAGCAGGTCCACGGCGCGGTCATCCGTCAGGTCGTTCTGACTGATGCCCGCGTGCTCGGCGGCGATGCGCTGGCCCGTGCCCTGACGGCGGTGGCCGTAGCCGTGCGGCAGGCTCACCACGCCTCGCATGACGTCGTCCGTCACCGCCACCGGCACCGTCACTTCGCCCACGCGCGAGGTGACGACGGCGGCCACTCCGTCGACGAGGCCCAGCCGCGAGGCATCCTCCGGGTGCACCATCAACGTGCAGCGCGGCTTGCCCTTCACCAGCCCCGCCACGTTGTGCATCCAGGAGTTGTTGTCGCGCAGGTGTCGCCGGCCGATGAGCAGCAGCTCCCCGTCGCGCGGCTCACAGGCGGCGCCCTCCGGGAAGGTCTCCCGCAGGCGGCGCACGTCCGCCATCAGCGGCGCGGGCGCCAGTTGGATGCGCCGGTCCTTCGTCTGGAGCCGGCCCAGCAGACACGGTTGGAGCGGGCCCAGGTCCACGCCGTGCGGGGACGCGCGCAGCTTCGCCAATGACAGGCCGTCGCGCAGTGGATGGAAGCGGGCACCGTAGGGCCCCATGCGCAGGCCGATATCCAGCACCCGCTCCGGCCCCATCCGCGTGAGGGCCTGGTACTTCAGGGTCTGCCGCAGCGAGGGCCGGCCCCGGCGCAGGTTCTCCAGGCGGTGCTGGAGCGCCAGGACGACCTGCCAGTCCTGACGTCCCTCCGGCCCGGGCTGGAAGAGCGGCGGCGAGTACTTGGCGGTGTTGCGCACCGACAGCACGTGGAAGGCCACGTCGTAGTGGCCGCGCTCCAGCGGGGAGACGGGCGGGAGGATGAGGTTTGCGTGGCGCGTCGTCTCGTTGAGGTACGGGTCCAGGCTCACCATGAAGTCCAGGCCCTCCAGCGCGCGCTCCAACTGCGGACCGTTGGGCGTGGAGAGCACGGGGTTGCCGGCCATGGTGACGAGCGCGCGGATGCGGCCCTCGCCCGGGGTGAGCATCTCCTCGGCGAGCACGGCGGCGGGCAGCTCTCCGCCGACCTCCGGCAGCCCGCGCACGCGGCTCTTCCAGCGGCCGTAGCTGCCGCGTCCGAGCGCCATCGCCTTGGGCCCGCCGACGACGTCGAACGCGGGCTGGGTGAACATGGCGCCGCCCTGTCGGTCCAGGTTGCCCGTCACCGTGTTGAGGACGTTGATGAGCCACTGGCACAGTGAGCCGAACGGCTGGGTGGACAGGCCCATGCGCCCGTAGCAGACGGCCTGCTCGGTGGAGAGGAAGTCGCGGGCGATTCCGCGCAGCGTGTCGGCGGGCACGCCGGTGTGGGGCGCCACGCGCTCGGGCGGGAAGTCGCGCGCAAGCTCTCGCACGGCCTCCAGGCCCTCCAGGTGCGCGGCCAGGTGGCTTGCGCGCGGCGTGTTCTCCACGAGCACGACGTGCAGCAGCGCCAGCAGCGCGAGCGCGTCCGTGCCGGGGCGGATGAAGATGTGGCTGTCGGCGATGGCGGCCGACTCCGTGCGGCGCGGGTCCACGACGATGAGCTTGCCGCCGCGCTGCTGAATCGCGCGCAGCCGGGCGCGGATGTCGGGCGCCGTCATCAGGCTGCCGTTGGACGCGAGCGGGTTGGCGCCCATGACGAGCAGGTACTGTGTGCGGTCCAGGTCCGGGATGGGCGTGAGGAGCTGGTGGCCGAACATGAAGTACGACACGAGCTGGTGGGGGAGCTGGTCCACCGACGTGGCGGAGAAGCGGTTGCGTGAGCGCAGCGCGCGCACCAGCTCCGGGCCGAACACCATGTTGCCCAGGTTGTGCACGTTGGGGTTGCCCAGGTACGAGGCCACCGCGTCGCGTCCGTGCTCCTTCTGCACGGCGTGGATGCGTTTGGCCGCCTCGTCGAGCGCGTCATCCCACGACACGCGCTCCCAGCCCGTCGCCGTGCGACGCATCGGATGGCGCAGCCGGTCCGGGTCCTCGTGCAAGTCCTTCAGCGCCAGCGCCTTGGGACACACGTGGCCCCGACTGAACGGGTCCTCGTCGTCTCCTCGGATGGCGGTGATTTTCTCGCCCTCCAGCTCGATGCGCAGGCCGCACATGGCCTCGCACAGGTTGCACGTACGGAAGTGGACCCGGGACGTAGCCGTCGCGCTCATGCGCGGCACTCTACATCGCCCATGACAGCGCCAATGCCTGTCAGCGCCGCGTTTCGCTCTGCGGATTCAGGGCTGACGGTGGCGGCAAGCACATGAAAGGATTGCGGCGAGAGGGGAACAAATGCGCCGAATGTGGTCGTGGGTCGTTGTCGCGGTGATGTCGCTGTCGTCCGTTTCGCTGGGAGCCCAGGGCGACGAGGTGAAGGGCGACGGGGACGAACAGGGCCGGACGATTCGCTTCACCAAGAAGGACGCCGTGGTGGGGGAGTCCGAGGAGCAGCGGCTTCGCATGGAGATGACGCAGGAGTTCTCCGTCACCGCGCCGGAGATGGAGCCGGAGTCCATCTCGCTGAAGAGCGCGATGGTCCAGAACCAGGTCCTCACCACGCTCGCGGCGAAGGGGCGCATCGTCACCCAGCGGAAGATTGCCTACGGCGAAGTGCAGGACGTGACGAAGGACGGCAACGGCAAGGAGACGCGCGAGGTGGCCGCCGTCAGCGGCAAGAGCTACCTGGGGGAGTTCAAGAAGGGGCGCATCGCGGTGACGGACCTCGATGGCATGGCCGTGACGAAGCAGGTGCGGGAGATGGTGGTCTCGGACCTGGAAGGGCTGGGCGAGGAGGACCCCATCGTCGCCGCCTTCCCCGAAGCGCCGCTCAAGATTGGCGACAGCGTGGAGCGCGTCGCCAAGGCGTTCCAGGACAGCCTCCAGAAAGGCGGCGGCGACGACGGGGTGGTGTTCAAGGACACCCGCATCCAGCTCTCGGAGATTCGCCACGAGGCGCGCGGGCCCGTGGGCGTCTTCACGGTGTCCACCACGCTGGAGGTCCCCGCGGACGAGGAGAGCCCCGTGGCGATGTCCGTCACCTACCAGGGAACGATGAACATCCTGGCCGCCGGCATCGTGCTCACCAGCTTCTCCATGGCCGGGCCCCTGAAGCTCACCCCGACTCCGGAGCTGTTCGAACTGGGCATGCGCGTCACGGGCAAGGGCGACTCGCGCCTTGTGCTCACCACCAAGGTCTTGCCACCCCCGCCGAAGAAGTGACGACACGGCGCGTCAGCGGCGTGGCGAAGGTGTGACGGGAATGGTCCGGCGCGCCGCATGAATGGCTGGTTGCTCCGCGGAGTGGCGAAGGCGTGACAGGGCGCTGACAGAGAATGGGCAGGGTACGTGGTTAGAGGGTTCACATGTTCCTGCACGCGCTCGGCCACTTCCATCCGCCCAACCTCCTGACCAACGCCTTCCTCGAGGAGCTGGGGCTCGAGACCTCGGACGCGTGGATTCTGGAGCGGGTGGGCATCCGCTCCCGTCACACGGTGCTGCCGCTGGAGTACCTGCGGGAGACGCGCAACCGGGACGTGCGGGCCGCTCAAGAGGCGGCCCTCTTCAGCAACGCGGAGACCGGGGCGCGGGCGGCGCGGATGGCGCTCGAGCGCGCGGGGCTGAAGCCGTCCGACATCGGCCTCGTCGTCGCGGGCGGCTGCAGTCCGGACGAGTGCATCCCCGCCGAGTCCAACCGCGTGGCGCAGGTGCTGGGCATCGACGCTCCGGCGGTGGACCTCCAGAGCGCCTGCTCCTCGTTCTGCACGCAGCTGCACTTCCTCACGGGCATGCGGCCGGAGCGCCTGCCGGACTACGTGCTCGTGGTGAACATGGACAACTCCACGCGCGTCGTCGACTACACGGACCGCTCCAGCGCGGTGCTGTGGGGGGACGGCTCGGCGGCGGCGGTGCTCTCTCCCCGCGTGCCTGGGCGGTGGCGAATCACCGAGACGCGGCTGGCGGGAGACCCATCGGGCGCGGACAAGGTGCGGGTGCCGCGCATCGGCCACTTCACCCAGCACGGCGCGGAGGTGCAGAAGTTCGCCATCCGCCGCGCGGGCGAGACGTTCCTGGATTTGCGCGCCCACTACCTGGCCCAGCACCCCGGCAAGGGCAACGAGGACGTCACCTTCATTGGCCACCAGGCCAACCTGCGCATGCTGGAGGCCGTCCAGCGCCGCTGCGAGGTGCCCGAGTCCCGCCACCGCTTCAACGTCCACCTCCGGGGCAACACCGGCGCGGCCGGGGCTCCAGGCGTGCTGAGCGAGCACTGGGACGACGCCTCCCTGGGCGACGCGGTGGTGCTCAGCGTCGTCGGCAGCGGCCTCACCTGGGCCGGCGCCCTGCTCGAGCGCACCAGCGCCGGCACCCCCTGACCCCCCCGCCTGGCCGGCCCGGATGCCCGGAACCCGACCTGTCATGAAGCCTGCTGCCCCGCACGTCGGAGAGCACTGGTATGTTCTCCAACGAGCGTCATGGCCCTGAATCACCCCGACATCCCCCTCCTGCTCCCGACCTGGTGCCCCGGCGGTCCCTCCGTGGGTTTGACACCGGGCGTGGGCTGGGACTCACCGGCGGTCTTCTCCGTCCACCAGACCACAGGGGCACGGACGGATCTGCTGGCGGTGGGGCGGGGGCGTGTGCACCTATCCCGGCACCGTACTCGGACGGGGCGGGGGTCGGACGCATGAGAGAGCAGGCGTGGCGGAAGAGCGCGCAGTGGCTCGTGCTGGGGTTGGTTCTGGCGACGGGCGTGGCGCAGGCAGGGCAGAAGCAGGTGGGCGGGGTCCGCATGCCGGACTCGATGACGCTCCAGGGGCGCACGGTGGAGCTCGCCCACATGGAGCTGCACAAGCGCTTCATCTTCAAGGTCTACGTGTGGAGCCTCTATCTGGAGGACCGCCCACGCAGCGCGTCGGAGGCCATCGCCTCCAACTCCGTGAAGCGGCTGCACTTCCGCTTCCTGCGCGACATCACCCGCTCGCAGCTCGTGGACAGCCTCCGCAACGGCCTGAACCGCAGCGCGGAGCTGCGCGAGGGGCCCTTGTCCCAGCAGCTGGGCGTCATGCTCGACTCCATGCGTGACGTGGAGAAGGGCGGGGACCTCATCATCACCTACACGCCCGGGGGCGGACTGGAGATCGGCGGCGCGGCCAGCGGCGGCGTCTTCATCCCCGGCAAGACGTTCGCCGACGCGCTCTTCTCCGTCTGGCTGGACGTGCACCCCATCTTCCCGCGCTGAGGGCCGCGCCGCCGTGGCCCCCCTGGCCCACCCGCCAGGGCGCCGGGCTGGCGAAATGCCCGTGTGGGTTCTTCCTGACCTTGGCGCTCCCGAGCAGTAAGGTGGTGCTCCAACCATCGTTGTCGGGAGAACCCATACATATGCGGACACGGCTGATTCTGGCGGCATTCGTCGCGCTCTCCACGGGATGCGTTTCGCAGGGCAAGTTCGACGCGAAGGCCCTGGAGGCGGAGCAGCTCACCAAGGGACTCACCGACGAGAAGGGTGCTCGCGAGGCCGCCGAGGCCAAGGTGAAGGAGCTGGAGGAGAAGATCTCCGCGCTGGAGCAGGAGAAGACAGCGCTGGAGACGCGGCTGACCACCTCCGAGTCTCGCCTCACGGCGGGCGCCGCCGAGCGCCGCGCGTTGCAGGAGCAGAACGCGCAGCTGGCCGCGCTCAATGACGAGCTGGCGCGCAACTCCAAGAAGCTGGCGCAGGCGAAGGAGGAGCTGGAGAAGAAGAGCTCCGAGTACGAGAACCTGGCGCAGAGCCTCAAGTCGGAGATTTCGGAAGGCAAAATCGAGCTGTCCGAGCTCAAGGGCCGCATGACGGTGCAGCTCAAGGACAAGATTCTCTTCGCCTCCGGCTCCGCGCGGGTGGGCAAGGAGGGCGTGGCGGCGCTGAACAAGATCGCCGACGCGCTCAAGACGGTGCAGGGGAAGATTGTCCGCGTGGAGGGCCACACAGACGACGTGCCCACGGGCGGCGGTCAGTTCCCCACCAACTGGGAGCTGAGCCTGGCGCGGGCCATGGCGGTGGTCCGGGCGCTCCAGGACGCGGGTGTCGACCCGACGACGTTGTCGGCGGCGGGGTACGGCCAGTACCAGCCGATCGCCGCCAATGATTCGCCGGAGAACCGCAGCCTGAACCGGCGCATCGAAATCGTCCTCGCGCCCAAGTTGTGAGAGCTTCGGGAGGGCGCGCGTAGGTGCGCCCCTCCCTCATGAAAACGCTCTTCACCGTCTTCTGCTTCCTCGTTGCCACCGGGGCGCTGGCCCAGGCCCCGGATGGCGGCGTCGCCGACCCCGATGCGGGCGTCCCCACCGGTGTGCTGACGAAGCCGCCCGCGCTCCTGCGCCAGGTGGAAGCGCCGTACCCCCCCGAAGCCGCCGCCCAGCAGTTGGAGGGGACGGTGGTGATGTTCATCGACATCTCGGAGACGGGCGCCGTCACGAATGTCGAAGTGACGCAGCCCGCGGGGCACGGCTTCGACGAGGCCGCGGTGGAGGCGGTGAAGCAGTTCCAGTTCTCCCCGGCCGAGGTGGACAACGTCCCGTCGCCGGTGCGCATCCAGTACGCGTACCAGTTCGTCTTCCGGCCCGTGGCGCCCGAGCCCACGGAGGACGGAGGTGTCTCGCAGCCCGAGGCGCCGGTGAACTTCAGCGGTCAGGCGCTGGAGCGCGGCACGCGCAAGCCGCTCAACGGCGCGGAAATCGTGTTGCCGGAGCTGGACCTGTCCACCGTCGCGGACGCGGAGGGGCGCTTCTCCTTCCGGGGCGTGCCCCTGGGCACCCACGAGGTGCTGGTGGTGCAGGGCGGGTATGACCGCTTCAAGACGAAGGAGACGATGTCCGAGGGCCTGGAGACGCGCGCCACGTACTACGTGCAGAAGCGCATCTTCAGCCCCTTCGAGACGGTGGTGAGAAGCGACCGTGAGCGCAAGGAAGTGACGAGCACCACGCTCCAGGTGGCGGAGGTGCAGCGCGTGCCCGGCACGCAGGGCGACACGCTGAAGGTGGTGCAGAACCTGCCCGGCGTCGCGCGGCCCGCGTTCAACGGCGGCGCGCTCGTGATTCGAGGCACCAGCCCACAGGAGTCCGGCGTCTTCCTGGACGGCCAGCGCATCCCCCTGCTGTTCCACTTTGGCGGCCTGACCTCCGTCTACAACTCCGAGCTGCTGGAGTCGCTGGACTACCTGCCCGGCAACTTCTCCTCGTACTACGGCGACATCACCGGCGGCGTCATCAACGTGAACAGCCGCGAGCCGAAGATGGACCGCATCCACGGCACCGTGGGCGTGAGCCTCATTGAATCCAACGCGGTGATTGAAGGGCCGATTACGGACACGCTGGGGTTCGCGATTGGCGGTCGGCGTTCGTACATCGACATCGTGCTGGGGGTGATTCCGGAGGGGGACGGCCCGAGCCTCCAGGTGGCGCCTCGCTACTACGACGCGCAGCTCAAGCTGGTGTGGAAGCCGCTGTCGCGCCACACCTTCACGCTGCAGGGCATCACCTCGCGCGACAGGTTGGGGCTGGTGTTCGACCGGCCGTCGGACAACGACCCCACCGTCAACGGCAACCTGGAGGTCACCACGGGCTTCAACCAGCTGCGGCTGCGTCACCAGTACCGCGCGGACCGGCTCACGTTGGACACGCACGCGCTGGTGGGCAACACGCTGGTGGAGTTCGAGATTGGCGACCGCAACCTGCGCATCGCCTCCACGGACCTGAACCTGCGCGCCACCGCGGAGTATGCCCTGGTCGAGCCCTTCACCCTGGCGGGTGGCGTGGACGTGACGAGCAACTTCGCGAACGTCAAGGCGCGCATCCAGCGTCCGCCGCGCGAGGGCGAGCCGCCCAGCCCGCTCATCACCGAGGACCTCCTCACCACCGACGGCGACTTCCTCCAGTACTTCCCTTCGCTGTGGATTGAAGGGCGTTGGCGTCCGTTCAAGGGGCTGCTGGTGGTGCCGGGCGTTCGGTACGAGGGGTATATCTTCACGGACCAGAAGGAAGTGAAGCGCACGCTGAACCCGCGCCTCGCGGTGCGCTATTCGCTGACGGACACGCTGACGCTGAAGGGTGGCGCGGGCGTGTACCACGGGCCTCCGGTGCAGGATGAGCCCAGCCTGGCGTTCGGCAATCCGGACCTGTCGGCGAAGCGCTCGCTCCAGTACGGCGTGGGCGCGGAGTGGCAGCCGCGGCAGGAGTGGTTCGTCAGCGGCGAGGTCTTCTACAACGACCTGGACAACCTCATCAGCCGCTCGGACGCGCTGGTGGAGCGGGACGGGGAGCTGGTGCCGGAGCGGTTGAAGAACGGGGGCATCGGCCGGGTGTATGGCCTGGAGATTCTCATCCGCCGCTCGCTGACGGAGCGCCTGTTCGGCTGGATTGCGTACACGCTCAGCAGGAGCGAGCGTCGGGACGCGCCCGGGGCGAACTGGCGCCTGTTCGACAACGACCAGACGCATGTGCTGACGGCCATTGCCTCGTACAAGCTGCCCAGGGGCTGGGAGGTGGGGGCGCGCTTCCGCTTCGCGTCGGGCAATCCGACGACGCCGGTGGTGGGCTCGGTGAGGGATGACGGCACCGACGTGTTCCTGCCGCTGTTCGCGGGGGTGAACTCGCGACGGCTGCCGTCGTTCAATCAGTTGGACGTGCGCGTGGACAAGATTTTCGTCTTCGACAAGTGGACGTTGGACCTCTATCTGGATTTGACGAACGCCTACAACAACGCGGCGGTGGAAGGCATCGCCTACAACTACAACTACACCGAGAGCGCCTACTTCGAGGGACTGCCCATCCTCCCGGTCATCGGCGCCAAGGGGAGTTTCTGAGCATGCGCACGCGAGTCTTCGTCACACTGGCCGCGCTGCTGCTTGCCTGCGGCCCCGACTTCGAGTTGCAGAGTGAAATCCGCCGGGTGCGGGTGCTGGGCATCCGCGCGGAGCCGCCCGAGCTGGTGTTGGACCCGGACACCGGGGCGTTGCCCGGGCCGATGACGTTCAGCGCGCTGGCGGTGACGCCGGACGCGCGTCCCGTCACCGTCTCGTATGCGCTGTGTCGCTTCAACGGCAACCCGTACGACGGCCGTTGCCCCGGGGTGAACGGTGTGGCGCTGCCGGACGGCATGTTGTCGCTCCAGGACCCCAACGTGCAGGTGGTGCTCCAGGAGGCGCTGGTCGCGGCGAATCCCAATGGAGGAGGGACGCCGAACCCGGATGACCCGCGCACGCGCGAGGCGCTGGAGAAGGGCATTCCACTCTTCGTGGGCTACGAGGCATCGGATGGTTCGGGGACGCCGGAGGGCACGGAGCGGGGCGTGAGGCAGGTGTTGGTGCGCTCGACGACGGCGCCGAATCAGAATCCGGCGGTGGCGGACATCCTCTGGAATGACGCCACGCTGACGGGGCCGTTGCCGTTGGACGCGGAGGTGGTCTTCCGCCCGGTGCTCACGGAGGGCAGCCTGGAGCTGTACACGGCGGAGGACGGCCCGCGCACGGAGCAGGTCTTCTACAGCTGGTTCGCCACGGGTGACGGCGAGGTGAAGGAGTTCCGCTCGCAAGAGCCGGTGGACAACAGGCCCGGCGACCCGACGTCGAAGTACGAGACGCCCGCCACGCCCCAGCGCATCACCGTCTACGTGGTGGCGCGCGACGGACGCGGCGGAGTGGGCTGGCTCAGCCGCGACGTGGATGTGGGGCCGTAGTCGTCAACGCGCAGCGCGCCCGCCGATTTGAGGGAAGCGTTCGTAGGCTTTCAGGAGCGCTTCGAGGTGGGATGGGTTGTCGAGATTGAGTGGCTCCTCCGTGAGCCAGACAACCCATCCACCCGTCGCGGTGCGCCTCGCTCGTGCGAGCAGGTCCGTGTCGCGTGCCGGGTCCGGAAACTCGATGGCCTGTGCCGCAGCGGCCGACCAGTAGTTCATCCACCCCAGGCGGTGCGGAATCTCGGGTGAGCGGAGGTGCTCCGGGAACTTGAGCGCCGGCAGCCCTCTGGGCGGAACACCCGGCTTGCGTGAGGGGTGGACCGTCTGCCTCGAAATCTCCACGGTCGCCTTGAAAGGCGTCGCGTGCCCCCAATGCGCGAGTGCGGCCTCCGCTATTGCCTCCAGCGTATCGGCTGCCCCCGTGATGCTGGCTGCGTTCAGCGGCAGGTCCGCATGGACGTCGAACAGTGGCTGACCTCCCGGCCCGGAACTCGCGGAGACTTCCATCCCCGAGAGCGTCACGAGGTTGTCCTCATCGCCTCCGTTGCAGATGAGCGGAAAGCCCGGCTCGTCACGCCTCCTTTGGGCGAGCCACGCGTCACGCTCCGGCAACGGCACGAGGTTCCCCTCGTCGGAAATCGTCCATTCCAAGCGCAGACCCGGGGACGCGCGTTCCATGGCACGGACAATGGCCAGGGGACGGCCATCGTCGCCCACGAGCGCAGGTGCGTAGACAGCGATGTTCAGGTCATTTCTCCGCGTGGGCGGCATGTCAGCACCAGTCCATCACGACGATTTCGAGAGTGCCATCCAAACGCTCCAGCGCGGCCTGGTGCTCGGGGCTGCGTACGCCCACCCGGAAGTCGAATCCGCAGGCCCGCGCGAGGTCGCGCTCGCGCCGCAGTTCTCGCACTTGTCGGTCTGGCACCGTCCTCTGAAGGTAGACAGAGTAGGTGTCGAAGTTGTCGGTCTTGACCTCCCACAGCACGCGCTCCTGCAGTTGGAGTGCGTCGAAGTGCTTGCCGTTGACGAGCGCATCCGAGCCCCGGAAGTCATTCCGCGGAACTCTGTCGGCGCACTTGTTGTGAAGGGCATCGCCACCCAGGTGCGGTACGGGCCGGGGAGTGCAATCAGGGCGTCGCTCCTGTCCCGAGGGTTCGGGTGGCAAGGGAGGAAGCGAGTCCTGCCCCGAGGGTTCTGGCTTGGGCTCTCGTTTCGCCCAAGGTTCCCATGGAGCAGGCTCTGCCTGGGCGACGGGCTTCGCTTCATCGGAGTGGTGCCCCCTCAGCTCATACGCCTCCAGCTCCTCTTGGATGGCGACCGCCAGCACCACGATGCCGATAACGACCACCGCGCCCACCACGATGTACGGCTGTGACAAGAGGCAGATGCCGACCATCGCGGGCACCGCCACCGCACCTGCCGATGCCACGGAACAGCGCCGCTCGGGGTCCTTGAATAGAATCCTTCGGGTGTCGAGCGCATGAAAGCAGCGCTCAACGACCACGGGCCAGGGATGAGAGGCCTCGTCGACGACACACCGCCCCTCATCCCTCCAGGGGAGCGTCGCCGCTCGTCGGAGGTTGGCGAGCCTTGGGCCCCGGGCCGCCGACTCTCTTGGGCTGGGCCCCGACGAAGCACAGGCCGAGAGAATGAGCAAAAGTACGATGCAAGCGCGGAAGCCCATGGCCAGGTTCTTTCAATCGAGACAGTGAGCAGTGAGGCGAGGCCGGCCCGCGCTTGCGCAGGCCAATGCCCTCCGCGACGTGGACGCGGCCCGCTACGGCGCCGTCGCGGGTGGCTTCCAGAGGAACACGTTGCGCCGTGTCCCATTCACGACGACGAACACGTTGCGCGCGGGGCTGTAGCGGAACCTCCCGTACGTGCCGTTCGACGCGGGCGCGCCCGGGTCATCCCCCGTGCCCGTGACTTCCACCCAGCGCGCGTTCGGCAGGTCGAGCATCGCCAGCCTCTTCCCACCGGGGTACGCGACGAACCGGTCCAGCACCGGTGAGTACGCGAGCCCCGGCGCTCCGCCCACCGGCGTGCTCAACCCCGTGGTGGTGACGGTGGCTTGCGTCTTCGCCGCGTCGCTCAGCGCATACGTCGACACCGTGGCGCCCTCGCGCACCAACGCCAGGACGTTGCGCCGCGTGTCCACATCCGCGCCTGCGTAGTAGTAACCAGCGCCGTTCGCCGCATGCGCGGTCCAGGTGTTGGCGACCGGGTCGTACTCATGCAGCTTCCTCGGCCCGATATACCAGACGTGCCCACGCGCATCGGTCGCGCTGGCCCCGTAGTCGATGACCGGATTGTTCGCGCCGCGCACCCAGCGTCCCGTCGCGAAGTCGAAGCCCATCACCAATCTCGAACCCGCCTGCCCACTGGGATACGTGCCCACGGAGCCGAGCACATAGAACCGACCCGTCGCCTCGCTGAAGGCGATGTTGCCGTACGTGTGCGCGCTGCGCGGCTGCTGCGTGTCGAGCTGGGCGACGATGCTCGGCTCGTCACACAACTCCGGACGCACATAGCCGCTGGCCGTCAGGCTCGCGTCGGGAATGGCGAGCGACGTGACGGACGGGTAGAAGCCACACGTCTCCACTCGCTTGTCTCGCATCACCGGCGTGACGCTGTTGCCCGTCATCCCCGCGGGCAGCTCCGTCCACCGCTTCCACTTCATCGTCGCCAGGTCGAACGTGAAGACGTTGTTGTACGGCGAGTCGTCATGCCCGCCGCCCCAGACAATCAACCTGTCCCGCAACGTGTCGTAGGCCCCGCCGCTCCACGCAATCATCACCGCTTCGCACGGATAGCTGGAGTACGGCGTGGGGCAGACGTCCGCCATGTTCGTCCCGGGCAGCTCCTTCCACGAGCCCTCCGGCATGGCGGCGATGATGGCGTCGACAGGGCCGGGCTCGACTCCGCCCGCGTCGGGCACGGGACCCGGACCTCCGTCACCTCCGGCGCCCGCGTCCGCACTGGAGCCGCCATCCTCTCGTGGAGGTGTTTCGGAGGGCTCGCTCTCAGCGCAGCCGGGAGACAGCGTGGCGGCCCAGACCAACGCGGCGGGGAGCAGGACTCGGGAGATTCTTCGCATCCCTCATCCTGTGCGGCCTTTTCCCCTCATGTCTCGGGAAGACTCGCGCAGCCTCCCATCCAGAGCGCTGTGGTTGATGTGCCGCATGTCATCCAGGTCGATGCGCGGGCCTTGTCGCTGACCATCGGCATGTGAGCGGGGCGTTCAGATATTGGTGAGGATGATCCGCTTCAAGGCGAATTCCGGACGCATGACCAGCGGGTCGTTGCTCAAGGTGATGGAGGAACGATACTGCGTGCCAGCGGAGACGAGCGGCAGCGCGACGCGCAGGGTCAGCTTCACCGGAGCCTGCGTCTGGCTGCAGCTGTCCTCGAAGACCGCTGCGTTCGCGCGGGTGAGGTTCCAGGAAAAGGTCTTCTTGTCCGGCGACAGACTGACGTTGTTCCAGAATTGGGCCATCCCCGCCACCAAGGTGTTTCCGTCGGTGACGTCACAGCCGTTGCCCACCTGGGTCAGAACCAGCTTGAGGAACCCCGCGTCAGGGCGGGGCACGCCCATGTTCAGGTCATCCCTGATTTGGGTGATGACCGCTTCGTCGAAGACATGGCTGCTGCTGACGCTGATGGAGCCCTTGAGTGGCAGCCTGATAGAGGGCTGGACGGTATTCATCAGATAGTCGCAGTTCGGGGGGCCGATCCGATTCATGCAGATGTGGATGAGATTGTCGTTCAAGGCGAGGTCGAGCGGAGCCTCGACCGTGAGCGAGCCCAGAGCGGGCCACTCTGGGATGACGAGCCCGCCCTCGGCGCCGACCTTGGAGGACGAGCCCCAGTACCGCGCGAGGGACTCCAGGACCAGGTTGCCCAAGGCGTTGAGGGTGAGGTCGCGGCCGCCAATGGAGATGGCCTCCTCGACTTGAGATGCCTGGTCAGACGTCCCGACTCCCCGCTGATGGCTGTCGTGGAGTTCCGGCATCGAGTCCTGGGAACTCGACAGGCAACCCGCCAGCAGACTCACACACGCACTCGTCATCACCCGGCTCATCGCCAGACGGCATCGCCCGCGCATCATGGTGCATCCTCCTCTGCACGCTGAAGACACGCGGCGGAGGCAGGCCATGCAGAGATTTCGCACTTTCGCCAATGCTGAAATCTTCCGTCACTGCCGCCCCAGATGATGCTTCCCAGCAAGAGCGGTGTTCGCTGGAACGACCGATGTAACCCGAGTCAATTGAAACCTAATTCTGTCCACGAAAATAAGAATTCGCGAGAAGTCCACTTGGTTCCGTTCACCAGGAATGGTTGGTTCCGCCCCTCCCTTCACCTGGAAAGGACTCCCCCATGCGGAACTTCCTCGCAGTGACTGCCTCCCTCTTTTCGCTCACGTTCCTGGGCTGTAACGCCGCGCCCGCCGAGCCGACCCCCGAGCCCACGCCGGAGACCGCGGAGCAGACGCAGAGCCTGAACGCAACGGGCACGGGCTGCTCGGCTGACTCGGAGTGCGCCTCCGGTCTGTGCTGGGTGGAGGCGGACTCCTACCCCCTCTACAACCCGTACTGGATTCGCGCGGACAGCTGCACCGAGGAGTGTGGCGGCCCGACGGACCACGCGCCTTGCCGCATCCTCGCGGCGGACCTCAACGCTCCGGCCGCGAACTCGGCGCGCTGCATCCCCGCGCGCGGCGTCTACGACGACTACCCCTATGACGACATCTTCTACGTGTGTGACCTGGTCGCCGCCGGCCTGGGCACGGTCCACTGGGTCGAGTAGTCGCGACGTGACTCGTGCCGCCCGGAACGCTGGAGCTCCGGGCGGTGTGTCGCCGGGGGTGAACTCCACCGGGTTGCAGGTGTCAGGCAGTGGCGCCCCCGCATCATGATGATTTCATGACGGGTGTTGGCGCGGGCGCGGGAGGGAGACTCCCCCGTCATGAGATGCCTCCTGCTCGCCGTGGGCCTCGTCGCCATCTTCTCGTCGAATGCCTGTGCCCCACGTGTGACGCGCCCCTCGCCGGCGCTGGGGCAGGTCGCGGACGTCCGCACGAAGCCGGGCCGATACGACGGCTACTCCGTGGCGTGGCGCTTCGAGAAGGACGCCAAGGCGCTGGGGGTGGGGTTATGGGGCGGCGTCGAACTCCATGGACAGGGTCGCAGGCCCATTGTCGTGTGGCCGCGAGCCGAGTCTGGTGACCCCTCGTCTGACGGTGACTCCGGTCCGGCGCTGCGCATCGACTCTCCCATGGTGACGCGCTCGTCGGACCCTCGGGTGAGGGAGTTCCTGTCGGGTCGCATCGAGGGACTCGACTACGAGTACATGAAGGCCCAGGGCTGGCTCTACGAGCGCTGTGGCCCGCCCTTCGTCGAGCCGTGTGTCTTGAGCGGGACCTTCATCAAGACGTCGAGCTTCGAGTCCGTGGACCCGCTCATCGCGTACCTGGGGCGCTGGCTGAAGGAGGGCGATTACGCGGGGGTCCTTCACATCAACGTCGTGCAGCACGTCGGCGTGCCCGAGGACATCCGGACGCGCATGGGCGCTTACGACGGCTACTCGGTGGACCTCTGCAAGCCCGAGGAGAATCCGGACCGACGCCTCATCGTGGTCACCGGTCAGGGCTCACGGGTCTTCGCGCCCTTCATCGCCGGAGAGCCCGAGGACTACGACAAGCGCCGCACCTGGGCGGTGCTGATTGGCGGTCCAGACCCGCAGGCCCGCGCCGACCTCACCAGGCCCGGTTGCCACGCTCCCCATGCGGCCCGTATCCGGGTCGTCGGCTACGAGGACGTCGACGCGGCGATTGCCTATTGGGGGGGCCTCCTGAAGGCAGGCAACCATCAAGGCGAGGTGCTCATCTACGTGCAGGGCCTGGCTCAGGGCTCATGAGGCGCGAGCGCCGTGGGCCGCGATTCATGATGATTCCATGAGTGTCCGCGGTGGGACCGCGGCTCAGCCGAAGGTCGCGGAGGCGCGTCCCAGACCCTCGGCCACGGAGGTGAAGGCGTCAGCGGTGCGCACGCGCTCCTCGCCGAAGCGATTCACGTAGAGCTGGCGCACGGCGGGAATCTGCGAGGAGCCACCCGTGAGGAACACAGCGTCGATGTTCGCCGCCTCGGGGTGGCGCGACAGCAGCCCTACCGTGCACTGCTCCAGCTCGTCGAGCAGCGGCTTGCTGAACGCCTCGAACTCCGCGCGGGTGATGGGCTCGTGGAGGTTGATGCGGGCCTCCTCGAAGTCCACGGTGGCCACCTCGTCGCGCGACAGGCGCACCTTGGCGGCTTCAATCGCGCGGAACAGGCGGTAGCCCAGGTTGTCCATCACCAGGTCGTGGAGCGCCTCGATTTCGGGCTTCTTGTCACTGGTCTCCAGCATGGTGTCCAGCAGGTCCTGGGTGGACTTCTCCCGGATGAAGGACATCTCGTGCCAGGACAACAGCTTGGCCATGACGTGCTGGGGCATGGGCAGGCGCTTGTCGCTCAGGCCTCGCACCCGGTAGGTGGAGCCCGCGCCAAAGCGGGGCAAGAGCTTGTGGCGCATGATTTCGGCGTCGAAGCGGTCTCCACCGATGCGCACACCGGTGGAGCCCACGACGTCCGGGCGGCGGTCCTTGACGCCTCGGCGCGAGGGGCCCAGGCGCATCAGGGTGAGGTCGGTGGTGCCGGCGCCGAAGTCCGCGACGAGGACCAGCTCGTCGCGGGTGAGCTGGGCCTCATAGGCGAGCGCGGCGGCGATGGGCTCGATGAGGAACTCGATGTGCTGGAAGCCGGCCAGCTCGGCGGCGCGGTGCAGGCGCTTCTGGGCGAGCGCGTCCGCGTCCTTGTCCGGGGTGAAGACGGCGGGGCGGCCGAGGATGACGGCCTCCGGAAGGCTGCCCATGTGGGCGCCCGCCGCCTCGCGCACGCGCCGCAGGAGGATGGCGACCAGGTCCTCGATGGTGAAGGTGCGGCCCTTCACCTGGGTGGCGCGGAACGAGTTCGAATGGAGGAAGGACTTCACGGACTGGATGAAGCGTCCGGTGTTGTCCTCCATGTAGCGGTTGATGGCGTCGGCGCCTGTGTAGATCTCGCGCTCGTCGTCCGGGAAGAACATCACGGAGCGGAAGAGGCGGGGCTCCGAGGTATGGGGTTGCAGCGACAGCACCGTGCCATCAGGCAGGGCCGCGGCGGTGTTGCTGGTTCCGAAGTCGAGTCCGCAGGCTTGCATGGGGGTGCGCCCCTTATCGCCAAACTCCGGGAAAGGGTAGGGCGTCGTGAGCCGGGCTGCTCGGTGGAGGACGGGCGAGTGGGCGGCCGCCCGGAGAGGGCGTGGGTTGGCGAGGTTCGATGACTTCCCATGTTTCTTTTTCGGGAGTCACGACACAGGGGGTCTCCATGAAGCTCCGCGCGAGAGGGTGGGTGGCCGCCGGTGCCGCCGCGCTGCTCGTCACCGGCTGCCGCGAGCGCGGCCAGGACGAGCGGTCGCAGCAGGGCACGCAGGCGACCGTGAGTGAACAACAGCAGCAGGCGGAAAGCGCCCAGGATGAGGTGCGGCGCAAGCAGGAGGCGCTGGACGAGGCGAAGGCCCGCGCTCAACGTGAATCGGCTGAGTCGGACGAGGCCCAGACCGCACAGCAGGCCGGAGCCGCACAGCAACAGGCCACGGACGCCACGGCGCAGGCCGGAGCCGCACAGCAGCAGGCCGGAGCCGCACAGCAGCAGGCCGCCGAGGCGAACTCGCAGCAGGGCGCCGCTCAGCAGCAAGGCGCCCAGGCGAATCAGCAGGCCGCTGATGCCACGCAACAGGCGGGCGCCGCACAGCAGCAAGCAGCGAATGCCACGCAGCAGGCGGGAGCCGCGCAGCAGCAGGCCACGGATGCGGCTCAGCAGCAGGCCGCCCAGGCGGGCCATCAGGCCACGGATGCAGCTCAGCAGCAGACCGCTCAGGCGGGACAGCAAGCCACGGATGCTCAGCAGCAGGCCGCCCAGGTGGGCCAGCAGGCCACGGATGCTCAGCAGCAGGCCGCCCAAGCAGGACAGCAGGCCGGAGATGCGCAGCAACAGGCCGCCCAGACAGGACAGCAGGTTGGAGAGACTCAGCCGCAGGCCCAGGCCAGCGCGACTGACTCGGAGAGCGAGGCCGAGCGACAAGCCGACCTTCGGTCGGAGAAGGAAGCCGAACTGCGCGCGGAGCAACGGGCCGAGCAACAGGCGGCGCAGACCGGCTCGACATCTACGGGCACCGAATCGCAGCCGGGCCAGGGCACACCGCAGTCGCCCGTGGCCTCCGCGCCCACGGGGACGGAGTCGCAGACCGGTCAGGACACGCAGTCGTCGGGCACACAGTCGCAGACCGGCCAGGACACGCAGGCCTCCGCGCCCACGGGGACGGAGTCGCAGACCGGTCAGGGTACGCAGTCGCCGGTGGCTTCCTCCTCCGAGACGGGCTCGCAGACGGCCCCTTCCACCGGGTCCTCCACGGATTCGAGCTCGGACCAGGCCTCCGGGGGTTCGGGGCAACAGGTCGACGAAGGCACTCAGCCGCTGTCTCCCCTCGAGCAACTCGATGCCCGGCAGCAACAGGGACAGACGACGAGCGGAACGGAACAGCAGACCACCGACTCGGCCTCGTCCGGCACGGAGCAGCAGCCCATCGCCACCGCGCCTTCGACGACCGAGCAGCAACAGCCTGCTTCCGGGACCTCTGATTCCACGACGGGCACCTCGGGCACCACCTCGCAACCACAGTCGGGCACGCAGCTGCCCCAGCAACCGCCCGTGGTCGCGCTCCCGATTCCCTCCGGCTCACAGCAGGGCAGCGGCACCTCGTCGGGAACCCAGAGCCAGCAGAACACGCCGCAACAGTTCACCGGCGAGGTGGTCCGCGCGAGCGAGACCGAGGTCCTGCTCAGTCAGGGCGGTGAGCCTCAGCTCCGCTTGACGGTGAACCCGCAGACGCAGGTGACAGTGGATGGATTCAGCGCGGTCGCCGAGGACATCCAGGAGGGAGCCCAGGTCCGCGCCTCGTTCACCACGGACGAGACGGGGGAAGCCAAGGCGGTGAGCATCAACGCGACGTCCAAGGGGAGCACCACGGGAACAGGCTCCACCCAGGAGACGCAACCCACGCAGCAGCAGTAATCACATAGCGTCAGTGTCACTCCTTCCGGCGCTGCCCATGATAATCCCCGGCCCCTCTTTCGAGAGGGGTCACACATGAAGCAGCAACTGGTCGTCCTCCTGGGTGGATGGTGTCTCGGCGCGCTCGTGGCTTGTGGTGTTGACGAAGCGCGGTTGTCGCGAGCCGCGGAGGACTCCGTGGCGAGAGCGGCGCTCACCGAGGAGGGCCCGTCACCTCAGGGGCTTTGCGGTGAGGACGGCGTCTGTGACCCCTGGGAGACGCACGAGACCTGCCCGCTCGACTGCGACGGGCCCAGCGACCCTTGCGGAAACGGCGTGTGCGAACCGCTCGAGACGCAGCAGAGCTGCCCCGCAGACTGCGGTGGTCCCATCGGCGGCACTTGTGGAGATGGACTGTGCGCGTCGTCCGAGACGCAGCAGAGCTGCCCCGCCGATTGCGGTGGTCCCATCGGCGGCACTTGTGGAGATGGCCTGTGCGCACCGTCCGAAACGCACCTGAGCTGCCCCTCCGACTGTGGCGGTCCCATCGGCGGCACTTGTGGAGATGGACTGTGCGCATCGTCCGAAACGCACCTGAGCTGCCCCGCCGACTGTGGCGGCCCCATCGGCGGCACTTGCGGAGATGGACGGTGCGAGCCGGCCGAGTCACACCAGAGCTGCCCTCTCGACTGTGACACTCCCGTTGGCGACCCTTGCGGGAACGGGCTGTGCGAGTCCTTCGAGTCACATCAGAGCTGTCCGCTCGACTGTGACGGCTGAGCTTCGCCTCGTGAGTGCCACGTCGCGCCACCGATGATGGGCGCGACGTGGCCGAGACACTCAGGGGCCCTCGCTACGTGAGGACCTGGATGAGTCGCCGGGGAATCGCCTCGGCGTGCCAGCGCTGAAGCTCGCGAGCAATCTCCGCGGAGCGCTTCGCCCGACCCTCGCGGATGAGCGGCAGCAGGGCGCGCGCGGCCTTGCGCTCCCGGGGCTTGCCGCCCGCCGCGAGCCGCTCGAACACCTCCAGCCGGACGTCCGCGTCGTGCAGCTCCCCCAGCCCCTCCTGGAGAGGGACGAGCACCTCCACCAGCGCGCCCAGGGTGCGGCGGAACGCGGGCTGGAAGATCTCCAGCTCATAGCGCAGCTTCTTCAAATCCTTGCGCAGCGCATGCGCGGACGCCGCATCGGGCGCGTCCATGTAGACCTGCATCCGCTTGCGCACCCGGCGCACCCGCCAGTGCAGGGGCTCCTTCACCCGGCGCCCACCGAAGCGATGGTCGTCCTCCAGCGCATCCACCTTGCGCAGCATCCGAGGCACGGTGCGCGAAGCCCACCGCTCCAGCTCCGAACGCAGGCGCTTCTCCTTCGCCTTCAGGCCCGCTAGTCGCGCCTTGCCCAGCGCGGCGATGCCCGCACGGGTGTCGGGCTTCTCGCGGCGCGCCTTCTTCGCGACCTCCTCCAGCCAGGCCGCCTGGACGTGCAGGTCCCTCACGTCGCCCAGCGCGTCCTGGAGCCGCTTCACCTCCATCTCCAGCTTGCCCAGCCCTCCGAGCGGACGGAACACCTGGATGGCGGCGCGCAGCCGACGCGTGGCCACGCGCATATCGTGGACGCCGTCGTCGTCGAGCTCGTCCGACAGCTTCGCCTCCGGCTTGCGGACATCCGCCAGCCGGCCCGCGAGGATGCGCCGCGCGGCCTGTCCCAGCTCGCTGTCGGGGCCCAGTCCGCGGATGGGCGTGGGTTGGGCCATCCGACTAACCTCCCGTCCCGGCCTGGGTGTTCAACATCCGCTCGGCGGCCTCGGGGCCTTCCCAGCCGAGGATGCGCGCTTCCTTGTCCTCGAAGTGCACGGCGGTGAGGAAGAAGTGCGCCAGCTCCTCGCGCTCGCGTCGGGACACGTCCTGATACGTGCGCAGGTGCTCGGTGCGAGGCGACGCCGTGGGCAGGGCGATGATGCGGTCATTGCGCTCGCGCTCGCCCGGCTTGCCTCCCTTGCGCTTCTGGTCCACCTGGAGGACCCCCAGCGCGCGGCAGGGCAGCACGACGCCGGGCCACGTGGTGTCGTCCCACAACACCATGGCGTCGAGCGGGTCCCCATCTGGCCCGCGTGTCGAGGGGATGAAGCCCCAGTCGAACGGGTAGCGCAGACCCCGGGTGAGGGGACGGGAGAGCGTGAAGGCCGAGAGCGCGGCGTCGTACTTCAGCTTCACCGTCGAACCCCGTGGGGACTCGACGACGACGTGGAATGCGCCCTGGGACCCACGCGAGGGCAGGCGGGTGAGGTCCGTCGTCATGGAAGGTGGAAGGTCAGCCTGCCTCCCCCGTGCGGCAAGCGCCCTTCAGGGTGACTTTTGGCTCGCCAACCTTCCAGGCGGGCAGGCGAGCCAGACGGCCATCAGCCCACGGACCTCAGCGCGATGATGACGACCCCCACGAAGCCCACGCCCGTCAGGACGAGGCCGGTGATGGGCATCCATCGTCGCGCCCGCTCCGGTGGCTCCCGCGTGCGGCCGAAGGCGATGATGTTCACCACCAGGGCGGCTATCTGAAGCACGAAGCACGCCGGCAGCAGCGAGAGCACGCCGAGGATGAGCCCGATGATGGGGAGCGCCGGGCCATGGCGCTCGGGCGCGTCGACGGTGCGCGTGCGCAAATCCCAGCACGTGGGGCACATGGGGCGTGCCTCCGGGCGCATCCGCCGCTCGCACGCCGGACACATGAACGTGCCGCAGCGGCCACACACCCAGCTCGCGATGACGTCGGGGTGTGCCGCGCAGGAGGCCCCCTCTGGCGGCGTCTCCAGGCTCATGCCGAGCGCAGCTCCAGCGGATGCTGCGCGCTTCGCGGCCGCCGCCCGGAGTTCAGGTGCGCCGCGATGGTGGTCGCCGCCGAGTCGCTGGGAAGGCGGAGGGTGATGGTCCGCTCGTCGATCTTCTTCACCGACGGCACCCGTCCCTTCACCGCCGTGAAGTAGGCCACGACGGGCACGAGGACGGCCACCAGCACCGCCACCAGGATGGGAGTCCCATCGCCCTTGCCCGCGAACACCGCGATGCCGCCCACCAGGATGGCGATGGTGCCCAGGAAGGAGAGGCCGAAGAGCAGCTTGCTGCGCTGCCACCGGGCCCACCCCTCCTCGCTGAAGGGCAGGGTGCCCTTGGCCCGCTTGGTGAGGATGCTGGCGATGATCAGCACGATGAGGGCCGCGAACGGCAGGAAGATGAGCAGCCAGCGCGGGTACCACGCGAACTTCACGGGCTTGAAGGAGATGCCCTCTGTCTGTCCGGTGATGACGCAGACACGGGGCAGGTCGAACTCACTGAGCTCGTTCTTGGGAATGACGACGTCGGCAGGCATGGCGCGCGGTTCTAATCCAGACACTTTGGCGCGCGCCAGCCAGGGCCCACCGTCCTTCAGGAGCTGCAGCTCACCACCAGGTGCCGGCCCCAGGCGGGAGGCTCCGTGGTGTACTCCTCGTACTCGGAGCGCTGCGTGAAGGGGTCCTCCAGGGCGGCGAGCAGTCGGTCCACCTCCGAGAAGTCGCCCTCCTGGGCCCGGGTGATGGCGGCCTGCGCCATCCAGTTGCGCAGCACGTACCGGGGATTGACGCGCTCCATCAACGTCCGGCGCTCCGCGTCCACGCTGCCCTCGGAGGCGAGCCGCGCCCGGTAGCGCTCCGCCCAGGCGTCGAAGCCCGTCCGGTCCGCGAACATCGCCCCCACCGTGTCCGGCTGTCCCAGCGCGCGGAAGAAGCGGGTGTAGTCCACGCGGGCCTCGGCCATGCGCGCGAACAGGTCACCCACCAGGGCGCGGTCCTCCTCGCGCACCTCGCGCAGGCCCAGCTTCTGGCGCATCAGCGTCAGGAAGTGCGCGCTGAAGGTGGGCTCGAAGGTGTTGAGGGCCGCTCGGGCCTCGTCCTCGGACATCAGCGTGAGGAGCGCTTCCCCCAGACAGGCCAGGTTCCACATCGCGATGCGCGGCTGCTGGTTGAACGCGTAGCGGCCCCGGTGGTCGGAGTGGTTGCAGATGAAGCCCGGCTCGAACTCGTCCAGGAAGCCGAAGGGGCCGTAGTCCAGCGTGAGCCCGAGGATGGACATGTTGTCCGTGTTCATGACCCCGTGCGCGAAGCCCACCGCCTGCCATTGCGCCACCAGCCGCGCGGTGCGCTCGATGACTTCCGCGTAGAAGCGAGCATGACGCCCTGGCGCTCCGGACAGGTGGGGAAAGTGGCCGTCGATGATGTGGTCGGCCAGCAGCGCCACGTGCTCGTGCTGCTCGGAGTGGTGGAAGAACTCGAAGGTGCCGAAGCGCACGTGCGACGGTGCCATCCTCACCAGCATGGCGCCTGTCTCCACTTCCTCGCGGTACACCCGCTCGTCGCCGCCAATCAGACACAGCGCGCGCGTGGTGGGGATGCCCAGCCCGTGCATGGCCTCGCCGCACAGGTACTCCCGAATGGAGGAGCGCAGCACCGCGCGGCCGTCCCCACCGCGAGAGAAGGGCGTGGGCCCACCACCCTTGAGATGCAAATCCCACGACTGGCCCGCGCCGTTGCGCACCTGACCCAGGAGCAGGGCGCGGCCGTCTCCCAGCCGGGGCACGTACACGCCGAACTGGTGCCCGGCGTACACCATGGCGAAGGGCTCCATGCCCGGCAGCGGACGCCCACCGCCGAGCGCCTCGACGAACTCCGGCCGTCGGGCCTCCTCTGGCGCCAGCTCCAGCAGGCGCAGCGCGGCGGGGTTGAGGCTCACCAGCCGGGCATTCGGGAAGGCGCGGGGGGACACCCTCGCGCCGAAGCCGGGAGGCAGGCGGGCGTACGTGTTGTCGAAGCGAAGTTGTTCGAGCGCGGGCATGGAGGGGGAAACGGTAACGCTCAGGGGACCTTCATGCCGCGCTGCACGGCGGGACGTTCACCCACGCGCGCCAGCCACTGCGGCACCTGGCCCAGGCCCGCGAAGAGCTCCGGGACGTACGTGCGCATGCCCGCGACCCACGGGTACAGGGCGATGTCCGCGATGGAGTAGCGGCCCGCCACGAAGTCTCCCTTGCCGAGCTGCCCGTCGAGCACCTTGAGCAGTCGCTTCGACTCCTCGGTGTAGCGGTCGATGGCGTAGGGAATCTTGGTGGAGGCGAAGCGGCCGAAGTGGTTGAGCTGGCCGAACATGGGGCCCACGCCGCCCATCTGGAACATCAGCCACTGCGTCACTTCCGTCTTGCCGCGCAGGCTGGACGGCATGAGCTTGCCCGTCTTCTCCGCGAGGTACAGCAGGATGGCGCCCGACTCGAAGACGGTGATGGGGCGGCCGTCCGGCCCTTCCGAGTCGACGATGGCCGGAATCTTGTTGTTGGGATTGATGGCCAGGAACTCGGGCGTGAACTGCTCGCCCTTGCCGATGTTCACCGACTTCGCGGTGTAGGCCAGCTCCAGCTCTTCCAGGGCGATGGACACCTTGCGCCCGTTGGGCGTGGCGAACGTATACAGGTCAATCATGGTGAGACTCCCGTGAGCCGCGCGCTTTCACGCCAGAGCTGCTCGGCGAGGGCGTCGTCCCGCGCGGCGGCGGACGGCTTCCTCTTCCGGCAACGGATGAAGTACTTCCCGGAGACTCCGTCCACCTCCGGCGAGGCAGCCAGGTAGATGGACGTCCGCGCGCCGCCCTCGGCGGACAGCATGAACGGCGCGCCGAGCTTCACAATCCAGCGGAAGAAGCCCTTCGTGTTGTGACCGAAGCCCGAGCGCACCACGCCAGGGTGCACCGCGTTCGTCGTCACGGGCGTGCCTTCCAGCCGCTTCGCCAGCGCGTGGGTGAACAGGATGTTGGCCAGCTTGGACGTGGCGTACACGCGGAAGCCGTCGTAGCGGCGCTCGCTCTGGAGGTCGGTGAAGTCGAGCTTGCCGACCCGGTGCGCGTCCGACGACACGTTGATGACGCGCGCGGGGCCGCTGGCCTTGAGCGTGTCCATCAGCAGATGCGTCAGGAGGAAGGGCGCCAGGTGGTTGGTGGCGAGCGTGGCCTCCAGCCCATCCACCGTCACCTCGCGGCGGTCGATGATGAGGCCCGCGTTGTTGAGCAGCACGTCCAGGCGCGAGTAGCGCGAGCGGAAGGTGTCGGCCACCGCACGCACGGCCTGGAGCGAACTCAAGTCCGCCAGAATCGTGTCGACGCGCGCGCCCGCGACGGACTGGTTCACCGCGTCGACGGCGGCCTGGGTGCGGGCGGGGTCCCGGCCCACCAGTACCAGCGTGGCGCCAAGTCGTCCCAGGGCCTTGGCCGTCTCCAGGCCAATGCCGCCGGTGGCCCCGGTGATGAGGCACACCTTCCCGTCCAACCGTGTCTCAGCGCTCATGGGGCGTCCTCTGGATTTCGAGGACGCCTTCTATATGCCGACACGGGCCCGGACGCTCGTGGAAGCGCCGGGCCCATGGGGAAGGGAGGTCTGGGTGCCGCCGTGGCTCAGGCGTGCGGAGGCCGGGTGGGCTCGCTGGAGCGGGCGTCGTCGCGTCCGCCCTTGGTGCGCGGACTGGGGCGCGGGGCGCCGTTGAGGTGGCTCTCCAGGAACCACATGTCCAGCTCCACGTCGCCCAGGACCTGGGTGAGCAGGTCCACGGTGATGGGCTCCTCCAGCTCATCGCAGCGCTCGATGCCGCCGCGGATGGAGGCGCCGTAGCGCGCGAAGCGGTCCACCAGGCACTTCAGGTGGTCCTCGCTCTCCACGGCCTTGAGGTCGTACTCGGGCAGCTCGCTGTTCTTGGCGGCCAGCCGGATGGTGCCCTCGGCGTAGCCGCCCAGGGTGCCGGCGCGCTCGGCGAACTCGTCGGCCTGCTTGCGCGCGTGCTTGGCCAGGTCGTCGAAGAGCAGGTGACGGCTGTAGAAGTGGGTGCCCCGGATGTTCCAGTGCGCTTGCTTGATTTGCCAGTGCAGGTCGATGGAGTCGGCCAGCAGGTTGTTCAGCAGGTCGATGATCTCCTCGCGCGTCTCACTGGGGACATTCACATGGCTGGGAAAGTTCATGGTTGGCGCTCCCTCCAAGAAGGCTTTCGGAAGAGTGGGGATGGCCTTCCCCACGCGCCATGCCGAGGCGTCCTGGCTGGGGGGCGAGCGGACAGCCGGGCGTTCCATGAGAAACCGCTCTAGAGGTCATTGATGACGCTACCTCCGTCGCCGGGGAGGCGGCGGGAGGGAGCGACTGGACATCATCGAGCTCGGACGTCAGGGCGCTTCTCCTCGGAGGAGCTAGGAGGCACACTCCGAGGTGTGTCCCGGCGTTCATCGTGGTGGATTGCGGTCCTGCTTTCCGTGCTCGTGCACGCGGCGCTCTTCCTGGCGCTGTCGCGAGTGCGGTCAGCCGCGCCAGCGCGTCCGACGGCCACAGAGCTGGAGATTGTCTACCTGGAGCCCAAGGCGCCGGTAGCGGCCCCACCCGTGCCAGCGCCGACCCCGCGGCCTCCCAAGCCCGAGCCGGTTCCGCCTCCGCGTCGGACGGACGAGAAACCGCCGGAAGCCATCGCGCGGGCACCCGAGGGCAAGAAGAAGGAAGAAGAGTCCCCGGCCGTCGCGGAAGCGCCCGGAGTCGCGTCGACGGAGCAGGGGCCCGAGGCTTCTCCGGAGGATGCGCCCACCCGGACCGCGCCGCCGACGATTTCGCTCGTGCCGAAGGGGCTCTGGGGGAGCGAGCCTCCAGGCAAGCCCGCGCAATCGGGCAGGACGCTGCGCAATGACGGACAGCCTGGTGAGGACCCTCGGGCCATCGCGCGGCGGGAGGAAGCGCAGGCGAAAGAGCTGGTGGATGGCTGGGCGGCGGACGCGAGCGCGGCGGCACGCGCGGAGAGCGGCGCCGTGAATCCGTACTTCACGAAGCTCCAGGACCGGTTCGCCAAGAAGCTGGTGAACCCGCCGTCGCCGGACCTGAACGTGCTGGGCTCACGCCTCAAGCGCGAGCAGGTGGAGGCCACGGAGCGCTTCGGGAAGACGGGCTCGCCCTACGTGGCGGAGAAGCGGGACCGGCGGCTGGAGCAGCGCAACCGCCTCCAGGCGGCCGTCGAGGCGGGGCGGGCGGCGAACATGTTCATGATGGACGTCACCACGCCGGTGCTCGCGCTCGCCACGGTGCTGGAGGTGCGTCAGGCGCGAGACGGCAAGCTGCTGGACCTCAAGGTGCTGGAAGGCTCGGGGGACCCCAAGTTCGACGCGTGGGCGGTGTCGCATCTGCGCGATGCGCTGGCCAGCGCGGACGCGCCGCCGGAGTCGGGCCCGGGGCTGCGCGCGGATGAGCTGCGCAGCCGGTGGCGGCTGGAGGAGTACCTGGGCAATCCCCGCGTGAAGGTCGTGCTCATCGGCGTGTACTGAGCCGCCTGGCTCACACGGGGTGTGCTCAGCGCGGCAGGCGCTCGGCGTAGACGGGTTGGCCCTGGGGCGCGGTGCCCTCGGTGGCGTAGCCTTCCTTCACCCAGTACTCGATTCCGCCGATGAGCTCCTTCACGCGGAAGCCCAGCGCGGACAGGCGCGCGGCGGCCTTGGTGGAGCCGTTGCAACCAGGGCTCCAGCAGTAGGTGACGATGACGTCGTCCTTGCTCAGGTGCGCCGTCGTGGTGGCGGAGAGGGTCCGCGCGGGCAGGTTCAGCGCGCCGGGGATGTGGCGCTCGGCGTAGGCGTCGGGCGAGCGGACGTCCACGACGACGAAGCCCTTCTTTCCGCGCTCCAGGTCCAGGTGCAGGTCGGCGGCGTCGGTCTCCACGGAGAGCTTCGCGAGGAAGTGGCGGTGTGCCTCTTCGGGCGGGGCGGCGGGGGTTTCGAGAACGAACGAGAATGGGGTGGCGGGCGTGGTCATGACGAGTACTCCCTGGGCTTCGATGCCCGGAACAGTGCTCCCGGAGTGGTCCACGCGAAAGCACCATTCAGCGACAGTCGACTGGACCACTTTCAGGCGTGCCCGGGTTGTCGTGGGGCAGGGGGCCGACTACAGAGTGCGCATGTCGAAGCGCTCCGTGGGTGTGTCGCTGCCTTTCCTGTTGCCGGACACAGGCAGGCAAGCGGGCTCGCTGCATCGGCGGCTCTATGAGCGGCTGCGCGAGGCCATCCTCGCGGGAACGCTCGCGCCACGAAGCCGGCTGCCGTCCACGCGCACGCTGTCCCGGGAGCTGGGGATTTCACGGGGGACGGTGGAGGAGGCCTTCGCGCAGCTCGACGCGGAGGGCTTCCTGGAGCGGCGCGTGGGCTCGGGCAGTGTCGTCGCGCTGCCGGAGCACGCCCGTCAGCCCCGGTCTCCGCTCGCGCGTGGGAGCGCGAAGGCCACGCGACAGGGAGGGCTGTCTCGCCGGGGGCAGCGCATGGCGAGCGAGGTGCTTCCGCCCGAGCCGCGTGACGTGCGGCCCTTCACGCCGTGCCTGCCCGCGCTGGACCTCTTCCCCGCGAAGCTGTGGGCACGCGCGGTGGCGAAGCAGGCCCGGGTGCTGGAGCCCGGGCGGATGACCGCGGGCGAGCCCGAGGGTTTTCGTCCGCTGCGCGAGGCCATCGCGGCCCACCTGGGACCTGCGCGTGGCGTGCGGTGTGACTGGCGGCGGGTCCTGGTCTTCTCCAGCACGCAGCAGGCCCTGGACCTCTCCGCGAGGCTGCTCCTCGATGAAGGGGACGGGGTGTGGCTGGAGGAGCCGGGGTACCTCGGCGCTCGAGTGGCCTTCGAGTCGGCGGGAGCGCGCCTGCATCCCGTCCCCGTGGATGCGGAGGGCCCGCGCGTGGAGCTGGCGGTGTCGCGGGCGCCGAAGGCACGGCTGGCCTATGTCACGCCTTCGCACCAGTACCCGCTGGGCGTGACGATGAGCCTGTCGCGGAGGCTGGCGTTGCTGGAGCATGCGCGCGCCTCCGGGATGTGGCTGTTCGAGGACGACTACGACAGCGAGTTCCGCTACGCGACCCGGCCGCTCGCCGCGATTCAGGGCATGGACGTGGCGGGGCGAGTCCTCTACGCGGGCACGTTCAACAAGGTGATGTTCCCCTCGCTGCGGCTGGCCTTCCTCGTCGTCCCGGAAACGCTGGTGGACGCCTTCACCGCCGCGCGCGCCGCCACGGATGGCCACGCGCCTCCGCTCACGCAGGCCGCGATGGCGCGGTTCATGGAGTCAGGGCACTACGCCGCGCACCTTCGACAGATGCGCCTGGTCTATGCGGAGCGCCGCGACGCGCTCCTTGATTCACTGAAACGCGAGGCACCCGGAGTGCTGCGAATCGGCACGGCGGAGGCGGGCATGCATGTCACGGCCTTCCTGTCCGAAGGGCTCCTGGATGAGGCTGTGATTGCGCGGACGGATGCACGGCGGCTGGGGGCTCGCCGGCTGTCTCCGCTCTACCTGGGGCGAAAGCGCGAGCAGGGGTTGGTGCTGGGCTTCTCCGGCGCGAGTCCCGCCGGGCTTCGCGCCGCTGTCAGGACGCTGTGCGGGGTGCTCGACGGCCCGACCCGGTAGCCTCTTCGCGCGTGGCCCCGCGCCAGCGCAACGGTGTTGTTCCCTCCCAGCCCTGAAACGCACGGCTGAAGGAGTTCAGCTCCTCGAAGCCCAGCAGGAAGGCCACTTCGTTGGCGTCCAGGTCCGTGCTCCCTAGCAACTGGCGCGCGGCCTGGTGTCTCACTTCATCCAGCAGGAGTTGATACGTGGTCCCCGCGGCTTCGAGCTTTCGCTGGAGCGTGCGCGAACTCAAGTGCAGCTCCTCGGCGACCTTGTCGACGGAGGGACGCTCGCCACACATGCGGCGTCTCAACGCCAGCCGCACGTCGTCCGCCAGGGTGTGTCGCCGTCGCTGGTCCAGCTCCCGCTCCAGTCCCGGCACGAGCAGCGCCAGCAGGTCCGCGTTGTGCGTCAGGAGGGGCTCGTCGAGCGCGCTCGCCTCGAACACGAGCAGGTCCACGGGGGCATCGAAGCGGACCTTGCAGCCGAAGTGGCGGGTGAGCAGTTCCGCGTCGGAGCGACGTCGCGCCAGCTCGACACGCCTGGGCACCAGGGGCTTGCCGGTGCCTCGCCGCGCGAGCGCCAGGGTGGAAGCGAACGTCGCGTCGACCAGGAACAGGGGCAGCGGTCCTTCGGCCAGCAGCCAGTGGAACCTGAACCGCGCCTCGTTCTTCACGACCTCGACGCTCACCTCCTCCGGGCAGACCAGACCCTTGTAGCGGGCGAGCTTCGCCAGGGCCTCGCCGAGGGTGGGGGAGTGGAGGGCCGCCATCGTCGCGACATCGAAGTGATGGGGTCTGGCGTCGGAGCCCACGCGCAGGCCGACCTCCCTCCCTCCGCCCGTGGCCTCCACCGCGTGCCAGAACGCCATGAACTCCTGGGTCGTCAGGCGCGCCTTGGGCTCCTGGAAGCGGGAGCGGACCAGGCCCGCGTGTCGCAGCACGCGCTCGACCTCGACGCCGAGCGCGGTGAGGCGGTCGAGCAGCACGCTGGGAACAGGGACGAGGTCGGCGGGCACGTCAGTTCCTCTTGGGCATCAGCATCTTGGCGACCGGAGTCTCCGCGAAGGGGACGAGGCCATCAATGTCCGTGGAGACGCTGAGCGACTTCCACCGCGAGTCCTCCGCCGTGCGCTGCTGGACGACGAGCTCCGCGAGGAAGACGGCGTCCGAGCCGAGCAACAGCCGCAGGGGTGGCTGCTTCTCGTCGGCAATCTGGAGAATCGCCTTCGCGGCCTTGATGGGGTCTCCGCGCGGGCTGTCCGCGCCGCGGCGCACGTGCTGGGAGAAGGCGCCCACGGTGGCCTTGTAGGCGTCGCTGATGTCACCGACGTTCATGGACGAGCCGGCCCAGTCGGTGCGCATGCCTCCGGGCTCGACGAGGGTCACCCGGATGCCCAGCGGCGCCACTTCCTGGGCGAGGACCTCCGAGAACCCTTCCATCGCCCACTTCGCGGATTGGTACGACGCCAGTCCGGGCGAGCCTCGGCGTCCGCCGATGGAGGACACCTGGATGATGTGGCCGTCCTGCTGCGCGCGGAGCACCGGCAGGGCGGCGCGGGTGACATGCATCATCCCGAAGAAGTTCGTCTCGAACTGCTCGCGGAAGTCCGCCTCGTCCACGTCCTCGATTGCGGCCACGTTGGCGTAGCCCGCGTTGTTGACGACGACATCCAGCCGTCCGAAGGCCAAGGTCGCCTCGGCGACGGCGGCTCGTGCCGCGGCGGAGTCCGTCACGTCGAGCGCGACGGCGCGCACCCGGTCGCCATACCGCTCCACCAAATCCTTCAGTTGCTCCGGCTTGCGCGCCGTGGCCACGAGCCGGTGACCGGCCGCCAGCACGGCCTCCGCCAAATCACGGCCGAGGCCGCGAGAGCTTCCAGTGATGAGCCAGACCTTCGACATGGGGACCGTCCTTCTCTTCGTCGCGCCGTGAATTCGGCCACGCCCAAGAGTTACGAACCGCCCTCACGCGCGCCAATCGCATGGCGCCAAAGATTCATCGAATCGCGCCACCGTCCCGAGAGGCATCCGAGGGCCCGCTCAGGGCGTCAGCGCTTCTCGTCCTCGAAGAGGAAGTCGGTGATGGCCTTCCAGGTGGCCTCGAACTGGGGCCGCCGGAAGCCGGAGCCGGAGATGAGCCAGTCCACGTGCGGCGGCTGATGCGCCGGCTGGTCGAAGTGGCCAATCGCATCCAGGTGGTCCGCGCGCACCGCCGCCAGCACACGCCCGTAGACCTGCGAGCGCGTGGGGACGATGCCGTCACACGCCGTGGGGCCCGGCATCGCCCCATACGCCTGCACCAGCGCCGCCGTCTGCGCGGGTGAGTGCAGCGGCAGCGCCGTCAGCGGCATCCGCTGCGTCTGCCCATACATGAACGCATAGATGGTGTGCGTGAGCTGCGCGTAGGGGTCCAACCCCGCCGACACGCGCGTGCGCAGCGACGGTGGCCGGGCCTGCGTCACCACCGAGCCGTAGCGCACACCCGGCCGGTCCAACGTGCTCGCGTTGAACAGGTCGATGCCCTCCGGCGTGAGCTGCGGAATCAGCGACGTGTCGTTGCCCACATCGCTCAGGAACTTCGCCACCGCGTCGCGCCGCTCCGAGGAGAAGTCCCCGAGCAGTTGGTCATAGAGCTGATCCAACAAGGTCTGCTTCCACCCGAGCTGGTCATCCACGCGCGCCATCAGGTGCCCGAAGCGGAACACCACCCGCAGCGGCAGCCGGCCGAAGCGCAGCACGTACACGGTGAACAGGGACAGTAGCTTCAACAGCCGCTGTCCGAACAGCCCCAGGAAGAACGACGCCAGCGGCGTGCCCGCGTGCGGCGCGGACACCGTCACCACCGAGCGCACCCGCCGGGCGAACGGCTCCAGCTCCAACCCCTCCGCGAGCTGCGCGCCCGGGCTGACGAACAGCCGCGCGTCCAGGCCTCCCGTCGAGTGCCCTATCAGGTGGATGGGGCCGTCATCACCGCTCGCCGTCTCCTGCACGGCTCGGAGCAGGTCCGCCGTCCGCGTCCGGATGGACGCCGTCGGGTGAGACAGGACGATGACGACCTCCGACTCACCCATGTCTCGACGAGCCAGCTCCGCCTTCAAGTAGTCGAGCGCGTGTCCGAAGTAGACGAGCTCGCCCAGGTTGATGAACCCGAAAAACCCGGGGACGAGATAGATGTGGTGCTTCGCGGCCATTGTCTCCACCATACCTGACGCGACGCGTGATTCCCGCTCGGGAATGCACTCTCCGAGCAGGCGTTCACCGGCGCCTTTCTCACCCCATCAGCCAGAAGGACGAACACCGTGGACCGTGCATTGCTCGCACTTGGCCTGCTCATGTCTCTCCCCGCCGCCGCGGACGAGGGCATGTGGACCTACGACGCCTTCCCCGTGGAGACGGTGAACAAGGCCCATGGTTTCACGCCCACTCAAGCATGGCTGGACAAGGTCCGGCTCGGCTCGGTGAGGTTGGCCGGTGGCTGCTCCGCCAGCTTCGTGTCTCCGGACGGCCTGGTGATGACGAATCACCACTGTGTCCGCGGCTGTATCGAGGACCTGTCCTCGCCCAAGGACGACCTGCTGGCCAAGGGCTTCCAGGCCCGCACCCCCGCGGAAGAGCGCCGCTGCCCCAAGGTGGAGGCCAACCAGCTGGTGAAGATGACGGACGTCACCGAGCGGATGAACGCGGCGACGAAGGGCCTCACCGGCGCCGCCTACAACACCGCGCTCAAGAAGGAGATGTCCGCCGTGGAGTCCGCGTGCGCCACGTCCACCGACGTGCGCTGCGACGTGGTGACGCTGTTCAACGGCGGCAAGTATCACCTCTACGAGTACCGCCGCTTCCAGGACGTGCGCCTGGCCTTCGCCCCGGAGTTCTCCATGGCGGCGTTCGGCGGGGACCCGGACAACTTCAACTTCCCGCGCTTCGGCTATGACGTGGCGTTCCTGCGCGTGTGGAAGGACGACGCGCCCGCGAAGAGCCCGGACTACCTGCCGTGGGCGAAGCAGGGCGCCAGAGACGGGGACCTCGTCTTCGTCTCCGGCCACCCCGGTGGCACCGAGCGCAAGGCCAGCGTCGCGGAGCTGGAGTTCCAGCGCGATGTGAACCTGCCCTACACGCTGCTGATGCTCTCCGAGCTGCGCGGCAAGTTGAAGGAGTTCTCCAGCGGTTCGCCGGAGCGCTACCGCACCACGCGCTCGCGGCTGCGCGGAGTGGAGAACGGCCTGAAGGCGCTGCGTGGTCGGCACCAGGCCCTGGCGGACCCGTCGCTGCTGGCGCGCAAGCGGGAGGACGAGGCGGAGCTGCGCAAGCGCGTGGAGGCCAACGCCACGGTGAAGGCCGCCACGGCGGGGGCGTGGGAGGAGACGGCGAAGGCGCTCGACACGTATCGCCGGATGCTGCCCGAGTACCGGATGAAGGAGGGCGGGGACGCGTTCTCCTCGGAGTTCTACTCGCTGGCGCGTCACCTGGTGCGCATCGCCGACGAGCAGCCCAAGCCCAACGCGGAGCGCCTGCGCGAGTACACCGACGCGCAGCTCCCCTCGCTGCGTCAGCAGTTGCTGCGCGGCGCGCCCATCGCCGTGGAGCTGGACGAGGCGGTGCTCGCCTTCGGCCTCGGCCGCCTGCGCGAGACGCTGGGCGCGGATGACCCCTTCGTGCGGCAGGTGCTCGGAACGGAGTCTCCGGAGTCCCTGGCCCGCTCGCTGGTGCGCGGCACGAAGCTGGGTGACGTGAAGACGCGGCAGGCCCTGCTGGATGGAGGCAAGGCGGCGGTGGAGGCGTCGAAGGACCCGATGCTGCTCTTCGCGCGCAAGGTGGACGCGGAGGCGCGCGCGGTGCGCAAGCGTTACGAGGACTCGGTGGAGGCGGTGCTCAAGCGCAACGGCGAGCGGTTGGCCAAGGCGCACCTCGCGGTGTACGGCACCTCCGGCTATCCCGATGCCACCTTCACGCTGCGCCTCAACGCCGGCCAGCTGAAGGGCTGGGACGAGAATGGCCGCCCCGTGCCGGCGCTCACGACGTTCGGCGGTGCGTATGTGCGCCACACCGGCAAGGAGCCCTTCAAGCTGCCGGACACCTGGATGAAGGCGAAGGGCAAGGTGCCGGACGCGACGCCGCTGGACATGGCCACCACCAACGACATCATCGGCGGCAACTCCGGCTCTCCCGTCGTGGACCGCGATGGACGCGTCGTGGGGCTCGTCTTCGACGGCAACCTGCACTCACTGGGCGGCCGGTATGCGTACGTCCCGGAGACGAACCGCGCCGTGGCGGTGCACGGAGACGGCATCCTCGCCGCCCTGGAGCACGTCTACGGCGCCACGCGGGTGGTGAAGGAGCTGCGCGCCGCGAGCGAGGTCGCGACCCCACCCGCCAGGTAGGCCGGCGCCGGGTTTTCGCCGCCGGAGCCCTCCGGCGGTGGACCCCACCGGTTCCTCATGCTGTGAGAAGGCGATAGCCGGCGCGCCCGAGCCGAGGCGTGCCGGCGTTCAGTGTCCTTGCGGAAATCTCGCGGGGGCGTGTAGCAACGCCAGATGACTGGCCAAGGCGTGTCAGGGGCTCCAGGATAGAATGCGGCTTCCGGAGTGAAGGCCGGTCTTCCATGAGTTCCTTGCCAGCCCACGACATTCCACTCGGCACCGTCCTACGGGACACGTACGAGATTGCCGGCGTGCTCGGCCGGGGAGGCATGGGCACCGTCTTCCTGGCGCGTCATCTGCGGCTTCCGGGTCGGCAGGTGGCGATCAAGGTGCTGCGGCCGGACTCGAGCCTGGGGAAGGATGTCTATCTTCGCTTCCGGCGCGAGGCGGAGATTGCGTCGCGGCTGGGCCATCCGAACATCGTGGAGGTCATCGACTTCGACACGCTGGAGGACGGCTCGCCGTTCCTGGTGATGGAGCACCTGCGCGGGATGCCGCTGTCGCGGCGCATGCGCAAGGGCGCGCCCCTGACGCTGACGGAGGTGTACTCGATTGCCCGGCAGATGGGCTCCGCGCTCCAGGCGGCGCACGGCGCGGGGGTCATCCACCGGGACTTGAAGCCCGGCAACGTGTTCCTCGTGCCCATGGAGATCGCGGGCATGCCGGTGGAGCACGTGAAGCTGCTCGACTTCGGCATCTCCAAGATTCTCGATTCGAAGACGGTGCAGACGCAGGACGCCATCCTGCTGGGCACGCCGCAGTACATGGCGCCGGAGCAGGCCACGGGGAAGAACAAGGACGTGGACCTGCGCACGGACATCTTCTCGTTCGGGTGCATGGTGTACGAGATGCTGGCCCGCAAGCTGCCCTTCAAGGACGGGGGCATCCTGCCGGAGCTCATCTACCGCATCGTTTATGATCCACCGGAGCCCCTGGCCGAAGTGGCGCCGGAGACTCCCGCGCACGTCATCCGCGCCATCGAACAGGCGCTGGCCAAGCGCCCTGAGGACCGCTTCCCGGACGTGAGCGCCTTCATCGCCGCGCTCACCGGGACGCCGCTGCGCACCGTGACGCCGCCCGCGGACGTGCTGCTTCAGCCCGTCGTCGCGCAGGCCGCCGCGCACGTGCCCACGGCGACCGTGCAGCCCCGGCCCATCGCGTCGCCCCCGTCGAGGCCCGCCACGGTGGCTGCCGTGCCCCGCCGTCCGTCCCAGCACGCCGGGTCCCGCCGCTCCGCGCAGGGTGAGGCCGCCCAGTCGCCTGAAGCCTTGCGGCGCTCCGCGCAGGGTGAGTCCGCGCAGTCCGCTGAAGCGTCGCGGCGCTCCGCACAGGGTGAGTCCGCCCAGTCTCCTGATGCCTCGCGGCGCCCTGCTCACGGTGAGTCCGCGCAGTCTCCTGAAGCCTCGCGACGCTCCGCGCAGGGTGAGTCCGCGCAGTCCGCTGATGCGTCTCGACGCCCCGCGCAGCATGAGTCCGCGCAGTCGCCGGAGGCTTCGCGACGCTCGGCGCAGGCAGACGCCTCACGACCTTCGGAGGCTTCGGGCCTCATCGGGAAGTCGGTGCGTGTGTCGCCGCCGAAGGTCGTGTCCTCCGCTCCGCCCGCGCCTCCGGTGGCCGAGCCCGCGGCGGCGGTTCCGCTCGAGGTGTGGAGGCCCTCGGTCGCGAATGCCGCGCCGATGAGTCCGGACCCTTCGGAGCCCGACTCGGTCCCAGAGCCCCCGACGATTCGGTCCGCCTCGCGAGGTGTCCTGGCGGGCTCGCGCAAGGTCTGGGTCTGGATGGCGTTGGCCGCGGGCGTGCTCATCGCCGTGGGCGTGGGGTTCTCGCGGGTCCTGCCCTTCGCGTCTCGGGAGGACTCCGTGTCCGCCTCCGCCGACCCGGCGGCTCCGCCTGTCCAGGCGCCCGCGAGTCCCCCGGATGTAAGTCCCACCCTGGCGCGCGAGGCCCCCGCGGACCCACCCAAGGCGAAGGCCGACTCAGAAGGCGCACTGGCGGTCGGCTCTCCGGAAGCCGCCCCTCCATCGGCGGAGACGAGCGTGACCCCAGAGGTGAAGGCGAAACCCCAGGGCAACGGAACCCCACCGAATGACGCCGCTCGAAACCCCGTGGGCACCTCGCGTCCGACGCCCGAGGCGGAGCGGCGACGCAGCCCGGAGACCATCCAAGAAGGCGCGCTCGCGGACCTCGAACTGGCGGAGAAGGCGCTGGCGAGCGGAGACACCAGCGAGGCCCTCCACCTGGTGCGCCGCAGTCAGCGGTCGCAAGTCACAGGCGCCTCCTTCGCGCTGCTGACGCGGGTCCACTGCCGCCAGGGAGATTTGTCCAACGCGCGCACCGTCTGGCTTCGGGTTCCCACGGCGGAGCGCGCTCAGGTTCGCCAGTACTGCAAGCAGTACGATATCGCCCTGTGACGGCGGCGCCCGTGTCGGGCGTCCACGCGGGGCTCCACGAACAGGGGGCGTTGCTTGAGAGTCTTGTTGGCGTTGAGTGTCGTCATCGTCGTCGCGCTCGGTTGTTCGCGGAGCGCGCGGCCCACCACCGAAGCACCAAAGCCGGAGGGCACGGGGCTCGTCTTCACCTCCGAGGGAGGGGACATCATCACCATCGTCCCGCTCCTGCCCGCGGAGCCCCGACGGGCCCTGGTCCAGTTCCACGCCCCGGGCGATGACCTGGACGGGAAGGTGGCGCTCCACAGCGTCGGTGACGACAACTCCTACTGGACGGACTGGCGCGGCAAGCGTCTGCGCCTGGTGCGACTGGCGCCGTCCCAGAAGTCGAACGGGAGGAACACCCTCAACCGCTTCGACAAGGAAGACCCCGTCACCCTCTACGCGAGCGAGGAGCGCTCGAAGAAGGTGGACGTCGAGGACGTGGTGGAGCTGTACCAGCGCCAGCTCGCCGACGGCACGCTCAGCCGCGCCGCCGCGTTCGACAAGGCGTTCTGGGCCGCATCCGAGGAGCGCGACCTGGCCGAGAAGGTGAAGACGCTCAACCAGACGTGCGGCTCGAACGTGGCCGTCCAGGTGGCCTGGGACACCGTCTCCGACAAGGAGCTGAGCGAGTACCCCATCGGCGCGTACTGCGCCGGGCCGCTCGAGGCCCTCGAGTTCCTGTGCCGGGGCTCGGAGGAAGCCCGGCGCACCGTGAAGAGCACGCTGAAGCGGGTGGAGTGCCGCAACGGCGCCAGCTACGGAGGCAAGGTCGAGAGCGGTGCGCTCCAGTGGACCATCGCCCCCGCCGCGGGCGGCATGGACACGGCTTCCTACGCCGACTTCTTCCTGGACCACCTGTGAGGCTCCATCCCATGTCCCTGGCCCATCGCCTCGCCCTGCTCCTGACGTTGTCGTCCACCGCCGTCCTGGCCCACGAGCCCCCCTGGGCGCGCGAGGACTCGCTGCGCAAGCGCATGCTCCTGGAGCGCACCGCCGTCTGCACCGACGGCAAGGGGCACTACGTCTCCTCGACGGAGGTCTTCGACAGCTCGCAGCCCCAGCTCTTCTACGGAGACGGCGCCACCTTCACCGAGATTCCCATCGCCCCCAACGTCGTCCGGCTCCCCACCGGCTCGTTCTTCGAGCCCCGCTTCTGGAACCCGGACCTGGAATCCAACGCGAATGGCGTGGACGCGCGCGCCTACTCCGTCGTCCAGGTGGACTCGAAGGAGGGCACCTGCTCGGTGCGCTGCGGCCAGCGCGCGACGGCCTTCAAGCTGCTGGCGACGGAGACCTCGCGCGAGCTGCTGCGCAAGGCGGCCTATACCCCCAGCCCCATGAAGTACGAGCCGTACGCCCTCCTGCGCGACACCAAGGGCGTCTACTTCCTGGTGGAGCGGGGCCGGCTCCAGGCCGAGCAGAAGAGCTTCCGCGTCTTCATCGGCCCCCGTGGCCGGATGAAGCAGCAGCAGATGGTCAACGTCGTCTCCGACTCGAAGGGGGAGATTTTCTCCACGAAGAAGGGAGACCTCCAACTGCTGCTGGACCGCGAGCTGCCGTCGCTCTGGGTGGAGAAGAAGGCCCGCCGCAAGCTGCGACAGGTGCCTGTCTCGGAGAACCTGGCGCTCATCTACAACGAGCTCGGCATCTACACCGGCGCCCGCCTGGGAACCCCCTGCGACGACCTGTGAGGCCCACCCCTCACCTGTCCTGAGAAGAACGCGCACCTGACTCACTGCGTTGGAGGTCGGACACCCGTGGAGTCCGACCTCCTGGGCTGTTTGTGCGTCGCGTCAGTGATGAATTATCCTGATGGAGTCGAGCAGAGTGGTTCAGTGCTCGTCCCATCGCTCCCCGGCCCTGACGCAGCGGGACTGAGAGCGAGCGGCCGTCGAAGCCGAGACGTCAGGAGCGAGGGACTTCACGCGATGCATGGCCGCGCCCGTCCGGGCGAGAGGTCATCCGGGGCCCGGTCCCAGCCGTGACGGGGGGCTCGGCTGGGACCGGGGGCCTCGTCCTGGAGTAACGTTTTGGACAATTGGCATCGGGGGGAGGGGAGCTGAGCGATGGTGGTGGAGGAACCCGAGCCGGGCAAACTGTCGGCCATCCTGTTCACGGGCATCGAGGCCGCGGGACGCCAGTCCTGGCGTGACGAAGCGCTCCAGCAGGTGGTGCGCGACGAGCACGCCGTGCTGGTCCGCGAGCTGCTCCCGCGACACGGTGGCCGCGAGGTGAAGCGTCTGGAGGACGGCTTCCTGCTGGAGTTCGAGGGCGGGCTGGCCGCCGTGGACTTTGGCCTGGAGCTGCAGCGGGCGCTGGAGGTGCACAACGGGCTGGTGGCCGTGGAGCGCCGCGTGGTGATGCGCGTGGGCGTGCACCTGGGCGTCGTCGTGCACCGCGACGGTGAGGTGTTCGGCGAGGGCGTCAACCTGGCCGCGCGCATCGAGGCGCTGGCGCGGCCCGGCACCCTCTACGTCAGCGAGACGGTGGCGCGACAGGTGGAGGGGCAGCTGGAGTCCCCGCCGGTGCGCCTGGGCCGGGGCGAGATGAAGAACATCCGCCTGCCGGTGGCCGTGTATCGCATCGACCCGCCGGAGCACCGCCGTCGCCAGCCGTGGCTGTCGCGCGTGCGCTCGTTCCTGGGCCGCAACACGCCGGCGAACTGAAGCGCGGGCGTCCCGTGGCATGGAGCGCTACCGTGCGCGCCATGTCCCAGCTCACCCTCGTCGTTGCCTCGAAGAACTATTCCTCGTGGTCGCTTCGGCCGTATCTGGCGCTGGCCCACACCGGGCAGCCGTTCCAGGAGGTGGTCATCCCCCTGGACACACCGGACACGCGGGAGCTCATCGCCCGTCATTCCCCCACGGGCCGTCTGCCTCTGCTCAAGCACGGCGACGTGTCCATCTGGGATTCGCTGGCCATCTGCGAGTACCTGGCGGAGACGTTTCCAGAGGCCCGGCTGTGGCCCCAGGAGCGCGAGGCCCGCGCGGTGGCGCGCGCGGTGACGGCGGAGATGCACTCCAGCTTCACGAAGCTGCGCGAGCACATGGGGATGAACCTGCGCGCGCGCCGTCCGGGACAGGGCCGGGTGCCGGGCGTGGCCGAGGACATCGCTCGCATCCAGGCGCTGTGGACCGACTGCCGCGCCCGCTTCGGGCAGGGCGGGCCGTTCCTCTTCGGCCACTTCACCATCGCGGATGCCTTCTACACGCCGGTGGCCACGCGCTTCGTCACCTACGACGTGGCGCTGGAGCCGGTGTGCGCCGCGTACCGCGACACGCTCCTGGCCCAGCCCGCCTTCCAGAAGTGGGCGGAGGCGGGGCTGCGCGAGCCGCCCGTCGCGAAGTACGAGTGAGCCGCCGGCTTGGGCCTCAGTCCAGCCGGCCCTCGCGCACGCGGGCGAACAGCTCGTCGTAGCGCTCCTCCGAATAGATGCGCGCCAGCTCCGCGAAGCGGCCCTCGCGCAGCTGGCCCAGGTACTCGTACTTGGTGGAGTGGTAGCCAGCCACGCCCCACGCCAGCCGGGAGGCGTCCGCTCCGCCCCGGAAGACGGCGCCGGTGAGCACGCAGTCGCGCACCCACGCGGCCAGGCGCTGGATGACCACGGGCTTGAGCCTGCGCTGCTCGAAGTGGGCGCGCAGGGCCCACAGCAGCGCGTAGCGCTCCTCCTTGGCGCAGCGGCGCGCCACCGAGGTGGCGAAGCGGTGGTCGATGGGCGCCAGCACGCGCCCGCCCCGCATCTTCGGCAGGGCCTCATGGACGATGTGCCGCGCGTGCCACACGGCCTTCTCCCGCCGCACCAGCCGTGCGCGCCACTGCGTGCGGAAGAGGAAGCGGCGGCCTTCCATCTCCGCCCAGTCGCGCCGGGGCAGCCGGTAGACGTCGGCGTCGGGCGAGGAGCCCTTCCACGCGCGCAGCGTGTCCACGGCGCCGGGCTCCAGCGACTCGTCCGAGTCCAGGTAGAAGACGTAGTCGCACGGCGCCAGCGCGTTCACCGCGGCCACTCGCGCGGCGCCATAGCCCTTCCAGGAGTGTGGCACCGAGCGCGCCCCCAGGGAGCGCGCCAGCTCCCCCGAGCCGTCCGTGGCGCCGGAGTCCAGCGCCACCACGTCATCGCAGAGGGCCAGCAGGCCGCGCAGGCAGGGCTCCAGCGTGTCCTTGTTGTCGCGGTGCAGGACGTAGCCACCGAGCCTCATAATCCGAGCGCCTCGAGCTGGGTGTCGAAGGCGGCGGCGGTGGTGAAGAGCTGGCCGCGCAGGCCCAGCGCGTTGGCCGCGTCCACGAACTCCGGCAGGTCATCGAAGAAGGCGGCCTCTTCGGGCGCGCAGCCCGCGCGCTCCAGGGCGATTCGGTAGATGTCTGGCTCCGGTTTGACGCTGCCCACCTCGCAGCTCATCACCAGCGCATCGAAGCGCTGGAGCAGGGGCAGGCGAGGCCGCAGGTAGGCCGCGTGCAGCGCGTTGGTGTTGGACACCAGCACCAGCTTCACCCGACCCACCAGGGACTCCACCCGGGGGAGCACCGCGTCGTGGGTGGTGAAGTGGCTGCTCCACAGGGGCGCGAACTCCGCCATGGGCAGCTCCAGGTTGAGCGCCCCGCACACGCTGCGGCGGATGCCCTCGGCGTCCAGGAGGCCCTTGTTGGCCGCGGTCCATCCCGCGCCCATCAGCCGCTGGGAGACCTCGTGCGCCTGCATTCGGGCACAGGCTCCCAGCCTGGAGAACAGCAGCGCGTTGTCGTGGAAGACGAGGACGTTGCCCAGGTCCAACAGGACCGCCTTCACCGCCGCCATTCATGCTCCTCGTGCCGCGCGGCCCGCGCGGGCCCGGGCGTCGCCCCACCGCTGACGCCCGGACTGCTGTTCCGGAAATTCCGGAAAAGGCCACGCTAGAGGAGGGGAACGCGTTCAGGCAAATCGCGGGCCGGCACGGTGGAGTAGTCCGAGCCCACGTCCAGCAACACCCGCTGTCGGACGCGGGTGCTCAGCGCCTTGCGCAGCCGCCCGAGGAATTCAGGGGGCGCGGCGATGACGAGCTTGTCGAAGGCGTGGCGGTCATGCCCCTTGTCCAGGACGCCGGACAGCTCCCGGGCGAACCGCTCGTGCTCCAACTCCTTGCGGCCATTGGGCTCATTCTCACCGGGGGGCCCGTGCAGGGTGCCGGCGTTGGGGTTGTCTGGCTGGTCGCGCAGGTCATCGCCCTTGGCCCTGCTCTCCTCGTGGTGGAACTCCTCGACCAGACTCCAATCCTTCTCCGCCTTCGCGTCCGTCGCGAAGAGCCTTGCCCGGCTCGCGTTCCCCACAAGAATCCAGAGCTTTGCGTCCGCCATGTGTCACGCCTCCTTAGGATGGGAGATGAGGACCCACGCGACACCCGGCAAGCTTCCGGCCCCGAGCCGCTTCCCCTTCGTGCGCAGGGCAGGCGGCCATGTCGCACAGGGTTGACACCCACCCCCAGACCCACGGTGTCTGGAATCTGACCGATCATTCCGTTGGGAATGGCAAAGGAGTAGAACGGCGGGATGCGCATTCCCGTCGTTCTGCCTGTCGCCATGCTGGCGCTCGCGCTGCTGGCCCGTCCCGCGCGGGCTCAGGAGCAGGGCGGCCTGGGGCTGGACCTCAGCTCAGAGACCTCCTCCCAGGAGTCCCCGTCGGAGCAGCCGGGCGGACAGGACATGGGGTTGGACCTGCGAGCGGAGGACGAGAACGCCGTGTCGCTGACACCGCGTTTCGTCCTGCTCGGGTTGGACACGCCAGAGCGCGCGGGCTCGCAGCAGGCGTCGGTGTGGCTGCGGGAGCTGGCGAAGGGCGCGATGTCGTCCGGCATGGTGGCCTTCGGCGCGGGCCCCCGGGAGGTGCGCGAGCGACTGGAGGCGAACTACGACGCGGCGCTGCGCTGCTCGCAGGCGTCGTGTCTGGCGGAGCCGGCGGAGTCGCTGGACGCGGACCTGCTGACGACGGCTCGGCTGTCGCTGGAGGACGCGGGCTGGACGCTGCGCGCGTGGACGTACGACAGGGACAAGGGCGTGGTGCACGAGGACGTGGTGTCGGGGCGCAACCCGAAGGACGCGGCCTTCCAGCAGGAGGCGGCCACCAAGCTGGGCAATCGGATGATGGCGCTGGGCCGACCGCGCGCGCTGCTGAAGGTGAGCGTCAACGTTCCCACGGCGGTGGTGAAGGCGGGCGAGCGCATCCTCGGTGTGGGAAGCGTGGAGGCGCGCCTGCCGCCGGGCACCGTGCAGGTGGAGGTGTCCGCGGATGAGTATGCGTCCTTCACGCGGACGGTGACGCTCAAGCCCGGTGGGCGCGAGGAACTGGAGGTCCGCATGGAGATCTCCGGCCCGGCGCCGGAGGGTCCCGAGGACGCGGTGGCCCGGCAGGTGGCGAAGCGCGGTCGCGGCACGCCCATCTACAAGCGGCCGGCGTTCTACACCGCGCTGGTGGGCCTGGCGGCGGTGGGCGTGGGCGCGGTGCTGGGCAAGGGCGCCAAGGACGTGGAGGGCCGGGCGAAGGACGCGGATGGAGACGGGATGCTGGATGTGTCCCGCAAGGAGCGGCTGGATGCGCAGTCGCAGGCGAACCTCGCCACGGCGCTGCTCATTGGGGGTGGCGCGGTGACGGCGGGCAGCGTGACGTGGCTCTTGGTGGTGCCCTCGCGCAGCGAGGCGCCGACGCCCGCGGGTACGGTCAGCGCGGGCGCGGCCACGGCGGTCCATGTCGTCGTCGGCGGGAGCTTCTGAGCTTTATGAAGACCTTCAATTCCTGGCTGCGAGCCTTCGCCGCCTTGCTGCTGGTGTCCGGCGCGGCGGGCTGCAAGGTGGAGTTCCCCGACAACGCCGCCTACACCTGCGCGGTGGAGGCGGACTGTGGTGGGGACGGTTATCTGTGTACGGCGCTGCCCAACGGGGGACCCAAGTACTGTTGTTTCCCGGAGCCCGACGAGAAGTGCAACGGCGTGGACGACGACTGCGACGGCGCCGTCGACGAGCTGGAGGCGGCGTGCTTCTCGGGTGCCGCCAACCTGCGCAACGTGGGCGCGTGCCGCGATGGCCAGTCCGTCTGCACCCGTGAAGGCACGGTGGCCTGCGTGGGCGATGTGCTGCCCGCCGGCGAGCGCTGCAACAGCGTGGATGACGACTGCGACGGTCAGGTCGACGAGGACTTCGACCGGATGACGGACCCGTTCAACTGCGGCACCTGCGGCACGGCGTGCACCGCGCAGCAGAACTGCGTGGAGGGCCAGTGTCAGAAGCGCACGGAGCTCGACTGCGGCAACGGCATCGATGACAACCGGGATGGCCCGGCCGACTGCGCGGACCGCGACGACTGTGACAACCAGGCCTGCGGCGCGGGCTGCACCTGCCAGAACGGGAAGAAGACCGAGACCGGCTGCGGCAACGGCGTGGACGACGACGATGACCGGAGCATCGACTGCGCGGACCGCGACGACTGCGACGACCAGTCCTGCGGCGCCGGCTGCGTGTGTGACCAGGGCCGCAAGGCGGAGTCGCTGTGCACGCCCGACAGCGCGGACGAGGATGGCGACGGCCAGCTCAACTGCAACGACACCGACTGCGAGCGCAAGGAGTGCGGTCCTGGACTGGCGTGCAGCGTCCCCAGCGGCCAAACCCCCTCGGCGTGTGTCGAGGGCGCCTGCGGCAATGGTGATGACGACGACGAGAACGGACAGACGGACTGTCTGGACTCGGCATGCAACGGTCAGTCGTGCGGCATGGGCTGCACCTGTCTGGCGCTGGCGAAGACGGAGTCGGACTGCACCGATCGCATCAACAACGACGGTGACGAATTCACCGATTGCGCGGACCCGGACTGCGGCAACAAGTATTGCGTGGCCGGCGAGACGAACGCCGTGTGTGTGACTGCTGCGAACAGGTGCGCGGAGCAGAACTGCCGTGATGGCGTCGACAATGACGGAGACACCCTGACGGACTGCGCGGACACGGTGGACTGTCCGAACAACGTGGCCTGCACGCGAGTGGTTGGAGGCAACCGTGTCGCGGGTGTCTGTCGGGCCGGTTCCTGCACCTGAGCACCTCCCTGGAGGTGGGGGTTTCCCGGCCCCGCCTCCCGTCTCATCCTTCCTCTCCGCGAGTCGCAGTCGTGATCCTCTCCCTGACGTCCCAAAGCCCGGTGAGCGAGCCTGTCCGGTGGAGGACGGCGCACGAGGCGTGGGCGCGTCCGTGCGGGCTGACCTCTCCTGCGCGGGGAGAAGGGTCTTCGAGGACCTCGGATGCGTCGTCTTCACAGGGAGGGAACGGCGCTGACGTTGGATGGAAGACAGAGGGCCCGGTGTGGGTTGCCGTTGCTCCTGAGCATGGAGAGTTCTTCACACCATGGGCAACGATGACCTCTTCGCGCAGACCCTGCTGTCCGGTCGTGGAGGCTCCATGAGCGGAGAGCCCCGGATGGGCGAGGAGCTGCGGGAGGGCTTCGTGCTGGGCAGCTACCAGCTGGAGACGTTCCTGGGTGAAGGCTCCATGGGGCGGGTGTTCCAGGCGCGTCACGCGCGGCTGGGGCGGCAGGTGGCCTTGAAGGTGCTGAAGCCGGAGCACGCGCGGGACGGCGGCTTCGTGCAGCGCTTCTTCCAGGAAGCCCGCACCGTGAATCAAATCAACCACGAGCACATCGTGGAGATTTTCGACTTCGTGGACGAGGGCGAGGGTGGCCACGTCTACTGCGTCATGGAGCTGCTGCGGGGCCAGGGGCTCGGCGTGCTCTTGAAGCAGGAGCCGCTGTCGCTCGCGCGCATCCAGCGCATCGCCGTGCAGGTGTGCGCGGCGCTGGGCGCGGCCCACCAGGTGGGCGTGGTGCACCGGGACATCAAGCCGGACAACCTCTTCCTCACCCAGCGCGCGGGCCAGCCGGACTTCGTGAAGGTGCTGGACTTCGGTGTGGCCAAGCACCTGTCCTCCGAGGGGGCTCCCACCGGCACGCTGGACGGGACCATCATCGGCACGCCGGCGTACATGTCCCCGGAGCAGGCCGCGGGCCTCTCGGTGGACGCGCGCTCGGACATCTACGCGGTGGGCAACATCTTCTACGAGATGCTCTGCGGGCATCCGCCCTTCCAGGCAGAGGCCTTCGGGCAGCTGGTGGTGCAGATCATCACGCAGCCGCCGCCGCCACTGCCCTCGCACCTGCCTTCGGGTGAGCCGTTGCCGCCCCAGCTCACGGAGCTGGTGATGCGCTGCCTGGCGAAGGAGCCGGAGGGGCGGCCCCAGTCGCTCGCGGAGGTGACGACGGGGTTGTTGCTGCTGCCCGTCCAGGTGCCCACGTCGCCGGAGGCGGTGGCCGCGATGGAGTTGTCCGAGCGGCCCACGCGGCGGATGTCCGTCGTTGGAGCGGGGCGTCGCCGCGCGGTGATGCTGGCCGGTGGAGGCGCGCTGGCGCTGCTGACGGGCGCGCTGCTGTGGACGGGGCTGGGTGCGGCGGATGCGCCCGTGCTCGCGCAGGCGCCGGTGTCCGTTGTCTCGCCGGAGCGGAGGGTCGAGCCCAGGAAGTTGGAGCTGTTGCCTCCCGCGCCCGTGCAACCCGGTGTGACGCTCACCGTGCACTCCTTCCCGGAGGGCGCGCAGGTGGTGCGCTCGGACACGGGTGAAGTGCTGGGCATCACCCCGCTGGTGCGCGAGCTGCCGCGCCGTGAGGTGCCGCTGAGTCTTCGCGTGGAGCTTGCGGGCTACGTGTCGTCGGAGCGCTCGGTGCGGCTGGATGCTCACACCGAACTGGAAGTGCCGCTCGCCAAGTCCCTCACGGCGCCAAAGCCGGCCGCGAACGCGAAGAAGGGGACCCGGAACGCGACCGCGCCTCGCAAGGGTGCGCGCGCCGCGAGCGCCGCCCCCGCATCACGTTGAGCGCGGACCGCCGGGCTCCTGCTCCACGCAGCGCGGTGAGTTACCCACCCCTCGTCACGGACAGTGTCAGGTGGTTGCGTTGCTGGCGGTGCATCCGCGCTCCACGCAGCGGCGCAGCGGGGTGAGAGCCCAGCCCGCGCCACTCCGGTTGCCGCGCTGCTGGCGGCGCGCCCGCGCTCCACGCAGGGGCACCGAGGTCTCCCCGCCTCAGCGCGAGGCGGCCGTTTGCGCCAGCACCTGCGCGGCGATGCGGGAGATGCGCTCGTCGAAGCCGCTCGCGTCGTGGAAGGTGAGGCGTACGTCGCCCACCTCCAGCTTCGCGCCCGGACTCAGCACGGCGCCCTCCTCGGGGAGTTCCTGTCCGTCCAGCTTCACCGGACGGGCATCCGCCACCCTCGCCACGTGCCAGCCCGCGTCGGGGCGGGGCGTGAGGATGAGCTGCTCCCGCGACACCGTGGCGTCGTTGATGACCAGCGCGTTGTTCGAGGCGCGCCCCATCCGCATGGGGCCTCGCTCGGCCAGGGCCACCAGCTCGAAGCACATGGCGTCCCCGGCGGGCAGGCAGTCCCGCAGGTCCGTCAAGGGCAGCCGAGTGGCACCCACGTTCCCCTCCGTCGTTTCGGGGACGTTCCACGCGCCTGCCTCCCACACCAACCAGGGGTGTGGGTACTTGGCGCGAAACTTCTCCTTGAGAGCCATGTGCTGCCTCACGAGCAGCGAGAGCAGCAGAGCGCGTGCCATGGGTAACTCATAACCTCTTCGGGGCCCGCCAGGCGCGAGAAGGTGGGTTTGGGTGTCCACGAATGGTCGGAATCCAGGCGAGGAGGCCCCTCTCGCGCCCGGGCGGGAGCCTGTAGTACACCCGCGCCCACATATGTCTGGAGGTCCCATGCGTCGCCTGCTGCTCGCCCCGTTGTTGCTCCTCGTCCCCGCCTGCAAGGGTGAAACCGCGAAGGACGTCACTGCCGCAGTGGTGGGCAAGACGGTGGAGGTCGCCAAGGGCGCGGGCAGCGGCGTGGTGGAGGGCATGAAGGAAGGCCGCAAGGGCGCGGTGAGCACGGATGGCTCGCGCACGCTGTCCGCGGCCGACGAGGTCCACGCCAACACGGAGCTGTCCGTGCTGGAAGTGAAGGCGTCCAGCGGGGGCGGGGTGGAGGTGGTGCTGGCCGTGACGAACAAGACGGCCGAGCCGCTGCACCTGCTGGGACTCCAGGAGGGTGGCGGCGCGCAGTTGCTGGACAAGGACGGCTTCGCCACGCCGCTCCAGGCGCGCTCTCCGGGACAGGCCGCGGACTCCATCAAGGTGCCGCCCTCGGTGAAGGTGAAGGCGAGCGTCTTCTTCGATGGCGAGGCCGACAAGGCCGCGAAGGTGCGGCTGTGGGGGCGCGAGTTCACGGTGTCGGGCACCGCCACCGCCGCCACGCCCCAGCCCTGACGCTGGTTCCCTCCAGCCACTGGAGACGTTGATGCGCCGTCTGTCCGCCGTCCTGCTGTGCGCGACGCTGCTGTCCGCCTGTGATGACTCCGAGGGCGCGGCGTACGTGCCACCTCCGCCCTTCACCCAGACGTATCCGGATGGGGGCGTCTCGCCGGACGGCGGCTCGGGGCCGGAGAGCTGGGCCTGTCAGCGCTCGGCGGTGGTGCGCGGCGCGCCCATCTCCCTGTGGGTGAACCTGCAACTGGCGATGAGCCGCGCCACCTCACCCGAGGTCCGCACGGCGGCCATCGACCAGTTCGTGGCGGATGTGGCGGCGCAGGGCGGCACGCCGCTGGTGAGCGATGCGCGCTCGGGCCGGCAGCGGGTGGTCTTCTTCGCGCGCGGCGACTCCGCGCGCGACACGTCCGTGGCTGGCGACTTCAACGAGTGGTCCCCCACCGCCACGCCGCTGGCGCAGGTGCGTGACACGGACCTGTTCGTCGCGGAGGTGGACATCCCGCGCACGGGGCCGCACCCGTACAAGCTGGTGAAGGGTGGAGGCTTCTTCGAGGACCCTCGGGCGAAGCACGTGGTGTGGGACCGCCTCAACCGCAACGCGGTGGGCCAGTTCAACTCGCTTGTCTATCCGGACGCGCAGGACGCGACGAAGGGGCGGCTCACCGCCTGGTACGGCGTGCGCGCCACGGTGCTCGGGGATGCGCGCGACGTGTTCGTCTACACGCCGCCGTCCTACGACGGTCCGGAGTGCCCGACGCTGCCGGTGATGTACGTGCACGATGGCAACGAGAGCATCACCCGCGAGTCCTTCGTGGACGCGGCGGACGCGCACTACAAGGCGCGGCCCCAGGACGCGGCGGTGCTCGTCTTCGTGGCGCTTCCCACGCAGGACGTGCGGCTGGCGCAGTACACCTTCGCGCCCGCGCGCGCCCCGGGCTGGCCCGCGCCCAAGGGCGATGAGTACCTGGCCTTCCTGAAGGATGACCTGATGCCTCGCGTGGAGGCGGGCTTCCGGGTGAAGACGGGTCCCCAGGACACGGGCATCTTCGGTGCGTCATTGGGGGGCCTCATCTCCGTGTACGCGGGCTTCCAGTTCCCGGAGAAGTTCGGCTTCGTGGGCACCCAGTCGGGGACGTTGTTCTGGCCGCACGACGGTGAAGTGGACCGGGACGACGGCAACGCCATGGTGCTGCGCGCGGCGCAGGAGCCGGTGGTGCCGGTGCGCTTCTACGTGGACCACGGCTCGCCGGCGACGGGCTGCACGGACGACGGCGAGCAGGGCTCCGACGACTGTCAGTCCAACCTCCAGTTCATCGCGGCGCTGAAGAGCCGGGGCTACGACGTGGCCCACGTGCACGAGCCGAGCGGGCAGCACGACTGGTCCTTCTGGAAGAAGCGCCTGCCGAAGCTGCTCTGCGTGTTCCGCAACACCGACGCGAAGGTGTGCGGCCTCTAGGGCTTCAGAGTCTGGCGGCGATGGCTCGAGCCAGTCGGCCTGCGGCCTCGGGGTCCAGTGACAGGAAGAGGGAGGGCTCGGTGACTTCCACTTCCTGCAGGCGCGTGACGCCTGCGTTGTCCGTGGCCACGTCCACGCGGGCGTAGAGCAGCGGCTGGCCGATGGCCTCCAGTACGCGCTCGGCCAGACGTGACTCCTCGCGGTTGTCGGGCGTGAAGACGGTGGGCTGCGCGAAGCCCCGGGGCGCGGACTTCAGCGTGGGGGGGCGGCGCACCGCGTGGCTGAAGGCGCCGTCGAAGGAGATGTAGCTGCGCTCGCCCTCCGTCTCGAAGGCGGTGAGGTAGGGCTGCACCATGAGCTCGCACTCGGCGGCCAGCTCCGTCACGAGCTGAGTGGCGGCGGCGGCTTCGGTGCGCGGAAGAATGTGTGTCTTGAGTGCGCCCGCGGACACGGCGGGCTTGAGGACGACGGCGTCCCAGCCGCGCGACTTCACCAGGGCGCCGATGTCGAGCGTGCCGCCGCGCTCCACCCAGACGGTGGGCGTGACGGGGATGCCCTTGGCCTCCAGCTCGCGCAGGTAGAACTTGTGCGTGTTCCAGCGCAGCACGTCGGCCGGGTTGTGGAGCTTCGTGAGGCGGCCGACCTTCTGTGCCCAGGCGACGAAGGTGTCGCGGCGCAGGTGGCTGTCCCAGGTGGTGCGCACGACGGCCATGCGCACGGTGCGGAAGTCCACCGTCGGGTCGTCCCACACGACGGGCCGCGCATCCAGTCCCAGCGCCTTCAAGGCGGGAAGCAGGGGAGCGTCGAAGGCGTCGAGCTCCGGCAGGTCGGCATAGGTGAGGACGGCCACGTCCATGGTGTGTTGCTCCCGGTGAGGCGTGCGCGCCCTAAGTAGCGCGAAGGCGCCGAGCGCGCAGGGATTTTGAGTGGAGGGGCGGCTGCCGCGAGGGCGATGCCCGGAGCGTGGTTGTTCGAGCAGGGAGGCCCTGTGCGCGGTGGCGGATTGAACGCCGATGCGCGTCAGGCCCGAGGGCGCGGTGGCTGGTCGCGCCTCGACGCGTATCAGGCCGGGCGAGCGGTGGCGGGGGCGCGAGGCGGTGCCTGTCCGCCCGCATCACTGGCCTTGTCCTTCTGGTTGCGCTCTTGCGCCTCACGCAACGCGTGCGCGAGCAGAGCTTGTCCTCGGGGATAGGGCGCGGCTTCACCGCCTATCGCGAGCATTTGCTGTCGCAGCAGCGCGCCGCTGGCCGTGCGTTGCTCGGGCCGCTTCTCGAGCAACCCCATCACCGCCGCGTCCAGCTCGGGCGGCACCTCCGGGTTGAAGTGCGAAGGCGGCGCCAGCTCCTGGTCCAGCGTGGCGCGCAGCAGCGCTTCCTGCGTGGAGCCCTGGAGCGCGCGTCGGCCCGTGAGGGCCTCATGCAGCGTCAGTCCCAGCGCGAAGAGGTCCGCGCGCCCATCGAACGGCCGTCCCGCCGCCTGCTCGGGCGCCATGTAGCCCAGCTTGCCGCGCACACTGCCCGCCGCCGTGAGCTGCGAGCGCGCCGAGTCCCGCGCAATCCCGAAGTCCGACAGCTTCGCTTCCCCGAAGCGGGACACCAGCACGTTGGGCGGGTTGAGGTCCCGGTGGACCAGCCGCAGCGGCTGTCCATCCGCGCCCGTGCGGCGGTGCAGATAGTCGAGCGCCGCCGCCAGCTCCGCGCCCAGGAAGGTCACCGCCGCCACCGGCAGCGGCCGGCGCGACAGCCCCCGCATCAGCGAGCTGAGCGGCATGCCATCCACGAACTCCATCGCCAGGAAGTACGTGCCGCCATGTCGCCCCAGGTCGAACACCTGGACGATGTTGGGATGGTTGAGCGACGAGCACAGCTCCGCCTCCCGGCGGAACATGGTGACGAACTCATCGTCGTCCGCGAACGAGGGGAGGATGCGCTTGAGGGCCACCTGCTTCTGGAAGCCACCCTCCGGGCAGTACGTGGCCCGGTACACCTCCGCCATGCCTCCGGCGCCCACGCGCTCGTGCAGCACGTACTTGCCCATGACCTCCTGCTCACGCAGAGCGGACAGCGCCCCCCGTGTCAGCTGGAGGAAGTGCCTCGCCAGCGTGGCGGTGAAGACCCCCGCGGCCACGAAGAAGAAGGCCCGCGTGGCGATGAAGCGCGGCGTCAGCGTGATGAGCGCCGACTCCGGCAACAGCGGCTGGACGAAGAGGAAGTAGATGCCCAGGTACTCGGCGGCCACCAGGATGCCCGCAGCCAGCGCCAGCCGGGGATTGCTGCGCAGCGTCGCGAGCGTAATCAGCGTGGGCCAGATGACGAGCGTGGGCGCGGTGAGCGCGTAGATGGGCCCCTGGAAGCGCAGGTCGAACGCCAGCACCACCGCGGGGATGCTGACCTCAATCGCCACGTTGAGCCAGGGAATCGCCGGGTGGAACGCACCCGAGCGCAGCACTCGCCACAGCGCCGTGTAGTAGAGCGCCAGCACCGCCGACAACCCCATGAGGGCCTGCGTCAAGCCCCAGCCAATCGAGGGCCCCAGCGCCGCGGCCACCACCACCGACGCGCCCGACAGGCCCGCCATGAAGCGCGCCACCGACAGCTCCCGGGCCTGCGCATCGCGTCGTAGGTGTCCGTCCAGGAAGCGGGAGACGGGGCTCGTCAGGGTGTGCGCGGTCATCGGTCGTCCCACTCTACAAAAAGCTGGGAACTCGACACGGCCCCCCGGCCCTCCAGCCCGCATCTGGCTCGTGGGGTCGTCCTGACTACAGGTATTTCGCGGCGGGGCCCCGGGGTCGCCTGTCGCTGAAATGTTTCACGAGCTACTCTCCGCGCGTGTCGAGGACGTACCGCCTCACCCCAGGCCGGTGTCCCCGGGAGACCCACGAGATGCGAAAGTTCCCTCGCTTGCTGCTGGCCGCGCTCGCCGCGGTGTTGCTGTCCCACGTTGGTTGCTCTGGCGACGACAGGCCGGAATGTGAGGGCGCGAGCTGCGTCGCCCCTGCCGTCTGCGGCAACAGCGCCAAGGAAGAGGGCGAGCAATGCGACGACGGCAACAGGGTCAGCGGCGACGGCTGCGACGCGGACTGTACGGTGACGCCCGAGGTGGAGAAACCCGTCTGTGGCAACGGGAAGCTGGAGGGCACGGAGACGTGCGACGACGGCAACGCGGCGGACGGTGACGGCTGTCAGGTGGACTGCTCGCTGACGCTGACCCGCTGCGCGGCGGCGGACGTACCCCCGCTCGCGGATGGGGCCACGTGCGCGGTGACGAAGGCCGGCAATGGCGCGCGCCTCTTCACGGGCGTCATACTGAAGGACGGCGAGACGCTGGTGGGCGGCCAGGTGATGGTGAACCCCCAGGGCGTCATCACCTGCGCGTCGTGTGACTGCTCCACCGAGGATGGCGCCGCTGAAGCCACCCACATCTCGTGCCCGACGGGTGTCATCTCCCCGGGCCTCATCAATCCGCACGAGCACGTCACCTTCCAGAACGGCCCGTACGCGTGGACGGACGAGCGCTACGAGCACCGGCTGGACTGGTTCCGGGGCCTGGGCAACCACACCCGCGTCGCCAACAGCACCCGGTCCGCCGCGGACTCGGTGGGCTTCATCGAGCTGCGCCACCTGCTCTCGGGCACCACGTCCATCGCGGGTGTGGGCGGCGTCGCGGGCCTCCTGCGCAACCTGGACCAGGTCCCCGTGACTCGTCAGGAGGGCATGGACATGTGGGTCGCGGTCTCGGACACCTATCCGCTGGGGGACCAGGAGACGGACCTGAGGGCGGATGACTGTACCTATGCGCGGATGCCGAGGACGTCGAGCCTGTCCAAGGTCGCCGCCTACCTGCCGCACCTGGGCGAGGGCATCAGCACGGAGGCCTACAACGAGATTCGCTGCGTGTCCGTGGCGCCCAATGACGTGCTGCAGCCGCGCACGACGCTCATCCACGGCATCGCGATGACGGCGCGCGAAATCACGCTGATGGCGGACCGGGGCACGGCGCTCATCTGGTCGCCGCGCTCCAACCTCACGCTGTACGGCGACACCGCCATGGTGTCCGCGTACAAGCGGCTGGGCGTGAGCATCTCGCTGAGCACCGACTGGGCCCAGTCCGGCTCCATGAACATGCTGCGCGAGCTGAAGTGCGCGGACACGCTAAACACCGTGCAGTTCGCCCGGACGTTCAGCGACGTGGACCTCTGGAAGATGACGACGGCCAACGCCGCGGAGGCGGTGGACATGCAGAGCCGCGTGGGCCGCCTCGCGCCGGGCAAGCTGGGCGACCTGGCCATCTACTCGCTGCGCACCCACGCCAGCTCGCCGCACCGGGCGGTCATCTCCGCCGAGCCCGCCGATGTCGTGCTGACGATGCGCGCCGGCAAGGCCCTCTACGGCGACCAGACGCTGGTGGGCGCGCTGAAGGCCGAGGCGGAGGCGTGCGACGCGATGGACGTGTGCGGCACCGCCAAGACCGTCTGCCTCCAGTCGGAGCTGGGCAAGAACCTGGAGGCGCTCAAGGCCGCCAACCCCGTGGGCTATCCGCTGTTCGCCTGCGGCGTTCCCCAGGGCGAGCCTGTCTGCGTGCCCCGCCGCATCTCGAACAACCCGGACTTCCCGGCGTCGGTGCGCGGCTCGAACGTCTACTCCGGTGAGAGCAAGGTGGATGACCCGGATGGCGACGGGTTGCGCAACTCCATCGACAACTGCCGCACCATCTTCAACCCCATCCGTCCCATGGACGGCGGCAAGCAGGCCGACTCGGACAACGACGGCGTGGGCGACGCGTGCGACCCGTGCCCGCTGGCGGCGAACACCTCCGCGTGTACGCACGTCGTCGTCGGCGATGATGACCAGGACGGGTTCCCGACGTGGCAGGACAACTGCCCCTTCACGTCCAACCAGGACCAGGCGGACCAGGATGGAGATGGCAAGGGCGATGCGTGCGACGTGTGCGCCGCGACGCCCAACGCGGGCCACCTGGGCTGCCCGTCCAGCATCCATGCGCTGAAGACGCGGGAGGATGGACGCCTGCCCCTGGAAGGGCGGCCGGTGTCGTTCAACGACGTCATCGTCACCGCCGTGGTGAAGGGCGCCGCGACGGTGGAGGGCTACTGGCTGCAGGTGCACCCGCTGCCGTCGGGAGCGAGCGTGGAGAACTCGGGCATCTACGTGTACGCGCCCAAGGGTGACCTCGCGGTGGGAGACCGGCTGGACATCGTCACCGCGACGCTGACCCTCTTCAACGGGCTGCCGGAGCTGGTGGACGTGAAGTACGTCCGGCGCAGCGCTGGCAACCCGCTGCCGGCGCCGGTGCCCGTCACCACGGCGGACATCCGCACCGGAGGCCCGAGGGCCGAGGCGCTGGAGGGCGTGCTGGTGGAGGTGTACGACGTGAGCACCACGAGCACGGTGGACAACTTCAAGCAGTTCTTCGTCAACGAGAGCGGCAACACGTCGCAGCCCGGGCTGATGGTGGACGACCTGGCGTACACCTACGCGGACCCGACGCTGGGGACGCGGTTCGGCGTGCTGCGCGGTGTGCTGACGTTCAGCTTCAGCGACTCCAAGGTGATGCCGCGCAGCATCGCGGACCTGAAGCCGCCCATGCCGTCGTTGACGGGCTTCGGGCCGGGCGACGGGTTCGTCCGCCTGGGCGAGACGGGCGCGGTGAGCACCTTCCCGCAGGCGCTGACGGTGACGCTGTCCGGCACCTACTCGGAGCCGCTCGACATCTTCATCACCTCCAGCGACAGCAGCGCGCTGCGCGTGGCCAACGGACGGGTGACGGTGCCCGCGGGTCAGAGCGCAGTGGAGGTGAAGGTGGAGCCCCTGGCCCCGGCGGCGAACGTGACGCTGACCGCGTCGCTGCGAAACACCACCCGCCAGGCGTCGTTCCGGGTGCTGGGCGCGACGGAGCAGCCCGCCATCACCGGGCTGACGCCTTCCGAGGCGACGGTGGTTCCGGGGGGCTCGGTGAGCTTCGCGGTGGCGCTGGACCGTCCGGCCCCCGCGAACTCCACCATCGCATTGACCGTGAATCCCACGTCGGGCTTCGGCACGCTCACTCCGGTGGACGGGGCGCTGACGGTGGCGACGAACGCGATGGAGGCGACGTTCACCCTCACTGTCGACGAAACGGCCACGGGCCCCACGGGCACCGTGACGGCGGAGCTGGGCGCCAGCAGCGCGACTTCCACGGTGACGGTGGACCTGGTCTCCCCGAGGTTGTTGGGCATGACGCCCACGGGGCCGGTGGTCGTCCGGTACGGGTTGACGCAGGAGTTCCGGGTGACGCTGTCCTCGGCGCCGACGGCGGACCTCGCGGTGGCGCTGGCCGCCACGCCGGGCGCGGGTGTCACGCTCTTCGGCACGGTGCCGGCCACGGTGACGGTGCCCGCGGGTGCGACGGAGGCCACGTTCCTCTTCACCGCGGATGCGCGGGGCGAGGGCGAGGGCACGGTGTCCGCGTCGCTGCTCGGTGTGCGGCGGACGTCGGCCGTCACGGTGACGCCGCCGCCCGCGCAGCTCGCCTCGCTGACGCCCGAGACGGCGTCGGTGTACTTCGGGGCGAAGCAGGCCTTCACGGTGACGCTGGACCGCAGGGCGGCCGTCGGTGGCGCCGTCGTCACGCTGGCGGTGTCCTCGGCCACGCTGGGGTCGCTGCCCGCGGAAACGGTGACGGTGCCGGAGGGACAGACGAGCGTCCAGGTCCTCTTCACGGCGGGGACCGAGGCCCTGAGTGGCACGGTGTCCGCGACGTACGAGGGCGTGACGAAGACGGTGGCCATCACCACGGTGCCGCGCCCGGCCATCAACCACCTGGTCATCAACGAGGTGGACTACGACCCGAAGGGCACGGACACGACCGCGAACAAGGAGTTCGTGGAGATCTACAACCCCACGGCTTCGGCCATCTCCCTGGTGGGGGTGTACCTCGTGTTCGTCAATGGTTCGCCAGCGGTGCCGGCGAGCTACGAGAAGATCGACCTCGCGAGCGTCGTCACGCTGGCACCGGGTGAGTACCTGGTGGTGGGCCCCGCTGCCATCGTGGATCCGCTCGCGGGTCAGGCGGGAATCAAGACGCTGCTGTCGACGAAGGCCATCCAGAATGGTGGCAGCAACTCCACTCCCACGGCGGACGCGGTCGCCCTCTTCGACAGTGCCACGGAATCCATCCTCGATTCGCTCGCCTACGAGGGGCCCGTCAATCAGGGCACCATCGCGGGCGTGGCGAACAAGCGGTTCGACTTCACGGAGGGGCCGCGGAGCACGGCGGCGTTGGCGGACATCGACACGACGGAGGGGACGCTGGCGCGCGGCGCGGACAGCTCCGACACGAACGACAACCTGGATGACTTCAGGTTCACCACCACGCTGACCCCCGGCAGGCAGAACATCATCACCCCACTGCCGTGACACCCCGCGCGGCGTCGAGCCGCGTGACACGGTGAGAAGTTGCTCGGGCGGCTCCCGCGATGTCGGGGCCGCCCGAGCCTTTTCGAGGGACGTGGATGGCCACGTCGAGGTTCTCAGGGACGAGGCGCGGGAGCGACAGCGCCGCCCCTGGTGGCGCTTCTGGGGTTGAGCAGGGCGCTACGGCGCCTTGCGTACCAGCGCGCCGTCCATCAGCAGTCGGTCCAGCGAGGCGGCCATCGAGTCGTAGTCGAGCGTGGCGCGGAAGAGGTTCTGGTACATCAGCGCGCCCAGGTAGCCACCGAAGACGCCGTGGGCCGCCAGCTCCGTGTCCACGTCCTGACGGAACTCGCCGGTCGTCTGCCCGTGACGGAGGATGCCGCCCAGCACCTTCGCGTACAGGCCCAGCTTCTCGCGGATGGCCTCCGCCACCCGCTCGTTCGAGTCCGCCGCTTCGGCCGCGAGCATGCCGAAGAAGATGCCGTACTCGCGATGCTGGCCCAGGAAGGAGTGCGTGCCGCGGGTGAAGGCCTGGAGTTGCTCGCGAGCGGACAGGCCGCGGTGCTCGTCGAGCAGGTCCACGAAGCCACTCAGGTAGCGCTGGTGCAGCTCCTCGATGGCCGCGAGCAGCAGGTCTTCCTTCGTGGGGAAGTGCCAGTACAGCGCTCCAGGGGTCATCCGGATGGCGCGCGCCAGGTCCGCCATCGTCGTCGCCAGGAACCCTCGCTTCGCGAACAGGGTGATGGCTGCTTCGAGGATGTCCACGCGTGTGCGCGCGGAGCGTTCCTGCTTGAGCTCTCTCTTCGCCGGTTCCTTGCTCATGGCAACGAAAACCATACCCCAGTCCCGCGGCGACACCCGGGCGTCATTCTAACGCGTTGGCGGCTCATGGTGCCCGGAGCGCGCACCAACAGGAGTCAAGGGTTGAACCTGTGTCTGTCTTTCAGGCCGCCAGCAACGTCACCTTGACGATTTCCGGAGGAGCGCCGACGCGCAGGGGCGGCCCCCAGAAGCCCGTGCCCCGGCTGACGTAGAGGTGCTTGTCGCCCTCCTCGAAGTGTCCCGCGTCGTGCTCCCAGATGGCCGACACCGCGAGCGTGAACGGAAAGAACTGTCCCCCGTGCGTATGCCCGGACAACTGCAACCCCATGCCCGCTTGCGCCGCCACGCGCCAGTTGGAGGGTTGGTGCGCGAGCAGCACCGCCGCCCGCTCCGGCTCCCTCCCCGCCACCGCCGCCTTCAAGTCATAGCCCTGCTTCGCGCCCGACAGCCCCGCCGACCAGTCATCCACGCCCACCAGGTCGAACGAGGCCCCCGCGTCTCCAATCCGCACATGGCGATTGCGCAGCACCCGCACCCCCATGCCCTCCAGCGCTCCCGCCCAGGCACCCGGGTCCCAGTAGTACTCGTGGTTTCCCGTGACGAAGTACGTGCCGTGCCGTGAGCGCAGCTCCCGCAGCGCCGCCACCGAGGGCCCCAGCGAGGCGACCTTCCCGTCCACCAGGTCCCCAGTGATGGCCACGAGGTCCGGGCGCAACGCGTTGCACCGCGCCACCAGCTCGTCCATGAACTTGCGCTGGATGACGGGGCCCACGTGGATGTCACTCAGTTGCACCAGGGTGAAGCCATCCAGCTCCCGAGGCAGTCCGGGCAGCCGCACCGCGACTTCATTCACCACCGGGGGATGGAACGCGCTCCACGTCCCGTAGCCCGTCAGGCTCCCCGACGCGAGCAGCGCGCCGCCCGCCGTGGCTCGCGCGAGGAAGCGCCGCCGCGCCACATCCACTTCCGGCACCTCGACCTGACTCGCCGCTCCAGCCGGACTCGTGGAGAGGTCCACGGAGGGCGCTTGCGTCATCGCCACGGCGCCCGCACCCCCAAGCGTGGCCAGGCTCACGCCGTCGGCCGTGGCCGCCCGGGCCCGCGTCAGCCTCCGCGACAGGGCGCGCACGCCGCCAATGGCCCACAGCGCGAACAGCAGGTACGTCGCCGCGCCCATCCACATCCACACGGCCGTGGCCACCGCGAACGTGGCGTCCATCGGCAGGAAGCGCGTCACCGACCAGGACAGCACCAGCAGTGCGCCCAGCACCGTCATCACCGCCATGCCCACCCGGCGCCAGCTCCGGTCCTCCGACGTGTCCGCGAACAGGCGCCGGTACAGGTAGATGTGGACCCCCACGGTGATGAGGCTCGTGAGGACCGCGAAGATGATGAAGCGCGCCGGTGAGTCCATGGTCGCCCCAATACTCGCCCGGCCTCGACGCGCCGCAACGCATTCCTCGTGAAGAAACGTGAATCGCCCCGTGCGTGCACCCCGCCTGCCTGGCCGTGGAGGAGGCTCCCGAAAGGGTGTGACTCAGGCGTCCCGTGCGGGGTCTTCCCGTCGCGCCGTCCTCCTCCTGGTGCGCGTGCCCATGCACGACGCTTCTCATCCGCCAAGGACACGAGGTATGGACGGCCGCTTCTCGCGCTGGAGGCGAAGTGATGCGGATGGACAACTTGAAGGCGGGGCAGAAGTTCCCGCTGGTCTTGGTGCTGAGCGTTCTGCTCACCGCGGGGTGCGAAGGATTTTCCACGCCCGTCGCGCCTGTCGTCCCGACGGAAGCGGTCGCCACGCGCTCGCAGGCCCTGGCGGCCGCGGCCCCCAGGTTGGCGGCGGGCGCGCAGCACTCGCTCTATGTCACGCCGCTGGGCACCGTGTGGGCCTGGGGTGGCAATGCCTCCGGGCAGCTGGGCACCGGCGACAAGTCCTTCCAGCGCGTCCTCGCCGGGCAGGTACCGGGACTGAAGGACATCACCCACGTCGTGGCCGGTGATTCCCACTCCCTCGCGTTGCGCTCCGACCGCACGGTGTGGACGTGGGGCAGCAACTCCTCCGGGCAGCTGGGTGACGGCACCACCGTGGACCGCGCCACGCCGCGCCAGGTCCCCGGGCTCGCAGACGTGGTGTCCGTGGCCGCCGGTGAGTTCCACTCGCTCGCGCTGCGCTCCGACGGCACCGTGTGGGCATGGGGCAGCAACTTCTACGGCCAGCTCGGTCGCGGTCACACCCAGCAGGCGCTCACTCCGGCCCCGGTCGTCGGCCTGACGAACGTGGTGGCCCTCGGTGCTGGCTTCGACTTCTCCCTCGCCGTGCGCGCGGACGGCACGGTGTGGGCCTGGGGCGCCAATGCCTCCGGACAGCTGGGCGACGGCACCTTCACCCAGCGCCTCGCGCCGACGCAGGCGATGAACCTCGGGAACGTCACCGCCGTGTCCGCGGGCATCTACCACGCGCTCGCGCTGCGCTCGGACGGCACGGTGTGGGCCTGGGGTGGCAATGCCTCCAGCCAACTGGGCGATGGCACCTGGACGGACCGTCCCACGCCGATGCAGGTTGCGGGACTCTCGCGAGTGACGTCCGTGGCCGCGCAGGACGCCGGCTCGCTGGTGCGCGTCGAGGACGGCACCGTGTTCGCCTGGGGCCGCAACACGCAGGGGCAGCTCGGCGACGGCACCACCACCGACAGCAGCTCTCCCGTGCAGGTGCGGGGGCTGGGCTCGGTGACGGCGCTGGCGGCGGGGACGCAGCACGCGGTGGCGCTGCGCGCCGACGGGACGCTGTGGTCCTGGGGGAATGGGACCTCTGGCCAACTGGGCAACGGCAGCTCCGAGCGGCTGCTCTCTCCAGAGGTCGTCACACGCCTGTCCGGAGTCACCTCGGTGGCCTCGGGCAGTTTCCACTCGCTGGCCGCGCTGTCGGACGGCTCGGTGTGGGGCTGGGGGCGCAACTACTACGGGCAGCTGGGAGACGGCACCGCCGCCGAGCGTCACGCGCCGGTGCGGGTGTTGGGCCTCGGCAACGTGCGCTCCGTCACGGCGTCCGGACACCACTCGCTCGCGCTGCGCAGCGACGGCACGGTCTGGGGTTGGGGACGCAACGCGAACGGGCAACTGGGTGACGGCACCACGAAGGACCGTCTCACGCCGGTGCAGGTGGTGGGCTTGAGTGGCGTGACGTCCCTGGCCGCGGGAGGCAGCCACGTGGTGGCGCTGCGCGGTGACGGCACGGTGTGGACGTGGGGCTACAACGGCGTGGGCCAGCTGGGTGACGGCACCACGAAGGACCGCCTCACGCCGGTGCCGGTGAAGGCCCTGTCGAATGTGGTGTCCGTGGCGGCGGGGACCTACTTCTCGCTCGCGCTGCTCGCCGACGGCACGGTGCGGGCCTGGGGTGACGGCTTCGAGGGACAACTGGGGGATGGCGGCGGCGTCCAGCGCGAGTCACCCGTGCCGGTGCTGGGGCTGACGGGCGTGAGGGCCCTGGCCGCGGGCGCGGCGCATGGGCTGGCCGTGCTCGAGAGCGGCGCCGTGTGGGCGTGGGGCGACAACGCGGAGGGGCAGCTGGGCGATGGCTCCTGGGTCGACCGGTTCCGCCCCGTGCAGGTGCCGGGGTTGACGGGGGTGTCCTCCGTCGCGGGAGGTCTGTACCACTCCATGGCGCTGGGCCTGGACGGAACGCTGCGCAGCTGGGGCGCCAACATGTATGGGCAGCTGGGGGATGGCGGAGTCACTTCGCGCGTGGTGCCCGGCGTGGTGCCCGGTGCCTCCGGCATCAAGCTGCTGGGTGGCAGCTACCTGCATGTGCTGGCGGTGCGCCAGGACGGCATGGCGTTGGCGTGGGGCTACAACCGCTTTGGTCAGCTCGGCATCGGGGCGGCGGGCTGGAGCGCGCTGCCCGTGCAGGTGCGCGGGCTGGGACAGGGACGGCGGCTCGCGGCGGGGAGCTCGCATTCGATGCTCGTGCGCGCCGACGGCACCGTGCTCGCGTGGGGACAGAATGCGTCGGGGCAGCTCGGAGATGGCACCGCCACCTACCGCGCATCGCCCGTGCCCACTCAGGGCCTGCCGTGCGCCCGCTCCGTGGCGACGGGAGGTCAGCACTCCCTGGCCCTCGCCTGCGACGGCACGGTGTGGTCGTGGGGCGCCAATCAGCGCGGGCAGCTCGGGGATGGCACCGTCAAGCCGCGCCTCCTGCCGGCGATGGTGGAGGGATTGTGGGGCGTGGTGGCCGTGGCGGCGGGGGGCGACGCCTCGATGGCCCTGCGCGTGGACGGCACGGTGTGGACGTGGGGCGCCAATGGCAGCGGGCAGCTGGGTGAAGGAGGCCTGGTGGACCGCGCCACGCCCATGGAGGTGAAGCGCTTGTCGGGCATCGCCTCCGTGGTGATGGGTGAAGCGCATGCGCTGGCGGTGGGACAGGACGGCGCGGTGTGGGCCTGGGGCGCGAACGAGAAGGGCCAGCTCGGGGATGGCACCACGACGGCGAGCACGGTGCCTCTTCGGGTGACGGGGCTCGCGGGCGCCGTGAGCGTGAGCGTCGGCCGGGCCTACTCGCTGGCGGTGCTGCACGACGGCACGGTGTGGAGCTGGGGCGCGAACAACTCCGGGCAGCTCGGGGATGGCACCAACATTCCGAGGAGCACGCCGAAGCCGGTGCTCCTGCCGACGAACATCAAGGCGGTGGCCGCGGGCCCGCACCATGTGCTGGCCGTGCGTCAGGACGGCACGGCGTGGGCCTGGGGTGACAACGGTTACGGACAACTGGGCGAAGGCACCCACTACCTGCGCTTCACGCCGGTGCAGGTGTTGGCGCTCACGCAGGTCGCGGAGGTGGCCGCGGGCGAGCAGCACTCGCTGGCGCTGCTGGACGACGAGAGCGCTCGCTCGTGGGGCAGCCACGAATACGGCCAGCTCGGCGAGGTGGAGTCGGGGCCGAGGACGGCGCCGGTGGCGGTCAAGCTTCCGACGTCGAAGGACTTCGCTCCCGTGCTGTCCCTGCGGGCCTGGTACCAGCACGCGGTGGCGCTCCTCGAGGATGGCACCGTGCAGACGTGGGGCGGCAATGGCTACGGGCAGCTCGGCGACGGCACCATCGAAAGCCAGGCGATGCCCACCACGGTGCAGGGGCTGCCGAAGATGCAGGCGGTCTCTCCTGGCGCGTGGCACACGCTGGCGCTGGCCGAGGACGGCACGGTGTGGGCGTGGGGCAACAACGTCTTCGGGCAACTGGGTGACGGCACCACCACGCCGCGCCCGCGGCCCGTCCAGGTGGTGGGGCTCGACAAGGTGGTGGCCCTGTCCGCGGGCAGCTACCACTCGCTGGCGGTGCGGGAGGACGGCTCCGTGTGGAGCTGGGGTTACAACGTCTTCGGGCAGCTCGGCGACGGCACGCTGGTGGCGCGTCAGGTCCCCACGCGCATGGTGGGGATGGAGGGCGCGGTGGCGGTATCGGGCGGTGAGCACCACACGCTGGTGTTGCGCTCGGACGGGACGCTCTGGGCTTGTGGCCACAACGCGCATGGGCAGTTGGGCGAGGGGACGGCCACCAACCGCACCTCACCCTTCCAGGTGCTGGGGCTCGAAGGGGTGAAGTCCGCGCAGGCGGGGGGCTACCATTCCGTGGCGCTGCGCGACGACGGCACCGTCTGGACCTGGGGCAGCAACGACCATGGCCAGCTGGGAGATGGAGGGTTGTCCACGCGCATCTTCGCCTCGCCGGTTCCGGGACTGGCGGGCGTGGTGTCGCTGGGCGTCGGGGCCAGCCACACCTTCGCCGTGGGCTCCGAGGTCTGGGCCTGGGGGCGCAACTCGCACGGACAGCTCGGCACCGGAGACGGCTCCCCGCGACTGGAGCCGACGCGGGTGAAGGGCCTTCGAGGCGCGAACTCCGTCTCCGCCGGCACGGACTTCTCCGTCGCGCTCGACGGTGAAGGGACGGCGTTGAGCTGGGGCACCAACTTCCACGGGACGCTGGGCGTGGGGGTGCCAGGGCAGCGTGCCGTGCCGGGGGCCGTGGCACTGCCCTGAGGCCGCGCTCGGTTCCGGGGCGATGACGGCATGACTGTCTTCGCCCCGGTGTACCGGGCTGCGCGCCGCTCAGAGTCGCAGTCCGGCACCCAGTCGCTTGACGAGCGGGCCGAGCTCGTCGCGGTCCAGGCCCATCTCCATCAGCTCCAGGCGCCGCAGCTTCGGCAGCGCCTTGGCGGTGCGGAACGCGAGCGCGCCCTCTTCGCTCAGGTCGTTCTGCGACAGCTCCAGACGTTCGAGGCCGGTGAGGCCCTTGCTCTTCGCGAGCGCCTCCGCGGCTTCGTCGCTCAGCTCGTTGCGGTTGAGCGTCAGCCACTGGAGCGCGCCCAGGCCCTTCGCGCCCGCGAGCGTCGCCACGCCCTCGTCGGACAGGCCGGAGCCGGACAGGTAGAGCCGCTCCCACACGAGGGTCGCCTTCGCGAGCACCTCCGCGCTCGTGTCCGTCAGCGCGCTGCTGGAGAAGCTGACGGAGCGCAGCGCGGGCAGGGCCTTGCTCTCGACCAGGGCACGGACCGCGGTGTCCTTCGCGCCCGCGAGCACCAGGCCCGACAGGTTTCCGGCCCGAGGTGAGGCCGCGAGGGCCTTCGTCGCCGCATCGACGCCGGAGCCCTCCAGGCGGAGCCAGCGGACCTGGGAGAACCAGGGTTGCTCGGCGGCGTGCTCCAGGCCCTTGCCGTCGCGCGTGTCCACGCACAGCCGGGACACGGGCTCCAGCGCGAACAACTCCGGGCCGTGCTTCGCGAGCCGGTCCTCCGCGAGACTCAGCTCCTCGATGAAGCCCCGGTGGTAGCGCGGCTCATGCACCTTCGCGTCGCGCAGGGGCTTGAGCCAGGCGCGGCCATTCGCGTCCATCAGTTCCCGCACGCGCGACTGGAGCGAGCGGCGTCGAGCCGGGTCCATGCGCCCGGGCAGGGCGAGCTGCACACGGATGAACTCGGCGCGCGCGGCATCCACGGTTTGAAGTGCATCCGCGCACGCCAGCCTCGGCGCGTCGTTGGTGGGGTCCGCCACCACCTTCGCCAGCAGTGCATCGAGGTCGCTCATGAGGTCAGCAGCTCCTTCACCTCGCGCTGCCAGCGCGCGCCCAGCTCCGGATGCACCATGCGCACGTAGGCGGCGTAACCCTCCAGCCAGGCCGGGAAGTTGGGGCGGCCTCGGGACTGGGACTCCACGCCGTGCTTGCGGCAGTTGGCGAGGATGGCCTTGAAGCGGCGGCGCTCCTCGCGAGGGATGGCCACCCGTTGGTTGACGGTGAGGCCCGTCACCCGCTGGCGTCCTCCCTGGCGCATGACGCGGCGCTTGGCGCCGTTCTCGGAGAAGCCCTCCTGCTGGAGGATGGCGTTCACCCACCAGAGGAAGCGGCCGAGCCGCTCCGGAGGACTGGCGAAGGAGAAGGACAGGTCATCCGCGTAGCGGGTGTAGGAAGCGCCCGCCTTCTTCGCGAGCGCGTGCAGGCGCGCGTCCATGCGGCGGCAGACGAGGTTGGCGATGGCGGGCGAGGTGGGCGCGCCCTGGGGAAGCACGCCGGGCCACACCACGGTGCCGTCCGGGAGCTTGGGGCGCCAGGTGGTGAGGCCCGCGAGGGTGGAGGACACCTCGTCGTTGTAGCCGTGGGCCTCGAAGAAGCCCTTCACCCGGCGGTAGTGCACCGTGGGGAAGAAGTCCTCCAGGTCCACGCGCACCACGACGTGGGCGCCGACATGTGCCTCGGCGTTCGTCACCGTGGAGCGGCCGGGCACGAAGCCATGCACGGCGGGGTGCGTGGGCAGGTGCGCGAGCAGTCCCTCGAGCAGGGCACGTTGCGCGGCCTTGAGCTTCGCGCGGGGAGCGCAGATGCGGCGCACGCCGCCGGAGCGCTTGGGCGTCTCGAACTCCACGTAGCCGGAGCCCGCGCCGGAGCCTGGGCGCATCAGCGCGTCCAGCTCCGCGACGTCCACGCCCACCAGCTTCGCCACGTCCTCGCGGGATTGCAGTGGGGGCAGGTTCTCGGTGGCGGCGGGCTTGCGCTTCACCTCGTCGTCGCGCAGCCCCGGGTAGAGGCCGAAGAGCCAGCCCGTGGGGTTCCAGCCTCCCACGGACCTGGGGCTCGGGCGCCTCGGCGGCTCCACGCGGCTGTCGGGAAGCGACACGTCCGCGAGGCCCAGCTTGCGCACGGCGGCGCGCGCGGCGGAGGCCACGCGGGAGTCAGCGTCCTTCACCCGGCGGCGCAGATGTCCGGCGGCGGCGACGCGGGGAAAGAGCAGGGGGATGAGGCGCACGGCCTGGAGGCGCTCGCGGGGGTCCACGCTGCCCAGGCGCCGCGCGACGGTCTCACTCCAGTGGCGGCTGACGTAGAAGCGGGCCACTTCGTATTCGGCGAGCCCCTGGTGACGCTCCAGCAGCTCGGCGATGCGGCTGAAGTGCGCCTCCGGGTCCTCCATCAAGGGCTTGAGCTCGAGGAGGAGTGAGACCAGGTCCATTCAGCGCTCCAGGGCCACCGGTGCGGTGGGAACCACGAGCTCCTGGGGACGCCGCCACCTGCACGGCAGAGGCGGACGAGGTCGGGGAAGCCCGCCAGGCGGACCTCGTACCGCGTCGTCCTTCAATGGGTGTCATCGGCAGCCGCGACGTGACATCGCGGACGAAAGGCTGGCTGCACGCGGCCCCAGGAGCGGAGCGAAGCTCACCACATCCTTCACGTTGAAGAAAGGTCGTCGAACTCCGCGAGCCCATCTTCTTCCAGTAGTGCGAGCAGGGCTTCCCGAGGCCCTCCGGGCGCACGACGCACCAGGGTGTCGAGCTGTCGCCCTTGTGCTCGCACGCGCTCGCCGTGGGCGAGCATGGCGGACAGGGCATCTGGCTCCATCCAGGGGCGGGACAGCACGTCGAGGTTGTGCAGCAGCTCGCGGCGGTTGCGTGGCGCGGTGAGGCTCGCGCTGACGCCGGGTTGGGAGAGCGAGTAGCGGTAGCAGTCCACCGCGGAGGGGAGGGTGGTGTCCTGGGGTGCGCCGGGGACGGGGCGCAGGAGTCGGCCGTAGCAGGTGGTGGTGAAGGTGAGCACGCCGGTGCCCTGGCGCTGGGCCTCGGGGAGGAGCGCGGCCTCGGCGCCCGGGTGCGCGGCGCTGTGGCGGGTCATCACGACGGGCCAGGGCTGTCGCGCGAGTGCGGCGCGGGCGAGGTCTCGCAGGTGCGTGGAGAAGCCGAAGGCGCGCAGTTTGCCTTCGGTGCGCAGGCGCTCCAACGCGGAGTAGTCCTCGTCGGAGAGTCGCTCGGGGGCGCGGACCCAGAAGAGGAGGAAGACGTCGAGCCAGGAGGTGCGCAGGCGCCGCAGCGCGGACTCCACGTCGCGACGGATGGCGCCTGGGCCCGAGTGGTAGGTGCCCGCGACGATGACGGAGCGCTCGCGAGGGCCGCGACCGCTGCGCAGGAACTGGGTCAATGCGGCGTAGCGGGGTTCCCAGAAGAACGTGTTGATGCCGGCCTCATGCGCCTCGAAGAAGGGCTCGCGCGTGGTGAGGTGCGCGCCCGAGAGGACGAGCGGCGAGACGTTCAGGCCCGTGCGGCCCAGGGAGCGGGACGAGGCTCGCGGCGGAGGCGCTGGGCGCGGGGATGGGGTGGTCCGCTGACGCGGGGCGGAGGTGGGGCGGAGACGCGCGAGCTCGGGCTCGGCGGTGAAGCGCGCATCGGGGAAGGTGAGCGACAGCGCTTGCAGATGGGTGACGACGCGAGAGGGCTCGGCGTGGGCGAGCAGGGCGTCACGGAGTCGGGCGAAGGCGTTGTCATCCGCGCGGCGCAAGCGCCAGGTCCATGCGGCAATGCGCAGGTCCGTGTCGCTGTCGGGAGCGGGCTGGCGTGGTGGCACTGCCTGTCGCGTGTCGCGTGTGTCGAGTCGCTCCAGTGGCGAGGCGGGCACTGTGTGGAACTTGTTGGGAGGGCTGTCCGACTCGACGCCTCGTTCCAGTATCGAGGCCTCGGGTGTGGGCAACTTGTCGTGAACGGCTTGGAGTAGTGAGGCGCCCGGTCGCGCGTTGGGCGCATCGGTGGCCGGCAGGCCCAGCAAGGACTCCAGTCGTGCATCGAGTGTGTCGCAGTCTTCCAGCGGAGAGGCCGCCGCCGTGCGGACCATCAGCTCGGTGTCGCGCGACAGGCGCAGCAGGGCGCGCAGCTCCGCGTCTCCGTTCTCGGGTCGGAGTTGCTCGGCGGCGCGGGCTCGTATCCACGGGTCGGGAGAGAGGGCGCAGCCGAGCGCGAGGGTGGACTGGAACGAAGGGTCCTCCACTGCGAGCGCGCGCCCGTGCGAGAGGGCGAGCTGCAACGCCATGCGCCGCACGCTCGGGTCTGAATCCGCGAGGCAGACCTGGGCAGCGCTGTCGACGTCGAGCACGGCGGCGCGCAGCCACGGGTCCTCGTGGGACTCGGCGTGCTGACGCTCGGTCTCCGTGAGCCAATCCAGGGACGCGAGGGCTTGCAGTGCCACCGCGCGCACGGAGGGATCCTCGTCTTGAGAGGCGTGGAGAAGTGGCTCGGAGGCTTCCAGGTACGCGGCGGCTGTCGCGACGGCCCGCCGCTCTCGGGGAGAGGTAGCGCGCGGCGCGAAGGCCACCAGCGCCGAGGCGAAGTCCTGGACGGCGGCGGTGGACCGGGGCCGGCGCTCCCATGCGCCGATGACCTCTGCGCGCACGGCGGTGTCCTCGTCGTCGAGAGCCTTCAACACGAGGCTTCGACTGTCCGGGTCGAATACGAGCGCGGAGAGCGCCGCGCGGCGGATGGCGGCCTCGGGGTGACTCGCCAGCGTGCGCACCCGAGCAAGGAGTGTCTCGTGTCCCTGTTTCACCGCGACACGCGCGGCCCAGGCCAGTGAGCCCGGACGAGGGAGCGCCGCGAGGACGCGGGTCGCGAGGTCGACCTCGTCCACGTTGAGACGCTCCAGCAACGCGCGCGCTTCGTCCTGTGCGTGTGGTACGCGCGGCTCGTCCAACCAGTGCATCGCGAGGCGCAGCGCTTCCGGGTCCTTGCGCTCGAGGAGTCGCCGACGCGCGAGAACGCGAAGAGGTTCGTGCGGATCTCCCAGCCACTCCACCAGTTCCCGCGCGGAGAGCGAGCCTGCGGGGCGAGCCTCCAGTCTCGCGGTGGTGACCGCCGGGTCCTCACTGGTGAGACCTGCTTCCATCTCCGTGGATGCGGTCGCGTGAGAGTGCTCTGGCGGGCCGGGTGGACCTTCGCTGCTGAGCTGACCACCTGAGTGCGGAAGCGCCGTCGATGCAGTCGTGTCACCTGCGCGCGTGTCCTCGGTCCGGGAGCTCGCCGCCGTTCCCACGGCGACGCGCTGCCGTGTCGCGGAGCCCTCGGCTTCAAACGGACGAGGACCCGCTTCACCCGAAGCCACGGCGCGCCACTCGGTCTCCAGCCACGCCACCGCCGAGCGCATCGGACCGTGGGTCTGTTCTCCCGCCTCCGCGGCCCGACGCACCTGTTGCCGCAGGTCCTCGTGCTCCGCCCCCAGCCACGCCAACGCCTGCACCGCCGCATGACGCACGCGCCAGAACGGGTCTTCCAGCGCGGCGAGCAACACCCCCACCGCACCCGTGCCCGCGACGGAGGCCGAGGCCCGCACCATCGCCCGTCGCACCCACCACACGGACTCCTGCCGCACCGCTCGCGCCGCATGAGGCAGCAGCGCCTCCGCGCCCAATCGCGCCAGCGCCCGCCACGTCCTGTCCCGCACCATCGGCATCGGGTCGTCGAGCGCTTCGAGCAGCGCGGAAACGAAGCGCCCATCCCGCGCATCACCGACCCGCCGTGCCGCGATGGCCCGGACCTCCGCGTCCTCATCCGTGAGCAGCGCCTGCCTCAGCGCGTAGCGCCCCACCAACTCGGAGGCATCGACCGCGCTCGCCGCCTCGCGCCGCACCGTGACGTCCTCATCGAGCAACCGCACGGTGGCCAGGTCCAGTTCGAGCATCGCCAGAGACTCTAGGCGCCCTGCTACACTGCGGACATGCCCGACATGCTGGCCATCATCAGCAAGGCGATTTTCGAGAAGGAGGCCGCCGGCCTCTCACCCGGCCAGGTGTTGCCGACGGACCGCTACCGCAGCCAGAGCAGGCACCTGTCCCCGCTCGAAGACGGTGGACGCCTCTTCCTCGTCACGGTGCGCCCGCCCAACGAGTCCCTCTGGCTCGTCGCCGTGCTGGAGGGCCTGTCCTCCGATGACGAGGGCTGGGTCGGTCGGAAGAACCGCATCCCCATCACCGACGTCACATCCGCCATTCCCACGCTGCGCTTCGAATCCGGCAAGGGCCTCCAGGCCGCGAAGGGCGCGCTGGGCATGTCCCTCCAGACGCCTCGCGTCCTCACCTCGACGGACGCGGAGCTCCTGCTCGCGAGCGCGGGAGGCGGCCCCATCAACTTCACCGCGCATCAGGAGCACTCCGCGCTGCCCTGCTTGTGCAAGCAATGCTTCCCCCGAAGCCCCGAGCGCGCGGAGGCCCAGGGCATGCGCTTCGTCCGCGCCCAGGTGGAGACGAGTGGCCGGCTGCTCTACTACTGGCTGCCCGAGGAACTCGCCGGTGACTCACGCGCCGTCGCCCAGGCTGTTCGAGGCGCGCTCATCGGGCGGCTCGGCGCCTGACACACGTCCACCGTCTCCATGGGTGACTCACCCATGGTGCGAACGGTGGTGGAACGTCAGGGGAAGCTACGGCTTGCTCGGGCCCGCGTCCGACGTGGACAGCTCGGAGCCGATCTGCTGCCACTCCTGGGCGTAGGCGCCCCGGGTGAAGGTGCGCAGGTCGTCGCTCGTCACGGTGCCTCGCGCCATCGCGGTGTCGAGCGCGCGGACGACGGCGGCGCGGTGCGGCTGCTCCACGTAGGGGTTGCCCTCGCGGAACACCTCGCCAAACAGCGACTCCAGCCGGCCGTCCTGCTTCAGCCGCTCCACGATTCGCGCCTGGGAGGCGGGCTCGTCCGCGTGCGCATGCAGCATCGCGGAGGCGAGACCACCCTGGGCGTCGGCATCGGGGAACTCGGAGAGCAGCTCCAGCTCCGCGTCCGCTCCGGCGATGGCCGAAGCCTCCGAGGCGGCGGGCGCCAGCGCGGCGTTGATGGCCGGCGTGGCGCGCGGCGTCGGACGACGGTCCGGCTCGAAGTCGCTGCGTCCCTGGAACGGCCTCACCGCCTGGTGTGCCGGGAGGTCCTTTTTTCCGGGGCTCTGCTGCGCGCCCTTGGAGGCGGAGTCCGGCCGCTCCGTGCTGGAGCGCTCCGAGACGGAGCTCTTCGGCGAGGACGAACGGTTGCCACCATCAATGCGCGACATGAGTGCGCTCCAGGAAGACTGCGAGCCGGTGCGGGCATGGCTCCGGGAAGTCTCAAGGAAGTTATCGGACGCCCCCGGCGCCAGTTGCGTCCAGTGCAAAGGTGAGGTGGCACACGCGCGAGTGCAGCGCTGATGACCGCCAGAAGACACTTGAAGAAGCGCAGCAACTACCGGCGCTTGGCCGCGGGCCGCGGGGGAAACAGCCACTCCAGCCCACGCACCACGTCATCCCGCCAGGCCGGGTAATTGTGCCCGCCGCTGTACTCCCGGTACTCGACCCGGTGTCCCGTGGCCTTCAGCAAGGGCCCCAGTCGCTGGTTGCTCTCCAGGAGCACCTCGAAGCGCCCGCAGCTCATCCACACCTCCAGCGGGCGCCGGGGCACGTGCCGCGCCAGATCGAACACGACGAACTCGTGGTTTTCCACGATGAACGCCCCCGACTGCGACAGCACCCGCCCGAAGGTCTCCGGCGCGCGCAGCCCGATGAAGAGCGACATCAGCCCGCCCAGCGACGAGCCCAGCACCCCATGCACCCCCGGGTTGTGTCTTTCGTCCACCAACGAAAGGTGTTCCCGCGCCAGGGGCAGCACCTTCCACAGCAGCAGGGCCACGGTGTACTCGCTGCACGCGTACTCCACGCCGCGCGTCAGGCCGCCGTTGGAGACGAGCGCGAGGGCGACGGGCTGCATGCGGCCGTCGGCGACCAGCGTGTCCACCAGCTCCGGCAGGCGCACGCGGCGCAGGTAGTCGTCTCCGTCGAGCACGACGAGGAGCGGCACCGGCTCTCGCGTCGGCGGGGCGTACAGGTGCACGGTGCGCTGTCCATCCAGGCCCACGTCGGACATGTCCACGCGGTGGCGGGTGACGCGGCCGCGCGGCACGCCCCGGGGGCGTCGCAGGGGCAGCGAGGGCCCGCCGTCGGGCATGTAGAAGGCGTGGTTGACGTCGCCGAAGCCGTTGTCGGAGACGCGGGTGTTGAAGTCGTCCTTCAGCCGTTGGCCGTGCGCATCGAAGAGGGCGTATTCGACATAGGCGTCGCGGGGCAGCGCCAGCGAGCGCGTCCACAGGCCGGGGGCCACGCGCTCCAGCGCAAGCGGCTCGCCCCTCCAGTCCTGGAAGTCACCCTGGACGAAGACGGGGCCTCGCCCACGCCACACGAAGGTGGCCGTGTCTCCGATGATGACGGGTGTCCCCTCGGCGCGCGCTCTTGCTTCCAGCTCCTTGGCGTCCATCCCGTGTCGCTCCCTGGTGGGTCCAGGGAGCGCGTTCTAGCGCGAGACGGCCACGCGGGCGCGCGCCGTGCTCCGGAGTGTGTGGTGGCCCCGGAGCGCGGGTGGACTCAGCCGACGTTGTCGCGGTGGCGGGCCTGGATGTCACCCGGGAGCGGCTTGCCGGGGACGTGCAGGGGGCCCAGGTCCTCCGCGAGACCGCCGAGCCCTCGCGGGGCGTTCTTGGTCAACGTCAGGATTTCGGCGACCTCGGCCGGGTCCTTCGCGTTGGCGAGCTTCTGGACGAACTCGAACTGGTTCGTCGCCATCTTTCCCGAGTGGCTCTCCCACCGGGACTTGAAGTCGCGGGCGCGATCGGCGAGCTCGGTGAGCTGGTCTCCGGAGAACGTCAGCTCGATGTCCTTCTTCTTGTCGAAGTCGTGCTGGTCGACGTTGTACTGCTGCGCGAACGTGTACTCGGCGCCGCCGGACAGGCCCTCCATGAACATCTTGTATTCGAACTTGTCCTTGTCGAAGACCTCCTTGCCGTCCTTGTCGAAGCTGCGCTTGTAGTCGAGCCGCGTGCCGTCCGCGTCCTTGGTCTCCAGCACCGTGTCCCGCGAGCCATCACCCTTGGTGGTGATGGTGATGCTGCCGCCGTTCTCGGGGACGGCCTGGAACTCCTTGCTGAGGGGGCCCAGCTCCAGCTTCACCTTGGCGTCCGAGGAGAGCTCCAGCTTGTCGACGGTGGCGGAGTCGGAGACGCCCGCGCCGTCCTTCTCCGGCAGCTGCTTCGTCTTCGCGAACTGCTCGAAGGCGTCCTTGCCCTCCTTCGTGTTCACGTCGAACGTGGCGGTGCGCATCTTGTAGTCGGTCAGCTCGGTGCTCCCGTTGAGGGAGACCGTGGCGCCCGCCGCGCCGACGCTGACGGAGGCCCCGCTCTTGATGAGGTCGGTGGGGCCCGCCGTCACGGTGACCTGGCCCTTGTCATCCTTCGAGGTCTCGAAGGAGACGCCACGGCCCTTCTGGATTTCCTCGCCGAGGCCCAGGTCGACGCCCTTCACGTCCACGCTGCCGTTGTAGGAGAAGCCCTTGAGCTCGGCGGCGTCCATCTTCACCGAGGCGCCGTTCGGAATCGTCTCCGGCTTGAGCGGATGCGGCGGCGCGATTTTGCCCTGCTTCAGCTTCTCGAAGTCCTCGTCCTTCATCTTCACTTCGTATGTCTGGGTGTTCGCGCGGGAGACGCCTCCGCCCACGGTCACCTTCTTCATGTCCAGCTCGGCGTTCGCGCCCACCGACATCTCCGCGGAGAGCTCCACGGTGGTGTAGCCGTCCGCCTTCTTGACCTTCTTGTCGAGCTCCGCGCTGAACTCCAGGCCCACCGAGCCGTTCTTTCCCACCGGCACCGTGAGGGGCGGAAGGGGGAGGGAGCCGGTGGGAGCGTTGGCGGCGTCGGGGGCCTGCGAGGGAATGGTCGGGTCGGCGACCATCATCTTCTGCAGCTCGGGTGACACCTTCCCGTCGCTCAGTGCCTGGGCCCGCTCGGGCGAGCCGGCCTCGGTGGCCAGAATCTTCGCGGCGGTGGTGCCCGGGATGGAGCCAGCCTCGGAGTAGTGCGGCTGCTCCTTGAGGTAGCTCTTCATGTCCTCGTAGCTCTTGCCGTTGCTCGGGTCGAGCACGCGCTCACCCTGCCGCACGACGACGTGGCCCGCCTGGCCCTCGGCGCCCGTGCGCGAGTCCTTGAGGAACACCAGGTCCGAGCGGCCCTGCAGCTCCGGCGAACTCTTGCTGACGAAGTCCGCGGCCTTGTCCAGGCAGTTGACCTTGCTGTCCTGGCTGTTCTCCGTGAACAGCGAGGTCGCCGGCGCGGAGCCCTTTCCATCCAGGTTCAGCGTGTTCTTCGCGCCCGCGGCCTCGAAGGTCGACTCGTCCTTCTTGGCTTCCTGCGCCTGGCGCGCGGCCTCGGCGGCCTGACGCGCGGCCTCGGCGGCCTGGCGCGCTGCTTCCGCCGCACGGCGCGCCGCCTCTTCCGCCGCGCGTCGAGCCGCTGCCTCCGCCGCGCGTTGTGCCGCTTCGGACGAACCACCACTGCCTACTCGTTCCACAGTCATCGTCGACTCCTCGAGCCTGAAGGGGGGTGTGGGAAGGCTCAAGTCATGTTGTCTTCTGAATTCTCAGGAGTCGATGTCTGAAGTTGCGCGCGCGTCCCCTTCGGCTCGCGGATGCTTGAAACACACACACCGGGTACATGTGCGCAAGGCGTCAGGTGACGCCTCGGTACGAACAATCGTTCATGCGAGCAGGTGTTTCAGCGCGGCCTCCAGCTCCGGGAAGCGGAAGGTGAAGCCCGACTCCCGCGCGCGCTCGGGCAGCACCCGCTGGCCCTCCAAGACGACCTTCGCCATCTCCCCCATGGCCGCCTTCACCACGAACGCGGGGATGTGCATCACCGAAGGGCGGCCCAGCGCATGTCCCAGCGCATGGGCGAAGGCCGCGTTCGTCACGGGCTCCGGGGCCGTCGCGTTCACCGGGCCGTCTTCCAGGGTCGCGTGCTCCAGCGCGAAGCGCAGCAGCGCCTGGGCGTCCTCGCGGTGAATCCAGCTCACGTACTGCCGGCCGCTGCCCACCGGTCCCCCCGCGCCCATGCGAAAGGGGGGCAGCATCTTGTGCAGCGCGCCGCCGTCCGGGTGGAGCACCACGCCCATCCGCACCACCACCGTGCCGATGCCCGCCCCGCGCGCGCCCCACGCCTCCGCTTCCCAATCCACACACACGCGCGCCAGGAAGTCGTCCCCCGGCGGGCTCTGCTCCGTCAGCGGCTCCGCTTCGCGCGTGCCTCCGTAGTAGCCAATGGCCGACGTGGACACGAAGCGCTTCACCGTGCCCGCCGCCTTCATCGCCTCCACCAGCGTGCGAGTGCCCTGCACCCGGCTGTCATGGATGCGCTGCTTCGCATCCCGGCTCCACCGCTGCGCCACCGGCTCGCCGGCCAGATGGATGACCGCGTCCGCGCCCGCCAGCGCCTCCGGAGCCAGCGCCGTCCGCCCGTCGAAGGGCGCCCCCGTCACCCCCGGAGGCAGCTTCTCCAGCGCCCGGGCCACGTCCCGCGTCAGCACATGCACGCCATGGCCCTGGCTCAACAAACCCTGGACAAGCCCCGTGCCGAGAAAGCCCGTGGCCCCGGTGACGGCCACCTTCATGGCGCGGCCTCCGGGGCCTTGGGGGCCGCGGGCGTGTTGAGGTCCACCCCCACCAGCTGGCTGAGCGCGGAGAAGAACGCCACCTGCTCCTCCGGTTTCATCTTCCCGGAATGCCGGTAGACCAGGGCGCCCTGGGCATCCAGGAGGAGGATGTTGGAGGTCTTCATTGGCAGGCCCCAGGGCGGCGCGCCCAGCGTCCCGTCCATATCCACCAGGATGGGCACGCCCACCTTCTTCTCCTCGTCCCGCACGTAGGACAGCGCAATCTGTCGAGCGGGAAAGAAGTCGAACTTCCTCAGATTCGCCACCGCCACCACCCAGGCGGAGCCCAAGAGATTCCGCTCCTTGCCGCGCGCGAAGAGCTCTTCCTTCATCCCCGCGTTGAGCGTCGTGGAGTCCTTGTCCTCATAAAACAGAATTACCGGTTTTCCGCGCCAGCGAGAGAGGCGGACCTCATCTCCGCTGGAACTCCGTAACGTGGCGTCGAGCGGGCCGTCTGCTGGGCTGGAAGCCAACGCGCCCTGCGTGAGCAGGGCCGCCGCCAGTGTGCTTGTGATCCACATCCTCATGAGGTGACCCCCGGTGGACAAGGTTCTTACAAACCCTGTACATAGCCTTGACAAGCCCTCGACGCAAACGCTACGTCTGGGGGGCAGGAACGTCCTGAATCTGGAGGATCACCCCATGGCACTCCCGCGTCCCGCTGCGCAGCCGTTGCCGGGCGAGGTCCCCCTGGAGCAGGCGTGGCTGGGGCTGGTGCACGCGGAGGTGGAGGCGTCGCTGTCGGAGCTGTTCGAGCTGCCGGACGAGGCGGGCCTGGACGCGCGGTGGACGCGGGCGCTGGAGGAGGCGCGGCTGTACGCGCTGCGGCCCGCGAAGCGGGTGCGGCCGGCGCTGGTGATGGCGGGGCACTGTCTGGCGAAGGGCACGCCGGTGGTGCCCTCGGAGCTGTGGCGCTTCGCCGCGGGGCTGGAGCTGCTCCACACCTTCCTCCTGATTCATGACGACGTGGCGGACCGCGCGGTGCTGCGGCGCGGGAGCGCGGCGTTGCACCACCTGCTGGCGCCGGGCCGGACGGGCGAGGACCTGGCGGTGGTGGTGGGCGACCACCTCTTCGCGCGAGCGCTGGAGGCGATGCTGGAGTCGGAGCTGCCGGGCGTGGCGAAGGTCGTCCGCTACTACCTGTCGGTGTGCCGGCACACGGCGGCGGGCCAGTACCTGGACCTGTCGCTGGAGCGCGCGCCGCTGTCGGAGGTGTCGCTGTTCCAGGTGCTGCGCGTGGCCTATCTCAAGACGGCGCGCTACGGCTTCTGCGCGCCGCTGGTGTGTGGCGCGATGCTGGGCGGCGCGAGCCCCGCGCTGCTGGAGGGGTTGGAGCGCGTGGGCCGCCAGGTGGGGCTCGCCTATCAGCTCCGCGATGACCTCATCGGCCTCTTCGGTGACTCCAGCGTGGCGGGCAAGTCGTCGGATGGCGACTTCACCCAAGGCAAGCGGACCTTCCCGGTGCTCGCGGCCTTCGCGCGCGCCACGCCCGAGGGACGTGAGGAACTGGAGGCGCTCTGGGCCCTGCCGGAGTGTGAGAAGGACACGGTGGCCCTGGCGCGTGCTCGCGCCTTGGTGGAGGCGCATGGCGGCCGTGCCGCGTGCGAGCGGATGGTGGAGCGCGCCTCTCGCGCGGCTCGCCGCACCCTCCAGTCGTTGCCCAACCCCAACGGCGTGAGGGATTTGATGGACGCCCTCATCGCGCGGCTCGCGCATCGCGCGGCCTGAGGAACACATGAGCCCGCGGACACAAGGCAGACGTGTGGTGGTGGTGGGCGCCGGTGTTGGAGGTCTGGCCGCCGCGGCGCGACTGGCGCACCAGGGCTTCGACGTCCAGGTCGTCGAGAAGACGGTAGGACCCGGAGGGCGCTGCAACCGGCTGCGGGTGGATGGCTTCTCCTGGGACATCGGTCCCACCATCGTGCTGATGCCGGAGGTGTTCGAGGAGACCTTCCGCGCGCTCGGCCGCCGAATCGAGGACTACCTGACGTTGCTCAAGTGCGACCCGAACTACCGGGTGCACTTCCGGGACGGCTCGGACGTGACGTTCACCTCCGAGCTGTGCGCCATGGGGCGCGAGCTGGAGCGGGTGGAGCCCGGCAGCTACGCGCGCTACCTCGCCTTCCTGGCCCAGGGGCGTGTCCAGTACCGCACCAGCCTGGACCATCTGGTGGGCCGCAACTACGCGGGCATCACCGACTACCTGTCCCCGCGCGTGCTGGCCCGCATCTTCCAGGTGCGCGCCCACCGGCGCATGTACCCGGACGTCAGCCGCTTCTTCCGCGATGACCGGCTGCGCGCGGCGATGACCTTCCAGACGATGTACCTGGGCGTGTCGCCCTTCGAGTCGCCCGCCGTCTACGGCCTGTTGCCCTTCACCGAGCTGGGCGTGGGCATCTGGTTTCCCAAGGGCGGGCTGTACGCCATTCCGCAGGCGCTGGAGCGGGTGGCCATCGAGGAGGGCGTGCGCTTCCATTACGGCACACCGGTGGAGCGCATCCTCACGGACGGCGGCCGCACCACCGGAGTCCGACTGGAGGGCGGCGAGGTGCTGGAGGCGGACGCGGTGCTGTGCAACGCGGACCTGCCCTACGCGTACGAGAAGCTGCTGGACCCCCAGGCCACCACGCTCAAGCGCCGCGAGTCGCTGCGCTACACCTCCAGCGGCTACATGCTCTACCTGGGCATGCGCCGGAAAATCCCGGGGCTGTTGCATCACAATGTCATCTTCGGCCGCGACTACCGGGGCTCGTTCGAGGACATCTTCAAGCGCTTCCGCGTGCCGGAGGACCCGAGCTTCTACGTGAATGCGCCCACGCGCACGGACGCGTCGCTGGCGCCCGAGGGCAAGGATTCGCTCTACGTGTTGGTGCCCGTGCCGCACCAGCACCCGTCGCTGGACTGGAAGACGGAGGGGCCGGCGCTGCGCGCCAAGGTCTTCGCGCGCCTGGCGGAGCTGGGCTTCCCGCGCCTGGAGTCGGACATCGAGGTGGAGCGCGTCTTCACGCCGGACGACTGGGCGGGGACCTTCAACCTGGCGCGAGGCAGTGCCTTCGGCCTGGCGCAGAACTTCCTCCAGATTGGTCCGTTCCGTCCGGCCAACCAGGACGCGAAGGTGAAGAACCTCTTCTTCGTCGGGGCCTCCACGCAGCCGGGCACGGGGCTGCCCACGGTGCTCATCTCCGCGCGGCTCGTCACCGAGCGACTGGGAGACTGGGCGCGCCAGCAGGGCGTGAAGCTGGCGCCGCGCGCGGCCCCGGTGAAGGTGGCGGAGGCGGCATGAGCGTGTCCGACGAAAGGGCGCTGGTGCGCCGGGGATACTGGCTGGCCCGGCGGGTGACGCGTCACCACGCCAAGAGCTTCTTCTTCGCCTCCTATCTGTTGTTCGGCCAGCGTCGGAAGGCGGCGTTCGCGCTGTATGCGTTCTGCCGACGGCTGGATGACCTGGTGGATGAGGCCGGCTCCGGGATGGAGGAGTTGTCCGTGCGACTGGGGCGGGCGCGGCGCATGGTGGCGGAGCTGTATGTGCCCATGCCGGAGCTGGCGTCGCGGGAGCTGGGGCCGCCGGGTGGGCGGTTGGAGGGCGCGGCGGCGCGCTCGCCGTGGGACGCGGGAGAGTTCGCCGCGCTGGCGCACACGGTGCGCCACTACCGGATTCCTGAGCAGCCCTTCCAGGACCTCATCTCCGGCATGGAGATGGACCTGACGAAGCACCGCTACGACACGTTTGAGGAATTGGACCTCTACTGCTACCGCGTGGCGGGCGTGGTGGGGCTGATGCTGACGCCGGTGCTGGGGTGCTCGGACGAGGGCGCGCTGCAACCGGCGGCGGACCTGGGCCGGGGCATGCAGCTCACCAACATCCTGCGCGACGTGCGCGAGGACCTGGAGCGGGGGCGGGTGTATCTGCCCTCCCAGGAGCTGGCGTCCTTCGGGTTGTCGGAGGACGACTTGCGGCAGGGGAAGGTGGACGCGCGGTGGCGTGACTTCATGCGCTTCCAGGTGGAGCGCGCGCGGACGTACTACGCGCGCGCGGCGCGGGGCGTGCCGTCGCTCACGGGCTTTGGCAGTCAGCGGATGGTGCGGCTGATGGGCGCCATCTACGGCGACATCCTCCGTGACATCGAGGCGCGCGACTACGACGTGTTCAGCGCGCGGGCGTATGTGACGACGCGCCGCAAGCTGTCGCTGGCCGCCGCGGCCTTCATCCGACCCAAGTCCGTGTTGCCCTCGCTTCCGGGCGAGCCGCGAGTGCCACTGCTGCCGAGCGAAGTGGGGGGACAGCGCCATGGGTGACGCGTGTGCGAAGGCCGGCTCGAGGTCGCTTGAGCGCGGGGGTCGATGGAGGAGCGCGAGTGTCCTCCAGGACACCGAGGTGGCGTGGCGAAGGCGGGGGCCATGAGCACGACGCGTGTCGCGGTGGTCGGCGGAGGAATTGGGGGCCTCACCGCCGCGGGTCTGCTGGCGAAGGAAGGCCACGCGGTGACGCTCTTCGAGGGCGGGGCCTCACTGGGTGGCAAGGCGCAGGCCGTCACCGTGGATGGCGTGACGCTGGACACGGGCCCGACGTTGCTGACGTTGCCGGACCTGGTGCGTGGGACGTTCGAGCAACTGGGCGCGCTCGACCTGATGCCGCCCCTCACCGAGCTGGAGCCGCAGTGCTCCTACCGCTTCGGGGATGGGTGCGCCTTCACCGCGTACAAGGACATGGACCGCACCGCGGACAGCGCCGCCGACGTGAAGCCGGTGGAGCGCAGGGGCATCCGCGGCTTCTACGCGGAGGCCGCCGCCATCTGGGGCGCGGCGGGTGAGCCGTACCTGGAGGCGCCCTTCGAGGGCATGGCCGGGTTCATGGGGCGCGTGGCTCGCCGGGGGATTGGCGCGGTGATGGCGGGCATGCAGTTGTCGTCCCTGCACGGGCTGGCGGTGAAGCACCTGCGCACCGAGCACCTCCAGCAGTACGTGGGCCGCTTCGCCACCTACGCGGGCGCGTCTCCCTACGAGGCGAGCGCGGCCTTCGCGCTGATTCCGCACATTGAGCGCGCGTACGGCGTCCACCATGCGCGGGGCGGCGTGGGCGCGCTGGTGAACGCGTTGGGACAGGCGGTGCGCAGGCTCGGCGTCACGGTGCATCTCCAGACGCGCGCCCGCTTCGCGCACACGCGCGATGGCTACCGCGTGGGACCTGGTGAGGACGCCGCGTGCTTCGACAGCGTGGTGGTGAACGCGGACCCGATGGAGTCCCTGAGTCGTGGAGAGGAGCCGTTGGCGCTCTCCGGCTTCGTGTTGTTGCTGGAGGTGGAGGGGCGTCCCGCGCTGCCCCACCACGCGGTGCTCTTCGGGAGGGACTACCGGCGCGAGTTCGACGAACTGTTCAGCGGGCAGCTCGCGTCGGACCCGACGGTGTACTTCTGCAACCCGTCCGCCACGGATGCCACCATGGCGCCTCCGGGACGCACGGGTCTGTTCGTCATGGTGAACGCGCCGCCTTTGCCCGTGGATGCCGCGGAGGCGGACGTGGCGACGCGTGCCTGGGAGCTTCAGGCCGAGCAGGTGAAGGCGCAGATGTTCGAGAAGCTCGTCGCGCACTTCCCGGAGCTGAAGGGTCGCGTGCGAGTCATCGGCCAGCGCTCGCCGGTGGACCTGGCCGCGCAGGGGGCACCGGGTGGGTCCATCTACGGCTTCCTGCCGCACGGCAAGCTGGGGCCGTTTCGTCGTCCGCGCATCCGGGGCAACACGCCGGGCCTGTTCTTCGCGGGAGGAGGGACGCACCCGGGTGGGGGCGTGCCCCTGGTGATGCTGTCCGGCCGTTTCGCCGCGGAGATGGCCTCCGTGCACCTGCGGAGGGGCGAATGAACACCTTGCGAGACATTCCCGCGCTGCCCATCGAGGCGGGGGCCTATCGCTGGTTCTACGCGGACGTGACGGCGGGGCCCTACAGCGCGGTGTGTATCTTCATGCTGGGCTCGCTGTTCTCCCCGCGTTATTCGGTGGCGGCGCGACGGGGCGGCCGGCCCATGGAGCACAGCGCGGTGAACTTCGCGCTGTACCACGAGGGTGTGCGCCGCCTGTGGGTGTTGAGCGAGTACTCTCGCGCGGAGGTGGAGTCGGCGGGGCGGTTGCGGATTGGACGCTCGACGCTGACGTATGGAGAGGGCGGAACGGTGCGCATGGACGTGGAGGACTGGACGGCGCCCTGGGGTCGGCCCGTGAGTGCGCGCCTCACCCTGGAGCCGCTGACGCCGGTGGGCGAGGTGGTGCGGTTGATGCCGGAGCTTCCGCACTACTGGCAGGCCCTGGCGCCTCGAGCGCGTGCGCGACTGGAAGTGTCGTCGCTCGGCGTGAAGGCGGAGGGGTTGGGCTACCACGACACGAACCACGGTGAGGAGTTGCTGGGCGAGCGGCTCGCGGGCTGGCACTGGGCGCGCACGCATCGCGGGGATGCGACGACGGTGGTGGACTACCACCTGCCGGATGGTGTGGCGCCGCTGCGGATGACGGCGTGCGAGCAGAGCGTGCGTTGTGAGCGGGGGCCGGGGCCGCAGACGCGTCCCACTGTCATCACGGGCTGGGGCCTGCGCGTGCCCACGCGTTTGCAGACGGGCAATGTGGAAGTGGGTGAGGCACGGCTTCTGGAGTCCTCGCCGTTCTATGCGCGGCTGGAGGCTCGCAAGGGCGCACTGGACTGCATGGGTGAGGTGGCGGACTTCCGCCGCTTCCACTCGCCCTTCATCCGCTGGATGGCGCACTTCCGGACGCGGCTGGGGACGGCGGCATGAACGCGCCCGTCCTCCTGTGTCTGGGCTGGGCCGTGCTCGCGACGGGCTTCAGTGGCGTCGCGCTTGCGCGCCTGCTGCGCGTGCGCAGAGGCGGCTCGTTCATGGGGGCACGGCCAGCGCAGGGGCTCCGCGGTTCGATGGAGACGTCCTCGCTTCGGAGCACGGAGCAGTCCGCAGCGGTCCTGCGTGCTCAGCCCGCGCGGAGTCACCTGCATTCAGAGGATGTGCTCGCACCTCGGGATGAGGAGCCGCCCACCGAGGACCTGCGCCCTCAATCAGCGAAGAGTCCCCTTCATCCTGAAGAGGCGCTCGCGCTTCGGAGCCAGGACGTGCCTGTCGAGTCCCCGCGCACCACTCCTTCGGTGCTGCTCCTGCGCCCGGTCGATGCGCCTACGCCTCGAGAGCTGGAGAACCTGGCGCTGCCCATCGAGTACGCAGGCGCGCTGGAGCAGGTGGTCGTGTCTCCCTATCGGCCTCGGCTCGCGCCCGGCGTGCGCTGGCTGCCGAGCGACCCGCTCACCCCCAACCGCAAGGTGGGCCATCTTCTCTATGCTTTGGAGACGCTCCCCACCGAGGGCCGCGTGGTCCTCTCCGTCGACGCCGATGTCGCGGTGACCGGCGCGCTGGTGGAGGGACTCGTGGCTCCTCTGGTCCGAGGTGCCGCGCTGAGCACGGCCGCCCCCACACCCGTGGACGTGCGTGACGGAGCCGGCCGCGCCATGGCCGGATTGCTGCGCTACACGCACCACAGCTTCCTCGCGCTGCACGCGATGAGCGCGGGCGCGAAGGCCGTGTGTGGCAAGGCCCTGGGCCTCTCCCCCGAAGCCATGGAATCGCTCAAGTCCCTGGCCGACCACATCGGCGAGGACCTGGAGCTGTCGAAGCGCCTGCATGCCCGCGGTCTGGACGTCGCGCTGAGCGACGCGCCCGCGGTGGTTCCCCTGGGCGACATCGGCGCTTGGGAAGTCCCACTGTCCCGCTTCACCCGCTGGATGCGCGTGCTGGCCAGTCACCGCCCCGCGCTGTACCCCACGGTGCCGCTGCTGTTCACTCCCACCGTGCCACTGGTGTTGCTGGCGGCGCTTCTGGGCTCGCCCGTGCTGTCGCTCGCGGTGGTGTCGCTCGTGGGTGTGCGCTCGCTGCTGGCGCTCCGACTCGCGGTGCTCGGCGCGCCTCGCGCGGCGGGTGTTCGCGACGCGAGCCTGGGACATGCGCTGACGGACTGGCTCCTGGGTGAGATGTTGTTGCTGACGGCCTTCGTCATCTCCCTGGGTCGCCAGGGGATGGTGACCTGGCGGGGGCGCACGTACGCGCTGCTGCCGGGAGGCCGCATGGTCCGGGTGTCGCCGGAGCTGACGGGAGGACCTGGATGACCTACGCGCGTTTCCTCGGGCTGTTCGTCGTACTGCCCATCTTCTTTCTGCTGTGGCGCTACCGCCGCACCTTCACGGCCCGAAGCCTGGCGCCCATGGGCCTGCTGCTCGTGGTCGTCTACGCGGCGACGTCACCCTGGGACAACCTGGCGGTGAAGTGGGGCCTGTGGGGCTTCGATGAGACCCGCATCTGGGGCATCAAGCTGGGCTACCTGCCACTGGAGGAGTACCTGTTCTTCGGCCTCCAGACGCTGCTGGTGGGACTGTGGGCCCGGGCCCGGCTCGCCCGCGCGCTGGCTCGGCCCGTGACGACACCGGCGTCGGCTGCGGAGTCCACGGTTTCCTCCGAGCGAGCCCTGTCCCCGAGCGAGGTGTCCTCATGATGGATTCGCGCTGGGCCTACCTCATCCATCTGGTTGGCTGGACGCTGCCGCTCATCGTGTTCCAGACGGTGGTGCTGGTGCGCCACTACAAGGAACGCTCCGGCGCGGTGCTGCGCGCGGTGCTGCCGCCCGCGTTCATCATCGGCATCTATCTAGCGGTGGCGGACCACCTGGCCATCTCCACGGGCATCTGGAACTTCGGCGAGGGCCTGCACCTGGGCATCTACGTGGGGCTCGTTCCCCTGGAGGAAGTGCTGTTCTTCCTGCTGACCAGCGTGCTCGTGTCGTTGGGCCTGGCCCTCTTCACGGGGCTGGTGGAGCTCTTGACGAAGAAGGAGGCCGGGGCGTCGTGATTCCCGCCGCCAAGGGAGGCCCCTTCGGGTGGGCGCTGGACGCGTACATCGGGTGGAAGTTCCGCTCGGCGTTCCGGGGCCTGTGGGTGCGCGGTGAGCTGCCCGCCGCCGGCCCTGGGAGGCTGGTGTACCTGAACCACGCCAACTGGTGGGACGGCTTCATGCTGCACCAGCTCTCCCGGGTGGCGGGGTGGGACGCCTACTGCCTGATGGACGAAGAGAACCTGCGCCGCTACCCCTTCCTGGCGCGCATCGGCGCGTTCAGCATCCGCCGCAAGGACGCGGTGTCGTCGGTGGAGTCGCTGCGCTACGCGAAGGACCTCCTGAAGCGTCCGCGCGCGGCGCTGTATGTCTTTCCCGAAGGCGAGCACCGTCCCTTCGGCGAGCTGCCGCTGCGACTGGAGCGCGGCGTGGAGCTGCTGGCGCGCGTGGCCAAGGTGGAGTGCGTGCCCATTGGCGTGCGCTACGCCTTCTTCGAACACGAGCGCCCGGACGTGCTGCTGGAGGTGGGCACGCCGCATCCGCCCGGCTCGCTGGCCGTCTTCCAGCAGGGCCTGGAGTCGGTGGTGCGAAAGCTGGCGGCGGTGACGACGCTGGAGGGCTTCACGCGCAAGGTGTCGGGCGCGCGGGGCGTGGCGGAGAAGTGGGATGCGGCCCGGGGAGTGGGGCCATGATGTTGCGCATCCGCACCATCGCCCGGCTGACGGGCATCCGAGAGGCGACGCTGCGCGCATGGGAGCGGCGCTACGGCTTCCCGCGTCCGATGCGCTCGGAGGGCAACAACTACCGCGTGTATTCGCGCGAGGAAGTGGAGGCCATCCGTCGCGTGGCGCGCCTCATCGAACTGGACGGCCTGGCGGTGAGCGAGGCCATTGCCCAGGTGGTCGCCTCCCCCGTGAAGACGATGCCCCGCGCGGAGCGGCACCAGGAGCGCTTCTGGGCCGCCGTCATACTGCTGGACGGGGACGAGGTCTCGCGCGTGCTGGACGAGGCGCAGGAGGCGATGGACGTGGACACCTACTGCGACGGCTTCCTGATGCCGCTCCTGCGGGAGATGAGCGCGCGGCTGGATGTCGCCCGCGAGCACCTGGCGTCCGGGTACGTCCGCCAGCGGCTGCGGCAGGTGCTGTCGAGCCTGGAGAGCACGGCGAACGGGCCCCGCGCGCTGCTGGCGTGCCCGGCGGGGGACTTCCATGAAGGGGGCCTGCTGGGCCTGGGGGTGCAGCTCAAGCGCAAGGGGTGGCGGGTGACGATGCTGGGGGCGGATACCCCGGCTGACGCGCTGCGTGCCGCGTGCGAGCAGCTCCACCCGGACATGGTGGCGCTGTCCTTCGTGCAGCGGCGCGAAACGGACGAATTCGCAACGCTGTTGTCGGATGCGCTGCGAGCCTGCGCCCCCTCTCCGGTCGTGGTAGGAGGGCCCGGCGCGCGCGAGCACCTGAAAACCACCTTCACACTGGGTGCGCAGTACGCGGAGTCCTCGCAGGAGCTGATTGCCCTCTGGAGCCAGGTGCGAACCGCGCATAGTCGCCCCTGACCCGTATCGCCCATGGCCGAGCGCACCTACCGAATCCACGTCGCCGCGGAGCTGTCAGGGGTTCGGGTGGAGCTCATCCGGGCCTGGGAGCGGCGGTATGGCGTGCTCCAGCCCTTGCGCACGCCCGCGGGCTACCGCGTCTACACCGAGCGGGACGTCGCGCTGCTCAAGCGGCTGAAGAAGCTGACGGACGAGGGCGTGGCCATCAGCGAGGCGGCGAAGCTGCTGCCTCAACTGCTCGAGGAGCTGGACGCCGCGCCCACCGCCACCGAAGACGTCCAGGGCTCCAGCACGGGCCTGGAGTTCTGGCGCGACGCCGCGCTGCTCGCCGCGGAGGCGTATGACCAGGGCGGCGTGTCGGCGGTGGTGGACGAGGTGCTGTCCGCGCTGCCCCCGCTCAAGGCGTTCGAGGGCGTGCTGGCGCCGCTCCAGCGCGAGGTGGGCGAGCGCTGGCACACGGGCGAGCTGTCCGTGGCGCAGGAGCACCTGGTGACGCAGGTGGTGCGCGCCCGGCTGGTGAGCCTGCTGCACGGAGCGCCGGACAGCGGGCGACGCCACGCGGTGCTGGCGTGCTTCCCGGATGAGGAGCACGAGCTGGGGCTCTTGGGCGTGGCGCTGCGCCTGCGCCACGCGGGCTTCCGGGTGACGCTGCTGGGACAGAGGGTACCCGCGCTGGATTTGGGGCGGGCGGTGGCGTCGCTGAAGCCGGAGCTGGTGGGGCTGTCCGCCATCACCAATCACGGCGTGGAGGTGTTCCGCGACACGCTCTCCCAGCTCATCCGGGCGCTGCCGGACGGCGTGCCCGTCTGGGTGGGCGGCGCGGCTGCAGTGGCCCACTCGGACACCGTCGTCCGACTGGGCGCGCGCCTGTTCAGCGACGAGGACGACTGGGTGAAGGTGCTGAAGGAGTAGGCAGCGGCGCCCGCACGCGCTGGAGCATCGCGATGATTCCCGCGTCTCCGACGGCCCACACGCGCTTGCCGGTGAGCGACGCGGACACGGCATGGAAGCCCGTGGACCCCAGCGACTGCCAGCTCCGCGCGCCATCCGCGGACATCTCCGAGCCAGAGGGCCCGACGGTGACGAGCGTGGGCCCTGGCGCGCCGTGGACCTGCGCGACGCAGGAGCGGTAGCCCGCGGGCCTCGCTCCCCCGGGCACGCTCCACGTCTTGCCGCCGTCTCGCGTGAGGGCCAGGTTGCCCGTGGCGTCCGTGGGGAGCTTGTGGTTGCCGCCCACCGCGATGCCGTCGCGCTCGCTCCAGAAGACGAGCGAGAACACGCCGCCGCCCTCTCCCGTGGCCAGGGGCGTGGTCGCGACACTCCACGACTTGCCTCCGTCCGACGTGCGGAGCACGCGCGCCGCCGCGCCCCCCAGGCCGAACCACGCCTGCTTCGGTGCTCGCACGGCGATGCTGGTGCCGCTGGCCGCGAAGCCCGCCTCGCCGGGGAGCGCTGGAGGAAACGCCTGGGCGGGCAGGGGCGTCCAGGTGGCTCCGCCGTCCGAGGTCGCGACCACGAGGAAGCGGCCCTCCACCGGGTCGCTGAAAGCGAGGCCATGCTTCTCGTCCCAGAACGCCATGCCGTCGAAGAACGCGCCCGGCGTCGGGTTGGTGAACTGGAGCGTCCAGTGCTCGCCGCCGTCCACCGTCTTGTAGATGCGGGACTTGTCACCCTCGCCGATGGAGAGCAGATACGCGGTGGTGTCGCTGAAGGCATCCACGTCCCGGAAGTCGAGCGTCTCCGCGCCGGGCACGGTGCCCGCCTTCCACGTCTGACCTCCGTCCGTCGTCCGGACGAAGGTCCCCTTGTCTCCGCTGGCCCAGGCCACGCGTCCGTCGACGGCGCTGACGCCTCGCAGGCGCACGGTGGTGTGGCTGTCCTGGGTCACCCACTTCATCTCCGCGCTCCCCAGTGACAGCAGCGCTGTCAGCCAGATGGCTCCCGTCATCATGCCGCGTCCTCCTCGCGGCCCGGGAGGCTAGCTCAGGGTTGGGGATTGGCGAGCTGCTCGTTGGCCAGGGATTTGTTGAAGACGAGGCTCTTGAAGAGCTGCTTCGCCTCCTCGGCGTTGTCGCAGATGGGTGAGCACTTGTACGCGCCCGCGACGTTGTGCGGGTCCCTGCAGTCGTTGATGACGTGGCCGTTGGAGTCCTCGATGGGCGGCTGGAGCGTCACGCAGCCGGCTTGCAGGTGCTTCCAGCGCCAGTGGCTCAGACACGCCGGGCCGCCCGTGTCCCATCCCGCTTCGAACTGCATGCCCGACGGGCCCGAGCCCTCCGTGGGCGGGGCGATGATGTTCGGCGTCAGCGCGTCCCACGGCTGGATGAGGGTGCCATCCTGGGTGAAGGACGCGCCGCTCCCGCAGTAGTCGGCGCGAGCCATCCGGGTGCAGGCCCAGTGGGTCTTCGTCACCACGCCGGGGTTCGCGCCATCCAGCCACGGCTTGTAGCCCCAGCGGTAGCACTTGGCGAGCACGCCCGGGTCGCACGCGAGCGTGAAGGCGTTGGTGCTCTCCTCGCGCTCACCCGCCTTCGAGAAGAGGCCCTCCAGGGGGAGCGTCCACGCCCAGCCCACGGCGGGGTCCGCGCCTGTCTGGCACAGGTCGATGGGCGACCCGCTGGTGGGCCTTATCTGCAAGCGATAGAGGAAGGTGTCGCCGCTGACGTCCCAGATGCCGGGTGACTCGGGGATGGTGACGTTGGCCGCGTTGGTCGCGTCCTTGACTTCCAGGACGGTGCCGTAGCCGGACGGCGACGAGCTCAGCATCCGCGCGCCGATGAGCTGCTCACCCCTCAGGTCCTTCACCGTCACCGGGAAGCGGCCGGCGGTGGAGCGCAGCGTCACGCTCGCGCTCTGCGTCGTCGTATAGGGGCCCGTCAGCACGGTGAAGATGCCGCTCTTGGGGCAGGTGAACTTCACGGCGGGGCAACTGGACGTGCTGCACTGAAGGTCGGGCCCCGCCGTCCCCACGCCCGAGCCCAGGTAGCCCGTGCGCTCGAACTCGCAGGGGCTCTCCCCCGAGCAGACGCGAAGGATGGGGCGGCCCGTGCAGCTCCCCGGTGCTCCCGAGCATTCGCCGCTGGAGACGGTGACCAGCGTGTTCGGCGAGCAGGTGCCCTGGCCCTCGACGCTGAAGCCACAGGTTCGGTCGGCGCCTGTTCCACGCAGGAGGCACGGGACCAGGCTGGGCGTGGCGCCCGTCACCGACAGGTTGATTCGGGCGACCAGCTCACCCTTGTAGATTCGCAGCGTCGCCGCGCGGCGGACGCCGTCGTGCAGCACGGTGGCTCCCGTGTAGGCCGCGGACGGGATGTGCGAACCGTGGAGCTGCGTGCCCTGGGAGTGGGAGTCGTCGTTTCCAGCGGAGAAGGCCTGGGACTCCAGGGGAGGCGTCGCGTCCTCGGGGGCCAGCGGCCCGCATGCGGCGAGGAGACAGAGACAGAAACTGGGTAACAACAGTCGCGAGATGGCGCTCATGTGAGGGACCTCGGTTTCGTTCAAGGCAGACCCAGGTCCCTAGAGCATGTCGTATGCCACGGACACGTCCGCGCACACCTTGGGGGGAGGGTGGGCGGGGCCTCGGGGAGTGGGGTGAAGTGGCGGTTCTGGCCGGCAAGACTTGCCGGGGTCCGGCGAGGGTTGCCGTTTCAGGGGCGCGGCGTGGCGCAGACGCGCAGGCCGATGAGGGCCTCGCGCTGCGTGGGCTCCACTCGGTCCCGGTTGGCGGAGTGCGCGGTGAGGTCGCTCTGGTACCAACTGCCGCCCTGCGCGGACGGCTTGGTGGGGTCCACGCTGGAGCGGGTCCACTCCCAGACATTGCCCGCGAGGTCGTCCACACCGAAGGGGCTGCGCGAGCGCGGGTGGCTGCCGACCTCGTCGGGTCCGAAGCCTCCGGGCTCTCGGCCGTACGTCACGTCGTGGTTGGCGTCGTCCGGGGACAGCCAGTCGCCCCCCGGGTAGCGTCGTCCGTCGGCGCCCCGGGCGGCGCGTTCCCACTCGTGCTCCGTGCAGATGCGCGCTCCGGGGACCTGGCCGGTGCGGTCCAGCCAGGCCACGTAGGCCTCCGCGTCCACGAAGGAGATGGCCGACACGGGGAAGCGCAGCCAGTCCTGTTCGAGACGTCGGTCTCGCTTGCCGTAGCGCAGGCGCTCTCCGTCGAGCACGCTGTAGCTGGCGGAGGCCGGCCGCAGGTTGAGGCGCCACCGTCCGTCCGGCTCCTGGGCCAGGTCCACCACCGTGAGGCGCCGTCGCGAGCCGGGCATGCGCGCGGTGCGCTCCTCGGGCGAGAGGGTCTCCAGGAAGGTGATGTACTGGCCGAACGTCACCTCGTGCCGGGCGATGAGATAGGCGCCGGTCTCCAGCTCGTGCAGCGGGGGCGAGAAGAAGAAGGCCCGGCGCAGGAATTCGCTCTCGGATGCGCCCTGGAGGAAGCGGCCGGGGGGCACGTACACGAAGCCCTCGGGGACGGCGGAGGCTTCGGGCAGCGCGAGGTCCAGGGAGAGGGTTTCGCCCGGGCGCACCAGGATGGGGGCTCGCACGGGGAAGCGACCTGGGGCCTCCACCAAAATCAGATGAGAGCCCGCGGGAAGCTCCAGCTCACGCAGCGGCGTCTGGCCCAGGTCTTGTCCGGAGGATGCCGGTGGCACAGGTGAGTCCGAGGGCCGCGCCGTGTCGCTCGTTGGAGAGACGTCGGAGGTGGCTTGCAGCAGTCGCACCCGTGCGCCCGGAGGCGAGGTGATGACGGAGACGCGCGCGGGTGCCACCAGCTTCTGTTGTCGCAGGCCCGATGTGTCGTAGGCGGCGAGGCGCGTGAGCAGTTGGGTGCGCAGCTCGGGCTGTCGCTGTCGGTCGGCACGCTCCGCGCGCTCCGCGAGCAGGTCCGCGAGGGGCTCGTTCACCCGAGGGCTCCCCGGGTCCAGGCCCCAGGCCGTCTCCAGCGCGGCCTGGGCTCGCAGCGAGAGGGTTTCGACTGCCTGCTCCTCCTCTCGAACGCGAGCCCACAGCGTCTCGGCGGCTTCGCGGCGCTCGGGGCCCGGCGTGTCGAAGAGGGCGAGGGACTCCTGGCGCAGTCGCCGCGCCGTCGCGTCCTTCTCGCGGGCATCGTCGTGGTGCCTTCGTGCTTCGTCGAGGTGCTGCGCGATGCGGGCTTCCAACTGCGCGCGCGACTGCACGCGAGTCACCGCCACCACCGCCAGCAGCGCGATTGGCGCCGCGATGGCCACCGTCCAGCGTGCGGCCCGGCGACGACGGGCCGTCTGGTGCGAGCGGGCGAGGAAGTCCTCCTGGCCTGCTCCCTCGGGAAGCACTCCGGCGGCGCGCGCCTCGGTGAGCTGTCGCTCCGCGTAGAGCAGCTCGGAAGGTTGGCCCAGTCGTGCCCATTCGGTGGCGGCGCGAGCGAGGCGGTGCCGTATGGCGCGGCGCTGCTCATCCTGACCCAGCCAGCCGCGCAGCGTGTCCCAGCCCGTGAGCAGGCTTTCGTGCGCGAGCGTGTAGACACCCTCGCCGCTCTCGGCCTCGCCCGCCGTGAGCAGGCGACCGCGCACGAGGCCATCCAGCACCGCGCGGCCGTTGTCATCGTCGGGCCCTCGCAGCAACTCCTCGCGAGTGCGGCGCAGTCGCGTGCCCTCGGGAGTGACCAGCTCCAGCAGCAGCTCCCGTGCGCGGGGACGCTGTTCCGGTCGGAGCTTCTCCACCACCGCGTCCGCATGACGGGCCAGCGCGCCCTCCACGCCGCCGAGTGACGCCAGCGCCTCGGCGGGAATGGTGCCTCGCGCGACGTCGCGTGCCTCCCACAGTGCTTCCAGCGCGAACTGCAACAGCGGAAGTCCGCCGTCGGCTCGCGCGGCGGAAGTCACGAGTGTGTCGACCAACGCGGGGGACTCGAAGCGAACGCCGAGTGCGCGGGCGGGACCTTCCACGGCCTCGCGCAGTCCTCGCTCGGACAGGGCTCGTACGAGGTACAGCGCGCGGGGAAGCTCGTCTCCCAGGCCCGGCAAGGCGACCAGGCGGGTGAGGCAGTCACTGCGCGCGGTGGCCAGCACGCGGATGCGCGGAACCCGGTGCAGCGCCAGGGCCAGCTCCTCGGCGAGCCGCGTGGCCTGGGTGGGCTCGGAGAAGGTGACGAGTTCCTCGAGTTGGTCGATGAAGAGGAGCACCGGTGGGGCGCCCGAGGGGCGACGGCGCAGGGCTCGGGCGAGGGCTCCGGGTTCCTCGGTGGCCACTTGCGAGAGGAGCGCATCGGGGCCTTCCTCGAGCACGGGCGCCAGGGCTTCGGCCAGCGCCTCCAGTGGGTGCCTTCCGGGAGTCCACGAGACGATGGTCCACGCGGGGTTGTCGTCGCCACGTCCGGCGCTGGCGATGGCGGGCAGCACTCCTGCGCGACACAGCGACGACTTGCCGACGCCCGAGTCTCCCGCGAGCAGGACGAAGCGCTCGCCGCGCAGCCGGTCCAGGACCTCACCCAGCTCCGTCTTGCGGCCGAAGAAGACGCCCCGGTGCTCGGCCTCGAAGGTGCGAAGTCCCCGGTAGGGATTGCCGGAGGGCAGGGGAGAGGTGTGAGCGGAGTGGGCCAGGGCTTCCAGGGCCTCGCGCAGCGCGTCTCCGGATTCGAAGCGTTGCTCGGGGGCCAGGGCGAGGCAGCGGTCCACCACGGCGGCCAGTCCGGGAGGAAGGTCGAGGTCCTGCTCCACGAGCAGGCGAGGGCGCTGCTCCAGCACTGCGCGCCCGAGGTCGGACAGGGGCACGTCTTCGTGGGGCGCGGTGCCAGTGCACAGCTCGTGGAGGAGCACACCCATCGCGTAGATGTCGCTGGCTCGGCTGGCCTGCTCACCGCGCCAGAGTTCGGGTGCGAGATAGAGCGGCGTGCCGGGCACGGTGAGCGGGAGGGGCGAGGGTCCTCGGTGCGCGGGGGGCACTCCGTCCCAGGGCCCACCGGGAGACGAGTCGTCGCGAGGGCTCGCGACCTCGCGAGGGTCCGTCGTCGGCCGTGGTGCTCCGCTTCGTTCTCCGTGCGCCGAGGGAGCCGAGTCTTGCGACGTGCTTGATGGATGCTCGTTCGCGAGAGCATCTTGTGAACGCAGCGCTGACGGAACGGCGAGCCGCGGGCGCGTCTCCGATGGCTGCCCATGCGCGACGTTCTCGCGAGGAGGCCCTACTGGACGCGTCTCCGCTGGCTGTCCTGGTGCGAAGTCCTCTCCAGGAGGCGCCATAGGACGCGTCTCCGCTGGTTGCCCTGGCGCGGCGTCCTCGCTGGGAGACGCTACTGGCCCCATCTCCGCTGGCTGCCCAGGCGCGATGTTCTCGCCAAGAGGTGCTACTGGCCGCGTCTCTGCTGGCTGCCCTGGCGCGACGTTCTCGCGAGGAGGCGCCATGGGACGCATCTCCGCTGGCTGTCCTGGCGCGGCGTTCTCGCCAAGAGGCGCCATGGGACGCGTCTCCACCCGCGACGCTGGCGAGGTGGCGTCGCCAGGAGGCGTCATGGGCCAGGGCTGCACCAGCGCGTTGAGCGGGGTGGCGTCGCCAGGTGGCGTCATGGGACGCGTTTGCACCTGTGCCTTCGGCGTGGTGCCCCCGCCAACATGTGACACCAGGCGCGTTTCCACATCGGGCTCCGTGCCCCCACGCGCATCCTCCCGGCCAGCTCCCCGTCCCGTGTCGAGCGTCTCGCGAGGTGCCTCTCGTTGTCCCGTGTCGCGCGTCGCGCGCGGTGCCTCTCTCCGTCCCGTGTCGAGCGGCGCCTCTCGTCCCTCGTCACGCGCGTCTCGAAGACCCGCTGTGCTCGCGCCCCCCGTCCACACCAGCGCGCGAGGACCGTCCTCGCCCGTCCACGACTCCGCGAGCCCGAAGTCGAGCAGCTTCACCTCACCTTCTTCGGAGAGGATGGCGTTGGCGGGCTTGATGTCGCGGTGCAGGACCCCGCAGCGGTGCGCCGCCGCGAGCCCGCGCGCGAGTCCAATCCCCAGCACCAGCACCTGCCGCCCGTCCATCGGACGCCGCAGCGTGTCCAGCGGCTCGCCTCGGATGAGCTCCGACACGAGATACGGCTGGCCGCGCACCTCACCCACGCGGTGGATGGCCACCACGTTGGGATGCTGGAGCCGGGCAATCGCCCGCGCCTCCTGGAAGAACCGCGCGCGTGCCACCGCGTCCGGCAGTCGCCCCGCGGGCGTCGCGATGAACTTCACCGCCACCAGCCGGTCCAACAAGGTGTCCCGCGCGAGAAAGACCTGTCCCATGGCGCCACGCCCCAGGGGGCGCAGCACCTGGTACTCCTCGAACTCGCGGGGGGGCTCCAGCAGCCCGGGTGGCGCGCTCATTCCGGCGAGGTGCCTCGGCGCGCGGAGCGAGGTTGCAGTCCCAGTTGCTTCAGCTTGAACGAGAAGGTCCGGATGGGCATTCCGATGAGCGCCGCCGCGCGCGTCTGCACGCCCTCCGCCGCCTCCAGCGCCTCCTGCATCCTGCGTCGCTCCAGCTCCCGAATCTCCTGCGCCAGCGGCAGCCGGGGCCGATGCGCCGGAGCCAGCGCATGCTCCGGTTCCGGCTCCACCACCTCCGCCTGCGCTACCGTCCGCCCGCTCGACATGCGCGCCGGCAGGTGGTGCGGCTCCACCACGTCGCCCGTCACCGCCGCCGCCACGTAGTCCATCAGGTTGCGAAGCTCGCGCACGTTGCCCGGCCAGGTGTGCCGCGACAGCGCATGCAACGTGCCCGACGCCAGCTCCAACTCCCCACGCCCCAGCGCCACACAGGCCCGCTCCAGGAAGTCACGCGCGAGCATGGGCACCTCGCGAGGCCGCTCCCGCAAGGGAGGCAGCAGCACCGTGGCCGCACCCAGCCGGAAGTACAGGTCCTGCCGGAAGCGCCCCGCCGCGACTTCCGCCTCCAAATCCCGATGCGTGGCGGCCACCACGCGGATGTCGATGGGCCGCTCCCGCGTATCTCCCACGCGGGTGATGCGACGCACCTCCAGCGCGCGCAGCAGCTTGGCCTGCGCGGACGCGGGCAGCTCGCCCACTTCATCCAGGAACACCGTGCCGCCCTGCGCGCTCTCCAGCAACCCCGCGCGCGACGTGGTGGCACCCGTGAACGCGCCGCGCTCGTGGCCGAACAGCTCGCTCTCCACCAGGCCTTCCGGAAGGGCCGCGCAGTTGACGGGCACGAACGGACCGGAGGCGCGACGAGACCAGTGATGCACCGCGAACGCGGCGTTCTCCTTGCCCGCGCCCGTCTCTCCGCACACCAGCACCGGCAGCTCGCTCGCGGCCAGCCTGCGCAAAAGCGCGTAGAGCTGCGCCATCGCCGGGTCCGCCACCAGCACCGTGCGCTCGCCCAACGACACCCGGGTGATGTCCTCCGCCGCCGAGGCGAAGCCCCCCGGCGCCGCCGTCCGCGCCGCCGTGCGCGCCGCGGCCACCAGCGTCTCCGCGTCACAGCCATCCGACGGACACGTGGCGGAGCCCAACCGCGCGCGAGGGCACGCACTCAAGAGCGCCTCCACGCGCTCCCCCATCCCCTCCTCGCCTGGATCTCCCGACACCTCGGGTAGCAGCCACAGCAGGTGCTCACCGTCCAGCCAGCCCGCCGCCTCCGCGGGCCCCGCGTCCGAGCCCAGCACCGCCTCCACCGCCTCGCGCTCGGAGGAGCCCTGCTCGGCCAGCGCGAGCGTCAGCACCGTGAGCGGCCGGCCATAGCGCAGCGCGCGTTCCACCTCCTCGCGCAACTGCCCCATCAACCGGTCCGCGTCGAGCGCCCTGCGCGCGGGCATGGGCCGGCGCTTCGCCCGCACCACCGCCACCACCGCGCCGAAGGAGAGCACATCTCCCGACAACAGCGGCCGCGCATCCTCGAGCTGGCGGCCGTTGATGGACGTCCCATTCTGGCTGCCCAGGTCCACCACCCGCGCGCCCTCTTCCGTCACCAGGATGCGCGCATGACGGCGCGACACGCTCTCGTCCTTCAGCTTCAGGTCCGCCTTGTCGTCGCGGCCCACCAGCACCACGCCCTCGGCTGGCAGCGGGAAGCGCCACGACGACTCGCCCTCCAACACCAGCAGGTACGCCGCGCCCGTCCCGGAAGGCTCCGAGGGGGTGCCGATGGGGCGGGTGTCTCGAGCACTGGGAGGCGGAGCGGACATCAAGCGGTCGTCCATGCTGGCACGCCCGCGTCGAGTCGAGCAACCCAGGGGTACCCAGGAAACAAGGAGCCGCTTGGGACCCGAGCGAAGGATGCTCACTTGCGCAGCGTCATGGGCAGACGCTCTCCCGCCCGGGAGAGGTAGACGCGGGAGCTTCGGCGGCCCCCTTCGTTCTGGGGACGTACGACGGCCTGCCCCCGCAGGCCCTGTACGCGCAACAGCGAGGTCAACAGCTCCGCCTGGGCATCACCGTTGTCATGCTCCACCTCCAGCGTGCACAGGTGGGTGCGGCACTCCACTCGGGTGAGCCGCGAGCCCGTGAAGTCCGGGCCCTGAAAAGACCTGGTGACGAGCGACTCGGTGGGGACCGCCCACTGCGTGTCCCGAGGCTCCGTGTTCGCGGCGTCCTCCAGCTCCGCGTCCAGCTCCATCACCCGCTCCCGCCGACGCTGCTCCTGCGCCGCCTGCTCGGCCTCCTTCGTGGGCGCGGTGTCCGGGCCCTCGGAGCCCTCCTCCTTCGCGGTGACGCTCCCCCCCGGAGGCGTCGCCGGCGCATGGGGCTGCTGCTCCAGGCGGCCCTGTGCGCGGCGCAGGGCCTCCAGCTCCGCGCGCAGCGCGCGCACTTCCTGCTCCAGGTCCGCTGGAGGCCCGGTGCGAACTTCCGCGACGGCCGGAGGTGTCGCGCCCTGCATGGGCACATCCCCCCTCAGACTCCACACTCCGGCGACGGCCACGGTGGCTCCAGCCAACCCCAGGACTCCCCAGCGGACCTTGGACATGGTGGCTACTCCGAGATGTAGAAGCTGGAGAGCGTGGACTGGAAGCCGGAGTAGGGGCCCGGCAGCTCGCAGCGCAGGGCGATGTAGCCGTTCACGGACGCGAAGGCCGTCGCCAGGTTCAGCGAGATGGTCTTCGGGTTGGCGGTGTCGGCGCCGGCGGTGCAGCCGGAGTCAGCGGTGATGGCCGTCCCGTCGGGCTCGGTCAGCGTCGCGGTGCAGCAGACGTTCTCGGTGAGGTGCGGGTCTCGCGCGGTGATGAGGAAGGAGACGTTCTCGTTGAACGAGGGGGCGAGGACGTTGCGCTGCACGGGACAGACGACCTCGATGGCGCCGCCCGTCTGGTTGATGAGCCGGCCGCTGCGGAAGATGCTGGGCGCGGCGAAGCCCGACACGGACGTGCACAGCGCGCCCGCGTAGGTCGCGGGACCGGCGACCGCCGGCAGGGCACCGAGCAGCGCGAGCGCCGCCACCGACTTCTTGAACGTGTTCTTCGTCATGGGATTTTCCTTGTCCTGCGCGCCACCCCCGAGATGTCGCGTCATGCGCAAACCCGGGTGGCGTGCTGGGACAGGGAAGAGCAACGAAGATGCCAGCGTCTGGCGGCCCGCCTCTCGAAGGAGGGGCCGCGCGCCCCCGGCAGGAGTTGCCGCACGGCGCGGTCTTCGGACCGGCAAGGCTTGCCGTCCCCGGCGAATCTTGCCGGGGTGTGAATGACGAAGCCCGGGCCACCTACGGGCGCCGGGGCTCCAGGCTCACGACAGGGGTTGTCGCGGGCTACTTCGCGGCGTCGAGCTGTGCGACCTTGCTCTGCGTCTGCAGCGCCGGGGGCGAGGCATTCAGCGTGCCCAGGTACAGCCGCCCGTGGAAGCCGTCCGGCCGCGCGGCGTCGAAGAGCTGCACGCCCTCGTTCACCTTGGAGAGCTGCAGCGCTTGATTCGTCGGGCTGATGGCGAAGACGTTGCACTCCACGTCCTCCCAGACGCTGTAGCGACAGGCGAACTGGGTGCCGCGCTTGAAGCCCACATCCAGGGCGCGCACGGACGAGGGCAGGGCCCGGGCCACGCGCGCGCCGAACGGCTCGAAGTCGCCGTCCCAGCCCACCTTCGCGGTGCGCGCGTGCACGCTGCCGGTGAGCACCAGCGTCCAGGACTGGGCGCGCTTGGACTGGAAGGCGAGCAGGTGTTTGGCCATCTGCGCCTCGCGCTCGTTGCCCTGCACCTTCTCCCCGTCGATGGCGGCCAGGGCCACGTCCTTGCCGGAGACGCGCAGGCGGCGCACCTGCTCGACGAGCCAGAGCATGGCGCGGCTGCTGCGACCGTCCTGGTACACGCGGCGCCAGAAGGCGCTCTCCGACAGCAGCTCCTGCGCGTCCTCGGACGTGCCCTCACTGGCGAGGTAGCGCTCCAGCAGCGGCTGCTCGGAGATGGGCGCCGACAGGGCCAGCGTCACCGGCAGCCCCTTCGACGTGGCCTCGCACAACATCCGCAAGGCGGTGGACGGCACCTCCTGGGTGCCCAGCGGGTCCGCGACGAACAGCACCTGCCCCGCGGCCAGCAGGGGGCTTGCGCCCTCCACGGGCTCGCCGCACTCCGCCGCGCGGACCGTGCCCGCTTCGCCCGTCTCTCCCCAACCCTCCATCATCACCGAGCGCATGGGCACCGGCGCGTTGCCGCCCACCAGCTCCAGCGCCGGCACCATCTCCAGCCGCTCGAGGAGCTGCCGCTCGATGCCCAAATCGCGCACGCCGTGCACCATCCGGAAGCGCTCCATGCCCGGCGCGTTCGGGAACGGGTCCTCGAGCGCGACCTGCCGGCGGAAGCCCTGCGCGTTGGTCTCGGTCCGGAAGGCCTCCAGCCGCGCATCCAGGGGGTTCGAACTCTGGTCGGAGAGCAGGTCCCTGTTTATCGAGCCCGCCACGCGAGGCCCCTGCTCCACGACGTTCTCCATCTCGTTGTAGCTGAGCCGGAAGACGCGGACGAGCGTCTTGCGAGGCCCCAGCCGCTCGCCCTTGACGTAGTAGCGCTCGAGGGTGCGCAGGTTCTTGTTGTTCTTCCCGGGCTCGTGCGCGGAGGAGAACAGCTCCAGTCCGCCGTCCTTCTCCAGCACGTCGTAGCGCTCCGACTCCAGGATGCGCCGGGCCGTCATCATCGCGTCCTCGACGGGCACCAGGTACACCGTCTCCTCGACGGGGGTTTCGAACTGGCCTGTCTCCGGGTTGATGTTCGACCCGAGCGGACGGGTGAGCGACGCACACCCCGTGAGCATCAATCCCAGCAGCAGTCCGTACCGGCGCATCTTGGCTCCCTGTTCCAGGCGTGAGCTGCCCGGTGCGTCACTCCCACGCAAAACGCCCGGCGGCCGGCGAGTATATCGCGGCCTCCCGCACGGCTCAGTGCGTCGCCCGCGCGGGTGTGTCGACAGGGGCACGGGCCTGGGCGTGCAGTGCGGGCGGCGACGCACTCAACGCGCCCAGATACAGCCGGCCGTGGAATCCCTCCGGAAGGGGCGCGCCGAACAGCTCCAGGCTCGCGGGCTGGCCCACGGGGTGTCGCGTCTGTTTCGAGGGGCTGATGGCGAAGACGTCACACTCCACGTCCTCCCAGACGCTGTAGCGACAGGAAAACTGGGTGCCGCGCTGGAAGCCGATATCGAGCGCCTGGACGGAGGGCAGCTGACCTGCGAGCCGTGCGCCCAGCGGCTCGAAGTCGCTGTCCCAGCCGACCTTCTGCGTGCGCGTGTGTGTGCCTCCGGCGAGCACCAGCGTCCACGCGGGGGCGTGCTGGCGCTGGAAGTCGAGCACGTGCCGGGCCATCCACGCCTCGCGCTCGTTGCCGCTCGCCTTGTCGGCGTCGAAGGCCAGGAGCGACACGTCCTTGCCACTGGCGCGCAGGCGGCGCACCTGTTCGATGAGCCACAGCATGGCGCGGCTGCTGCGACCATCCTGATACACGCGGCGCCAGAAGGAGCCGTTGCCCAGGAGCGTCTGCGCGTCGCTCGCGAGTCCGGCGCTGGCCAGGTAGGCGTCGAGCAGGGCCTGCTCGGTGGAGGGAATCGACAGGCCGAGCACCACGGGAAGTCCCTTCGCCGTCGCGTCACACACCAGCCGCAGCGCGGCCGAGGGCACCTCGCGCGTTCCCAGGGGGTCCGCGAGCAGCACCGTGGCGCCCGCGGTCATCACCACGTCCGTGCCGGTCAGGGGCGCGCCGCACTCGGGTTCGGGAGCGGACGCCGGGGCTTCCTCCGCCCACTCCTCCATCATCACCGAGCGCACGGGCACGGAGGCGTTACCGCCCACCAGCTCCAGGGAGGGCACCATCTCCAGCCGCTGGAGGAGCGTGCGCTCGATGCCCAAATCCCGGTTGCCGCGCGCCAGGCGATAGCCCTCCACCTGGGGCGCTCCGGCGAAGGGGTCTCTCTTGAAGGGATTGTCCACGCCGTCCGCGTTCCGGTGCGCTTCTTCCCGGACACCGGCGGCCAGGGGCGGCGTCTCCGCCACGGTGTCGATTTCGCTGTAGGAGAGTCGGAAGACGCGGACCAGCGCCCTGCGCTCACCCAGCTTCTCGCCCTTCACGTAATAACGCTCGAAGTTGCGGGAGCCGGCGCTGCCCTTGCCGGGCTCATGGGCGGAGGTGAACAGCTCCAGCCCGCCTTCCTTCTCGAAGACGTCGTAGCGCTGCTCCTCGAGGATGTTGCGTGTCATCGCCATCGCATCGGCGAGGGGGACCAGATAGACGGTCTCCTCTTTCGGCGCGGGCTCGCCCGCCTCGTCGATGGGGACGCCCAGGCCCCGCGAGAGGACCGCGCACCCCGAGCACACCAGCCCTAGCATCACCGCCATCCAGCGCATGGGAAGCCTCCATGGGCGCCCGGCCGCTCGCGACTCCCGGCCGCCCGCCTGTCACTCGACACGGAACGCTCCGGCGCTCCGGCTATATCGAGACGCGAGGGGGTGGGTTGGTGCCGGGGCCGTGGCTGTAGTGAACTGCGGTCCGTGCCCGCTCCCCTCGCTGTCTCCGCCGCGTCTCAGGAACGGACGGTCGGTCCGCTCCAGCTCCTCGCCCTGGGCGTCAACGGCATCGTCGGTGTCGGCATCTTCTTCGCGCCCGCGGAGGTCGCCGCGACCACGCCGGGCATGGGCGCGGTGCTGGCATTCGCGCTCACGGGGCTCTCGCTGATTCCCGTGGCGCTGGCCTTCGCGGTGCTCGGTCGTCGCTTCGACGCGGATGGGGGGCCCGTCGTCTTCGCGCGGGCGGCCTTTGGCGAGCGAGTCGCCTTCCTCGTCGGCTGGGTGGCCTACGTCAGCGCGTTCCTGAGCACGGCCGCCGTGGTGGCGGGACTGTCGCAGGCGGTGGCGCCGTCGCTGGGGCTGGAGGGGCCGGTGGGGCAGCGCCTGCTCGCCTCTGCGCTGGTGACGGCGCTCGCGGCCATCGTCGCCTCGGGCATCCAGGTCTCCGCGCGGACGTGGACGTCGCTCACGGTGCTGAAGCTGCTGCCGCTGGCGGCGCTGCTCATCGCGTTCTCACTCGCCTCGGGGCCCCGGCCCGTCATCGCGCCCACGTCGGGGCTCGCGGATGGCGCGTGGCTGCGCGCGGGGCTCACGGTGATGTTCGCGTACCAGGGCTTTGAAATCGTGCCAGTGATTGCCGGACAGGTGCGCTCGTCGGAGCGCAGCGTGCCGCTGGCCACGGTGGGCTCGCTCCTGGGCGCGGTGCTCTTGTACGTGGGGCTCGTCTGGGCGTGTGTCGCGGCGCTGCCGGAGCTCGCGACGAGCGCCGCGCCCCTGGCCGCGGCGGCGGGAGTGTGGGGCGGGACGGGCCTGTCGAGGGTGGTGTCGGCGGGCACCAGCGTGTCCGCGCTGGGCATCTGCGTGGGGATGATGGTGACGACGCCGCGCTACCTGTCCGCGCTCGCGTCGGGAGGCCGGTCGCTGTTGGGGCTGGAGGGCATGTCACCCCGGGGCGTGCCCCTGCGGGCGCTGGCCGTCACGTGGGGCGCGGTGCTGCTCTTCGTCAATCTGGGGAACCTGTCGGAGCTCTTCGCGCTCTCCAGCATCGCCGTGCTGATGCAGTACGGCGTCACGGCGGCGGCGCTGGCGTGGCTCTCGTGGAAGCGTCAGCGGGGCCTGCGGCCGGTGCACGCGATATTGGCGGTGCCCACGCTGGGGCTCGGCCTGACGCTGGTGGCGTTCGGCGCGAGCCTTCGGGAGGCCGCCACCACCGGAGTCGCGGTGGTGGCGGGCCTGGTGCTGCTGGGGCTGTCCAGGCCGAGGGCCTAGAACTGGCTCCAGAGGTACTGGTTGGTGATTTCGTGGTGGAACTGGATTTCGGACGTCTTCACGCGGGCGCCCAGCTGCTTGGGGCAGCGCTCGGCGGAGGCCGTCTTCAGCTCCGCGAACTTGGACTGCACGTTCTCACCGAGGATGTTGGCGATGAACGAGCTGCCCTTGAAGAGGCGGATGGCGTCGAAGATGTTGTCCGGCAGGAAGCGGGTGCGGCTGCGCTTGGACTCCGCGTCCTCCTGCGGCTGCGGGCCTTCCAGGCCGGTGCGGAGCAGGGAGTAGAGCACCAGGTAGGGGTTGGCGTCCGGGGCGACGGAGCGGCACTCGACGCGCGCCGAGCGCTCGTTGCCGTAGGGGATGCGCACCATGGCGCCGCGGTTGTTGGCGCTGGCCTTGATCTGATTCGGGGCCTCGTAGTGCGGGTCCAGGCGGCGGTACGCATTCACGCTGGAGTTGAGGACCAGGCAGATGTCGTTGGCGTTGGTGAGCAGCCGGTCGATGAACTCCCAGCCCATGGGGCTCAGGTTGTCCTGGCCGGCCTTGTCGTAGAACAGGTTCTTGTTGTTCTTCGACAGCGACATGTTCATGTGCATGCCGTTGCCGTTGACGCCCGTCACCGGCTTCGGGAGGAAGCTGGCGGTGGTGTCCATCTGGGCTGCGACCTGGCGGCACAAGAGCTTGTAGAGCTGAATCTGGTCCGCGGAGATGAGCGCCTCGCTGTACGAGAAGTTCATCTCGAACTGGCTGGGGGCGACCTCCGGGTGGTCCTTCTCGTTCTGGAAGCCCATGGCGCGCTGGGCCTCGGCGGCCTTGTCGATGAAGGCGCGCAGCGGGTCTCCGGGCAGCGAGTGGTAGTAGCCGCCGGTGGAGATGAAGTCGAACTTGCCCGTCTCGTGGTAGTGGCGCTCGGCGTCACGGCCCTTGAAGAGGAAGCCCTCGACTTCGGGCGCGGCGTGGAAGACGGTGCCGTCCTTCTGGTACAGCGCTTCGGTGATGCGCTTGAGCTGGCCGCGCATGTCCGCGTGGTACGGGCTGCCGTCGCGCTCCAGCACTTCGCTGAACACCAGCACCTTGCCGGGCCCGAAGATGTCGGAGGGCAGCCAGTAGAAGGAGCCCCAGTCGATGTTCAGCCGCAGGTCGCTCTCCGACTGCTGGGAGAAGCCGCGGATGGAGGAGCCGTCGAACGTGAGGTTGTCGGCGCTCTTGAGCAGGAACTTCTTGTCGTAGTCCAGCATGTGCAGCCGACCCTCGAGGTCGGTGAAGCACACGGTGACGGCCTTCAGGTTGCGCTCGTCGGTGAGGTACTTGATGCGCTCCTCGCGGACCTTGTCGGCGGCCACGTGCTGGACGCGCTGCTCCTTCACCTTGAGGTTGCGCTCCTCCAGCTCGTCGTAGGGAATCTCCAGGAAAGTCCGCAGCCCCTTCGTCTCCATGTGTCCGTGCCTCCAGGCCGGTGCCCGCCGTCAAACGGCGGCAGCGAATCCGTGGGCGCAGGTATTTACATTTGGCGACGGGAAATCAAGCCTAAATTTAGGCGAGTGAAGGCTAAATCCTTGGTCTAAAAACGTTTAAAGCCCGTTTGGCAACACTTGGGAGGGCCTCCGGGAGGGTGGGAGTGACGTCCGAAGGACACTTGGACGCCCTGGGAGCTTGCCTGCCCTGAAGGGCCATGGACGGGGTGGAGCCAAGCTACAGTCGGCTGTCTTCGGGGACAGGTGGAGGTGGAGGGGCGGGATGTTGGGTCCAAATGACATCAAGGAGCAGCTCAGCATCGCGTACGTGCATGCCGTCGCGGCCCGGGCTGGCTGCTCGGTCGAGCGGGTGGGCGTGGATCGGGACAGCATCGACCTCAAGGTCTGCGCCCGGGGGCTGCTGGGCGCCCACGCGGTGCTCACGTCGCCGGAGCTGGCCATCCAGCTCAAGGCCACGGCGAAGGCGTCCGCCATGGCGGAGGCTGACGAGGGAGGTTTCTCCTTCCCCCTGTCGCGGAAGAACTACAACGACCTGGTGGCTCCCTCGCTGGTGCCGCGCATCCTGGTGGTGTTCGTGATGCCGGAGGCGCAAGACGAGTGGCTCACGCTGACCCCGGAGTCGCTCACGTTGAGGCGGTGTGCCTACTGGACATCGCTGCGAGGCCAGCCCCTCACCGCGAACGAGACGCGGAAGACCGTCCTCCTGTCGCGAGAGAAGCGCTTCACCCACGACACGCTCCGGGAGTTGCTGGAGAAGGTGGCCCGCGAGGAGGATCTCCACCCATGAGTGGCGAGCCACTGCTTCGGCTGGGAACCCGGGTCGACTACCTGGATGTGAGGGCCTACCTGGAGGCGCGTGGCTGGAGTCGCGTGCCTTCGCGGCGCCCCTATGCCGCCATCTACCGGAGCGCCCACGAGCCCCTCGTGGAGGTTCAGGTCCCTCTGGACCGTGACCTCGCCGACTACGGCGAGGCGATGGTTGTCATCGCCCGGCGCGTCTCGGAGTGGGAGGGGCGGTCCGTCGAGTCCGTCCTGCATGACCTGCTGCAACCTCGAAGGGACCTGCTGCGCTTCGGGCTGGAAGGCGACACCACACGAGACGGTGGCGTGAGTCTGGCGGATGGTCTGGACCTGGCGAATGGCGTGCGCAAGGCCCTGCTGGCCAGTGCGTGCAGCGTGAAGCGGCCCAGGGCCTTCCACCCGCGCATGGGGCTGGCGGAGGCGGAGAGTTTCGTCCGCCAGTGTCGTCTGGGGCAGACGGAGGTGGGCAGCTTCGTGCTCACGGTGGAGACGCCACTCGACATCGGGCTGCAACAGTCCTCGGGTGTCGAACCGTTTGGTCGGCAGACGGCGTCGCTCCTGCTGCGGTCCGTGGCCCATCTGGCGAGGTGGGTTCGCGCGGGAGAGCCGCAGCGGATTCTGGAGTCCGAGGAGGGCGCGCCGAGGGTGAGCGCCAACCTCTGCGAGGCCCTGGTCGAGATGATGCCCTCCGACGAGTCCGCGGACCTGCGCTTGCGCGGCTCCTGGTCCCCGCTCCTGCCCGTGGCTCCGGACATGCCGTCTGAAGTCCATGTGGACCGGAACATGTATGAGAGCCTCGAGCGCATCGCGCATCAGCTCCGACCCACGCGTGAGATGCAGCCCGCCCAGTTCGTGGGACAGGTCAGTGAGCTGATGGGCGCACCTGGGGAGCAGGGCGGTGTCGAGGGGCCGGTGGTCCTCCAGGTGCAGGTGGATGACGAGCTGCTCAAGGCTCGCGTCATGCTGGGCGCGGTGGAGTACCGACAGGCCGCCGCCGCGCATCTGGAGCAGCGCTACGTGACGGTGCGCGGAGTTCTCCGACGAGGACCGCGCATCCATTGGATTGAAGCCGCGTCGGGCTTCGGAATCGTCGGTGGCCCATCTGGAGGGGTGGCATGAGCTCGCTGTGGATTCTCGAGGAGGCGCCTCCCGCGCCGGATGCACGCATCAGCTATGGCCCGGGGCCGCACCACTTCGGGGAGTTGCGGCTTCCGTCGGGTCCGGGGCCTCATCCCGTCGTCGTGGCCCTCCACGGGGGCTTCTGGCGCGCGAAGTATGACCTCGCTCACCTGGGCCACCTGTGCGCCGCGCTCACCGCGAGCGGCTTCGCCACATGGAGCCTGGAGTTCCGACGCATCGGCCACGAGGGCGGTGGCTATCCCGGCACGTTGGAAGACGTCGCGCTCGGCGCGGACTTCCTGCGCACCCTCGCGCAAGCGCATCCCCTGGACCTCTCCCGCGTCGTCTTCCTGGGACACTCCGCGGGCGGCCACCTCGCGCTGTGGCTCGGGGCACGTCACCGGATGCCCGTGGGAAGCGCGCTGCGCCGCGAGGACCCGCTGCGCCCTCGCGGAATCGTCTCCCTCGCGGGCCTGGCCGATTTGACGCGCACCTACGAGCTGGGGCTGAGCGACCGCGCCGCGGAGCTCCTCCTCGGCGGCTCCCCCTTGGAAGTACCCCTGCGCTACCAGCGCGCCTCGCCCGCCGCGCTCCAGCCCCTGGGCGTTCCCCAGGTCATCCTCCACGGCTCCGAGGACGACACCGTCCCCGTGGCGATGAGCGCGGACTACTGTGCCCGGGGCCGCGCGCATGGCGACGACGTGCGCTGTGTCGTGCTGCCCGGCGCGGGCCACTTCGAGGTCGTCGACCCACGCTCACGCGAGTGGCCCCAGGTGGTGGACGCCGTGCGCTCGCTGCTCTGAGCGCCGTCGTCCCCAGGCCCATCTGGAGTCGAGCGCGCCCTCATCGCCTTGTCGGCATGAGCGGCGCGCCCTGTCCCGCCGCTAGTTCACGTCACCGAAGACGAGGCCGTAGCCCACCGAGTTGGGCGTCCCACCATCCGGGCCTCCGGTGCCCGTGGTCATGCACGTGAAGGTGCTGGTCGCGTCGTCATACGCATACGTGTACGCGGTGGGGCACGCCTTCTTGAGGAACGCGAGCCACGGCTGGACGTTCTGCGCCCACGTGGTGTTGTTGTTGATGCACTGCCCCTGGGCTTGCTGGGCCGGGTTGTTGCCGGCCTCCAACGTGGTGGGCCAGAAGCCGCCCGCGGGGTTGCCGGGGAACGTCGGGCAGCCGCAGCAGGAAGGGGTGTTGCCCGCGCTCGAGTTGTAGCAGGACTGGCCGAAGTTCCCCGCGCACTGGAAGAGGTTGTTCAGCGTGTCCGTCACCGTGCCCGCGCTCATCGGCTGCGCGCAGTTGAGCGGGCCGTAGCTGAACGGAGGCATCGCCGCGCACAGGTCCTCGTAGGACCACCAGCCGATGGACTGGCCACACGTCTGGATGAGCGGCGTCATGGTGTTGACGCCCGGAAGGAAGGCCGTGCCGCACGTCGGCGTGCCCCCGTCATCCAGGCCCGCGCAGTCGCTGTTCGACGCGCAGGTGCTGCAATAGCCGGCGGCGGGGTTGTTGGGGTTGCTGCACACCGCGTTGCCCGCGCAGTACGGCTCGGTGAGGGCGCACTTCGTCAGCGTGGGCTGGCACACGCCGCTGATGCAGGTGGTGCCCACCCCGCAGTCGCTGTTCTGGCCGCACGTCGGCAGGGTGATGGCGCGCAGCAGGGTGGAGTAGTCGGCCGAGAGCCCGGCCGTCGTGTCCGGAGTGAATTGCCACGAGCACGCCTCCAGTGTCCCCGCGTCGGGAACACTCTGGGCGACGCGCGAGCCCGCGGTGCCACAGTTGTAGGGCGACGGCTGGGACGCGGGCGCGAAGCCGCCGTCATTCGTGGGGCCCATCTGGATGCTGACGTTCGCGCCGTTGATGACGGTGACGTCGTAGAAGTCGGACGCATTGGGTTGGAGGGTGAACTCCGCCGCGGCGAAGGGATTGGTGCCGCCCTTGCCGAGCGGACACGGCATTCCGGGCCCGTTGCCGCAGTCCGCGCTCTGGCACTTCGTTCCGTCCGCCTGACATCCCGTGCGCCCGAAGATGCCGCCGCTCCAGCCGACGACGGGGCGACACAGGCACGCGGTGGAGCCCGCGTCCTGGGGACAGTCCGTGGGCGGGTTGGTGATGTCGGGGCCGCTGGCCACCAGGCAGCGGTTGCTCTGGCATTGCGAGTCCTGGGTGCAGGCCGTCAACTGGGGTTGGAGGTTGGCGTAGGCGGGCGGAAGCGAGGACGGCATGCACAGCGTGGCCGTCTCCTGGGGCGTCAGCTCCAGCGCATCCAGGGGCACGCCGCCATCCGTGCGCGAGTACTGGCACAGGCCCAACTCCACGTCGCACGTCTGTCCCGTCGGACACGTGGTGTTGCCCGAGCCGCAGGCCTGGTTCTCACCGGGGACCACCTGCTGGAAGTAGCAGGTGCCGCCGTTGGCGAGGCTGCACTCCTGCACGGTGTTGGCGCACGTCGTCCCGGTGGGGCACACGCCCTGGCCACCCGTCGCGCAGTTGCACAGGCCCGTGGTGGAGTCACAGCCCTCGGAACCGCAGCCCGCGCAGGCCGCCACCTGTTTCGCACCCGTGCACTGCATGGAGGGAAGATTGACGGTGACGATGGGCGCGCCACCGTTGCACGCGCTGCCAGTCGCCACCATGCACTGGCCCGTGTTCGTGTCACACATGTTGCCGGCGTTGCAGTCGGCGCTGCTGGTACAGCCCGGGTTGTTGCACTGCTGATTCGGACCACAGTCCGTGTCGGTGGTGCAGGCGAAGGGCGGAGGCGCGGCGCCCGCCGTCTGTCCAATCCACACCGTCTGGCTCGCCTGGTTCGTCAGCGTGAAGGGACGGAAGCCCGGAGGGCATGTCACGGGCGGCGAGGAGTCCGCGTTGGTGCGAAGTCCGGTGCCCGTCGTCCTGCAGCCATTGCCCACCGTGAGCACCAACACGAGCGTGGACAAGCCGAGCGACACCACGGGTGCAACCAATCGACGCGAAACCATGAAGGGGGACTCCGAGGCAGGTTCGCCCAGGGACCGTACTGCGGGTGAAAACGCGCACCAAGGATTCGGCGCGTCGGATGCGCGCGTGCTCCAAGGCGTACCCGCCACGGGTGTGCTCCCGAGCTTCGTGCGGAGCGCTCGCGAAGTCCCTCGGCGCACGAGCACGCGGGCCCGTCGTCGCGGCCCCGCCGTGCGCGCGTTCTGTCGCGAGGGACTTGCGCGCGACAGCGTCCTTGATTATCACTGAACCATATGGTTCAGTTTAATTCGCAGCTCGATTTGGCCTTCGGAGCGCTGGCGGATGCCACGCGTCGGGGCGTGCTGGAGCGGCTGGGACGTGGCGAGGCGTCCATCAGCGAGCTGGCCGGGTCCTTCGACATGACCCTGACGGGCATGAAGAAGCACGTGCACGTGCTGGAAGAGGCGGGGCTGGTCTCCACCGAGAAGGTGGGGCGGGTGAGGACCTGCAAATTGGGACCGCGTCGCCTCGAGGATGAGGCGGCGTGGATCGCCGGCTATCGGCGGATGCTGGACGCTCGGCTCGACAGGCTGGGTGAGTTCCTCGCGCGAACGAAAGATGAGGAGGAGTCATGAGCAAGTCTTCGCAGCAGATGTCCAGGGATGCCGTCGTCACGCAGCCGTCCGACCGGGAGATTCGCACCGAGCGCATCTTCGATGCCCCGCGCGAGCGCGTCTGGAAGGCGATGACGGACCCGAAGCAGGTGGCCCAGTGGTGGGGCCGTGGCAACAAGCTCGTCGTCGAACGGCTGGAGGTCGAGCGCGGAGGACACTGGCGCTTCGTCGAGCACGCCGAGGGCGACGCTCACGGCTTCGAGGGCCGGTTCCGCGAAGTCACGCCGCCCGAGCGGATGGTGCAGACCTTCGAGTGGGATGGCATGCCGGGCTACGTCATCCTGATCACGACGACGCTCGAGGACGTGGGTAACGGCCGTACGAAGCTGGTGGCGACGTCGCTCTTCTACACGACGGAGGAGCGCGACGGCATGGCGTCTTCCGGCATGGAAGGCGGCCTCAACGAGAGCTACCGCGCACTGGACGCGCTGTTGGCTCGGGAGGCGTAGGCGCCGTGACTTCCGAGGGGATGAGCCCTGCCCGCTCATCTCCCTCGGAGCCTTCGTCGCTTCAGAACCCGCGCTGCGCGCCGCCATCGACGACGATGGACTGGCCGGTGATGTACGAGGCCTGCTCGGAAGACAGGAACGCCACCAGCGAGGCCAGCTCCTCGGGACGACCCAGTCGCCGCGCGGGAATCTGCGGCGCCACCTTCTCGTCCGTGAGGCCCAGTTGTGTCATCCGCTCGGTGGCGTGGAAGCCCGGCAGCACCGCGTTCAGCGTGACGCCGTGCTGCGCCACTTCGTTGCTCACCGTCTTCACCAGCCCGAGCAACCCGGCGCGCAGGCCGTTGGAGATGGTGAGGTTGGGCATCGCCTCACGCGCGGCCAGCGACGTCACCAGGACGATGCGGCCCCACTTGCGCTCCTTCATCCCCGGCAGCGACGCCTGGATGCCATCCACCGCCGCCATCCACAGGCTCTGGAAGCCGAGCTGCCACTGCTCCGCTGTCAGCGACTCGAAGCCGCCCGCCGGAGGCCCGCCCGTGTTCACCACGAGCACGTCCACGCCACCCAGCTTCGCGACAACCTCGTCCACCAGTCGCTTCGCCGCGCCCGGCTGGTTCAAGTCACACGGCACCGCGAGCGCCGCGCCCAACTCCTTCGCCGCGCGCTCCAACTTGTCGCCACCGCGCGAGCAGATGGCCACCGTGGCGCCTTCCTTCACCAGCGCCTGTGCCGTCGCGTAGCCCAGCCCCGCCGATGCGCCCATGACGAGCGCGCGCCTACCCTTGAGTCCGAAATCCATCCGCGTGCTCCTTCATGAATGGCACCAGCCGCTCCTGGATGAGCTGCTTCGCCCGCCCCAGGTCCACGTCCTCGGCGCGCGTCAGCCCCTCGGACAACTCGGAGACGATGCCACCGGCAATCGCCCCCACTTCATAGGCCAGCCGGTACGGCACTCGGCTGAAGCTCACCATCGAGTAGCGACTGACGAACTCGCCCGGAAAGGCATTGAGCAGCGCCTTCTCCACGGCCTTCTCCAACAGGAAGCGCGGGCTGCCGGTGCTGTCGCGCATCTCCACGAAGTTCTCCACCGCCATGTCCGCGATGGCATCCGCGTTCGTCTTGCGCAGCCGCTCCAACGTCCCGAAGACGTCCGCCCACGTGCCGTGCTGCTCCAACAGCCCATCCAGCACCGTGCAGTCCTCGAAGCCGCAGTTCATCCCCTGGCCGAAGAAGGGGACGATGGCGTGCGCCGCGTCGCCCAGCACCAGGGCCTTGTCACCCACGCGCCAGGGTGCGCACTTCACCGTCACCATGCCTCCCGTGGGCCGCGCGAAGAAGGCCTCCGTCAAATCCGGGATGAGCGCCTTCGCGTCGGGGAACTGCTCCTCGAAGAACGCCTCCAGCTTCGCGGGCGAGTCCAGCGACTCGAAGCTCACCGGCCCCTTCCACGGCAGGAACAGCGTGCACGTGAAGCTGCCATCTTCATTGGGCAGCCCGATCAGCATGTACGTGCCACGCGGCCAGATGTGCAGCGCGTGCTTCTCCATCTGGAACGCGCCGCCCGGGCCCGCCGGAATTGTCAGCTCCTTGTATCCGTGCCCCAGTTGCTCCTGCGTCGCCGCGAAGCCCGGCACCTGCTCCATCGCCTGCCGCACCGCCGAGCCGGAGCCGTCCGTGCCGAACAACACGCGGCCCGCTTCCTGGCGCTCCTGCCCCGTGGCCTCGTCCAGCACCGTGAGCGAACCCGTCGCGAGGTCCGCCTGCGTCACCCGCTGATTGAAGCGGATGCGCACCTTGCCGGTGGCCTCCGCCGCCGACATCAGGAACTTGTTCAGCCACGCCCGCGACAGCGAGTTGATGTGCTGCGAGTCGTCCTTGCCATAGGGCTGGTACGCCAGCGCCCCCTTCGGCGGGTGAATCATCCGCCCGCGCATCGGAATGGCATGCTTCAGCGCCTCCTCCTCCAGCCCCACCTGCCGCAGCGCGTACAGGCCGCGCGTGGAGATGGCGAGGTTGATGGAGCGGCCCGCGTCGATGACCTCGCGGCGCATGTCCGGGCGGCGCTCCAGCACCTCCACGGAGTAGCCCCGGCGCGCCAGGAACACGGAGAGCAGCGAACCCACGAGGCCCGCGCCCACCACGGTGACGGCTTCGTTCCGCTCACCCACGGGCATGGCCCTCCAGCGTCTTCACGAAGCGGTAGACATCGGTGAAGTTGCAGTACAGCGGCGCGGGCGCCGCGCGGATGATGTCCGGCTTGCGGAAGTCGCAGACGATGCCCGCATCCGACAGTCGCTTGAGCATCCCCTGCGCCTCGCCCTTGAAGCGCAGTGAGAGCTGAGCGCCGCGCTGCTTCGGGTCCCTCGGCGTGGTGATGCGCACGAAGGCCGGCGGCAACTTGTCCAACAGGAACTCCAGATACCCCGTGAGCCGCTCGCTCTTCGCGCGCAGCGCCTCCATGCCCGCCTTGTCGAACAGCTCGAACGACGCGCGCAGCGCCGCGAGCTGGAGGATGGGCGGGTTGGACAACTGCCACCCCTCCGCGCCCGGAATCGGGTCGAAGTCGGGACCCATCTGGAAGCGCGTCGTCTTGTCGTGCCCCCACCAGCCCTCGAAGCGGGGGATGTCCCGCGAGCGCGAGTGACGCTCGTGGACGAACACGCCGCCCAGGCTCCCCGGGCCCCCGTTGAGGTACTTGTACGAGCACCACACCGCGAAGTCCGGCCCGTCGTCGTGCAGCGACAGCTTCAAGTTCCCCGCGCCGTGCGCCAGGTCGAAGCCGACGAGACACCCCTTCGAGTGCGCCGTGCGCGTAATCGCCGCCAGGTCGAACGCCTGGCCCGTGAGGTAGTTCACGCTGCCGAGCAACACGAGCGCCACCTCGTGCCCGTGCTGGTCCAACGTGGCGAGGATGTCCTCGGTGCGCAGCGTCTCCTCACCGGGGCGCGGCTTGAGCTCCAACACCGCCTCGCGCGGGTCATACCCGTGGAAGCGCGCCTGGGACGCCACCGCGTACTGGTCCGACGGAAACGCGCCGCCTTCGACGAGGATTTTGAACCGCCCGCGCGTGGGCCGGTAGAACGACACCATCATGAGGTGCAGGTTCACCGTGAGGGTGTTCATCACCACCACTTCCTGCGGCTTCGCGCCCACCAGCCGCGCGGCCTGCTCGGTGACGAGCTCGTGGTAGTGCAGCCACGGGTGTCGCCCCTGGTGGTGCCCCTCCACGCCCAGCTTCGCCCAGTCCTCCAGCTCCTCCTGCACGTAGCGCGCGGCGTTGCGCGGCTGGAGCCCCAGCGAGTTGCCCGCCAGGTACACCACCGGCTTGCCGTCCGGGGCTTGAGGGAAGAGGAACGCGTCGCGGAAGGTGCGCAGCGGGTCCTCCGCGTCGGCGCGGCGCGCGAAGTCCTCGGAGTCCTCGTAGGGAAGCGTCGTCGTCATGGTGCGAAGTCCTCGCGAGAGCGCCCCAGCCACGCCAGGGCGTTCTTCCAGAGCAGTTGCTCGCGCGCGTCGGGCGCCAGCTCGCTCATCGATTCGATGAGAGTGCCCGGGCGCAGCTCGCCCAGGGGGAACGGATAGTCACTGCCCAGCGCCACCTTGTCCGCGCCGAACAGCTTGACGATGAAGCGCAGCGTCTCCGCGTCGTGCACCAGCGAGTCCACCCAGAAGCGGCCCAGGTAGTCGCGCGGCGGCACCTTGTTGTCCACGGCCACCAGGTCCGGACGCGCCTCGAAGCCGTGCTCGATTCGCCCCAGCGTCCCGGGGAACGAGCCGCCACCGTGCGCGAAGGCGAAGCGCAGCCTGGGCAGCCGCTCCAGCACGCCGCCGAAGATGAGCGAGCACATGGCCAGCGACACCTCCGCGGGCATGCCCACCAGCCACGGCAGCCAGTACTTCTGCATCTTCGCCTCGCCCATCATGTCCCACGGGTGGACGAAGATGGACGCGCCCAGCTCGCTCGCGGCCTCGAAGAACGGGAACAGCTTCTCGTCGGACAGGTTCCAGTCGTTGACGTGGCTGCCAATCTGCACGCCCGCCAGGCCCAGCTCCTTCACGCACCGCTCCAGCTCGCGAATCGCCAGCTCCGGCGACTGCAGCGGCACCGTGCCCAGGCCCACGAAGCGCTTGGGGTGCTCACGCACGACGGAGGCGACGTGGTCGTTCAGGAAGCGCGACAAATCCAGCCCGTGCTCCGGCTTCGTCCAGTAGCTGAACATCACCGGCACGGTGGAAATCACCTGGACGTGCACGCCCGCCGCGTCGCACTCCTCGATGCGCTTCACCGGGTCCCAACAGTTGCTCTCCACCTCGCGGAAGAACTTCCCGTCGTCGCGCAGCATCCGCGCGCGGCACGGCTGGTGATGGTCCAGCGTGATGAAGCCGCCATAGCCATAGCGCTCCGCGAAGCGCGGCAGCTTCTCCGGCAAGAGGTGCGTGTGGATGTCGACCTTCAACGCTTCGGCCCTTCCTTGGTGACCTTCGTCCCGCACTTCTTGCAGGTGCAGTTGTCCGGGTTGCCGTAGAAGTGCTCGAAGATGGGCGGCAGCTGCGTCACCAGATTGGTGACGTGCACGAACTCCTCGTAGAGCTTCTCGCCGCACGTGGGGCACAGCCACATGAAGCCGTCCAGCTCCCCGGGCAGGCGGCGGCGCTCCAGCACCAGCCCCACCGTGCCAGCGGGACGCTGCGGCGAGTGCGGCACCTTGGGCGGCAACAGGAAGATGTCCCCTTCGGAGATGGGGATGTCCACGGGCTTGCCGTCGTCGAGCACGCGCAGGTTGATGGTGCCCTCCAACTGGTAGAAGAACTCCTCGCCCTCGTTGATGTGGAAGTCCGTGCGCGAGTTGGGGCCGCCGACCACGGTGACCATGAACTCGCGGTCCGCCCACACCTGCTGGTTGCCGACGGGCGGCTTGAGCAGGTGGCGGTGCTCATCAATCCACTTCTTGAAGTTGATGGGGGTCAGGCGGCCCATTCAGTCGTCTCCGATGGTGGCGATGCACTTGAGCTCGATGGCAATGGGCGTGGGCAGCCGATTGATTTCGAGCGTCGTCCTGCACGGCGGGTTGTCCTTGAAGTACTCCGCCCACAGCCGGTTGTAGGTGGGGAAGTCCTTCTTCATGTCCGTCAGGTACACCGTGACGTCCACCAGCTTTTCCCAGGACGAGCCCGCGGCCTCCAGGATGTAGCGGACGTTGCGGAACACCGAGTGACACTGCGCCTCGATGTCGTACGAGGTGATGTTTCCCTCGGCGTCCAGCTCCACGCCGGGAATCTTCTTCACCCCGCGCTCACGCGGGCCCACGCCCGACAGGAACAACAGGTTGCCCACGCGGCGCGCGTGGGGGTACAGGCCCACGGGCTCCGGGGCCTTCTGGGAATCGACTCGCTCACTGGTGCTCACGTCGTGTCTCCGTCCAGCGCGTCACAGCTTGATGCACACGTTCTTCGGCTCGGTGAAGAAGCGCAGCGCTTCCCACCCGCCCTCGCGTCCCACGCCCGAATCCTTCACTCCACCGAACGGCGTGCGCAGGTCTCGCAGCATCCAGCAGTTCACCCAGACGATGCCGCTGTGCAGTCGGGACGCGAAGCGGTGCGCTCGCGTCACGTCCTTCGTCCACACGCTGGCCGCCAGGCCGTACTTCGTGGAGTTGGCCCACGCGAGCACCTCGTCCTCCTGGTCGAAGGGGATGATGCTGGCCACCGGCCCGAAGATTTCTTCCTGGTTGGTGCGGCACGCTGAGTCCAGTCCCTCGATGAGCGTGGGCTCCACGAACCAGCCCTCGCGGCAGCGGCCGGACAGGCTCGCGCGGCGGCCTCCGGTGAGGATGCGCCCGCCCTCCTGCTTCGCCAGGTCGATGTAGCCCATCACCTTGTCGAAGTGCTGCTGTGACACCAGCGCGCCCTGCTCGGTGCCGGCCTCCAGCGGGTCGCCCACCTTGAGCGCCCGCGTGCGCGCCACCAGCGCGTCCCTGAAGCGCTCGTAGATGGGGCGCTGCACGAAGATGCGCGGGCCGCACAGACAGATTTGTCCCTGGTTGGAGAACGACGAGCGCACCGTCGTCGCCAGCGCCTCCTCGAAGTCGCAGTCCTCGAAGATGACGTTGGGGTTCTTCCCGCCCATCTCCAGTGACAGCTTCTTGAAGTTCGGCGCCGCCACGCGCGCAATCTCCGAGCCCACGCGGGTGCTGCCCGTGAAGGAGATGGCGGCGATGTCCGGATGCTGGCTCATGGCGGCGCCCACCTTGGGGCCCAGGCCATGGACGACGTTGAGTACGCCCGGCGGCAGGCCGACTTCGCGGCAGACCTGGGACAGGAGATACGCCGTCATCGGCGTGACTTCGGAGGGCTTGGCCACCACGCAGTTGCCGATGGCCAGCGCGGGCGCGAGCTTCCACGTCAGCAGGTACAGCGGCAGGTTCCACGGGGAGATGCAGCCCACCACGCCCAGGGGCGAGCGCAGCGTGTAGTTGAGCGCCACGCCGTCGGTGGCGTGCGCCTCACTGGAGAACTGCGTCACCGCGTCCGCGAAGAACTCGAAGTTGAGGATGCTGCGCGGGATGTCCACGCTCGACGCCACGGACAGCGGCTTGCCGGAGTCGATGGACTCCGCGCGGGCGAAGTCGGCCAGGCGGCCCCGGATGGCGTCGGCCAGGCGACGAATCAGGCGGGAGCGCTCGGCGGCGGGCGTGGCGGACCAGGCCGGGAAGGCGCGCGTGGCGGCCTCCACCGCGTGCTGGATATCCGTCGCGTCCGAGTCGGGCACCTGGGCGTACGTCTTCCCCGTCGCGGGCTCCGGCTTGTCCAGCCACTGGCCACCGCGGGCGGGCAGCAGCTCCCCACCGATGTAGTTGAGCACCTTCTCCATGGCTGGACCCTCCGTGCGTGCCCGCACCACGAGTCGCTCACGGGCGCCCGCCTCCTCGGTTGCCGAGAGGGAGGGGGACCGCGGGAACCCCGGTCGAACGGCGCGCAATGTACGCAACCGACGGAGCCGTCACCAGCATCACGGCAGGCGCACCCCACCATGTCGTCCGCTCGCGTCAAACGCATGACGGCCCAGGCTGTCCGGAGGGCAGGGGAGCAGTGAAGGCCCACGGGTGGCCGGAGGGGGTGAGGGGCCGGACGGGGTTGAACCCAAGGGGAGTCGAACATGCCGATGGAACCTGTCGCGCCCATGTCGCTGGAAGAGGCTCGCGCGGCGGAGGATGCGGACTCGAGGCAGCTCCTGTCGGCCGCGACCGTCGAAGAGGCGCTCGCCGTGCTCGTGGAGATCGCCCGCCGTCTGACGCGCGCCCACCAGGCGACCGTGGTGATGACGCCCGCCGCCGGGAAGACGCGGGGGGCGAGCGTCACGTCGCTCTCACGGGCCTACGAGGTCTGGGGTGGCTACGCGGTGCCCTCCGGCGACGAGCCGGGTCGCACGGCGAGGGAGCGTCGCAGCGCGCGAGCGGAGCCCCGCGGCCGAATCTCCGCCTCGCTGCCCTCGGACGCCGGCGTGCTCTACCTCTTCGACCGGGAGGTGGGCGACTTCAGCCGCGAGGACGAGCTGGCCCTGCACCGACTCGCCCGGCTGGCGGGACTGGCGCTGGAGTCCGCGCGCCTGTTGCGTGAGGAGCAGCAGGCACGCTCGGAAGCGGAGGCCGCCGAGCAGCGCGCGGCCTTCCTCGCCGACGCCAGTCGCCTCCTGTCCACGTCCTCGCTGGACCCGAAGGCCACGCTCGACACGCTGGCCCGGCTCTGCGTGCCCATCCTCGCGGACTGGTGCTTCGTCGACATCGTGGACGAGTCGGGCACCGTGCAGCGCACGTCGGTGGCGCATGCCGACCCCGGCCAGGACGCGCTCGCCCGGCGCGTGCGGGACTTTCCTCCCGGGCCCGAGGGCAGCGCGCACCCCACCACCCGCGTGGCCCGTCAGGCCGAGTCCCTGCTCGTGGACAACATCGACGACGCGTGGCTGCGCGGCGTCTCCGTGAGCGAGGCCCACTTCGAGACGATGCGCGAGGTGGGCTTCCACGAAATCCTCGCCGTGCCGCTGCTCGCGCGAGGCCGCTCACTGGGCGCGCTCACCTTCCTCGCGGTGCGCCCCTCGCGCCACTACAACCAGACGGACTTGGAGACGGCGCAGGACCTGGCCCGCCGCGCCGCGCTCCTCGTGGACAACGCCCGGCTGTACCGCGAGGCGCGCCGCTCCGTGCGCCTGCGCGACGAGTTCCTCGCCGTGGCCAGTCACGAGCTGAAGACACCCCTCACCCCGCTCCAACTGCGCCTGCAGTGGCTGCGGCGGCAGACGCGCAAGGACCGGCCCTTCCTTCCCACGCCGCTGGTCGTCTCGCAGCTCGACGTCGTGCAGCGCCAGGTGGACAAGCTGTCGGGGCTCGTCCACGGGCTGCTCGACGTGTCGCGCCTGTCCAGCGGTCGGCTGACGCTGCATCGCGAGGACGTGAATCTGGAGGCCGTGGCGCGCGAGGTGAAAGACCGGCTTGCGGTCCCCGCCAGTCAGGCCGGAAGCCCCGTGTCGCTGTCCCTCCAGGGCGACCTGCGCGGGCACTGGGACCGCGTCCGCCTGGAGCAGGTGCTCACGAACCTGCTCGCCAACGCGCTGAAGTACGGCGCGGGCCAGCCCGTGCACATCGCGCTCCGGGGCGAGGCGGACCGGGTGCTCCTGCGCGTGGAGGACTCGGGCATCGGCATCGCGCGGGAGTACCAGTCGCACATCTTCGAGCGCTTCGGCCGCGCCGTCAGCGAGCGCCACTACGGGGGACTGGGCCTGGGGCTCTACATCACCCGGCAGATTGTCGAGGCCCACGGCGGCGAAATCGGCGTGCGCAGCGAGCCGGACATGGGCAGCCGCTTCGAGGTCAGCCTCCCCCGGCACGAGAGCACCGCGTGAGTCCTCCCGCGCTCGGCTATAAAGGCGCTGGGAGGAAACAACATGTCACGCAAGGTGGCCCTCATCACCGGAGCTTCGGCTGGCCTCGGAGTGGATTTCGCGCGGCGCTTCGCCCGGGACGGGCACGACGTCATCCTCGTCGCGCGCGGAGCGGCGCGGCTGGAAGCGCTCGCCGCGACGCTGGAGAAGGAGCACGGGGTGAAGGCCCACGTGCTGCCCACGGACCTGTCCCAGCCGGACGCGCCCGAGCAGCTCTTCGCGCAGGTGGCCGAGCGCGGGCTGGAGGTGGAGTTCCTCGTCAACAACGCGGGCTTCGGCTCCTCGGGCCCCTTCCTGGACCAGGACGTGAAACGCGAGGCGGAGATGGTGCAGGTGAACTGCACCGCGCTGCTGAAGCTCACGCACCTGTTCGCCCGGCCCATGCGTGAGCGCGGCCACGGGCGCATCCTCAACGTGGCCTCCACCGCCGCCTTCCAGGCCGGGCCCTACATGTCCACGTACTACGCGACGAAGGCGTTCGTCGTGTCGCTGTCGGAGGCGCTGGCGTACGAGCTGAAGGGCACCGGCGTGACGGTGACGTGCTCCTGCCCCGGCGCGACACACACGGAGTTCGCGCAGAAGGCGGGCAATGACAAGAGCCGCCTGTTCCAGCGCTCCGGTGTGGCGAAGCCCGAGGACGTGGTGGAGCACGCCTACAAGGCGATGCTGCGCGGGCGGGTGCTGGCCATCCACGGCGCGCTCAACGGGCTGGCCGCCTTCATGGTGCGCTTCAGCCCGCGCTCCGCCGCGCGCGCCATCGCCGCGGGGCTCAACCAGCAGGCCTGAGCACGCTCACGCCGATGGAGGGGCCGTGACACTTCGGAAGAAACGGAAGCGTCACGGCCACCCGTCCCACGGTCAGTTGAAGGTGGCGGTGAAGAGCAGCGAGAAGTGGGTGACGTTCCAGTCGTCCCCATCGTCGTTGTCGCTGCGGATGCGGCCCAGCGCCACCTCGCCGCCGATGCCCACCGCCCAGTTGTTGCTCACCCACCACTCCTTGCCCAGGCCAAAGTGCAGGCCGACGCCGGAGTCCGTCTCCGCCTCGCGCTCGCCGTCCTGGGTGATGCTCAGCTGGTTGGCCACCACCGCGCCAGAGATGTAGAGGTTGACGGGCATGAAGTAGTACGTGGCGCCCACGCCGAGCGCGGCGTAGTTGCTGCTCACGTCGCCGTCGTCGTCACCCTCGATGGTGGTGTCGCCAAACTGGATGTCCGGGTTCGGCGTGGAGGTGCCGAAGAGCTTCCCGTAGATGATGAAGTTCTCGATGAGCGCGTAGCCCAGCTCCAGGTTGATGGTGGCGCCGGCGCCCTTGAGCGCCAGGTCAATCTCCTGCGCCTCGGAGTGGGTGTAGGCGATGCCGAGCTGACCGCGCAGGTAGAAGCCGTCGTGGGTGTGCCGCCCTGGGGTTTCGTCCGCGAACGCCGCCGAGGTCGGAAGAAGCACTGCCGCGAAGAGCCAGAAGAGTCGCATGATGGGAGTCCTTGCTTCGGAGGCCCGCCCCGGCCGGGGGGCTGGAACCGGGGTTATGCAGCACGTCGGCCCGGTGAATCCAGTCCCCGGAAGCCCTGTGCTTCCGGTGCGCGCGGCTAATACCCCGACGCGGGACAACCTGCGCATCAGCCGCCTCGCCTGGGACCCCTGGCCGTGCTCTGCTGCGCCGCCCGGCGCGTCTGTCCGCGCTGAACCGACCTGGAGAGGGATGCAATGACGCAGACCGTGGACCCCTCGGAGCTGGCCCGACGCCTCGACGCCGCGCGGCGAGAGCGGCGCGAGGTACCGCCCCTCACCAACGAGCTGCCGAAGCTCACGCTGCCGGAGGCCTACGCCGTCCAGGAGGCGGGCCTCCAACTGCGCCTCGCCGACGGTGAGCGCGTCGTCGGCCTGAAGATGGGCCTGACGTCCGAGGCCAAGCGCCGGCAGATGAACCTGGACTCGCCCGTGTACGGCGTCCTCACGGACCGGATGCGCGTGGCGGCGGGCGGGGTCATCGCACTGGGCCAGGGCATCCACCCGAAAATCGAGCCGGAGATTGCCTTCCGCACCGCGCGCGAGCTGCGCGGGACGGTGACGCGCGAGGAGGCGCTGGACGCGTGCGAGTCCGTGTTCGCCGCGATGGAAATCCTCGACTCGCGCTACCGCGACTTCAAGTACTTCTCCCTGCCGGACGTGGTGGCGGACAACTCGTCCTCCTCGCTGTTCGTCCTCGGGGAAGAGGAGCACCCGCCGCGCTCGCTGGATTTGACGCGGCTGGAGATGAAGATGTCGGTGAACGACGCGCTGGCGCAGTCGGCCCGCTCGGACGCCATCTCCGGGGACCCGGTGTTGTCGGTGGTGCAGTTGTGCGAGCTGCTCGCGCTGCGCGGCCAGGTGCTCCCCGCCGGCAGCATCGTCCTGGCGGGCGCCGCCACGGTCGCGCACATGCTCCAGCCCGGAGACCGGGTGCGGCTCATCGTGGAGGGCCTGGGCTCCGTGGCGGTGTCGGCCGCGTAGCTCAGTGCATCCAGGACGACACGCCCGCGCTCGAGTGGCGCGGGCTCGTGTCGGCCTCTTCCCAGCGCACCGGGTAGCGGTCCCCGTGCTGGCGCAGGAACGCGTCCAGGCGCTTCAAGTCCAGCCGCTCCGGCATCGGGTAGCGCGCGGCCATCGCCCGCTTCACCGCGGGGTGGTAGCGGACGACGGCGGCGAAGTCGCGCGGATACTCCTGCTCGTCCACGCCCAGGAACTCACCCCGGTCCAAACCCCGGGAGAGCAGCTCCCGCCAGCGTTGCAGCGGCGCCAGGCCAATGGACTCCACGCCCCGGGAGCAGAGCATGAGGTACAGCGCTTCCCACGGCTCGGACGCGTCCAGGTAGTGCTCCAGCGCGCGCGCCGAGGGCCGCGTGTTGAGCACCATCCAGAACGGCACCGCGCCGCCGCGCAGCGCCCACCAGGGCTCCATCAGAATCGACGACTCCACCAGCAACCGCCCCAGCGGCATGTGCCTGTCGCGGTACCAGTGCCGGTACAGGTCCGCCACCAGCGGGCTGAGCGCCTCCGGCTCCGGATAGACGATGCGCCGCAGTCGCCAGCGTCGCTTGCGCGCCAGGCGCTGGAGGTCCTCGCTCAGCGCGGGCTCGTAACCCCACTCCGCTTCCGGGCTGTCGCTGTCCGGAGGCGGCGTGGGCCAGCGCGGACGCGGCGAGCCCTGGCGCCGCAGGTACGCCTCCACGCGCGGGCCGCCCAGGTAGTACTCGTCAGGGCTCGCGCCGCCGAGCGCCCCGTGCTGGAAGACGTGCCGCTCGCCCTGTCGCAGCGTCGGCCAGCGCAGCTCGCACTCGGACACGAAGAGGGTGGCGCCGGGCTCCAGCACGTCCTCCAGGAAGCGGACGTAGGCGACGCCCAGGCGTCGTCGCTTCACCCGGAAGTGCGTCAGCCCTCGCAAGAGGAGCCGGTCGTGGTTGGCGTCGTGCGTGTGGTGCAACTGGAGGTCTGGATGGGACTCCAGCAACCGGCGCGCGGGCTCTCGCGCGAAGTCCAGGTGCTGGAGCGGCTCGTCCACGGGCACGCGCCCGTCGTGACGCACGGCGAGCAGTTGCGTCTGGGGCAGCCACGGAATGCCCAGCGCCGCGCACAGGTGGACCAGGGCGCCGTTGGAGGAGCCCACCACGGCGGCCGGATAGCGTTGGCGCGGATAGCGGGCCACCACCCAGCGCGACAGGGCCTCCGCATCGAAGTGCGTCAGCGCGCGCGGCGTGAGGGCCTCGGCCAGTCCGCTGCGGACATAGGCGGCCTCGCGCCTCGGCACCGGGAGGCGGTTGACGACGGGGAGCAGCGCCTCGAACAGCGGGCTCGTGTGGCGGTGGGTGCCCAGCGCGGGAAAGTCGCGGCCGTGCAGGAAGCCCGCGAGCGCGCGCAGCATGGCGGCCGACGAGTCGAAGTCCGCGACGAAGCGGCGCGCCCTCATGGCGGCCCCGCTTCACACCCGGAGCGCTTCGGCGGATCCCAGCCGGGACTCCTCGCGTGCGGCAGGTCCATACCCCCTCCAGGGCGGTGACGCGTCCATCGGGAAGGTAGGCCCTGAAGAGCACCCGAGCAGGCCGCCGACACCGGCCTGCCCGCCCGAGGGCCCAGGAGGCGTCCTGGCGTCGCTCAGGGCTTGGGCTGGCGCGTGGTGAGCGGCGGGTCCGCGGTCACTCGCAGGCCGTGGGCCGCATGGGCGCGCGAGCACGGCTGGAGCCGGGCCTCCGTGGGGCCCAGCGTCTCGAGCACGAAGGAGGAGTCCTTGTGCCGGGGCGGCGACTCCGGCCAGTGGCCCCGCTCGGCGCGCGCCAGGTCGACCTCCGCCAGGGTGATGAGCGCGTCGTGCTGGAGCTTGCGCAGGTCCAGTCGCTCGGCGTACTCGCCGTAGGTGGCGACGTGGGGCCCATGGATGGAGCCCAACTGCTCTTCCTCCTCGCTGGCTTCCATGAGGGCGAAGGCCCGCCGGCGCGCCGGAGTGGGCAGGTCCGCCGCGGTCGTCAGCGCGTCGAAGCCCTCCACCAGCGTCCACCACGCGCGTCGCGCCGCCAGGGGGCCGTCGTCGGAGGCCTCCGCGTCCCGCAGCTCCGGCGGCACGCAGTCCTGACTGCCCGAAGGCAGCGCGGCCAGGGCCTCGTCGGACAGCAGCCCCCGGAAGTGGACCAACTGCACCAGCGCCGACTCGTGCCGCAGCGTCATGGAGAAGGGCGCGAAGCCCTCGGCCAGCTTCACCAGCTGCGAAATCGCCAGCCGCTTGCGCTCCGTCGGCGCCGCGTCCAGCGCGTCCGCGCACGGCCGGTAGAGCACGCCGTGGCCCGTGGCGGAGAGCAGTTGCCCCTCCATCCCCCCGCCCAGCTCCAGCTCCCGGCTCAGCGCCAGCGCGTCCAGGCACGTGTCCAGCGCCGCCAGGGGCCGCCCCTCGGCGAGCTTCAGCCGCGTGTCCAGCGCGGCCAGGTTCACCACGTACATCAACGCGAACCTGCCGTTCGCGCGCGCCTGGGTGAAGGGCGCGAGCACCCCCAGGCTCCGCGGCAGCCCGCCGACCTCCGCGTGGGTCGCCGCCAGCACCTGCTCCAACAGGGGCCGCGCCCGCTCCAGCGTCTCGGCGCACGCCGAGGACAGCGCCGACGTCGGCAGCTTCCCGTCCGCCACGTCCCGGCAGGACTGCCCCAGCGTGGAGTCCGGCCCCGTGCCCGACTTCTGTCGCTCCTGGTACAGGTGCAACACGTCATCCAGCAGCGGCTCCAGGTGGCGGGCGAAGGTGCCCGGCCTCGGCGGATGCGCATGCGAGGGCCGCGCATACCGCGCTTGCGTCAGCTCGTTCACCTCGCGCACCAGCCGCGCTTCCAGCGGCCCCGTGCGCAACTTCACGTACGCCAGGCCCCCCGCGCAGGCGAGGAGGACGGCGAACACGCCTCCAGCGACTGTGACGAGAGAGCGGTGAGAAGTCATGAGGGGGAGTAACGCGGGCCGAAGCCTCGCACGAAACCCCGGCTCCAGGGATTTCCACCCATCCTTGGATAGGCTTCACTGCCAGTCCGGGCTCAGCCGGCGCTGCGGCGGGGGGCGACGAAGCCGTGGCCCAGGCGTTTGAGGAGGTGTTCGGCCAGGGCACGGGCCTGGGTGCGAATCTCCGGCACGGCCGTGGTCTCCCACAGCTCTCCGCGCCGCAGGGGGCCCAGGGTGAAGAGGCGGCCCCCGGCATGTCCGCGCGCGTCCAGCAGCGCCCCGTGGCGGTCGGTGTCCAGGCCCAGGCCGAGCGCATCCGGGCGCACCCGGCCCGCCTCCGCCAGGTGCTTGAGCAGCGGGTGGCCATGGCGGGTGACAGAGCCCTCCGGCCCCGTGCAGTTGACCACGTGGTGGACCTGGAGCTGCTCCTCCCGCCGCTCGCCCCGGCGCCGCACGCTCACCCGCACCGTGCCGGAGTCGTCCAGTTGGAAGCCGCGCACCCGGGCCGCGGACAGCGCGAGCCGGCCCTGGGCCCTGAGCCGCTCCACCCCGTCGCCGACATCCGGCGCCATCCGGTGGCGGTGCACGTCCCAATAGGCGCGCAGGTGCCGCAGGAAGCGCCTGCGCTCCCCGTCATCCAGCCGCTGCCACAGGGGCACCGTCACGGGCCGCAGCGCGTCCACCACCGCGCGCCAGCTCGCCCCGGCCTGTGTCGCGAGCCGCACCTCGTGGCGGAGGACGCGCAAGAGCGCGCGCACCCTCACGGGGATGGGATGGGAGGGCTCCGGAGCGCGCAGTCCCTCGCGGCGCAGCGCGCGCAGCACGTCGCGGATGCCGGGCGACGCATACGTCCCCGGGGCCGCCGCGCGCGGATGACGGTGCGGCAGGAGCCCGTGCCGCGACAGCGCGTGCAGCGGGCCCTGGTGTCCCATCTCCTCCAGCGACAGCACGGCGTCCACCATGGTGAGGCCCGTGCCGATGAGCAGCACGGCGTCGTGCTCGCCAATGCCCGCCAGCGCATCCGGTGCCCACGGCGAGCGGTGATAACGCGGGCTCGCATACAGTCCGCCGTCCGCCACGCGCAGGTCCGCGGGGCTCGCGTTGCCCAGCGCCAGCACCACCGTCCGCGCGACGAGCTCTCCGCCACTCCGCGTCGACAGCGTCACCAGTCCGCCATGCTCCCGGGTGGACGTCACCTCGCCTGCCAGCGTCTCCAACTGGACGCCCGGCGGAGCGCGCGCGACGGTCTCCTTCAGCACGGCCTCCAGGTACTGGCCGTAGCGCAGGCGGGGGACGAAGTCGCCGGCCTCCGTGTCGGGTGTTTCCTGGCGCAGCCAGCGCAGGAAGTGCTCGGGCTCGTCCGCGAAGGCGCCCATCCGCGAGGCGGGGACGTTGAGCAGGTGACGCTGACTCCGGGTCGAGTAGGCAAGCCCCTGTCCCACCCGCCCGCCGCGCTCCACCAGGAGAATCCGGAACGGCGCGCGTGCTTGCCGCAAGAGGTGGATGGCCAACAACGTTCCGCTGGCCCCGCCCCCCACCACGGCCACGTCCCAAGGGCTGCTCTGAACTTGCACGCCGCAATCCTATGTCCGCTCCCGTCCAGCGGCATCCGTGGATGTGCGTGGACAATCGAATGCCAACCCCTGGTCGCGGTACGAGAGCGTGTCCACACTCCCACGCACATCCCGGGAGGATCCATTGCGCGAGCGCCCCAATGAAGACTGGGACGGAGAAGTCCCGGACGCGAGAAGCCTGCTGGGCTGGCCCCTGCCCGAGCGACGCGGGTCCATTCCCTCGCTGTCGTGGTTGGTGGAGAGGCTTCGCGACAGCCGGCCCGACTGGGGGCTGCTGGAGTCGTTCGTCGAGTTCGACCCCGCGCGCTACGTGCGCAAGACGCTGGCGAAGACGCGGGCGTGCGAGCTGCTGCTGGTGTGCTGGGGCCCGGGCCAGGGCTCGCTCGTCCATGACCACGGGGGCTCGTCGGGTGTGTCCCTGCTGGTGCGAGGCGAGCTGCGGGAGACGCGCTACGCGTGGGCTGGAGACAGGCTGGTGCCCGACGTGTCCGTGCGCGCGGCGGAGGGAGACCTGCTGCTCGAGGAGTCGGACACCATCCACCGCGTCCTCAACACGTCGCGGCGCGGCGCCGTGTCACTGCACCTCTATGCGCCGCCGATGGAGGGCATGACGCCCTACGACGACCAGGTGGCGTCGCTCAAACCGCCGCGTCCAGCTGACGTGGGGGCTGGGCGAAGGCGCCGGCCACGGGCAGGGTGACGCGGAAGATGCTGCCCTGACCGGGCGCGCTCTCCACCGTCAGCGTGCCGCCCAGGGACGTGACGATGCCGTGACACACCGCGAGGCCCAGGCCGGTGCCCACGCCCAGGGGCTTGGTGGTGAAGAACGGGTCGAAGATGCGCTCGCGGTGCTCGGGGGAGATGCCGCAGCCGGTGTCGCGCACCTCGACGGCGACGCGGCCGGGCATCGCCTCGCGCGCCACGACGCGCACCTCGTTCACCTCCACCTGACCGGGGACGATGGCCTGCGCCGCGTTGAGCAGCAGGTTGAGGAATACCTGCCCCAGCCGCGAGCCGTTGCCCTGCACGGGCGGCACGCCGTCACACTCGACGACGAGTCGCGCGCGGTGCCGCAGCTCATGCATGGCCATCTTCGCCGCCGTGCGCACCACCGCGCCCACGTCCGAGGGCCCGCTGCCCACGTCCTCCGAGCGCGACAGCGTCTGCAAATCACGCACGATGAGGCGGATGCGCTCGGCGCCGTCGCGCGTCTCCGCCAGCGCCTCCAGCACCTCCTGGCGCTCGCGCTCGGGGAGCTGCTCCTTCTGCTGGAGCTCCTGGTGGATGTACTCCAGGTTGCTGAGGATGAAGGCGAGGGGGTTGTTGATTTCGTGCCCGACACCCGCGGCGATGCGGCCCAGGGCGATGAGCCGGTCCGCGAAGAGCAACTGAGCCTGGGTGGCGTGCAGCTGCTCCAGGCTGCGGGACAGCTTCGCGTTGGCGGCCTCCAGCTCCGCGGTCCGCTCCCGCACCGTCTCCTCCAACCGCCTGCCCGACTCGCCGGCCTCGCGGGTGAGGTCCGTCCCTGGACGCTCCGCTCCGTGTGGAAATCCCGCGCGAGTCTGGAAGGCGCGGCGCAGCGTGCCGCGCCGTTGCGCCACCGCTGACATCAACAGCACCCTGGCTCGTAGCGTCATCACGTCGCGGTCCCGGCGTCAGGTGTCCGTCCCGAGTGCTGCGCGCGGAGGAGGAGCGGACCTTCCCAGTCAACACCGCCGGGCCGTGTCGGGCAAGGAGCCGATGTCGGCCCGCGCGAGGGTGGGTGCCCGTCCAGATGGTTAGTCGACGCCCGCGCTCCCGGCGGACTCCGACAGCGTTGGCGAGTGGAAGGTCCGCGTGTCACCGCGCCGGTGTGGGTGCTTCTCGGAGGTGGGGATGGGAGGCCCCGCTCTGCTCCGGCGCTCGCGCGCGACTGCTCAACGTCACCGCGAGCACCGAGGGCAGCCAGCGCCGCGCCCACCACCCCACGCCGCCCACCAGGCAGACCCCCACGCCCAGTGCCAGCAGGGCGCGCGGTAACTCGATGGCGCGACGCGTCCGCGTCACCGGCCGCGCCCGGACCACGAGTCTTGGCGGCTCCGCTTCGGCCAGGGGCTCGACGGTCTGAATCGCGGGCAGCCTCCCGGAGTGGCTGGAGCGCCGTCCTCGCGACGGGGTCCGCGGGCTTGGGCCGTCGGGTGGGAGCTCGGCGGCGTCCGGGAACAGCGGCTGCTCCCACGCCGCGTCGGCGCTGGCGAGCGCGGTCTCCAGGGCCTCGCACCAGGTTCTCGCGGTGCCCCGGCGCCAGGGCTGCTTGGAGAGCAGCCGCAGACACAGCTCGCTGAGTTCCCACGGCACCCGGGGGTTGAGCACGTACGGCGTCACCGGAGGGTGGTGGATGACGGCCAGTTCTCCCTCGGGTGTCTCGACCTGCTCGAAGGGGTAGCGCGCGGTGAGCATCCAGTAGAGGACGACTCCGAGCGCATACAGGTCATCCGCGATGGTGGCCGGGTACACGCCGTCGCGGCCCTCGCGGCGGAAGGCCAGGGCCTCCGGGCTGCGGTAGCGCGGGGTTCCGGGGGGCAGCACGCCGCGCGGCAGTCGGGGCGCTCCGGAGTAGTCCCCCACGCCGAAGTCCATCAACACCGGCGTGCCGTCCTCCTCGCGCACCACCACGTTGGCTTCCTTGATGTCGCGGTGGAGCACCTGCGCCGCGTGCGCGGCCTCCAGTCCTCGCCCCATCCCCAGCGCCAGCCGCGCCGCGCTCCGTGCCCCGGGGTTCTCCTCTTCCACCCACTGGGCCAGCGGGCGCCCGCGCACGTACTCCATCGCCAGATAGAGCCACTCGGGCGCCTCCGGCGGGAACAGGCCGCCTTCGCGGAAGCCCACCACGTTGGGGTGCGCCAGCCGCGTCAGGATGGCCACCTCGCGCCGGGCCCAGCCGCCCAACTGCGCCAGCGACTGGAGCTTGAGCGCCACGGCCTGTCCGTCGCGAGTGGCCCGATACACCACGCCGCAGCCGCCCGCGCCCAGCAGTCCTTCCACCGTGTAACCGGCGATGTCCGTGCCCTCGGGCGCGTCCAGGACGTGAAGACCGTTCATGCCACCTCCCGTGTCCGGCCCGACCTCGGGAATGGGGAGAGACTAACACCACCCAGGGGGACGTCCCCACCGGCGGGGGCCCGGGGGGCCCGACACGCCGGCGCGGACTGTGTCGTGGAAGACCAACGGTCCGCCCTCAGGGGCACGTGCCACAATCCGCGCGGCAGCTCAACGCGGTGGTGTCCGTGCCGCAGCGCTCGGTGAACTGACAGATGCCGTCGCCGCAGCGATAGATTTCCTGCGAGCGAATCCGCGCGGTGATGGGGCGGTACGACTTCCCGTTGTACGCGCAGCTCTCGTAGTAGGGCTGGGGCGTGGTGCCGACGACCGCGGGCTGGCACAGCGTGGCGCACATGCCCACGTGGGTGATGGGAGGGCACGCCTGCGTGGGGCCCGACGCCAGTCCACACGTGCGCGGGGTGCTCTTGTCCGCGGACAGGTAGGGCTGGTCATTGGCCGCGAAGACGCCGGTGCCGTCGAACAGGTTGCCGAAGAAGCACGCCTCCTGCTGGTTGTACGTGGCCAGCTCCTCCGCCGTGTAGGGGATGGGCGCGTTCGTTTCGGACGTGGTGAGGCCCAGCACGGAGATGGGCACGTGGAGGCCGTACTTGTTCGCGTGCGCCGCGAGGCAGGCGGAGACCACCTGCTGCTCCACCTCCGTCGCCGGCAGCCCCGAGGCCCAGCGCGGCGCCAGCCCCAGCGCTCCGAGCCACATGTGTGTGATTCCCGTCACCGGATTGGTGAACTGGCGCGCCACCCCCGCCTGCACCGCGCACGTCACCACGTAGGCCATCACCGAGTCCGCCGTCGCCGGATCCTGGTTGAACCAGGTCACGAAGCCATTCGTGGACAGGCCATTTGTCGACAGGCCATTCGTGGACAAGCCATTCGTGGACAGGCCATTTGTCGACAGGCCATTCGTGGACAGGCCATTTGTCGACAGGCCATTTGTCGACACCTGGCTTTGTCGCAGGTGTCCAAGGTCATCCCCCACCGGTTCCACCCCCACGCCACAGGCCCCTGTTCCAAGCGCCAGACTCAGGAGCCCCGCGAGCCATCCCCGGGCGTGGAGTTGGAGAGCGGTGGTGTGACGACGCGACGGCGAAGCTGGTGTGCGGTGCATGCTTTTCCCCCGTGTGTGGCAGTCAGCGTTCGCTGACCACCTTGCCGCCCACCTGTTTCAGCACTCCCAAAGAATGCCGCTGTAACTGATGGGTTCGACAAGATTTGCCGGGGTTTCAGGCTTTTGCATGCCGCATGGGAAATAATGTTCCCATGGAAGCTGAATCACAACAGTCAGGCTGTAAGGTCCAGGACTCAGGCAGTCCTGGATGAAATGGAATCAACGGATGTCTGTGATTTCCGGGAGGCCTAGATTGGTTCCGGGAATTCCAGGGACAAGGCCGCCGCGGGGGTGAGGGCGAAGCCCTCGGGTCCGCGCAGTCGCCAGGCGCCCACGTCGGTGACGGGGCCTCCCACGACTTCGGACTCTCCGGTGTCGCCGCGCGTCTCGGCCTGGCCCAGGTGCAGGCACAGGTGGACGCGGGCATCCACGGGGTCGGCGAGCTTCTGCGCGGCCTGCTGGAGGATGCGCAGGGAGCGCTCGGCCTCGCGCAGGTACGCGGTGCGCTCCGGCGTGGGCGCCCCGTTCTCCAGGGGGCGCACGGCCAGCAGGGTGGTGCCGGACTGGAGCGCGAGCAGGAAGCCGCCGCCGCGCAGGCCCTGCTCGAGTCCGTCCAGCACATCCGCGAGCACGGCGTACATCGCGTCGTCGTCCTGGGCGGCGGAGGGCAGCATCACCTCCGCGTGGACGGCGAGCGCCAGCCGGGAGCGGTTCGCGGGCTGCACGGGCTCCTCCGCGGCGTCGGCGAGCGAGGCGAGGAAGGCGCCCACGCTGCTGAAGCGCCGGCTGGCGTCCTTCTCCAGACAGCGCAGCACCACCGCGTCCACGGCGGGGGACACCGGCGCGATGGCGCTGGGCCGGGGAGCGGGGGCCTCCAGGTGCAGCCGCTCCAGCTCCATCCGGTCCTCGCAGAGGAACGGGTAGCGGCCGGTGAGCAACTGGTGCAGCAGCACGCCCAGCGCGTAGATGTCCGTGTACGGGCCAATGGTGGAGCCGCGGAACTGCTCGGGCGCCATGGCGTGCGCGGTGCCCAGCCGCTGGCCGGCGATGGTGAGGCCCTCCTGCGAGGGCTCCGCGTGCATCAGCTTGGCGATGCCGATGTCGAGCAGCTTCACCCGGGGCTTCTCGCCCTCCTCCACGACGAGGATGTTGCTGGCCTTCAAGTCGCGGTGGACGACGCCGGCGCGGTGCGCGGCCTCCAGCGCGCCGCACACGGGCTCCAGGTAGGCGCGCGCGCGGGACGCGGAGAGCCGGCCGCGCTCCTGCACCACCTGGCCCAGCGTCCGGCCCGCGAGCAGCTCCATGACGTAGTAGGGGCTGCCGTCCGGCATCAGCCCGAAGTCATAGACATCCACGATGTTGGGGTGGCGAATCTGGTTAACCACGCGGGCCTCGCGCACGAAGCGCTTGAGCATCTCGCCCTGATCCGCCAGGTGCGGATGCAGCACCTTCACCGCGGCGCGGCGGCCCAGAATCCGGTGCTCGGCTTCGTAGACGCTGCCGTGTCCACCGGAGGCGAGCAGGGCCTTGAGGATGTACTCGCCCGCAAGCGTGCCAGGGCCCCGTTCACCTCGGCCCGCATCGCCACGACCTCGCTCGGAGCCATGCAGATCCGCCCGTGCCTGGATGCGGAACGTGCTCTCGGAGTCGGCCGCCATGTGTGGTCAGCACCCTACCACCCACCCTGGAGCCCTGCTGCATGCCCCGGGCCCGAAGCGACCGCCGCGTCGCGCCAATCCCCGCCATGCGTTCACCACCCATCACCTCGGGTGGGGTGCGCGGGGGCAGATGTTGCCTTGCGAATGCTCGGACGCCCCAACACCCCGGGTGGTTGGACGCCGTGGCTGGGGACTGCTGGATTCTCGGGACGTGACATCACGCGTGCGAGTCGGGGCAGGTCGGGTGGACGGAAGCGGCGCGTGGTGCCGGGGGGCCTCTTGATGACGACATTGGATGACCTCACGACCTGCGCCGGCATGGCGCTGGCTCCGCCTTCCTCGACGGGTGCCTGCCTCATCCTCATCAGCACCACCACGCCCGCGGCCATCGGCAAGGCGTACCGGCTGGAGCCCGGCGAGCACATCATCGGCCGAGGCTCCGAAGCCACGGTGCGCATCGACGACCACGGCGTCTCGCGAAAGCATGCCCGCATCATCCGCGCGCTCGACGGGGGCTGCCACGTCACGGATTTGGAGTCGACCAACGGCACGCTGCTCAACGGCACTCCCATCGCCACGGCGGAGCTTCAAGAGGGAGACCGGCTCCAGATTGGCACCGTCACGGTGTTCCGCTTCTCCAAGCGGGAGCTCCTGGAGCAGCGTGAGGAGCAGCTGCGGCAGGCGTTGTCCGCCGCGCGCGTGGGCATCTGGGATTGGAACGCGCAGAGCGGCCGGGTGACGTGGAGCGAGCAGGTGGACCGGCTGTTGGGGCTGGCGGTGGGAAAGCTGTCCGGCCGCGCCATGGAGCTGGAGGAGGTGGTGCACCCCGGCGACCTGCCGCGCGTGCGGGAGGCCCTGTCCACCGCGCTGGAGAAGAAGACGCAGGTGGATGTGGAGTACCGCATCGAGCCGCAGGGCAGCGGGTGGCGGTGGATTTCCTGCAAGGGTGACGTGCTGTGCGACGCGTCGGGCATGCCGGCGCGGGTGACGGGCACGGTGATGGACATCACCGCGCGCAAGCAGGCCGAGCAGGAGCTGAACCGTCAGGCGCTCATCTTCGAGAGCATCTACGACGGCGTGGTGATTACCGATTTGGGCGGCGGCATCATCGACTGGAACGCCAGCGCGGAGCGGATGTTCGGCCGCAACAAGACGGAGGCGCTGGGGCAGACGCTCTTCCGCGTGCTGCATCCGGAGGAGCCGGACCGGCTCACCGGCATGGTGCTCGCCGCGCTGGAGAAGCAGGGGCGGTGGACGGGGGAGCTGGAGTTCAAGCGCCACGACGGCACCACCTGCTGGTGCGAATCCGTCGTCGTGCCGCTGCGCGACAGCGAGGGGCGCACCATCGCCAACATCATGGTCCACCGCGACACGTCGGAGCGAAAGCAGCTCCAGGCGCACCTCGTCGTGGCGGACCGGCTGGCGTCGGTGGGCACGCTGGGCGCGGGCGTGGCGCACGAAATCAACAACCCGCTGGCCTACATGCTCGTCAACCTGCACCTGGTGCGCGAGGGGCTGGAGCGGATGGAGAGCCAGGTGCCCGCGGCGGCCATCGCCTCGCTCCAGCAGTTGGTGCGCGAGACGACCGAGGGCGCCGAGCGCATCGCCACCATCGTCCGCGACTTGAAGGTCTTCGCGCGCGGCGAGCAGGAAGTGCGGCTGATGCCGGTGGACGTGCGCCGCGCGGTGGAGCTGGCGTGCAAGATGGCGGACAACGTCATCCGCCACCGCGCGCGGCTGGTGACGGAGTTCGAGCCGGTGGCCCCGGTGGAGGCCAGCGAGTCGCGGCTGTGCCAGGTGTTCCTCAACCTGCTGCTGAACGCGGCGCAGGCGATTCCGGAGGACCGCTCGCCGGAGCACGAGCATGAAATCCGCGTCGTCATCCGCGCGGGAGACCGCGGCCGGGTGCTGGTGGAGGTGCGGGACACGGGCATGGGGATGTCGCCCGAGGTGATGGACCGCATCTTCGACCCGTTCTTCACCACGAAGCCCGTGGGCGTGGGCACGGGGTTGGGGCTGTCCATCTGCCACGGCATCATCGAGTCGATGGGCGGCTCCATCCATGCGGAGAGCGACCCGGGCAAGGGGAGCACCTTCCGCGTGGTGTTGCGCGCGGCGACGCGGGAGCTGGAGGTGTTGCCGAGGCTGACGGCGGTGGTGGCCGTCAATGCGCGGGCGCGCATCCTCGTCGTGGATGACGAGCCGAACGTGACGTTGGCGCTCCAGCGCTCGCTGGCGGCGGACCATGAGGTCGCCACGGCGAACAGCGCGCAGGCGGCGCTGAGGTTGCTCAACGAGGGCAGCCGCTTCGACCTCATCCTCTGCGATGTGATGATGCCGGGGATGACGGGCATGGACCTGTACCACGAGCTGGGGCGCAGCGTGCCGGAGCAGGCGGGCCGCATGGTGTTCATGACGGGCGGCGCCTTCACCCCGCGCACGGTGTCCTTCCTGCGCGACGTGCCCAACCTGAAAATCTCCAAGCCGTTGGACCTCACCCAGCTCCGGGAGTTGGTGGGTCGTTCAGCGGAGGCGGGCAGATGAGCAGCCCCCTGGAGCCCATCGTGTCCTCCACTCCTGTTGTTCCCGAGGTCGCCGGCGAGACGCGTCTGGCGGTGGTCTCCGATGAAGCACCGTCCCCTGTCCGCGAGCCGAGGGAGGGGACCGCGCGTGCGCTGGGGATGGGGCTCGTCGTCGGCGCGCTCCTGGCCGTCACCAACGTGTCCATGGGGTTGAAGCTGGGCTGGTGGGAGAGCGGCTCCGTCACGGCGGCGGTGTTGGGCTTCGGTGGTCTCGCGGCGGTGTCACGCAGGCGCGGCTCGCCGTACACGCCGCTGGAGAACAACCTCACGCAGGTGACAGCGGTGTCGGTGGGCGCGATGCCGGCGGCCGCGGGGCTCCTGGGGCCTTTGCCCGCGCTGATGCTGCTGGGGTTGGACGTGCCCGGCGTGGGAGTGGCGGTGTGGAGCGTGGCGCTGGGGGTGCTAGGCGTGCTGGCGGCGCACCTGTTGCGGCGGCGGTTGATGGAGGAAGAGGCGCTGGCCTTTCCCACCGGCATCACCACGGCGGAGCTCATCACCGCGATGCATGCCTCGGCGCCCGAGGAGAATCGCGGGCGCGGGGTATGGTTGGCGGTGGCGGCGGGGGTGTCCGCGGCAATCACGGCGGTGCGCGATGTGCTCCAGAAGCTGCCCGGAATGGTGGCGGCGCCGGGCTCGGTGGGCGGGGTGTCGACCGCGTCGCTGACGTGGGGGCTGGCGTGGAGTCCCATGCTGCTCGCGGTGGGGATGATGGCGGGGCTGCACCTGGGCTTGAGCATGCTGGCCGGGGCGCTGGTGGGGTGGGGCGTGCTCGCGCCGTGGCTCTTGAATACAGGCGCGGTGAAGGACGCGACCTATGACTCCCTGCTTGGCTGGCTCACGTGGCCGGGCGTGGGGTTGCTGGTGGGCTCGGCGGTGGTGTCGCTCGCGGCGCAGGCTCGGGACTTTTGGGGCGCTGCGAAGGATTTGGGCTCACTGAAGCGGGGTGGAACGCTCCCTCGGTGGGCGTGGCTGTGCGGCGGCGCGGCGGCGGTGGTGACGCTGGCGCTGGGCGTGGGCATGTTTGGGATGAGCGTGCCGCAGGTGTTGCTGGCGCTGGTGGTGTTGCTGCCGCTGTGCGCGGTGTGCGCGCGTGGCGCGGGACAGGTGGATGTGTCGCCGGTGACGCAGGTGGGGCAGCTCTCGCAGGTGGCGGCCGGGGTGCTGCTGCCTGGGGCGGTGGCGCCGAACATCGCGGTGGGCGGTGTGGTGTCCGGGGCGGCGGCGCAGACGGGCGTGAGCATGTGGGCGCTCAAGGCTGGGCACCTGCTGGGGGCCTCGCCACGGAGGATGCTCGGGGCGCAGTTGGTGGGAGTGCTGGCGGGTTCGCTGGTGAGCGTTCCGGCGTATCTGCTGCTGACGCGAGCGTATGGATTGGGCTCGGAGGCGTTGCCCGCGCCGTTCTCACATCAGTTCCGCGCGGTGGCGGAGCTGGCGGTGAAGGGGCTCGCGGGTCTGCCGCCGAACGCGGCGCTGGCGGGTGGCGTGGCGGCGGGTGTCGGCGCGCTTTTGACGCTGTTGGCGCGAGGTCGGGCGGCGCGGTGGATGCCTTCACCGGTGGCGATGGGAATCGGCTTCATCCTGCCCGCCTACTTCGCGGTGACGCTGTGCCTGGGTGGAGCGATGGCGGCGGTGGCGCGGTGGCGTTGGCCGCACGCGACGGGGCGCAATGTGCCCGCGCTGGCAGCGGGCGCGATTGCCGCGGAGTCGCTCGTGGGCGTGCTCATCGGCGCGCTCAAGCTGCTGGGCCTCATGGCGTAGCGGGCACTTCACGTTGGAGGGGCGTTGTCCCGAGCACGCTCCAGCGAGCGGCGGATGCGCGCTTCCATGAGATTGGGCAGCCGCGAGGCGAGCTGGAGCGCGTCGGTCAGGATGCGGATGGCTTCCTCTCGCTCACCCCGGCGCAGCGCCGCCAGCCCCATCATCTCCAGCACCTCGAGCGGCTCCTGCTCCACGGACACCTGGGCGGACCACTCCCGCAGCGTGTGCCATGCCTCTGCCGTGGCGTCGCGCGTGGCCAGCTCCACCATGGCGAAGAGCACCTCCTCCGATGGGCTCAGCTCCACCCCATTGCGGCCCTCCGACAACACCTGCCGCACCTGCGCGAGCAACTCGCGGGCCCTCGCCTGCCGTCCCAGCCACGCCATGGTGCGCGCCTGGAGCAGCAGGGCCCACGGACGTGGCGCCACCTCCGGGTGCCGGCGCTCCAGCGTGATGGCCCGGGTGATGTGGGGCGTGGCCGCGTCGACGTCACCCGCCTGGTAGTGCAGCTCACCCAGGTTGTGCTCGGCGAAGTACTCCCAGCCCACCATGCCCAGCTCGCGTCCCAGGTGCATGAAGCGCTCCTGGTCCTTCAACGCGTTGGCCAAATCCCTGCGAGCCACCCACAGGTTGCGGCGGTTGTTGATGGCGCTGCCCAGATGGAACAGGTCTCCACGCTCGGTGCACGCGGCGACGACCTCCGACAGCACCCGGTCCGTCTCGTCGATGTCGCCCAGATTGGGGAGCATCACCGCCAGCAGCAACTGGGACACCACCTGCGTCTCATAGCCCGCGTCGCCCAGGCGCCGGGCAATCTCCGCCGCCGCCTCCAGGGGCTCGCGGGCTTCCTGCCACTCGCCCTTGCGGAACAGCGCGCGGCCCACCGCCAGGAGCAGCCGGCCCTGCACATAGGCCGAGCCCACACGGGCCGCCTTCGCCTGTGCCTCCAGCGCGCGAGCCTCGCTGGCGGGATAGTCATTCACCCAGTCCAGCGCCATGGCCTCGTCGAGGAGCAGCTCCACCTCCGTGCGAGTGTCACCCAATCGTTGGGCCCGCTCCCGAGCGGCGGCGAAGTCCGCCAGCGAGTCGTCATACCGACCGATGCGGATGCGCATCAGCCCGCGCCCTCGCAGCGCGGTGAGGCAGCGCAGCTCGTCCGTGCTCTCCAGCAAATCCAACGCGCGCGTGTACATGGCCTCCGCGTCGAGGAACGCGTGGCGTCCGCGCGCGGACTCGGCCAGGTCGATGGAGAGCGCGGCGGCCTCGTCGCGCAGGTCCGCGGCGGCGGCATGCAGGGCCAGCCGAGGCAGGCGCTGCCGCTCGCTGGCCCCGGTGGGGCCCAGGAAGTAGCGGTACGCGGCGCGGTGGATGCGCTGGCGTTCGGCGGCGGGGAGGGTGGCGGCGACCGCGTCGCGCAGAAGCTCGTTGCGGAAGCTCAGTCCTTCCAGGCGGTGGGACACCAGCAGTCCGGAGTCCAGCAACCTGCGAGTCGCATGGCCCGCATCCAGCGGGAAGCCACCGGCCGCGCCGTCGCGCTCCAGCTCCCGCACCACGCCCTCCGCCGTGGCGGCGGTGAAGTCCGTGCCCAGCAGGGCGCACAGCCGGGCATGCGCGGCGAGCGTCGGCGGCAGCGCCCCCAGCTCGCGGTCCGCCAGCCACTCCACGAGCCGCAGCTCGGGCACCTTCTCCACGCCGTCCGTGACGAGGTACCAGCTCCCGCCCGGAGCGCGCTGGCGCACCAGTCCCTGGCGCTTGAGGCCGCGCACCAGCTCCACCATGTAGAGCGGCACGTGCTGGGCGCGCTCGACGATGCGGTCCACCGCCTGCGCCGGCACGTTCTCCACCGGCTTGAGGAGCATGCGGCACAGCTCCTGCGCCTGCTCCGCCCCCAGCGCGCGCAGGGTCACCGTGGACTGTCGGGCCGCGCGAGTGCCCCACAGTGGCCGGCTCTTCTCGAACCCCGGGCGCGCCAGCACACACACCCAGATGGGGACGCTCGCCTCGGCGAGACACGCGTACTCCAGCGCATCCAGCGCCGTCTCCTCCGCGAAGTGCGCGTCGTCGATGACCAGACACAGCGAGCGCTCGCGGGCGGTGGCGGCCAACAGCTCACCCGTGGCGCGCATGGCCAGGGAACGCAGCGCACCCGGCGCCGCCGCCCAGCTCTGCAGCTCCGGCCCGCCCGGCGCATACCACCCCAGCGTCGCGGCCACGCCCGGCCACAGCTCCGTGCCGAGCGTGGGCCCCAGCCGCTGCATGATGGACGCGCGGCCCTGCTCCTCCGTGTCCGTGTTGTCGCTCTCGAAGGCGTTGAGCGCGCAGCGCAGGAGCGTGCGCAGCGTACCGTCCGGGTCGCCCTGGACCGGCTCGCGTGAGCGCGTGGTGTAGATGCGAGTCAGTGGCAACTGCATCTGGAGTTCGCGAGCGAGCGCCGCGGCGAGGTGGCTCTTGCCCAGCCCTCGCTCGCCCATCACGGTGACCAGCGTCGGCGCCGCTTCGCCCACCGCCGCGCGGGCGCTGTCCAACAGCGAGGTCAGCTCCGCCTCGCGGCCGACGAGCACCTCGCTGCCCAACTGGAGCACGGTGATGTCTGGGCGAGGCGCGGCGCCAGGGGACGCGGGACGCAGCAGTCCGGGATGGCCGGGCACCTCCGTGCAGGGCACCTCCGGCACGGCCTCCGCGGCGGCGGGAGACAGCAGGAGCCCGTGGGTCTCCGGGCCAATGGGGTAGCGGTCCGCGCGGGAGAGGATGGCGCCCAGGTAGCGAGGGGTGCCGGTGGGACGGCGCTGGACGGTGACGGCGGACACGTCCACCAGGGCGCTCGCGGCCAGTCCCCGGTCGGCCAGTCCCTCCGCTGCGCGCATGGCCCGGCGCACGGGATTTTCTCCCACGTCCGGGTCGAACACGGCGGCGATGCGCGGCCCATCCGTGAAGGCCAGATGCCCACCGTAGGAAGCGAGCCCCTTCTGCAGGCTGACGGGGTTGGCGCGAGACGTCAGGAAGAGCACGGCGACCGAGCGGCGCACCTGCGCGGGCCGAGGCTCACCGGGCGCGGTGGGCCGGGGCGTGACGGGCTCGTGGGGACGGTGCGCGTGGGTGAAGGCCTCGCGCAGCGCGGTGCCGAGCGCCGTGGCGTCCTCCGGCCTGCGCGCGCGCTCCTTGGCCAGACACCGCAGTACGACTTCCTCCAGCGCCGGAGGCACGGGCGCGAAGTCGGAGGGTGGAGGCGGGCGCAGGGCCAGGTGTGCCTGGAGCACGTCCGGCGTGGGGCCGAAGAAGGGCGGCCGACCGGTGAGCATCTCGTAGAGCAGCACGCCCAGCGCGTACACGTCCGTGCGCGCGTCCACGTCCGAGTTGCCCGCGCACTGCTCCGGCGCCATGTACTCCGCGGTGCCGGCGAAGCCAGACGAGTCGCTCGTCGTCGCGCCCTCACCGGGCAGGGCCGAGCCCTCCAGGGGAGAGGTTCCGCGCACCAGGCCGAAGTCGAAGACGCGCACCTGCCCGCCGCCGTCCTCGTTCAGGAAGAGGTGCTCGGGCTTCAAGTCGCAGTGCGCCAGCCCTCGTGCGTGGACGTGGGCCACCGTGTCCGCCACGGACAGGGCCAGGGCGGCCAGCTCCTGGGCCGGCACGGGCCCCGCGGCGCGCGCCAGCCGCTCCGCCAGGGTGGGCAGCGGGACGTGCTCCATGACGAGGAAGCGAATGCCTCCGGAGAGCACGCCCACCTCGTACAGCGCGGGCACGGTGGGCGGCCCCAGGGTGCGCAGCGCCTCCGACTCCCGGACGAGCTGCGCGCGGGCCAGGGCATTGCCGGTGCGGGCCAGCTTGATGGCCACGCGTTGCTGGTCCGTCTCACGCCGGGCGCCCAGCAGCACGCCGAAGCCGCCGCGCGCCAGCACCCCTTCGACGAGGTAGCCGGGGATGAGTGGTGGAGGGGGCTCGGCGGACGACGCACGTCCCGCCCCGTCGACAGGTGAGTTCGGCGGGCACGGCGCGTGGGAGCCTTCCCAGCGCCGCCCACATGTCTGGCACCGCGGCACGCGGCAACTCTACGCCAAATGCAATGGGGATTCAGGACACCCCCTGGAAACCCCGGGGGTCGGTCTCGCATCACCTGGACTCCAGGGCCTCTTGCTGGCGCGAACGCACGTTCATTGCCCCGCCCGGGTGGCGATGCTGTCATGCCGCCTTCCCCGAGGAGGACCGCGTCGCGTGGGTGGCGCATCCAAAGGCGGGGCAGCTCGACACGGACCTCAACCGGGACATCCTCGCCAGGCGCCTGGAGCAGGAGGGAATCCAGGCCGTGCGGCAGGTGGCCATCGACACGGTCTGGAGCGCCCTGCGCTTCCGCCCGGGGACGTGAGCGCGTCGCGCCGAGGTGTCGGAATCTTGTCGTGATGAAGGGATGCTTCCCGTGGCGCGAGGAGCGGCGTGTTTGACTGGCCGCTCTTCTCGTTCCTGGAGGTTGTCATGCCCTACGTCGATGGATTCGTCCTGCCAATGCCCACGAAGAACCTCGCCGCCTACCGCAAGATTGCGCGCAAGGCCGGCAAGATCTGGCGCGAGCACGGCGCGCTCCAGTACACCGAGTGCGTCGCCGATGACATCGCCGAAGCCCCGCTCGCCCTGTTCGCCAAGAGCGTGAAGCGCAAGCCCGGGGAGACGGTGGTGTTCTCCTTCATCGTCTATGCGTCGAAGGCCGACCGTAATCGCATCAACAAGCTGGTCATGAAGGACCCCCGCCTGAGTGGCATGCAGAGCATGCCCTTCGACATGAAGCGGATGATGTACGGCGGCTTCAAGCCCATCGTCTCGCTCTAGAAAACCTCAGCGGCGTCCGGCGGGTGGGAGGGAAGGCCCGCCGGACACCGTGAGGGACTACGGAATTTCCAGGGCGCGAAGCACCGTGGATTCCGAGTCCGGGGCTCGCACGCGCAACAGGAGCGCGGCGCCCGACTTCACAGAGGACAGGGTGTTGGCCGCGTCAGACGCGCTGGACACCTTGTCGTCACCCACCTGCACCAGCACCATGCCGGGCATCAGGCCCGCGCGCTCGGCGGGGCTGCCGGGCTCCACTTCCATGATTTGAGCGCCGCCGCCTTCCGCGTCACGCAGGCTGATGCCCAGCTTGCGCGTGGCGGGAGCGGTGAAGTTGCGCGGCGTGACTTCCTCCTCGCCGCGCTGGGCCGGACGCGTTCCGAGCGTCACCTCCAGCGACAGGGGCTTGCCACCGCGCACCAGCTCCACCTTCACGCGGCTGTCGGGCTTGAGCAGCGCCACGGCGCGGGTGAGCGTTCCGGCGGACTCCACCGCGCGGCCACCGACGGAGGTGATGATGTCCTCTTCCTTGAGGCCCGCGCGGTCGCCAGGGCCCCCTCGGCTGATGCCGGACACGACGGCGCCCTTGGCCGCGTCGACCTTGAGCGCGCGCGCCAATTCCGGCGTGAGGTCCTGGATGGCCAGGCCCAGGTAGCCACGGCGCACCGCGCCCGTCTCCTGGAGCTGGGGCAACAGCGCGCGGATGAGGTTGCTGGGCACCGCGAAGCCGATGCCGCTGGCGCCGCCGATGATGGCGGTGTTCATGCCCACCACTTCGCCCTTCATGTTGAAGAGCGGGCCGCCGGAGTTGCCGGGGTTGATGGCGGCGTCCGTCTGGAGGAAGTCGTCATAGGGGCCGGAGTGGATGTCGCGAGCGCGCGCGGAGAGGATGCCGGCGCTGACGCTGGAGTCCAGGCCGAACGGGTTGCCGATGGCCATCACCGCGTCGCCCACGCGCACCGCGTCCGAGTCACCCAGCGGCACGAAGGGCAGGTTGTTCGGCGCGCCCTTGAGCTTGAGCAGCGCGACGTCGGTGAGCGGGTCTCTGCCCAGCACCTCCGCGTCGAACGAGCGGCCATCCTCCAGCTTCACGCGCACCGCGTCCGCGCCCTCCACCACATGGTTGTTGGTGAGGACGGTGCCCGTCGCGTCGATGATGAAGCCCGAGCCCAGGCCCTGGCGCGGCTGCGGATTGCCCTGCATGCCCGGCGGCATGCCGAAGCGCTCCGCGAAGCCCGGAGGCAGGCCCTGCATACCGGACATGCGCTTGGGGCGGGCCTGCACTTCGACATAGACGACGGAGCCCTTCACCGAGTCGACGAGTGGCGCCAGCGAGGTGACGGTGCCGGACGTCGCGGGATTGAAGCGCGCGGGCTGCACGGGCGCGCCGGAAGGTGTCGCGGCGGCGGCCGTCGCGGTGGCGGCGACCGTGGCGGTCGCTTGAGAGGAATTGGAGGCACCCAGGGCCTGGGCCTGTCCGCACGCGAAGCCCAGCGTCGCGGCGGGCAGGAGGGCCAGGGCACCGAGGAAACGGCGAGAGGGGAGCGAGCAGGCCATCGTTCGTTCTCCGTGAGGCCGGAGGCGTTCCGGCCAGGAAAGAGTGTTTGAGAATCGGCCCGGACGTGGGGAGGACGCGGAGCGGCTCCCCCTGGAGGTGGAAAGGTGTGCCGCTGGTCGTCCCCCGACTCCCGACGGCTGCCATTGCTCGGGGCTCGTTCCGCGAGTCCCCACATCCGAACCGATGCCAGACACCTGTGCACGTGCCGGGCCAGGGCTCCGCGCGGGGGGCCCTCCTCTGAGGGTGGGGGCAGCGGGGCAGGAAGCGCGGGGCAATGTGCCCCGCCCGGGGCAAATGTCCCCGGGGCGAAGTGCCTCCTTCTCCTGGGGAATGAAGTGGCACGTCGAATGCTCTGCCCGGGCCCGCTCGCACCCACGTTCCGGCCTTCATCGTGGAGGTTGGAGGGAGGGTGGGCAGCCCACCACGCTGGAAGGAGTCGACCTTTGATGGGGCCAGACGAAGAGCAGGAGCAGCAATCAGGAGCGCGGCCGTGGCCGCTCCTGGATCCGGAGCGAGGGCAGCGCCCGCGAGTGCTCGTCGCGGAGGACCAGCCGGAGATGCGCGCGTTGTTGCGCAGGGCGCTCAAGCGCCAGGGTTATGAGGTGGTGGAGGCGGCGGACGGGCCTGGGCTGGTGAAGGCCATCATCGATGGCCTGCTCGCGGACCAGACGCAGGTGCCGGACCTCATCATCACCGACGTGCGCATGCCCGGGTACTCGGGGCTGGAGGTGGTGGCGCGGCTGCGGCGCGAGGGCTGGACGACGCCGGTCATCCTCATCACCGCGTTTGGAGATGCGCAGCTGCATCGGGACGCGGAGCTGTTGGGCGCGGCGCGTGTGTTGGACAAGCCCTTCGCGATGGAGGACTTGTGCGCCACGGCGGAGGCGCTCGTTCCGCCGGTCCGCTGAGCGCCTGCCTGCCTGAAGCGGGCGGGGATGGAAGCAGGTGTGCACTCTCGAAGGGTGCTCTCCCGAACCGCGTTGAGGCGAGCGCTCCTCGCCTTGCTCCCCCTGGTGCTGCTGGCGCTGGCGTTCATCGTGATGCGCCACGAGCTGCATGAGTTGCGAGGGGTGGACGTGGCCCGGGGGCTGTCGTCGATTCCTCGCGAGCGCATCGCGTTGGCGGTGGTGTGCGCGGCGTGCAACTACCTGGCGCTGACGCTCTATGACGTGCTGGCGCTGAAGCACTTGGGGCGCAGGCTGCCCTATCGGCAGGTGGGGTTCACGGCCTTCGTGGGCTATGCGTTTGGCCACAACATCGGCATGTCGTTCCTCACGGGAGGGGGCGTTCGCTACCGGCTGTATTCGGCGCGGGGGTTGACGGCGCTGGATGTGGCGCAGGTGGGGACGTTCAACGCGCTGACGTTCTGGGTGGGGTTGTTGGCGGTGGCGGGTGTGGCGCTGGTGGTGGATGCGGGGCAGGGAGCCATGGCGTCGCTGTCGCTCTCGCCCGGGGTGGCGCGGGGGCTGGGCTTCTCCCTGCTCGGGGTGTTGCTGGGCTACCTGGTGCTGTGCGCGCGGATGCGGCGGACGCTGAAGGTGGAGCGCCTGCATCTGAAGGTGTCGTTGCCCACGCTGAGGCAGGCGTTGGAGCAGCTCGTGGTGTCGTGCCTGGACTGGTCGCTGGCGGCGATGGTGTTGTGGGTGTTGTTGCCGTCAGGGGTGGGGATTTCGCCGCCGAGCATGGTGGCGTTGTTCGCGGTGGCGCAGCTCGTGGGCATCGCGAGTCAGGTGCCCGGCGGGCTGGGCGTGTTCGACTCCATCATCCTGGCGGCGCTGACGCCGGAGGTGCCGGCGTCGATGCTGCTCGGCACGCTCGTGGTGTACCGCATCGTCTACTACCTGCTGCCCTTCGCGGTGGCGGTGGTGATGCTGCTGGGGCACGAGCTTTCGCAGCACCGTGGCCACCTGTCGGAGCTGCGAGCGCGACTGGGACGGCGACGACAGGAGGGGTGAAGGAGGACTCTCAGCTCGCGGGGCTGGCATCCGCTAGCGAAGGTCCGCGAGGATGTGGCGATGCGATTCCTCGGGTGCGCTGTGCTCCTGCTCTTCTTCTCGGCGTGTGCGACGTCGGCACCGGGTCCAGGAGCGCGCGTGCCCCCGAGCCGGCGGGTCGCCAATCTCCAGAGAGCGGCAAATCTGCCGTGGACGGACGGAGGAAAGTGCGCCGTCCATCAGGCCTCCCAGCCATGGCCCGTACTGGCGGAGCGGTGCTTCCAGGCACTCGACCATGATCGGGTCCGGTTCAATGACCCCACGGGCAGGTGCTCCGTTGCCTCGGTGGGCATGGCTGTCATGGGAACCGGACTCTGTGTCCTTGCGGCGCCGGAAATCATCGCGGGTGCTGTGCTTGTCGTTGGCGTCTTGGTGGTGGGAGTCGCCATCAAAGAGGCGCTGGATGCATATGCCCTGAGCGGGAGTCGCCCCGAGGAGGAAGAGGTCACACTCCTCGCGAAGCCCGCCTCGCGGGAGTCCTCCTCGAATCGAAAGCCCCAACCCGAGCCAGCAGGGCAGGACTGGTTTTCTCCAACACCGCCCGATTCCCCTGAGAAAGAGCGCCACCCCCGGTGCGAGCCCGTCCCGGTGCCGCACCTTGGCGGAGATGCAGCGCATGACAGGTGCGCCGACCAGTTCCCTCCGAACCGTTTCCCCGGCAAGGACGTGCTCGTGAAGGGCAAGCGCTTCGACGCGCTGCAGGTCGGCGTGCGTGTGCTGTGGGAAATCAAGACCGACCAATTCGACACGTACTCTGATTTCCTTCAGGGGCAGGTGGTCCGGCAGCAGGTGGCGACGATGCGAGAAGAGCGAAGCATCGCGACCGAGTGCGGATATGGCTTCGTGGTTGGGGTGAGCACCGAAGCCCACAAGGAAGCACTGGTGGAAGAAGAAGCAACTCTCAACATCGTCGTCACGGGATGCAAGCGGTGACAACTCGAAGAAGGCTCGGCATCGCCGTCTACGCGCCAGCGCTCACGAACAGTGACGGCCGCGTGCTCGCGGTCATCCAAGGCATGGAACGGGCTCTGCTCGGCTTGCGTCTGGAGTGGAAGGTCTCCGAAGACGGGCACCCCATCGCCTTGCCTGCGCGCGACACATGGCTCGCTGAGGAGATGAGGGACGGGGGATTCCCTCTCGTGTGCAACGGTGACGAGCGCTACCCCGTGATGGTTCATGGACTGCAAACACCTGGGAGTCAGGCGCCGGGCGGTCAGCCGATGCTCGATGTCCATGCAAAGCTGCCGCTGGATGAGGCCATGACCGCGGTGGCGCCGGGTGTGCTTGAAGGCGTGGCGGAGGGCGCCCGCGCGTACTGGGGGCATGCGACGCCGTCCAAAGCGGCGGCGCAGATCGCTGGGCAGACGGTTGACCCGGTGCACAAGCCTGGGGTTCCGCCCCGAGGGCTCCCAGTACTCAAATTCCCTGAGAGAATCCGCTCGCCGGAGATTCCCCATCGCTTGGGGTGGCTGAACTATTGGTCGGCTGCTGCTGCCCGAGCCATCGGGTTTCCGGATGCCTCGCGCGACGCCGAACTGCTCACGCGAGCGCGTGGAACTCCATCGGGCGGGTGGGTCGTACAGCTCACGGACGCGCCGCTCGACCTGGATGACCCCGCCCATCTGGACGTGCTCCTGCGGACCTATGAACGGTTCCCGGAGATTGGTGGTCGCTCAGTTCCTTGACCTTCGTGAACAGGGGCTCCGCGCGCGTGTTGTGCCGGCCTTCGTTTCCTGCTTCCGTGGCTCCCTCGATGCGAGTCCATCAAACGGCGTGGGTGTCGGCGCTCTGTGTCCTGGGCATGGGGCTGGGCAACGGCTGTAGCTGTGGCCCCGCGCAGCGGCGCATCACCCCCGAGGGCGCGCCGACGCGGAAGGTCGCGCACATCGTCCAGGAGTATCCGCACTCGACGGACGCCTTCACGCAGGGCCTCGTCTTCCACCAGGGCCGCTTGTTTGAAAGCACCGGCAATCAGGGCACGCTGCGCGAACTCTCCCTGGAGTCCGCCACGCCGCTGTGGATGGAGCCGCTGGGCAACATCTTCACGGAGGGCCTCGCCAGCGACGGCGAGCGCCTCTACCAGCTCACCTGGACCGAGGGTCTGCTCTACACCTGGAGCGGCCTTCCTCCCACGCGCGAGCGCACCACGCGTTACTCCGGTGACGGCTGGGGCCTGTGTTACTGGCAGGGCCGCCTGGTCCGCAGCGACGGCACCTCCATGCTGACCTTCCACGCACCCGACACCTTCGAGCCCGTGGGCTCCGTGGAAGTCACCCTGCAAGGCCTCCCCCAGGACCAGCTCAACGAACTCGAGTGCGCCAACGGCGTCATCTACGCCAACGTCTGGCACTCCTCGAGCGTGCTCGAAATAGACCCCACCACGGGCCACGTCACCGCCATCATCGACGCCTCCGCCCTGACGCGCGCCGTGTCCCCCCAGCTGAACAGCCGCGAGGCCGTCCTCAACGGCATCGCCGTGGAGCCCGGCACCGGCCGCATGCTGATGACCGGCAAGCTCTGGCCGAAGCTCTTCGAAGTGCGCCTGGAAACCGTCGACTGACGCTCAGGGCTTCTTCGCCTCGTCGTCGCGCTCCAGCTTCCGGTACAGCGTCTTCCGGTCCACGCCGAGGATGCGCGCCGCCAGCGTCCGACTGCCACCCACCGCCTCCAGCACGCGGTGGATGTAGCGCCGCTCCAGCTCTTCCAGCGTCACCAGCTCCGACGGGTCCGTGTTCTCCGGCACCACCTTCGGCTGGCTGTAGTTCCGGATGCGCTCGGGCAGGTCATCCACCGTGAGCTGCTCGAACGACGTGAGCGCCACCGCGCGCTCCATGCAGTTCTGCAGCTCCCGCACATTCCCCGGCCACCCATAGGCCAACAGCCGCTGCGCCGCCGCCGGTGACAGTCCCACCACGCGCTTGTTGTTGCGCGCCGCGAACTGCTCGATGAAACGCTGCGACAACAGCAGCACGTCATTGCCCCGCGCCCGCAGCGGAGGCAGCTCCACGCCGATGACGTTGAGCCGGTAGTACAGGTCCTCGCGGAACCGGCCCTCCTCCACCGCCAGCTCCAAGTCCCGATTCGTCGCCGCCACGATGCGCGCGTCGAACGGCACCTCCGTGTCCCCACCCACCGGCCGCACCACTCGCTCCTGGAGCGCGCGCAAGAGCTTGGGCTGGAGCGTGAGCGGAAGCTCGCCCACTTCATCCAGGAACAGCGTGCCGCCATTGGCCTGGACGAAGAGGCCCGTGCGCGTCGCCTTGGCGTCCGTGAAGGCGCCCTTGGCGTGGCCGAACAGCTCGCTCTCCAGCAGCGCCTCCGGCATCGCCGCGCAGTTGAGCGCCACGAACGGCCCCGCCGAGCGACGCCCCCGCGTGTGCACCGCGCGCGCGGCCACTTCCTTGCCCGTGCCGCTCTCGCCGGTAATCAGCACCGTGGAGTCCAGGTCCGCCACCCGGTCGATGAGCGCATAGGCCTGCTGCATGGCGGGGCTCTCGCCCACCACCGCGCCGCTGTCCTGCTGCCGTCCCAGCTCCTGCCGCAGCCGGCGCACCTCGTCGCGCAGGGCCCGGTGCTGCACCGCGCGCTCCAGCACCAGCACCAGCGCGTCCAGGTCGATGGGCTTGGTGACGAAGTCGTACGCCCCCGCGCGGATGGCGGCGACGGCCGTCTCCAGGCTCCCGAACGCCGTCAACACGATGACGGGGATGTCCGGCCGGTTGAGGACGATGCGCTCGCACAGCGCCAGCCCATCCATCCCGGGCATGCGCAGGTCCGTCAACACCACGTCGAAGTCCTCGCCGGACAGTCGCGCCAGCGCCTCGTCGGCGGACCCGAGCGCCACGGGCGTGTAGCCCCGACGGGTCAACCCCTTCTCCAACATGGCGCGCATCTCGCGCTCGTCCTCGACCATCAGGACGCGGCCTGGCATGTGTCCCCTCCGCTCGGCAGGTAGATGGAGAAGCAGCTACCGCGTCCCAGCTCGCTGCGCACGGCAATCCAGCCGCCATGGTCTCTGACAAGACCATACGAGACGGACAGCCCCAGCCCCGTGCCCTCGCCCACGTCCTTCGTGGTGAAGAAGGGCTCGAAGACATGGCCCAGCACGTCCGGGGGGATTCCGCCGCCCTGGTCCTCCACGTCCACCCGCACGTAGCTGCTCTCCGCGCCCCCCACGTCAGTGGGCGGTGTGGCGCGGGTGCGCGTCGCGTGGATGCGCACCGTTCCGGGCTTGTTCATCGCCTGCAGCGCGTTCATCACCAGGTTCGTCAGCACCTGCTGCACCTGTCCTCCATCGGCCTCCAGCATGACACCCGGGGGCACGTCGTCCACCAGGGTGATGCTCTTCTTGGAGGCCATGGGCTTGAGCAGCGACAGCGAGCGGTCCACCAGCTCCCGCACGTCCTCCGGGGCCCGGTGGGGCGCGCGGCGCCGCGCGAAGTCGAGCAACTGCCGGATGATGCCCGTCATGTGCTGGGCCTGCTGGCTGATGATGCGAGCGCACTCGCCCACCTCCTCGCCCTCCGCTTCGCCCGAGGAAATCATCTTCGAGCGGCCCATCACCACGTTGAGTGGCGTGCCCAGCTCGTGCGCCACGCCGGAGGCGAGCTTGCCCACGGTGGTGAGCCGGTCCGCGTGGCGCAGGTGCTCCACCGCGGACAGGCGCGCGACAGTCTCCGAGGACAGGCGGGAGCGCGTCTCCTCCAACTGCTCGCCCATGCGGTTCATCGCGTTGGCCAGCATGGTGATTTCATCACCCCGGCGCCGGGTCGGCAGCCGCACGCGGGCCGTCAAGTCGCCCTGACCGAAGCGGTTCGCCAGTTGGACCAGCTCGTCCACGGGCTCGCCGACGAGCTTGCGGCCCATGGCCATGGCGGCGATGAAGAAGGCGAAGGTGATGGTGCCGGTGGCGACGATGGTGCCCACCACCGTGACGAAGACGTGCTGGCGCTCCTCGCCCAGCGACTCGGTGATTTCGATGGCGCCAAAGCGCTGGCCCCGGCCGATGAAGACCGGCGTGTAGGAGTGCAGCAGGCCAGGGTCCGGGCTCGGGTCCACCATGGAGCCGTCCTTCCCCTGGCGCAGCGTGGCCAGCAGGCGCGGCGGGAATCCGACGAGCGACGGAGTCCCCGGGCCACCATCCAGCCAGACCCAGCGCAGGTGGACCTGCCCCTGGTAGCTGTTGGACTGGTTCAGGATGGTGAGGGCTTCACGCTCACCGGCGAGCTGCCACGCCTTGCCGATGGCTCCGGCGAGCGTGTGACCGAGCAGCTGGTGGTCGTGTTGCATGTCCAGCGCCGAGCGCTCCAGCTCACGGCGAACCTGGATGACCTGCAGCCCGGCGATGACAGCCACGGCGAGCAGGACGAGGGCGAGGGTGAACTTGCGAGCGAGTTTCACGGGAGGTCGAGGCTATTCCGGTCCATGCACCTTGGAGGGGTCGAATACGCATGGACCGGAAGGAAGTACTCACAACGTACCGCGAGTGCCGCGAGAAGAGAGCAGTGCGTCGTGCCGGAGTCCTTGGAGGGAGTGGGAGCGACCTTCGTGCGTCACACGGAGGCCTAGAGCATCCGCCATGCCAGGGCGGTGCTCGGAGCGCTCTGTCTCGGAGGAGGGTGTCTCGGCGGGGCGGGATGACCCGCCGAGACCGGGGC
>NZ_JABUMU010000039.1:0-71414 GCF_013336625.1 Myxococcus sp. CA033 | reverse complement strand
TTGACCTCTGGGCACACCGTGGAGCTGCGTCCCGAAGCACTGCACCCCTGTGAAGCCACGGCGGGGCTGCCGCAAGTAGAGACGGTGGCGGCAGCTCCGGTGGTGGCAATGGCCGAGGCAATCGCGACAACGACAACGACCGCGGAAACAGCAGCAACGGGAGCAGCAGTGGCGGCTGGGGCAGCGGTGGCGGACGCGGGAGCAGCAGCGGTGGAAGCAGCGGTGGCGGGAGCAGCAGCGGTGGAAGCAGCGGTGGCGGCAGCAGCAGCGGCGGCTGGGGCAGCGGTGGCGGACGCAGCAGCAGTGGCAGCAACAGTGGCGGGACCAGCGGCGGAGGCCGGAGCTCCGGTGGAAGCTGGGGCGGCGGTGGCGGCAGCAGCGCCCCGAAGAGCTCGGGTGGCGGCTCGTCCGCGCCGGGTGGTCGCGGTGGTTCCAGCAACTCCAAGGACAACAAGGGCGGCTGGCGCTGAGCCCACGGGCGGCACCCCCGCCCTCCACGGCTGATGGATTTCCGACACCGGGCTGCGTCCCTCGTGCTTCCCAGGCGAGTGACGGCCCGGTGTCTGTGTTTGCGGCGTCGGACAGGGGACGGAGCGTTCGCGGGCGGATTGCCGCTCGACGGGGGCATGGAAATGTTGCCGACCGATGAAGCGCCCAATCCTGCTGGCATCCTGTGTACTTCTCGGGCTCGTGTCGTCCGGCTGCGGCTCCGGCGGACCTGCTCCGGACCCCGGCTTCCAGACCGAGGACGCCGAGTCGGTGGACCTGGACAATCTCCGCATCCGCGTCAGCGGGCAGGCGCAGGTGCTGCCCGAGGCCGCGCGACTGCTCACGTCCCTGGGACAACCGGTGCCCTCGCTCGGCGGCATGCCCGTCGCCATCGAGGAGCCGCTGCGCGTGGCGGTGAATGACCTCAATGCGACGTTCGGCACGGGCGCCATCGCCGAAGACGGCGCCTTCGCCGTGACGGAGGTCCCCGTGCGCGAGGTGCACCAGGGGCTGGCCGTGGGGCTCAACGGCCCGGGCTTCGTGCGCACCGTCACCGTCGTCTACGACAGCGTCTTCACCGGCGCGCGGCCTCGCACGGATGTCATTGAAGCGAGCGCCTGGGCCCTGCCGGAGCAGTTCCACGACGCGCTGTGCACGGCCATGGGTGAGCCGCTGCTGCGCGGCCACACGGAAGACCGGGCCCGCACCCTTCGCGACGCGGGCTTCGCGCTGGGCCGTGTCGTCGACGAGAACGGCCAGCCTCGCGCCGGCGTGCGCGTGGTGCCGGACCGGAGCGAGTTGACGGAGCGCATCTACTACCCGACCTCGGACCTGAACGGCGTCAACCAGGCGGGCACCTCCGCGGAGGGCCTGTTCCTCTACGTCCACACCGCCGGGGACGCGGAGACGTTCCGACTGGGCGTGGAGGGCGAGGACACCTACGTGGCGCGCAACGTGGCGGTCGCTCCCGGCTGGGGCCTGGTGCTCACCCTGTACCCCGGACTCCATCCGCCCCCGTGAGCGGCACTCAGGCGGGCACCCTGCCCCGCCGTGCGACGCGCGAGGGGGCGCGCATGCGCATCCATGTCCCGGACAGGTGCGTGAGGAACGAGGCAGCGGGCCGCCGCGCGTGACACGGCCGCCCACCCTTGGCGGAAGCACCCGTGCGTTCCGGGGGGACGCCAATGAATCGGACCTGGAGGGCCCAGTCCCACAGCCAGGCCATGGCCCGCGCGCTCGCCTGGGTCGCGGTGGCGGGCGCGCCTCTGCTGGGGCTGCTCTCGCTCGCCGGCTGGGCCCTCTTCGCGCACTCACCGTGGCCAGAAGCCGCGGGCATGCCCATGACGGCGCCACGGACGGGCGTCGCGCTGGTGCTCGGAGGCGTGGCGCTCGGGCTGTACCTGCCCACCCGCCCCTCCCGCGCGCGCCGACGACTGTCCTCCCTCTGCGCGGTGGGCATGTGCCTCATCGCCTGCATCAGCCTGCTGCAGGAAGTGGCGGGCCTGCCACCGGCGCTGGAGTCCTTCCTCGCGAGGACCTTCGGTGTCCTCAGCGCGACGATTCTCCCCTCCCCCCTCACGCCCCTCTGCGTGCTGTTCCTGGGCAGTGCCCTGCTGCTACCGGACCGCGCCGGGACTCGACAGGTGTGGCGGGACGCGCTCGTGGTGGCGGCGCTGCTGGTCGCGCTGCTGGGCTTCAATGGACTGCTGCTCGGTCCGCTCTTCGCGTCGGGCGGCGAGTCCCTTCCCCCCAGGCGTGGCATGGGCTTGTACACGGCGCTGGGGGTGCTGCTGCTCGGCGTGGGCCTGCTCTGCGCGCGGCCGGAGCGGGGCCTCGCGGGGCGAATCACGCGGGACACGCTCGGTGGGTTCCTCGCGCGTCGGCTCGTGCCCGTGGCAATCCTGGGGCCGTCGCTCCTGGGCGCGGCCCTGTCGCTGCTCAGCCTGGAGGGGATGCTCGGTCGCGAGGCGAAGCTGCCCATCTTCGCCACCTTGTTGAGCGCGGGCGGCGCCGTGCTGGTGCTGCTGTCCGCGCGGGCCCTGGACAGGCTGGAGGCGGGACGTCGACGCGCCACCGCGGCGCTCGAGGCCTCCGAGGCTCGCTACCGGGGACTGCTGGAGACGACACCGGAGCCGCTGTTGATAGTGGACCCGGAGGGGCTGCTGCGCTTCGTCAACGCGGAGGCGGAGCGCGTGTTCGGCCATCCGCGCGAGTCACTGCTGGGCCGCGAGGTGGAGCTGCTCGTGCCAGAGGGACTCTTCGGCGGACGCAGCCTGGGGGGCCTGTCGAATGCACGCGCCATGCATGGCCTGCGCGCCGATGGCACCCGGGTGCCCCTGGAAGCACGCCTGCGCCAGGTTCCTGGCCCCGAGGGTGGCAGCCTGCTCGCCGTGCTCCGCGACGTCACCGAGCGGGAGCAGGCCACCGACCGCCTGCGAGCCGCCCACGAGGAAGCGGAGGTGCAGCGCGGTCTGCTCCAGGCCGTGCTGAATCACGCACCGGTGGGTGTGCTCTTCATCGACCCGGAGCAGGGCACCCTGGTGTCGAACCCCTTCGCGGAGACCTTGCTCGGGCCGCTTCCGGCGCGAGCGAAGCGCGGCTCGTACCTGAGCCGACTGCGCCATCCAGACGGACGTCCCATGAAGATGGAGGAGCTGCCTTCGAGCCGGGCGGCGAAGAGTGGAGAGGTGGTGGGCCCGGTCGAGGTCAAGCTCGTGCGCCCGGATGGAAGGACGACCCCCGTGCTCATCACCGCCGCGCCCGTGCTCGGGCCGCAAGGCGAGCAGCGCGGCGTCGTCGTCACCGGCCATGACCTCACACCCCACCGCGAGCTGGAGCGGCTGCGCGAGGAGTACGTGAGCCTCATCTCCCATGACCTGCGCAACCCGCTGCAGGGCATCACCCTGCGAGCGAGCATGCTGCTGCGCGCCCTGAAGGAGCGTCACCTGGAGCGCGAGGAGCTGCTCACGGACGCCATCCTCCGCAACGTGGCGTGGATGAGTTCCATGATTGAAGAGCTGCTGGAGGGCTCGCGCCTGGAGTCCCGCCGCATCGAGCTGCGCCGCGAGCGGACGGACGTGGTGCGCTTCCTCGAGGACGTGCTGGAGCGGGACGTCCCTCCGGACCTGCGCGAGCGCTTCCGCCTGGAGGTGACGACGCCGCTGCCCATGACCTGGGTGGACGCCCGACGCCTGGAGCGGGTGCTGTCCAACCTGCTGGGCAACGCGGCCAAGTACGGTCCACCCGACAAGCCCGTGGTGGTGCGCGCATCGTCTCGCGAGGGCTGGGTCGTGGTGTCGGTGCGAGACGAAGGCCCGGGGCTCGCACGCGAGGACACCGAGCACGTCTTCGACAAGTACTACCGGACGCGACAGGGCAGCGCGTCCGACACCCAGGGCCTGGGGCTGGGGCTCTACATCTGCCGGCTCATCATCGAAGCGCACGGCGGCCACATCTGGGTGGAGAGCGAGCCGGGCCGGGGCGCCACCTTCTGCTTCAGCGTGCCCACGGCCCCCAAGGACCCCGCGAGCCCGGAGCCGCCTCTTCTTCCAGAGGGGCCCGGGTCGAAGGGAATCACTTGAGACCTAGCGGCGCGCCACCCAGCGAGGAAGCCAGTCCGGCGCCTTCGCGGTGGTGAGCCGCGTCTGGCCGCTGCCATCGGCGCGCATGAGGTACACGTCCGTGTTGCCCTCGCGCTCCGACGTGAAGGCCAGGTACTTCCCGTCGGGGCTCCACGCCGGCATGTCGTCGCGGTGCGTTCCGTCCGTCAGCGCCACCGGCGCGCCTCCCGCCACCGGAACCATCCAGAGGCGACTGAGTCCCTCGGGCGCGCGGCTCACGTAGACCAGACGCTGTCCGTCCGGGCTGAAGGCCGGCTCGCGCTCGTCGCCGGAGAAGCCGCTCCCCGACACCGCGCGCAGGTCCGAGCCATCCGGGCGCACCAGGTAGAGCCGCTCCTTGTCCTCGCGGTCGCTGACGAAGACGAGCCACTGTCCATCCGGACTCCACAGCGGAGAGCGGTCCTCGCGGTGGAAGGCGGTGAGACGCCGCTCCTCCGTGCCGTCCGCCTTCGTCACGTAGATTTCAGGGTCGCCCTCGCGACTGCACACGAAGGCCACTTCCTTGCCGTCCGGCGAGATGGAGGGTTCGAAGCAGCCCTCCTTCACCTGTGTCAGCCGCACCTCCGGCGCGCCCTCGCGAGGCTCCAGGCGCACCAGGTCGCTGAAGCCCTGGGCATCCGACTCCGCCACGAGCCACGAGCCATCCGGCGCCCAGCTCGCGTTGCGCGCCCGGGCCCTGGGGGCATGCAGCGGCACCGCGTCTCCACCCGCGAGGGGTTGGACTCGGAGCTGCTGGAACTGAATCCCGCCCTGCTCGCGCACGGCCACCACCAGCAACGACTTCCCGTCCGGAGACACCGGGCCGGGGTAGTCGTCCTCGGGGCCTCGGGTGATTTGCGTCTCCGTCCCGTCGGGACCCACCTGCCACACGTCCTTCTGTCCCGCCCGCTCCGACAGGAAGACCACGACGCCCGGAATGGCGCGTGCCTCCTCCTTCGACAGCGGCCCGGCGCCCGACGCCCCGCCACACCGGCCGGAGCATCCGACGCCAAGCACGGCGAGCGCGGCAAGACTCCACCGCGCTCGCCACGGCCAGGAACGCGGCATCCGTTCTCGGCCTTGCTTCCTCACGTCATCGCACCCGGATGGCGTCCGCCATGACGACGTAGCCTTCGGTGGCCCAGCGGCTGAGCTTCACCTGGTTCCAGCCCGCAGCGAAGCTGTACGTGCCCAGGGCGACCCACGCGCCGCCGTTGGCCTGCTGGTTCACCGTCACCGTGCTGTCGCCACCCGTGTGGCTGATGATGAACGGCGCCGCCGCAGAGCGGTTGGTGCCGGCCACCCACCACCCGTCGATGGTCTTCGTGCCCGCGGACGCCATGTAGAAGTTGAACACCACCGGCTCGGAGATGGGCTGCGTGGAGGCGTAGTAGTAGCCGCTGCCGTAGTAGCCCGCGCTGGTGCCCGCCGCCCACGACGCCGGCACGTCCGTGCGCGCCTTGGTGGAGTCGTTGTTCGCGTTGTGGCTGTCCACGATGATGGTGCCCGTGGGCGTGCCGCCGTCACCGCAGTAGCTCTTGATCTTCGAGATGTAGCTGCTCCACGGCCAGTTCGGACCCGGGTCGGTGCGCGAGGACGGCTGGAGCCGGCCGTGCGCGACGATGTGGTAGCTGTCGCGGGTGATGCCCTGTCCCTTCGTGATGTCGCAGGACAGCTTCGCCGACGCGTCAATCTGGCCCGCCGGGAAGGACGACTGGCTGGCGAAACCGCCGTGCTCGATGCCCACCGAGAAGTGGTTCACCGACACGCCGTTGAGGCCGCAGTCCACGTTGCCGTTCAGGCTGCAGGCGTAGCTGGCGCCCACGTGCCAACCGCGGCTCGACTCGCGCACGAGCTGCGAAATCTCGCTGCCGCTCTCGTTGACGACGTAGTGCGCGCTCACGCCCGACGCGGAGTTGACCAGCCAACCCCAGCACCCGGCGTAGCCACCTTCACACGTGTGGATGACAATCATCGACACGTTGGTGCCCGCGGGACGGGCGTTGAAGTTGGGCGACGCGCGCCAGATGGAGGCCGCGTAGTCCGGGCCCGCCGCCAGCGCCTGCATCTTCGGCAGGGCGAACTTCGCCTCCACCTGGGCGCCGTCCAGCGACACCGCCACCTTGCCCTCGGGAGTGAACGCGCCCGCGCCCTCGCGCAGCGCCGCGTACACGTCATTGTGGATGTAGTGCGCCTGCACGTCCGGGTCGGTGATGTCCGTCAACTGCACGGCGACCGGCGCCCACGCACCCAGGTCCGTCCGGTCGATGCCCGCCTCGGTGGCGTACTTCGACAGCAGCGCCGCGCCAGCGCGCAGGTTGGCCAGCCGGTCGTCACGCACGGCCTCGGCGGAGACACCCGCCAGCGCCGCGCCGTCCGTCACCTTGGCGCCGCGCAGGGCCAGCAGACCGAACGCCGCGGGGCGGCCCTCGAACTCCTCTTCACCCTTCACATGCTCCCAGCGCGTCTCCGTATAGGAGATGGCCTTGAGCAGGCTCACCGGAACGTCGAACTCCTTCGCCGCTTGCGCGAACAGCGCGTCCAGCTCCGTCGGCGTACGACGGGCCGCGTCCGCGACCGCGCGGGCCGCGTCATCCGCCGCGCCCGAGGGAACTTCCGTGGAAGCCGGGGGGGCCTCCTGCGGCGCCTCTGGCTGCGGTCCGCAGGCAGACAGGGCCAGGGCCGCGGCGGTGGCCGCGAACGTCTTGAACATCACGTGCATGGGGAGCTCCTTCGAGGGGGGTCAGCAGCTCTTCGGTCCGCCCCCGTCCACGGGAGCGGCGCAGCGCGGTCCCGTGAGCAGCATGCATGCCAGCCGCTCAATCCCCGCTTTTCACCCCTTCGCGCCCCCCAAGGTGGAGCATCCATGCTCCACCTCTCCACCCTCCGCCCCATTCCGAGAAATCCGACTGAACATTTCAACCCGTTGAAATGACGAGCACGCCCACATCAGACCTACTTCCACTCACCCTCCGAATGGCCGCCATTGTCGCAGTGGCGCATTTCGAGACAGCCCCGGCGTAAACTGATTTTACGACAATTCTCGTATTACTCGTCTTTTCGCATCGGGCCGGATTGAGGTTGGAAGACAGGGGGGCGGGGGCACGTGGAGTTCAGGGGCCCGGCGGTCGAATCATCCGCTATGAGGGGTGCATGCGGCTCTTCGGCATCGGCGACACCCATCTGCCCTCCACGCGACAGAAGGACATGCATCGCTTCGGATGGACGGACCACCCGCTTCCGCTCCAGCGTGCGTGGGACGACATGGTGCGGCCGGACGACGTGGTCATCGTCGCGGGAGACATCTCCTGGGCGACGCGCGCGCACGAGGTGATGGACGACCTGGCGTGGCTGGACGCGCGGCCGGGGCGCAAGCTGCTGGTGCGCGGCAACCACGACTACTGGTGGGGAGACTCGGCGTCGAAGCTGCGCAAGCTGCTGGAGCCGTTCCGCACGCTGGAGGCGTTCCTGCACAACAGCGCGGCGGTGATGGGGCCGTGGGTGATTGCCGGCACGCGGCTGTGGACAGCGCCGGAGGCGCCCCCCATGCCCGGCGGAGAGATGGGCGACGAGCCCGTCAACGACGGCTACGTGGAACGGGAGACGCGCAGGCTCGCGGTCTCCATCGAGGACGCGAAGAAGAAGGAAGCGGCCAGCCCCATACCGTTGGTGCGAGTGGCCGCGGTGCACTTCCCTCCGCTGTACGCGAACGAGAAGCCCACGGCGTTCAGCGAGCCGATTGAAGCGTTCAAGCCGAAGGTCTGCGTGTACGGACACCTGCACTCGACGGGAATCCCGGCGGGGTTCACCGGGGAGCGCGCGGGTGTGCGCTACGTGCTGGCGTCGTGCGACGCGGCGGGTTTCAAGCCGATGCTGCTCGACGAGGTGTGAGCGGGAGGCGACCTGGAAGGGAGGCGGCGGACACCGGACGTGTCGAGTCGCCTCGCGACAGCGGATGCTCGCGCGAAGGGCCCTTCGCCTGCGTCCGCTCTGGCAGTGAGGCTAAGCTGAGCACGCTTCCGTCATCGGGGCCCGGACCGGAGCAGGAGCCGAGACATGCCGTCCAACAAAGCCGAGCTCGCCGCGCGCCTCGCGGCCACGCAACCTGGCGACGCGGTACGCGGACTGTTCTTCAAGGCGGTGTTCAGCCTCGTCCAGCAGAAGGCCGGACTGGCCACGCTGGAGAAGCTGCGCGTGGGAGACCTAGCGAAGGACTACTCCGACCTGCGCACCTATCCGGTGCAGGAGTTCATCAACCTCCTCTATGTCGCGGCGGACGCGCTGGAGCAGGAGATGGGGACCGAGAACGCCGTGTATCACGCGTGCGGCGAGTCCAACGTCACGCGCTACTCCACCGGCCCGGGGATGCTCATCTTCGGCATCATCTCCCGGGGAGACCCACAGAAGCTCTTCTCAGGGGCGCAGATGGGCTACAGCGCGGCCGTCACGTACGGCACCCGCGAGTATGTGACGACGGGGCCCAAGTCCGGCACGTTGCGCGTCCGCCGGGACATGCTGCCGCCCGCGTATCACGAGGGCATCCTCACCGGCGCGCTGAAGGTGCTGGGGCTCAAGGGCACGGCGAAGGCCCATCCGCAGGGCATCGACCGCGTGGACTACGACATCACGTGGGAGTGATTACTCCACGCGCTCGAAGGTGACGTCGAGCTCGGCGACGACGCGCTCGCCCACGGAGGCCTGGCAGGTGAAGACGTGGTCGGCGCCGTCGTGCGAGCGGCGCGCCGCGCCGAACACCACCGTCTGACCGGCGTACGCGAGGCTGTCCGCCTTGAGGTTCACGTTCTTGGCGAGCACGCGGGCCCAGGGCGCGCCTTCCAGCTTGCGCAGCAGCGTGGTCGCGACGCGCGTCATGCCGCTGGCGACGATGGCCACGGGCATCACCGGGTGCAGGGCGAAGTGGCCCTTGCACATGTCCACCGTCACGGGGCCCAGGGACGCGGTGAGGCTCTCACCGTCCGGGCGCCAGTCGCGCAGGGCCAGCGCCTTGCCGTACGGGTTCTGCCGCAGCCGCGCCCACTCCTCGGGGGTGCGCTGCACGTTGTCCTCGCGACGGGGCTCGCGGCGCATCTCCACCCGGGCCTCACCGAACAGGCGGGTGAAGGCGGCGGCGGACAGCACGTTGTAGTCCACCTCCAGGCGGAACACCGGGGTGCCGTCCGGCGCGGACAAGAGCGTGCGCGCCGTGGCGGTGCGCTTGCCCGTGAAGCTCGCCTGCGCCAGGCCCCAGAGCAGGTCCGTGGAGCGCGCCATCGGCTCGCGGCGCAGCCACTCACCGCGCGCGCCACACGCCAGATAGAAGTGCTGGCCGTCCTTGGGCGTCACCAACGCCGCGGCGCAGGAGCCGAGAATCGCCATGTGGCGCCCCGCCTCCGCGATTCCGATGAGGCCCGCTTCCGCGTCCGGGTCCTGCTGCACCGGGATGCGCGCCACCACTTCGCCCTGCCCCATCACCGTCACGTCCTTCAACGCGAAGTACGGGTCCCTCACGCAGATGCGCGGGTAGAGCTCCTGCGCGCTCAGCACCGTGTGCGGCGCCAGGTTCGACCAGTCGCGCAGCGGCTGTTCCGTCCAGGGCGTCACCACCGACGACGACGCGGAAGACGACAGACCGGAGGAGAGGATCGAGGCGGCGGCGTGGGGGGCGACGTCGAGCATGGTGGCTGACCTCAGTTCGGACACAGGGTTGTGCGCGACACCTGAAAGCACTGTAACCGAGCAGGCTTCCGCCAGTACAGAAATATTTCTGTCTGGTGAAAACATTCTCGCACCTGAGGGTCAGTTGTTGCCTGTGCGGCGGTAATTTTATGTCCCAGCAGGACAAAATCACCGATTCCGTGTCACCAGGAGTGTGTCGAAAGACACCCAGAACCCACACGCGACGCGAAGCGTCAGGGCTCGCGTGGGGTTCAACTCACCCCATTATCGCCCGAGTCGTCGCCGTGTTTCCGCAGAGTTACACCGTCACTGGGCACTCAGACGCAGTGCGTCTTTCCGAACACCGTAGGGAAAGTGATGGTGGACCGGCAGGATTCCAGTCCAGGCACCCATTCCAGGCCGGTGGAGGCCTTTTCCAGCGGGCGGGGGTTTTCCGCCGGGGGATTTTCCGGGGGATTTTCCGCCCGGGGCCTCACCTGTCGGGAGGCTCCCGGGCCGGAGCGACACCTGGAAGGAAGCCCGGCCCTCCGGGAGACGAAGGGCCGGGAAACCGCGGGCGTCGGCTACAGCTCCACCTGACTGCCCAGCTCCACCACGCGGTTGGGTGGAATCCGGAAGTAGGCGGTGGCGCTGCGGGCGTTGCGGCTCATCCACGCGAAGAGCGCCTCGCGCCAGACGGCCATGCCGGGCCGCTTGGTGGGAATCAGCGTCTCCCGTCCCAGGAAGAAGCTGGTGCCCATGAGCTGGAACTGGAGCCCCTTCTCCCGGCAGCGCTTGAGCACGTCCGGGATGCTGGGGTTCTCCATGAAGCCGTAGGTGGCGACGACGCGGACGAAGCCCTGCTCCAGGGGCTCCACCTCCACGCGCTCGGCCGCGGGGATGTGGGGCACGTCCTCCGACTGAATCGTCAGCAGCACCACCTGCTCGTGCAGCACCTTGTTGTGCTTCAGGTTGTGCAAGAGCGCCGGCGGCGTGCCGTCCGCGTTGCCCGTCATGAAGATGGCGGTGCCCGGCACGCGCACGGGCGGGTGGTCGCCGAAGCTGCCCAGCAGCTCCTTCAGGGGGATGCTGGAGGCGCGCAGCTTGGCGGCGAGGATGTCGCGCCCGCGCTTCCACGTGGTCATCAGCGTGAAGACCATGACGGCGAGCAGCAGCGGGAACCAGCCGCCGTCCGCCAGCTTCATCGCATTGGAGCTGAAGAAGGCCAGCTCCAACGCGAGGAAGAAGCCCGCCACCGGCATCGCCAGCTTGCGGCTGACGCCCCAGCGCTCACGCGCGACGATGTAGGCCATGACCGAGGTGATGACCATCGTCGTGGACACGGCGATGCCGTACGCGGACGCCAGCGCGCTGGAGGAGCGGAACGTCAGCACCAGGGTGAACACCCCCGCCATCAACGCCCAGTTGATGCCCGGCAGATAAATCTGGCCCATCTCCTCCGCCGAGGTGTGCACCACCTCCATGCGCGGGCTGTAGCCCAGCTGCATCGCCTGGCGCGTCAGCGAGAAGGCCCCGGAGATGAGCGCCTGCGAGGCGATGATGCCCGCCACCGCCGACAACGCCACCAGCGGGTACAACAGCCACGACGGGGCCAGCAGATAGAAGGGGTTGCGCGCGGCGCTCGCGTCCCGCAGCAGGAGCGCCCCCTGGCCCAGGTAGTTGAGCATCAGCGCCGGCAGCACCACCCAGAACCAGGCCCGCTTGATGGGCTTGTACCCAAAGTGGCCCATGTCCGCGTAGAGCGCCTCGCAGCCCGTCATGACGAGGAACACGCCGCCCAGCACGAGGAAGCCGTGCCAGCCGTTGTGCACGAAGAACATCACCCCGTGCGTGGGAGACAGCGCGCCGAGCACCGCGGGGTTGTGCACCAGCTCCTTCACGCCCAGCACCGCCAGCGTGAAGAACCACACGCACATCACCGGGCCGAACACCGCGCCAATGCCCGCCGTGCCGTGCCGCTGCACCAGGAAGAGCACCACGAGGATGGCCAGGGTGATGGGGACGATGAACGGCTCGAACACGGGCGTGGCCACGCTGAGGCCCTCCACCGCGCTGAGCACCGTGATCGCCGGGGTGATGAGGCCGTCGCCATAGAGGAGCGCCGCGCCGAAGATGCCCAGGGTGATGAGCACGGGCCGGGCCGTATGCGCCTGCTGGCCCTTCTGCCGCTGCATCACCAGCGCCATCAGCGCGAGGATTCCGCCCTCGCCCCGGTTGTCCGCCCGCATCACGAACATGAGGTACTTCACCGAGACGATGGTGAGCAGGGACCAGAAGATGAGCGACAGCACCCCCAGCACATTCTCGGGCGAGGGGTGGATGCCGTGCGGGCCGGTGAAGCACTCGCGCAGCGCGTAGAGGGGGCTCGTCCCGATGTCGCCGTAGACGATGCCCAGGGCCCCGAGGGCCAGGAGTGTCGTGCGCTTGAAGGTCTCGGGGCCTTCCCGAACCGCTTCGCCGCCCGGTACTCCGGTGGTGGTGGCTTTCACGGCCCTCCCTTTAGCCGAACCCCTGGGAGGAGCAATGGACGCGGAGACCACCTCCGTGGATTCGAACGCTCGGGTAGGTCCATGTGTGACTAAATAGCCTTCGCCTGCCTCCACCCTTCGGTGTGCGACGGAGCGTGCGTCCAGAACGAACAGTCAGACCCGGGCGTATGTTGGTTGGCCATGGCGGAGGGCCCGTGGGGGCGTCGGGGGAATCCCCGGGGACTGCTCTCTCGTGCTCCCATGCTGCCTCGGGGGCACAAGGACCATGTCAGCATCCCGATACGGAGACGCGCGGCACTTCGGGGCCCACGCCCCGGAGGTGGAAGAGCGGCTGGCCCTGCTGGCGGAGGCGTCGCGGGTGCTGGCCGATGCCAGCCTGGAGCCTCCCGCCGTCATGGACCGCCTGTGCGCCCTGGTGGTGCCGCTGCTCGGCGCCGCCTGCACGCTGCGGCTCTTGTCCGAGGATGGACTCTGGCTGCGCACCGTGGCCTCGGCCGCCTCCACCCCCGAGGCCCGGCTGCTGTTCCAGACGCTCAGCCCTCCCGCGGTGCGCGCGGACGAAGGCCCTTCCCATGAGGTGCTGCGCACGGGCGAGGCGCTGTGGGTGCCCGACTCGGACCCGAAGGAGCTGCGCCGCCTGGTGCCCCCGCAGCAGCATGGGCTGCTGGAGGATTTCCCCTTCACCCGGCTGATGGTGCTGCCGCTGCGCGCGCGCGGACGGAGCCTGGGCACCCTCACCGTGTGGAAGGACCCGGCGGCGGCGCAGCCCGTCGAGGCCGGAGAGCAGTTGCTGCTCCAGGAGCTGGCGGACCGCGCCGCGCTGGCGCTGGACATCGCGCGCCTGTACGCGGCGGAGAAGCAGGCCCGGCAGGCGGCGGAGGTCGCCGCGGGTCGCCTGGCGAGACTCCAGCGGGTGACGGCGGAGCTGTCCCAGGTGCTCTCGGCGGAGCGCGTGGCGGAGGTCATCGTCGAGCAGGGCGTGGAGGCGGTGGGCGCGGCGCGCGGCGCGCTGTGGCGACTGGAGGCCGGGAACGCGCGGCTCCTGAGGTGCACGGGCTACGAGGACCCCCGGTCCTTCATGGAGGCCTTCGGTGTGCTGCCCCTGGAGGGACGCACGCCCATGACGGAGGCGCTGCTGGAGGCGCGCCCGGTGTGGCTGGAGTCACCCGAGGAGCTGTCGGACCGCTATCCCGAGGTGGACGAGCAACGTCACCGCGTGGTGCGCAAGCCCGCGCCCGCGTCGGTGTGCCTGCCGCTGCTCGTGGAGGGCCGCGCGCTGGGGGTGCTGCTGTTCGCCTTCTCCGAGGCGCGCGTCTTCGACCCGGACGAGCGCGCCTTCCTGGAGCTCCTGGCCCACCACGGCGGGCAGGCGGTGGCGCGAGCGCGACTGCTGGAGCAGGAGCAGCGCTCCCGTGCGGAGCTGGCCGAGGCCAACGAGCGACTGGCGGCCATCATCCAGGCCTCCCCCGCCTCCATCCTCCTGGTGGACATGGACGGCACGGTGCGGATGTGGAACCCGGCCGCGGAGCGCATCTTCGGGTGGAAGGCGGAGGAGGTGCTCGGCACCGTGCTGCCGGTGGTGCCCGAGGGCAAACACGAGGAGTTCCGCCGCAACCTCGAGAAGGCCGGCCGGGGCGAGTCACTGGGTGGCGCGGTGATGCACCGCAAGCGCAAGGACGGCACGCCGCTGCAGGTGGCGCTGTGGACGGCGCTGGTGCAGCCCGCCGCCGGCGGCCCGGAGCAGGTGCTGAGCATGGCGGTGGATGTCACCGAGCGGCAGCGCAGCGAGGCCGCGCAGCGCTTCCTCGCCGAGGCGGGGGGAGTCCTCGCCACGAGCCTGGAGCAGGAGGAGACGCTGGAGCGCGTGGCGCAGCTGGCGGTGCCATCCTACGCGGAGTGCTGCGGCCTGTTCCTCGCGGACGAGGACGGCGCGGTGAAGTGCGTGGCCGCGGCCCATGCGAGCGCGGAGTATCACGCGATGGACGGACAGCCCTCGCCGGGCCTGCTCGTCGTCGCCCGGGTGGTGGCCTCCGGCGAGGCGGAGCTGCGCACGGGGCTGAGCGAGGACGCGCCGGAGTGCGTGCGTCCCCCCGACGCGGGCGGCTGCTTCGCGTGGCTGTGCGTGCCGCTCCAGGTGCGGGGACAGACGCTGGGGGCGCTGAGCTTCGTCACCTCGCGGCGGGACTACGACGCGCAAGACCTGGCGCTGGCGCAGGAGCTGGCCCGCCGCGCGGCGCTCGCCATCGACAACGCGCGCCTGTACCGCGAGGCACGTCAGGCCATCCGGCTGCGCGAGGAGTTCCTCTCCATCGCCAGCCACGAGCTGAAGACGCCCATCAGCGCGCTGCAGCTCCAGGTGCACAGTCTGCTCACGAGCCTGAAGCGCTCCCCCTCTGGCGTGACGCCGGAGCGACTGGAGCGCGCGCTGGGCGTCGTGGACCGACAGGTGAAGCGGCAGACGCGGCTCATCCATGAGCTCCTGGACGTGTCCCGCATCAGCGCCGGGCGCCTGGAGCTGAGCCCGGAGCCGTTGGACCTGGTCATGCTGGTGCGCGAGGTGGTGGAGCGCTTCGAGCCGGAGCTGGAGCGCACGGGCACTCGACTGGAATTGCAGCTGGCGCCGGAAGCAGCGGGGCTCTGGGACAAGTTGCGAATCGACCAGGTGCTGACGAATCTGGTGAGCAACGCGGTGAAGTACGGGCGCGGCAACCCCGTCCTCGTGGTGATGACGACGGGCGAGGCCACGGTGCGCTTGGAGGTGCGCGACGGTGGCATCGGCATTGGCGAGGAGCACGTGTCGCGGCTGTTCCACCGCTTCGAGCGCGCCGTGTCCGAACGCAACTACGGCGGCTTCGGCCTGGGCCTGTGGATTTCGCGCCAGATTGTGGAGGCCATGGGCGGCCACATCACCGTGCGCAGCGAGCTGGGCGTGGGCTCCACCTTCTCCGTGGAGCTGCCACGCACGCGCGGCTGAGGCCGCGCCCCGGACTCACAACGCCAGCAGCAACAGGGTGACCTTCTCCTCGGGGCTCGCCGCGAGGAACTCGTCCGGCAGCCAGACCTCCGACTCGGGCACCGTCGCCATGTCGCAGCTGCGCTTGCCCGCGTAGGAGCGCCCCGGCTCCCGCGCCTTCAGCCGGTACGTGCAGTCCCGGATGTAGATTTTCATCTCGTCCGGGGTGAGCTTCACGCTCGCCGGACGCCCACCGAAGCCGCCCTCGGCCTCCAGCGTGTCGCCGTCCCGCTTCACCTTGAGGTTCACCAGGGCGCTGCCCAGCGAGCCCCTCACCTCGCCGTCCTTGAGCTTCACGTCCACGACGCCCAGGTACGTCCGCCCCCGCAGGCCACCGGGCGTCCGCGCGACCTGGAAGTCCTGGCCCGTCACCTCGTCGGCCGTCATCACCAGGTTGTACTGCTCACGAGCGATTCGCAGGTTGATGGCGTCCTGCTTGGGCGCGGATACCGCGGCCCCCGCCCCCAACACCACCGCCGCCACCAGCACACCCCGCCGCAGCGGGCTCAGAAAGCGTTTCATCGGGAAAGCTCCTTGGCCTGGATGACCAGTCCATGAACGTCACTCTGTGCACCGCATACCGCGACGCCATGCGCCGTGACGCAACCCCCCGGATTTGCATTCAACGCGAGCAGCCACGCGGCCTGCTCGCTCCTCCCCCAGGGGTACGCCTGTGTCACCCCTCGCCTACTTCGTGCCCGTGGCCTCGGGACTCCTGGGCGCGCCCAGGTGCTTCTCGAAGAACATCATCGTCGTCATCTGCGCGGAGTCGCGGTTGACCTTCTTCTGGAAGCCGTGGCCCTCGTCGGTGGCCAGCATGTACCAGACGTCCGGTGAGCGCTGGCGCACCGCCTGGACAATCTGCTCCGCCTCCGACTGCGGCACGCGCGGGTCATTGGCCCCCTGCTGCACGTAGAGCGCCGCGCGAATCCTGGCCACCGAACCCAAGGGAGAGATGCGCTCCTGCACCTTGCGCACCGCCGGGTCTCGCTCGTCGCCGTACTCCGCGCGCCGCAAGTCACGTCGGTACGCCTGCGTGTTCTCCAGGAAGCTGGGCAGCGAGGAGATGCCCACCACGTCCACCGCCGCCTTGAAGCGCTCCGGATAGAAGGCCACCGACGCCAGCGTCATGTAGCCGCCGTAGGAGCCGCCGGAGACGCCCACTCGCGAGGCATCCAGCTCCTTGCGCGAGGCGATGAAGTCCAGCGTCGCGCCGATGTCCGCGAGGCTCTGCTCGCGCTTCACGCCGTCATCCATGGCCCGGTACGCCTTGCCGTAACCCTCCGAGCCGCGCACGTTGGGCACCAGCACCGCCATGCCCAGCTCCGTCGTGGCGAACTGCGCGAAGGTGCTGAACAAGGGCAGGCTCTGCCCCTCCGGGCCTCCGTGGAAGCTGACGATGACGGGCACCTTCCCCGTCGCGCCACGGGGCAGGTAGAGGAACGCCGGCACCTGCACGCCGTCCGTGGACGGGTAGCGCACCAGCACCGGCTCCACGAAGGTGTTCGTGTCCAACCCGCCCACCTCCGAGCGCGTCCACCGCGTCGGCTTGCGCGACTTCAAGTCCACCGTCCACACGTCCATGGGGCTCTTCGCGTCCCCCACCGTCAGGGCCAACAGGTCCGAGCGCTTCAGCGGGAAGCTGATGCCGAACGCCACGCCCTTCGGCAGCGAGTCCAGAGGCGCCAAGGCCTTCGTACGCGTATCCAGCAGCGACACCTTGGTGAAGCCGTCTTCGTTGAAGGCGACCGCCAGCTTGCGGCCATCCGGCGACAGGGCCAGGTCCGTCACGTTCCACTTCACGGCCTTCGTCAGCGACTCCGGCGCGGAGGTGAGCGGCGCCTTGTCCAGGTCCACCCGATACAGCTCCGCGAAGTCGCTGTAGCGGTCCGTCGCCAGGTACACGCTCTTGCCGTCATGCGCGAAGACGACGGAAGTGATGCCGCCCTTGCCCTCCTGGGGCGTGATTCGCTGACGCGCGCCGGAGGCCACGTCCACCACGTACAGGTCCGCGTCGTCGACGGCGCGCTCCTGCGCCACCAGCAGCTTCGCGCCGTCGTTCGAGAACGCTATCGGCGCCCAGGAGCCCTCCAGCTCCGTGAGGCGACGGGCCTGACGCGGCTGCGCGGTGGGCGCCACGTACACGTCCGTGTCCTTGCCGTTGCGGCCCGTGCCGCCGTACGCCAGCCACCGCCCATCCTGGGAGACCTTCACGTCCGAGTGCCGGCTCTTCCCATCCGTCAGCAGCTCCGAGCGCCCCGTACGCCTGTCCAACCGGAACACCTGGAAGAACTCCCCACCGCCCTTGTCCTGCAGGAAGTAGATGACGTTCGAATCACCGGGCTGGAAGAGCGCCCTGTTGATGGGCTCCCTGGCGAAGGTGAGCTGCGTGCGCGCGCCCATGGGCATCTCCACCAGGTGGAGCTGGTTGGTGTCCGCGAAGCGCGTGGTGATGAGCAACTGCTTGCCGTCATCACTGGTGTCCAGGAGCGCCGCGGAGCGGGCCTCCAGGTACTGCTCCATTCGCTGACGGAGCGCCTCCGGCACCGGCGGCACGTTGCTCACCCACAGGTTCGGCTGGCCGGCCAGCGGTGCGATTCCTGGCACCTGCGAGGGCTTGCTGGCGGAGGCCTGGGCCTTGGGGGCCTGTGCCGCCGGAGCGGGCGCGGGCGCCTGCGCGGCGAGCAGGGACACGACGAGAGGAAGCAGTCCAGGGTTCATGGTGCGCGCACGCTAGCAGCAGCGCTCCGGCTGTCGCGCCCGCGCCGCGTCATTCCACATCCGGACCGGCGACTGCTCGCGGGTGGACAGTCATCCGACGCACCGTGCCGGACACACGGTACCAACCAGGTTTCACGGCTCGTTCCGTAAGGGCCCTCCGAAGACACGGTCGCGCTCCCCATGGGCGACGGCCACACCCCTGGAGTGGAACATGACGAAGAGCCCTTGGAGTCGTCATCGCAGCCTCACCGCGGCGCTCGCCGCCACGCTGTCCACGCTCGTGGCCTGCGGCGAGGACGAGACGCCGCCCGACCAGACGCCGTCCAACCAGGCGAAGCTGCGCGTCATCCACGCGTCATCGGACGCCCCCGCCGTGGACATCTACGCGGAAGGCCAGTCCACGCCGCTCTTCACCAACGTGAAGTACGGCGACGCCACCGCCTACGCCACCGTGCCGGCGGGCACGTACAACGTCCAGGTGCGCGCGGCGGGAGCCCTGGCCTCGTCCGCGCCCGTCTACTCCACCGGGCCGCTCGTGCTCGGCACGGGCCACACCGTGAGCGCGGTGGCCGCGGGGCTGCTCGCCTCCACCGACGCGACGAGCGCCTTCCGCGTGCTGCCCCTCACCGAGGGCTTCAACCCTCCCGCCGACGGCAAGACGCGGGTGCGCATCGTCCACGCGGGCGCGGACGCGCCCACCGTCTCCATCGACGTGGGGGATGACGGCTCCTCTGAAATCACCGGCCTGCAGCGCTTCCAGGACACAGGGGCCACGGGCGTGGAGCTGCCCTCCGGACAGGCGCTCCAGGTGGGCATCCGCGCGGCCAACCAGCGGGTGACGGCCTTCACCGTGCCCGCCCTGCCCTCGCGTGGGGAGGTGTTCGTCATCGCCACCGGACAGCTTTCCCAGAAGCCGAGCGCCGCGGGGGGCTTCGGCCTGCTGGCCGCGGGTGTCGGACTGGTCCGCCAGAATCCCGTCGTCTATGCGCTTCACGCTTCGCCGGACGCGCCCGCCGTGGACCTCTTCCTGGGCAACACGGAACTTGTGAACAACCTCGCCTTCGGCCAGCTCTCGGCTTCCCTCCAGGTGCCTCCTGGCAGCTACACGCTGGACTTCTTCGCCTCCGTGCACGGCGGCACGCGTCCCGCGGGTGCCCCCGTCGCCTCCCGGACCACGCCCGCGCTGGTCGCCGGGGAGTCCTATCTGACGGTGGCATCGGGCTTCCTCAGTCAGGACCTGGCGGACCCGACGGGCGCCCCCTTCGAGCTGCTCGCGTTCTCCGAAGGCTTCACCGCCGATGCGAGCAACGTGCGGCTGCGGCTGGTGCATGCCTCGCCCGACGCGCCGATGGTGGACGTGTCCCCACTGGAGGGTGGGCTCGTCCCGGCGCACGCGGCCTACAACGACGTTCCCTATCGACTCGCCTCCGCGCCGGAGGGCCTGTCGCTGCCCGACCTCAAGGTGTACGTGGGCGTGGCGGCCTCGGCGGCGTCCAGTCGCTCGCCGACGGCGCGCTTCCAGGTGCCCTTCGGGTTCTTCGCGGGCCGGGGCGTCTTCGCGGTGGCCGCGGGCGCCCTCTCCCCCAGGCCTGGCATCGATGCGGGCTTCCGGCTGGTGACGGTGGACACGAGCACTTCACCGTGGAGCGCACTCAATCTCTTCCCGCTGCCGTAACGTTCCCCTGGCTCATTCGTTCAAGAAATACCCTGTTCAAAGGGCGGGCGCCGCGGAGCCATTTTCTCCGCGGCACCCGCCTGTCTCTTTTCTTGAGAGTCGAGCCCCATGAAGCGTCGCGTTGGCCTCCTCGTGCTGCTCCTCGCGTCGACCAGCGCGTGCTTGGACCCCATCCGGAGCACCACGGCCGAGGACTGCGACGAGGACGTCGCCGCGTGCCCCGACACCGACACCGAGCAGCGGGGCCTGGCCCGGCAGGTGTCGGTGGGCAGCCAGCATGCATGCGCGCTGCTGGAGACGGGCGGCGTGCGGTGCTGGGGCGGAGTCGGGCTGGTGGGGGATGGGACGCGCGCGCTGCGGGCCCAGGCGGTGGACGTGCGGGGGCTGGGCTCGGGCGTGCTCGCGCTCGCCGTCGGGGGACAACACACCTGCGTGGTGGTGGAGGGGGGCACCGTGCGCTGCTGGGGGGACAACTCCCTGGCACAGCTCGGCAACAACACCACGATGGCCGCACTGGAGCCGGTGGATGTGCCGGGCGCGGGCACCAACGCGGTGACCGTGGTGGCGGGGCTGGGGCACTCCTGCTCGCTGCACGCGGGGGGACAGGTGATGTGCTGGGGCGAGAACAACTTCTTCCAGCTCGGCGGAGCGTTCGCGGGGAAGGCGCCCAGGCCCGTGCCCGTGCTGGGGCTCCCCGCCAACCTCACGGTGCTCGCGTCGGGCGCCAACCACACCTGCGCCGCCACCGCCGATGGAGAGGCGTGGTGCTGGGGTGACAACACGTACGGAGCGCTGGGCACGGGCCTCGCCAATCCCACGCCCGAGCCTGGGGCGGTGCGGGTGAGGGGCGTGAGCGGGCCGGTGCGCGCGCTGACGGCGGGCCTGAGCCACACCTGCGCGCGCGTGGGCATGGGCGACCTCGAGTGCTGGGGATTCAATCGCGAAGGGCAGCTGGGGGATGACACCGCGCTGGACAGCGTCACGCCGGTGCGGCCGGTGGGGCTGTCGTCGACCATGCGGCAGGTGCGCGCGGGCAATTCCTTCACCTGCGCGCTGGACGCGGAAGGTCGCGTGCGGTGCTGGGGACTCAATGGCGACGGACAGCTGGGGGATGGAACACGCATCCGCCGCGCGGCGCCCGTGGAGGTCACGGCCCTGGGCGACGACGTCGTGGACCTGTCGGCCGGAGCGACGAGCACCTGCGCGGTGATGCGGGATGGACAGGTGCGGTGCTGGGGCGCCAACGCCTTGGGCCAGTTGGGTGATGGGACGCAGTCGGACCGCGTGGAGCCGGCCGTGGTCCAGGGGCTTGGGGCCCCCTGAGAGGGAGGACGGCATGTCACTGTTGAGGGAAGACCCGCTGTTGCTGGAGGCCTTTCGCCGGGGAGAGCCGGGGGCGTTGACCCGCGTGTACCGGGCCTACTCCGGGCACGTGGCGCGGTTCCTGTCGCGCACGTACGTGTCGCGCGGACCTGGGGGCCTGGCGCGCGTGGGGCCGTTGGATTTGGAGGCCGCGCACCAGGAGACCTTCGTGCGCGCGTTCCGCGAGCAGGCCCGGCTCACGTATGACGGCGTGCGGCCGTACTCCATCTGGCTCAACGCGCTGGCGCGGCAGGCGGCGGTGGATGTGCTGAGGGCAGCGGGGCGCATCGCTCGCGAGGCGGTGGCGCTGGATGACACGCCGACGGCGGAGCGGCTGGCCAGCAACGCACCTTCGCCCGAGGACCGCGCGCTGGAAGCAGAGACGCGCGAATTGGTGCACCGCTTCCTCGCGGGACTCGACGAGGCGACCCGTCGTCTCGCGGACCTGCGCTTCGTGCAGGGCCTGTCCCAGGAGCGCGCGGGGCTGGTGCTGGGATTGTCCCGACAGGAGCTGCGGACGCGCGAGACGAAGCTGCGCCGCGCGATGACCGACTTCCTCCTCAACGAAGGCTGGCTCACCGCTGACTCGCCCGATGCATTGCCCTCCGCCGCCGCCACGGCCGCGGTGCTGGCGCTCCTCTTCCCCCTCTTCGTGCCTTGATTCGAGTGAGTTTCCCCATGGCCCTGTTCACCCAGCACGTGGACCGACAGCTCGTCCACCTCGCCAACGAGGGCGTCCTGCCTCCTCGCCAGTGGAGCCGCGTGCTGCGTCATGCCCGCGGCTGCGCGCGGTGTGGAGCGCGCTACGAGCGGGTGATGAACCTGCGCCGCATGTTCGCCAGCGACACCGTCACCGTGCCCACCCCGGGGGAGCTGGCGTCGCTCGAGTCGCGCGGGCTGCCCTCGGTCCTCGCCACCTTGGCGAGGGAGTCGTCGACCGAGTCCTCGGGACAGGCAGCGCGAGCGGACCGGCTGCACAAGGACCTGGGGGAGCCGTGGAGCCTGGCGCGGAGGCTGTGGGCCCGGGTGCTTCAGGCGTGGAACTCGCCGTCGCTGGGGCATGTGGGCGGCGCGTGGGTGGTCAGCTTGATGGCGGCGGCGGGACTGCTGTGGCTGAGCCTGCCGAGCGACACGACGGAGTGGGGCGCGCGCGGCGAGGGGCAGGGCGCGACGGTGATGCGACTGTTCTGCGTGCCAGCGGAAGCGGAGCTTCGGGAGGTCCGAGGTCAGGGCGACTGTCCCGCCGGCGCGGCGCTGGCCTTCGCGGCCGGGGCACGTGCGCCCTACACGCATGTCGTGGTGACGGTGCGCACCGACAAGGGGCTGAAGGTGGAAGGACCGTTCGAGGTGAAGGCGTCTCCGGGCGCGGAGGCGGCGCTGGACCTCACGCCGAGACTGCCCGACACGGGAGAGGTGGAGCTGACCGCCGTGTTCGCGAGCAGTGCGTCCGACGCGCTCGCCGCCTCGCGCGGAGAACCCGTCCGAGACGTCGTGCGCGTGCAGCATCGCGTCCGCATTGCGGGGAAGCCATGAGCCACCGGCTCCATCGAGACGCGGCTGTGTTCGCGGAAGGAACACCATGAGACCCAGCACGGTTCCGGTGCCCAGCGGTGTCGTCGTCCTGTGGCTCGCCTGCTGCGCGACGGTGTCCCTCGCCGAGCCGGCGACCCCATCCTCGGGGCCACCTCCGGTGCGGCGCGCCCTGGTCGTCGCCTACAACGGAAGCGACTCCCCGGGCATGCCTCCCCTGCGCTACGCGGACGATGACGGCGTGCGCTGGATGGAGACACTCCAGCGGCTGGGCGTAGAGGTGGTGCTGCTCACCGTCGCCGATGCCGACACCGCCGAGGCGGAGCGTGAGCGATTGACGGGGGTGCGCGTGCCCACGCTCGCCGCGCTCGACGAAGCCGTGGCGGCGCTGGCCCAGCTCAACGCGGCGGACCGCGCGGCCGGACGCACCGTGGACTTCCTGTTCGTCTACGTGGGCCATGGGCGCACCGGTGAGTCCGCGCGCGCCTACCTCACGCTCGCCGACGGCCGGCTGGACCAGGAGGGCCTGTACACCCGGGTCGTGGAGCGACTCGAGGCGGACTATGTCCACCTGCTGGTGGATGCCTGCCACGCGGCTGGCGTCGTGGGCAGCCGGGGCGCCGACCCGCTGGTGCTCCGTAGGTTGCGACGCGCGCTGGAGCAGGAGCAGCTCGCGGGCCACCCCAGCGTGGGCGCCATCTTCGCGGAGAGCAACGAAGGCGAGACACATGAGTGGTCTCGCATCCGCGCGGGTGTCTTCAGCCATGCGGCGCGCTCGGCGCTGCTGGGTGGCGCGGACGTCAACGGTGACGGGCAGGTGGAGTACAGCGAGCTCGACGCCTTCGTCGCCGCCGCCATCCGGGGCGTGAAATCTCCGCAGGCGAGGCTCGCGCTGCGCACCTTCCCGCCGATGCTCAATCCCTCGCGCGCGCTCATCGGCCCCATTCCAGAGGGTCCCCGCCTCGACCTTCCGGCGACGCCCGGGGGCGCGCGCATCTCCGTGGAGGACACGAATGGCGTGCGCCTCGCGGATGCGCATCAGTCCGAGGGAGAGCCCCTGGTCCTCGCGTTGCCGAAGCGCGACGCGTACTGGTTGCGTACGCCCGGGGGTGAGGCCCGTGTGCGGCTCGCGGACCTGAAGGCCAGACGACTGCCCCGCCCCTCTCCTCCCGAGGTGGCCCAGCGCGGCGCCGCCGAGGAGAGTCTGCTCCAGGGTCTCTTCGCCCTCCCCTTCGGGCGCGATTTCTACGAGGGCTATGTCGCTTCGGCGGGAGGGCCCATCGTGGACTTCTCCAATCCGGTGACACCCGGGGACCCATCGAGCCTGCCGCACTCCCTGGGGCTGGAGGTGGGCCTCACGCTCGGCGCTCCGCCACTGGGAGGTCGTGGTGTGGCACGCGGACTGTCGCTGGCCTGGCGCGTGCCGGGCCCCGGCATCGTCCGGTGGGGCGTGCGGGCCAGCTACTCGCTCGCACCGGACGCATGGGTGGACAAAGCCACGCTTCAGCGCGTGTCCGTGCTGGCCATGGGCGGACTGAACGGCCGAGGCACGCTGGCCCCGTTCGCGGAGGCGGGCGTGGGCTGGTTGATGACGGTGGTGGACAAGCCCGGCCGCAGAGAAGGCGACTCGCTGGGTCTGTCCGCGCGCGCCGCCGCGGGCCTGCGCTGGAGGGCGGGCGACTTCGCCGTGAGAGGCGCGCTGGGCATGGACCTCGACGGTGTCCGGGTGGATGGGCACCGTCGCGGACACTGGATTCCCGGCGTGGAGCTGGGGCTGGAGCGCTGAGCGACTCGCCGCGAACGGCGCGGAGCCGCACACCGTCGCGGACGCTGCATGGAGCGACTCGCCTCGAACAGCGCGGAGCTGCACACCGTCGCGGACACTGGATTCCCGGCGTGGAGTTGGAGCTGGAGCGCTGAGCGTCCCACCGTCCACGCGGTGCGCGGCACACTGTGAACGCCGTTGACAGTGGCGCCCTGGCGCCCGCTCAAGTCCCTGGAATCAGGCCCGTGCATCCCTGGCAGGGCGCTTGCGTTGGACCCGCTCCGAAAGGGGCGACACATGAACGCGGAGAGCACGGGGTGGGGCGAGGCACGGTGGGACGCGGGCAAGATGCTCCGGTGGAGCCTTCTCCACCTGGGCGCACTCGTCGGCGGCGCGCTGTACTTCTCGTGGAGCGCGGTCGCGGTGTTCGCCGTGCTCACGGGGGTGACCATGTGCCTGGGCGTCTCGGTGGGCATCCACCGCGGCCTCATCCACCGGGCCTTCCGCGCACCGCGCACTGTGGAACGGACGCTGGGCCTCATCGGCACGTTGGCGGGACTCGGCGGCGCCCTCGGCATGAGCCGCATGCACCACCTGCGCGACTTCCACCAGAACCAGCCCGAGGCCGACTGCCCCGAATACTTCGGCTACCGCGACGGCTTCCTCAGCGCGATGACCCACGCCCTCTTCCGCACGTGGCACGCACGAGACGCGAGCGTCTATCCCCCCGTGGACGCCGACCTGGAGCACGACGCCTTCTTCATCGCCCTGGAGCGCGCCGGCCTCTGGCTCCAGGTGCCCCTCGCGCTCGCGCTGTACGCGGTAGGCGGTCCCGCGTGGGTGGTCTGGGGTGTCTTCGTGCGACTGGCGCTCACGCAGGATGGCTTCTGGTTCGTCCACTACGTGAGCCATGTGGAGGGAGAGCAGCCCTACGCGCTGCCCGGGTGCGCGGAGCAGGGACGCAACGCGGGCTGGCTCGCCCTCGTGAGCATGGGTGAGTCGTGGCACAACAACCACCACGCCTACCCGAGCTCGGCCCGGATGGGCTTCGGCTGGCGACAGCCGGACCCGGGCTGGTGGACGGTGAAGGCCCTGGCCACGCTGGGCCTCGTGCATGACGTGAAGACGATGGGGAACCTGCCGCTTCGCCCCGGAGCGCACCGACGCCCCGGCCCCCGAAAACACCCGCGCAGGTGCCTCCGCCGACGCGACGGCGCGCACGGCATGCCTGTGTAGCGCCACGCGACGGCTCAGAAGGCCCAGCCCAGCGACAACGCCAGCCGCTCGTCAATCACCCACGAGCGCCCTTCGTTCGACTGCTCGCCCACGGGGAACAGCCCTTCGTACCCGGGCTTGGCCGTGACGTTGCTCGTGTACTGACTCGAATCATGCCGGGCCTCCGCGCCCACGCCCGCCTGCACCGCGAGGCCTCGCCCGAGGATGACGGTGTAGCCCAGCATCGCCGTCGCACCGAAGCTCCAGATGCGCTGCTCGTTGTCGTTGAGACTCGCCTGTCCTTCTATCTCGAAGCGGCGCCACGAACGGGTGACCTCCAATCCCGGCGACACCCACAGCCCCTCGGGCGCGTCTCCCACGAGGAAGAAGCGGGCCCGGGGACCGACGCCCAGGACGAAGGTGGAGCTGCCTGCCTCGTTCTCCCGCTCCCCTGACACCAGGGAGTCGGACCAACCCTTCTGCTGGGTGAACCCGGTGCGCAGCCCCAGGCCCACCGACACGCGGGGACTCACCACCCGCTCTCCCTCCAGCGTCACCACGCCCAGCTCATCGGGAGTGACGGAGACTCCCAGCACCGTCTTGCGCGCGGGCGAGACGGACGGTCCGGCGCCCAGCTCCTGGGCGTGAGCGGCAACGGACGACAGCAACGTCAGACACAGCATGTGAATGGGCTTCATGTTTGGACATCCCCCAATGACGTCCCTGGCACGCTCGTCCAGCGACCCACTCCCCTTGTGCAATGGGCGTGCACAACCACACTCCAGAGGGAGCCTCAGCTCACGAGCACCCCTCCCCACGACATCGTGTCAACGAAGGCCCGTGCGCCGCGTGACAGGCTGACAGCGCGCCAGCCACCCCGCTCCACACGCCGTGACACCGAGCACTGTCCGCCAGCACGCGAATGGCGTCGGGACGGCGGGCCCACGGACTCGTCACGTTGCGCGATGCACCGGGCATCAAGATACTCCCGCCCGAGCCTTCCCACGGGGAGTCACTCATCCGGGGATGGAGGGAGTCCAAGTGATGCGCATGCGAATGCTGCTGGCGTCCGCGCTGCTGGTGCTCGGTGGCTGTGGTGGTGATGACGACAAGGAAGGCGACGACGGCGACGACACCACGACGGACCATCGGTCCAACGTCACGGGCGCCTATGAAAGCACGGGCACCCTGAGCGCCACCTTCAACGGAGAGACCCAGACCGGGGAGTTGGACGACACGGTGCGAATCTCGGAGGCCTCCGGCTCCAAGACGGCCCTGAGCCTGCGCTCCGAGTCCCTCACCTGCGACCGGGACCTGCGGGCGACGATGACCGGAGAGAACACCTTCTTCATCAGCGAGGGCGCGTGCTCGGTCTTCGACGAGGAGAGCAAGTGCACGGCGGACCTGAGTGTCACCTCCGGGCGAGGCAGCCGGGAGCCGAATGGCCCCCTCCAGCTCACCCTCCAGGGAAAGTTCACGGTGCGCTGCTCCCCGCTGCCCATCGTCGGTGACTTCACCCTGCTGCTCACCGGAACGCGCACGGGCGCGGAGTCCCTGCCTCGCGTCGAGACGCGGCTCTTCCACGTCACGCACCCCTGAGCCATCCGGCGACCGCGCTCCAGGCCAGCACGGGAGCGCGGTCCACCGGGCTCACCGCCTCACAGCGTCACCACGGCCTGCTCGCGACGAAGCTGGAGCACGCGCACGTCGGGGTCCACCACCCAGCGCTCGGGCGGGAAGTCGGAGCGCACCGTGACGTCGGCCTTCTCACCTGCCCCCAGCACCACGCGGCTTCGCGCCTCGCGGTAGTCCGGTGACTGCACGTCCGGAGCCTTCGCGTCCGGCCGCTTCGCGAAGCGCTCGCCCTTCACCGCGGCGACCTCCACCGGCATGCGGCCGTCCCCCACGTTCTCCACCGTCACCGTGGCCACCCACTGTCCGCCCTCCTGCTTCACCTGGGCATTCGACAGCCGGTACTGCGGGACATGCACCTCGTGGAACCACTGCTGGACGAAGGCGTCATAGGCCGCCGCGTCCGGCGCGAAGGGGCGCATCGCCGCGGTGAAGTCCTGCAGCACCGGGTGGTCCTCATGGCCCACGTACTTCTGGAGGAACGCCTGGATTCCCGCGTGCATGGCCGGGCGGCCCATCAGGTCCTCCAGCATCGAGAACGCCCAGCCTCCCTTGTCGTAGAGCACGGTGTTGTCGCCGTCGCGCGAGTCGTCGAGCTTCACCAGCGACTGCTCCGCATCCACGTGCCGCTCCCTGGCGTAGCGCTCCTCCAGTCGCTTGGCGATCTCCATCCGCGTCCGGGGACCGTCCAGTTGCTCCATCAGCTTCATCGCCGAATAGTGAGACATGCCCTCCGACAACACCGAGCCGCCGGGCCCCTTGCCAGGGATGAGCATGTTGCCCCACCACTGATGCGCCGCCTCGTGCGCGGTAATCAGCAGGACGGCATTCGACTCCGGCGTGCTGCGCGCGAGAAAGCCGATGCTCTCCGAGAAGGTGATGTTGGTGGCGAAGCCCTGCGCATAGGTATCCAGGCCGGGGAACTCGGACAGCTTCAGCTCCTTCCACGGATAGGGATGGAACCATTCCGAGTAGTACCGGCGTGACGCGTCCAGTCCGCGGCGCATGGCCTCCACGTTGTAGACATGCGCGGGGTGGTGGAAGACGGCGGTGCCCTCGCCGCGCAGCACCGCCCAGCGGCCCGCGACGATGTTGAACATGCTGACCGGCGCGTCGCTGCGCCACACGCTGACCCGACGTCCGTCCTTCACCTCGTCGCTCTCCAGCACGCCCACCGAGTTGAGCGTGTACTCCGCCGGCCCCGTCACGCGGAGGCGCGTGGTGAAGGGCGTGCCCGTTCCATAGGCGGCCTCCGTATGCCCCACGTAGAAGTCGTCCGGGTAGACGCGCGGCTCGTACCGGTTCTCCTCCTTGTCCACGCCGATGTCGTCGCGGAAGCCCACCACCGGCGCGAAGCTCGGCCCGAAGCTGGTCAGCACCACGCCGGAGGGAAGGATGAACTCCGACACCTTGCCGCCACTCTTCGTCACGCCCTTGGGGAACTCGCCGTGGAACTCGAAGCCCACGCGCACCGCCGAGCCGGGTGCCAGGGGCGCCTCGGGTTTGAAGACATACAACCGCGAGCGGTCCTCGGGCGTGACGTCTTTTCCATCCACCGTCCAGCGCACGTCCTCCCAGTGGTCTCCGCCCGTGAGGGCAAAGGACTTCAGCGCCTTCTCTCGCCGGTTCACCAGCGTGTACGTGCCTCGCGTGCGGAAGGCGCGGCCCTCCGGGTCCAGCTCCACCTCCAGGTCCACGTCCTGAATCGCCGGCTGCGGCGCGTCCAGCCACGTGGCCAGGTTCTTCTGCCAGTACTCCTTCGCGCGCTTTTTCGCGGCGTCACCCTGCCAGCCCTGCCCCACCTGCACCGCCGCCGCCACGAGGGCCACCGCGGGCACCACCGCCCACGGCGTCAGTCGCCACGCGCCGCGCAACAGTCCCCCGGGGCGGATGCGCTCCAGCAGGCTCACCGAGTCCGCCGCGCGCCGCCCATCCCACCGCACCGCCAGCGCGGTGAAGAAGGCGGCGAGCCCCAGGACACCCACGCGGTTGAGCACGAGCACGGACCTGTCCAGCTCGAAGGGCCCCATGTCGGACCACTGCACCGCGCTCCACAGCGGCCAGTTCGTCGCCCAGTGGAGGTTGCCGCGCACCGCCGCATAACCGGTGAGGCACAGCGCCGCGAGCGACACGCCATACGCGCCGAAGCGCCCTCCCGCCACCGCGTGCGCCGCCAGCACGAAACACGTCCACGCGAAGAACGTGGGCAACAAGAGCCCCCACGCGAGGACGTACGACGACAATGAGAGCGGCACCTGGCCTTGCACGAGCTGGGCGATGATGCCCGCGAGCCCCGTCGCCACCAGCAGGGACACTCCGACGAGGCTGTTGGCGAGCGCCTTGCCCAGCAGGACGGAGACGGTGCGCACGGGCGCGGCGTCATGGATGGGCGCGAGGTCCGAGGCGCGCTCTCGCTCCAGCGACTCCACCGTGTAGAACATGAGCAGCAGACACGCGAGCGTGGACGCCACGCCCAGGGTGCTCACCGCGAAGAAGCCCGGGGACGTCAGGAGCGAGGTGTCGAACGGGCCCACCTTGTTCAGCGCATTCGCCACCGTCTGCATCAGGATGATGGGCATGAACAGGTAGAGCCCCGGCTGCGACAGGAGGCCCCGCAGCTCCGCGCGCGCCACCACCCACAGGCCAGACAGTGCCCCGGGAGGATGGGCTCGCATGCCCAGCGTCACGAGCGGCGTCTCCTCGCGCGCGCCACCATCCGTCGTCGCCAGGGGAATGTCCGCCAGCGCCTTGCCGTGCGCGCCGCGCACCGGCGCACCACGCAGGCCTCGCGCCACGTGCCGCGCGCTCCACGCCACGCCGCCCAGCCCCACCGCGATGAAGCCCAGTCGACTGAGGACGAACAGCGCGTCCAGACCCACGCGCTCCGCGTTGTAGAAGGCGACCCCTCGGTCGACCTTCACCCATGTCTCACTCAGCCACCGCATGCCCGCGGGGTCCAGCGCCTGGAGCACCCGGTTCACTCGAGGGTCCAACCACCCGGGAGTCCAGCTCCACAGGAAGAAGGCGCAGACGAACATCAGCACCACCGGCAGGAAGTACACGAGCACCGGGCGCCGAGTGCCCGCGCCCAGCGCGAAGGAGGCACCCGCGATGAACACCAACTGGGGCACGCCGAAGAAGAGCGCGGGCCGCACATAGTTGAGCCACGACAGCGGGCCGCGATACTCGGCGTGCTCGCCCGCAGGGATGACGTGGTGGAAGAAGACGAGGAAGAGCGCCATCGCCCCGAGCGCCACCCCGTACGCGCTCAGCACCGCCAGGAACTTGCCCCACACGTACTCGCGCGGCGTCAGCGGCGTGGTGTGGAGGAGGGGGCCCACCCGCGCCTCCTCGTCCGCGATGACGCCCATGCCCGCGCCCACGGAGACGAAGAAGCTGAAGAGGAGGAACATGAGCAGCAGGAGCGTCTGAGAGACGGCGAACTCGCTCGTCACCCAGGCCTTCTGCCCGCCCACCTGGCTGGCCCCGGATTCGATGGTGACGTTGCCTGACGACAGGCCCCACACCGACAGGAAGGTGACGAGCAACAGGATGACGAACAGCGGGCGGCGCATCTGGTGCGCCAGCTCCGTGCGCACCACCGTGCCCAGACGGGCCACGTTCATCGCGCCACCTCGCGTGCGGCTTCCACGACGGGCGACGGCTGCGAGGTCGCGGAGGCCTCGCGCGTGTCCTTCATCATCAGCAGATAGGCGTCCTCCAGCGTGGGCGTGACGCGCTCGAAGCCCACGGGCACATCGCCTCCCGTCGAGTGGATGCGCACGCGGTTGCGGCCCTCGAAGAGCACGGCCTGCGTGACGCGGCGGGTGCGCTGCAGCTCCACCAGCTCGGTGGCGGAGGCGGTCCCCTCGAAGATGGTGCCCTGGATGGAGGCCTTCGCCTCGGAGGGCGACGTAATCGCCACCACGCGGCCCTGCCGGATGACGGCGAAGCGCGGGCACAGCATCGCCACGTCCTCGACGATGTGCGTGGACAACAGCACCGTGCGCTCGTTCGCCACTTCCGCCAGCAGCCGGTAGAAGCGCAGGCGCTCCTCGGGGTCCAGGCCCGCGGTGGGCTCGTCCACGATGATGAGCTGGGGGTTGCCCGCGAGCGCCTGGGCGATTCCCAGCCGCTGCCGCATGCCTCCCGAGTACTCCTTCACCTTGCGCTTCGCGGCGAACGTGAGGTTCACACGCTCCAGCAGCTCCGCGCACAATGACTTCAACCCTCGCGGCGCGGTGACGCCCTTGAGCTTGAGCAGGTACAGCAGCATGGCCTCGCCCGTGAGGTACGGGTAGAAGCCGAACTCCTGCGGCAGATAGCCCAGGTGGGGCCGGAGCGCTTCCGGGTGGCGGACGATGTCCAGTCCATCCAGCGTCACCTCACCAGAGGTGGGCTCCAGCAGGCCCGACAGAATCTTCATCAACGTGGATTTGCCCGCGCCGTTGGGACCCAGCAGCCCGAACATTCCACGAGGTATCTCCAGGTCCACGCCACGCAGTGCGGACACCGGGCCCGGGTACACCTTCACCAGATTGCGGAGGGAGAGCATGCCCCCCGTACGCCTGGAAGGCCGCGCTCATTTCACGGGACGTGCGCGGAAAGCGGGGGCTCACGGTGTCTGTCGGGCGCACACCCGGGTGACGCACCGTGGCGCCACGCCTGAGGACTCAGCTGGGGATTCGATGGAGCGGAGCGCAGTGCGGCGCATCTTTCTGAAGCCACTTGCGCAACACCTCGGCGCCCACGGTGTCGCCCGCACGCGCGGAAGCCACTCGAAGCCCCCAGGCACTCATCAGCCAGGCCACGGGGAGATTGGTCTGCTGGTTGTGCACTTCCAGCGCCGCGAGCGAGTCGGGGGTGGCCGTGCCGGTGAGCACCTCGCCGATACCCACGCAGATCTCGTAGTAGGCGCGCCCCTCGTCCGAGCCGGCGACCGGGCTCGGAAACTCCACCATGGAGAGGGCCTCCTTCGCGAGCGCGAGCCCTCGCGCGGGGTCGTCCTCGCACAGCATGACGATGCTCGCCTCACCCACTCGCTCCATCGCGCGGATGACAGGGGGACGCGCTGACCAGTCGACGCTCGCCAGCTCCCGGCGCGCGGAGGCCGCGTCACCGTAGCAGGCATGGGCCAGGGCGCGGGAGCTCGCTCGGTAGAAGGCGACATCCGGAAACCGGCTGCTCGACGCGTACACCTGTTCGTAGACGGCGAGCAGGGCGCTCACGTCGGGATGCAGAAAGGCCGCGTCGATCTTGCGGTGTGCTGACCATCGTCTCCAGAAGATGGAGCCCAGAGTGCCCACCGCGAGCACGCCTCCAACCAGCAAGACGAAGCCCAACTGAGACCCGGACCGACTCAGCTCCTCGGTGGATGGCAGCTTCGGCGTCTTGCCGCCAGTGACCATGAAATACGCGGCGACGTAGGCAACGAGGATGAACGGCAACAGCTTCATCCAAAGCTTGATGGGCGCGAGAGCACTGCGTGGGCGAATCGATTCGAGGTAGCGGGCGTTCTCGTCACGGGACATGCGCGCACTTATAGCCAATCCCTCTCGCGCCACCACGGACTCGCGAAAGGGTGGGGGCTCCTCATTCGAGACATTGATTCAACAGAACGCTGAGGGTGTTGCTCTCGTAGTTGGCCGTGACCACGTCCAGCCGACCGTCCGCATCGAGGTCCGCGCTCATCACCGCGAACGGACGGCCACCGGTGGCAAAGTCCTTCCGGGGTTTGAAGCCGCCTGTCCCAAGCCCCTGGAAGACACTGATGAAGCGGGCGCTACCGGGGGTGTTCTCGACATCGTAGTTGGCCACGGCGATGTCCGCCGCGCCATCCCCGTCGAAATCACCGGTCGTCACGCCGTAGGGGTTGCGCCCCACATTGAGGCTCTGTTTCAGGGAGAAACCACCCAATCCATCCCCCTGCATCACACTGACGGTATAGCTGGCGGCGCTGGGACTGTCCGCGAGGGCAACCGCCGCATCGACGTATCCATCGCCATTGAAGTCCGCGAGCGAGAGTCCTCGCGGACGCCCTCCCGGATACGGACTCGACAGCGCCGTGAAGGAGCCGTTGCCGAGGCCCCGCAGCACCTGGAGGACATTGGAGGAGCCCACCACCACGAGGTCCAGCTTTCCATCTCTCGTGACGTCCGCGCTGGCGATGGCGATCGGGTTGCTCGTCCCGCTGGAGGAGGTCCGCGCTGGAAGCAGGCCCCCCAGGCCGTTCCCGGGCAACATGCTCACGGTGCTGGAGCTGGTGTCCGCCGTGACGACATCCATGAAACCGTCGCCATTGAAGTCCGCGCTGATGACCGAGTGCGGAAACCGGCCCGTGTCGAACTCCGTGCTCGCGCCAAAACCGCCTGCTCCATCCCCTAGCAACACGCTGACGCTGCCTCCCAGCGTCGAGGGGGAGTTGCCGTTGCCGTTCGCCACGACCAGGTCCAACCTGCCATCCCGGTTGAGGTCCACCACCACGACCGAGGTGGGATTCCTCCGAGTAGGAAAGTCCCGCCGCGGCCCGAAGCGACCCGCGCCAACCCCCAGCATCACCCCCACGGAGTCGCTGGACTCGGAGGTCACCACGAGGTCTGGATTGCCATCTCCATCGAGGTCACCACTGCTCACCGCCGTGGGCTGCTGACGGGTGGCGTGGTCACGCCAGGTCAGAAACGCTCCCGTGCCATCTCCCTTGAGCAAGGTCATGACCGACTGCAATTGATTCGACAGCGCGAGGTCGATCCGGCCATCCCCATTGAAGTCCCCAGCGGCAATCGACGACGGGTTCTTGAGCGTGGCGAAGTCCTGTCTCCCCGAGAAGCCACCCGTGCCATCTCCGAGCAGCACGCTGACCAGACTCTCACTGTTGCTGTACTGGACGACGTCCCATCGGTCGTCCCCGTTGACGTCCGCGAGCAGCATCCCGGAGGCCACCACTCCGACATGCGAGGTGCGCTCCGTCCCGAGGCGCCCCGCCCCATCTCCCAACAACACGCCAACGCCCTGGCCACCCATGTTGGAGCCGATGACGTCGAGCCTTCCATCCCCATTGATGTCCGCGAGCCGCAAGGTACCGGGGCGCATCGACACGGCGAAGTCCTCTCGCGCGGACAACCCGCTCGAGGCATCTCCCAGCATCACGGCGATGGACGACGCTCCATGACCCACGACCAGGTCTGAGCGGCCGTCGCCGTTCAAATCTCCCGCGGCCATCAAGCCCAGCGCGGCACCGAAGAGGATGTCCCTCCGGGGCGAAAAGCCACCGGTCCCATCCCCCAGGAAGAGGTTGATGTCCTGACTGACAATGTTGGCCACCACGAGGTCGGCATTGCCGTCCCCATTGAAGTCCCCGCTCGTCACGGAGAGCTGCGTCTGCCCCACACCCAGGTCCACCTTCGAGGTGAAGCCGCCACGCCCATTGCCCATCACGACGCTGACCATCGTGGAGCCATGAAGACCGGGCGTGTACAGCACCATGTCCAGGTTCCCATCGTTGTTGAAGTCCGCGAGCGCCGAGCCAGTCCCACTGATTGAAACGGGGAACGCGACCTGCTCCACGAACGCCCCCGAGCCATTCCCCAACAGCACCCCGGCATACCGAGCCGAGGGGCTCTCGCTCCGGCCGACGCCGAGGTCCGGAATGCCATCGTTGTTGAAGTCCGCGACCGCCACCGACAAGACCGAATGCCTCGCCAGGGGCCACCCTCCCAATCCCAACCCACAGGACGTCGTCACCTCACATGCAGCGGAGCGCGGGCTGTCGCCCACCGCGTTGGTGGCCTGCACCGTGAAGGTGTAGTGCGTCGCGCCGTCCAGCCCTCGCACGGTCGCGGAGGTGGCGCTGCCCGCGGCCGAAGCCGAGAACCCTCCTGGACTCGCCCGCACCGTGTAACGGGTCATGGGGCTGCCGCCGTCGGACACAGGGGGCGTCCAGCTCACCGTGGCCTTGCCGCCTCCGAGCGCGACGGCGCGCGACTCCCGAGGCTCGCTGGGAACATCAGGCGTCAGCACTTCGCCCGAGGGTTCTGATTCGGCGCTCGGGCCCAAGGCATTCACCGCGATGACAGTCACGCGATAGGCCGTCCCATTCACGAGCCCGGTGAGGGTCGCCTCCCGAGGCTCCGCGTCGACAGTGACGGGCGTGCCCGCCGTCCCCGCGCTGTACGGTGTCACCCGGTAGGCCGTCACCGGCGAGCCACCATCCGACGCAGGCATGGCCCAGGTGACGCTCAGGGAGCGGATGCCAGCCGTGGCCACCACCTGTGTGGGGGCATCGGGCGGGCGCGGCAATGTCACGGCCGAGGAAGGCTCCGATGACGCGCTGTCACCGCGCGCATTGGTGGCCACCACGGTGAACGTATACGTCTCGCCCGGGGTCAGCGTGGTGAAGGTCACCTCGGTCGAGGAGGCATCGACCGTCGTGGAGGCACTCGCCGCGCCACCGCCTTCGTGAGCTGCCACCGTGAAGCCCGTGAGCGCACTGCCTCCATCGAAGGCAGGGGCCGTCCAGCGCACGGTGACGCTCGAAAGGGCCACGCTCGCGGTGACGTGGGTGAGGGCATCAGGCACCGTGGAGGGAGTCACCGGTGCGGACGGCGCGGACTCCGGGCTGTCACCCGCGACGTTCGTCGCCCTCACTGTGAATGTGTAGGCCTGTCCATTGGTGAGCCCCGTGACGACGGCGCTCGCGGTGGCCACAGTGGCCGAGTGCCCCCCGGGGCTCGCCGTCACCGTGTAACTCGTCACGGGGGCGCCATGGTCCGCGGGAGCGCTCCAGGAGACCGACGCGCCACCTTCTTCCGCCGTGGCCACGACCTCCGAGGGCGCGGCGGGAGGCGTGCGCGGCGTCACGGGCGCTGAAGGTGACGACGACGCGCTGTCCCCCACGGCGTTGGTGGCCACGACAGTGAAGGTGACCGGCTGCCCCAGGGTGAGTCCGGAGAACGCCCCGCGCGTTTCCGGTGCGGAGATTCGAAGCGTCGCGCCACCCGTCGAGGCGGTGACGGTGTAGCCCGTCACGGGGTTTCCCTCATGGGACGCAGGCGCGGTCCACGCCACCTCCACTCCACCGGCGTCATCCACCGTGGCGTGGACCTCCGAGGGCGCCGCCGAAGTCGACCAGGTGATGACCGACGTCGTGGCGGGAGCGCCTTCGCCCACGTCGTTCGTCGCCGTCACCGTGACGGAGTACGGAGTGCCATCCGCGAGCCCCGTCACCTCCGCGTGCGTATCCGTGACGACGACAAGCGCGGCGTCGAGGGGAGGAAGAATGCTCACGGAGTAGCCGATGATGGGACTGCCATGGTCGTCCGGAGCGCTCCAGTCGAGCCGCGCGCCACGCACTCCTGGCCGGGCAAGGAGATCGACCGGTGCTCCCGGGCGCGCGGCGGGCGTCACCGGCAACGAAGGAAGGGACGGCACGGAAGGCCCCACGGCGTTCGTGGCCACCACCGTGAAGGTATAGGGGGTTCCGTTCGCGAGGCCCGTCACCAGGACCGAGACCGAATCGCCTGGGACGTTCGCCACCGCGCCACCCGGGGAGGCCGTGACGGTGTAGCCGAGGATGGGACTGCCGTGGTCCTCGGGCGCCAACCAGGACACCCGCGACGAGGCATCACCACGCACCGCGACGACCTGCGCGGGAGCGGATGGAACCTCCGCGCGCGGTCCCGCATCCGTTTGCTCACCGGCGTCCGTGGGGCCGGCGTCCGTAGGGCCTGCATCCGTGGGGCCCGCGTCCGTGCCGTCGCCCGCGTCCGTGCCGTCGCCACCATCTGTCGAGCCCGCGTCCGCGACGCCCGCGTCCGTGCCGTCACCCGCGTCCGCCACTTCGACGGGTGGACGCGGTGGAATACCCGCCTCGCCACAACCCACGCCAACCGCGAACACAACGAGGAGCATCCAGACGCATTGGCGGAACGACATTGAAACTCCCCGGTAGAGGCGGGGCTTTGTAGCAGCGCGTCGGCCACTCCCTCAAACACGGCTCGACGGCGTCCCCAAACGAGTCCGCCTCAGTGTACCCCTCTCACACATCGAGTGAGGCGCATCGGGAGACGGGCTTGCTCCCGAAAACCAGACATGCCCAGAACCTCCCCCCGGAGTCCTGCATGAACGAGCGCGGACGAGACTCATCAGCCCCAGCAGCGTGACGACCAGGACTCGCTTCAGCCAGCAGCCACTGTCTCCCTCACGAGTGCCGCACCAACCGCAGTGACGCGCGCGACGCCGTCGAAGCAGAGGCCGAAGCGGACGCCGAGGCCAGCAGCCCCACGTCGGGCCACGCGGTCTCCGGCTTCCCCTCCACGAGGAAGTCCACCGCCTGCGAAACGACCTCCGGCGCGTAGAGGATGCGGTGATGCCCCAGCCCCTGCGTGCGCGTCAGCCGCGCGCCCGGCCAGGCGCTCGCCACCGACTCGCCCGCGACGAGCGGCACCTCCCGGTCTCCCACGTCGTGAAACACATGCAGCGGCACGTGCCCCAAGAGCCGCACGAAGTTCGGCAGGGCCAGGTCGCGCAGCCGCACGTTGAAGTGCGCCTCGATGCGCTGCTCCATCCGCATCCACACGCCATCCGTCAGCCCCATCGCCCGCGCGAAGGCCTGGATGCCACCCCTCGGGTCCGCGGGCGGCGAGACGAACACCGCGCGTCCCACCTTCAGCCCATCCCGCATCGCCACCGCCGTCGCCGCCGCGCCCAGCGAGTGCGCAATCACCGCGTACGGCCCACCCGTCGCCCGCGCCACGTCCGCCACCAGCTCCGCCATCTCCGGCAACGAGCTGGTCCTCCCCGACGACTGCCCGTGCCCCGGCGCGTCGTACGTCACGACGGAGAAACCCGCCGACACCAGCGGCTCCACGAAGGCCGTGAGCTGCCCGCCATACCCGCTCCACCCGTGCACCAGCAGCACGCGCGGTCCCACGCCCCAGCTCCACACCGCCACCTCCTCGCCCCCCAGCGTCAGCAGCCGCGGCTGCCCCCGCGCCAGCACCGCCTCCGCCGTCTTCGAGCGATGCGGCCTCCGAGGCGTCCGGAACATCCGGTCCGCCCACGCCGCCGTCAGCCCCGGCGCCACCGCCCCCATGCTCAACGCCGCCGCCCGCACGCCCCACATCGCCAATTTCGCCCGAACGTTCGTGCTATTTTTCGCCATGACGAGGTCCTCCTCGGAACGACACACAGCCAAAGAAATCTCAGGAGCCTTGGGGACGGGCGGCGCGCAACAGCGCGTCGAAGGCGCGCCGGGCCCACGTCTCCGCGCGCGGCTCTTTCAACAAGCGCGCGGAGTGGTGAAAGCCCAGGAGCAGTGCGTTCTCATCGTGGGCGAACTGCTCCACGTCCACGTCCTTGTGGAAGTGCCCCTCCGCGACGGCGATGCGCGCGGCCTGGGCCAGGCAGTCCAGCCAGTCCCGCTGCGTCTGCACCAACCTGTCACGCGCGGGCCCGGGCGCGTCGTCCAGCTCCGTGGCCGCCGCCACGAAGATGCACCCGCCCTCCGGCACCAGCTCCTTCTCCCACGTCAGCCACTGCTCGAAGAGGGCCCGCACCCGGGGCTCGCCTCGCGGCTGCGTGAGCGCCGGGCGGATGACGCGCTCGGTGAACAGCGCCGTCGCCGCCTCCAGGATTTCCACCTGGAGCGACGTCTTGGAACGGAAGTGCGCGAACAGGCCGCTCTTGGAGAGCTGCAGCTCCTCCGCCAGCCCGCCAATGCTCAGCCCCTGGAGCCCCACGCGGCTGGCGAGCTGGATGGCCCGCTCCAGAATCGCCTGATGGGTGAGCTCTCCCTTGCGCATGGGCTCTTTCTAAACGCCCGTGCTTTTTTCCGCAAGTCGATGAACCACGGGGCTGCTCAGCCCTCGGTGTTGCGCAGGAAGTCCGCCACCTGGGCGAAGCGGTCATCCAGGAAGCGGCGCAGGCCGCCGGTGACTCCCCGGGCATCCAGGGCCTTCCCCATGGCGCGCAGCCACGCGTCGCGCATGGAGAGATCCACGGGCACATGGCCATGACGCATCCGCAGGCGCGGGTGGCCGTGGCGCTCCGCATAATGCTGCGGCCCGCCCAGCCAGCCGATGAGGAAGAGGCCGAAGCGCTCGCGCGTCCCCCCGTTCACCCGGCCCTGCTCGTCCAGTTCGTGCAACTTCGCCAGCACGGGCTCGTGCGCGTCCATCGCGTCATAGAAGGCCCCCGCCAACGCCATCACCGCATCCGCGCCACCGATGCGCTGATACGGCGTGTCCTCCAGCGTGGGCACCCAATCATCAGAGGAGGGAATTTTGAGCTCAACAGGCATGACATCCTTCAACATCCGTGCGGGCACGGGGTTTTCCCCTCCCGAAACGAGCGCTCGGCGTGCCGCTCCGAGGGGTGTCGAGAGGCCGACAGGTTGGCAGGCACCTCGCGGGTTGCCCATCGAAGATTTGACCCAGGCAAGAGCCGGTTGCTAGAGCCCTGCCCCACCCGTGCACCCTTCCACCAACTCCAAGCAGGCCAGGGCGATGCCTCCGCCCCGAGTCTGGGTCCTCGACGACAGCTCCGTGGAAAACGAGGCCATTCGCCGCGTGCTCACTCCCACCTGCCGGGTGGAGACGTTCACCGACGGGGCCGCGTTGCTGGAGGCGCTGGGGCGGGAGCACGGAATGCTCCCCGAGGTGCTCGTCCTGGACTGGTACCTGCCGGGCATGTCGGGCCTGGAGGTGTGCCGCTTCGTGCGCTCGGGCGCCACCACCTCGCTGATTCCGGTGCTGCTGCTCACCGTCAACACCCGCGCGGACGACGTGGTGGAGGCGCTGGCGGCGGGCGCCAACGACTACGTCTTCAAGCCCTTCCGTCCGGTGGAGCTGGAGGCGCGCGTGCTGGCCCTGGCGCGCCTGGAGCGTCAGCGACGCCAACTGCTCGAGGACGAACGGGCGCGGCGCATGCTGGCGGAGGGCACGCTGACGGAGGTGCAGGCCGCGGAGGAGCGCGCGTGGCGCAGCGAGCTGCGCTTCCGGCTGGCCGCCCGGGCCACGCGGGACGCGGTGTGGGAGTGGGACCCGCGCACGGACACGGTGGACTGGACCAGCGGCCTGCACGAGCTGTTCGGCCACGTGTCCACGAACATCCGGGACACGCGCGACTGGTGGGCGGAGCGCCTGCACCCCGAGGACCGGGACCGCGTGGTGCGCGGCCTGCGGCTGGCCCTGGCCAGCGAGACCCACGAGTGGCAGGACACCTACCGCTTCCAACGCGGGGACGGCACGTGGGCCCACGTGGTGGACCGGTGCCACATCGTCCGGGACGGGGACAACCAGGCGGTGCAGGTGGTGGGCGCCATGCAGGACGTCACCGAATGGCAGCAGACGGAGGCCGAGCGCCTGCGCCTGCTGGCCGAGGTGCACGCGCAGGCGGACTTCGAGCGGCAGCTCATCGGCATCGTCAGCCATGATTTGCGCAACCCCCTGGGCGCGATAACGCTGGCCGCGTCCCTGCTGGCGCAGCGCCCGGACGCGGACGACCGGCAACAGCGCAACGTGCAGCGAATCCTGCGCGCGGCGGAGCGGGCGACGCGGATGATTCGCGACCTGCTCGACTTCACGCGGGCCCGGCAGGGCCGCGGGCTCCCCATCTATCCGCGCGCCATGGACCTGCACGAGGTGGTGCACGCGGCGCTGGACGAACTCCAGGCGGCCTGGCCCGAGCGCCGCATCGTCTCCGACTACCAGGGCAGCGGCGCGGGCGCGTGGGACCCCGACCGGGTGGCGCAGGTGCTCGGCAACCTGGTGGGCAACGCGATGCAGTACAGCCCGCCGGACACCGTGGTGCGCGTCATCGCGAGGGGCGAGGACACGGGCATCGTCCTGGAGGTCCACAACGCGGGCCTCCCGATTCCGGGCGACCTCCAGTCGCGCATCTTCGAGCCGCTGGAGCGCGGCGTGGAGCGCCCCGAGGACCGGGGCGTGCGCAGCATCGGACTGGGGCTCTACATCGTGCGCAGCATCGTCGTGGCCCACGGCGGCACCGTGGAGGCGCGCTCCACCCAGGAACACGGCACCACCTTCACCGTGCGCCTTCCCCGCCAGCCGCCCGTCGCCCTCGCGGCCCAGGACGACGACGGACAGGCCGCGGGGTAGTCCGCCTCAGTCCACCCAGCGCTTCGGCCTGCGCTTCATCGTGGTGACGCCCAGCCTGTCGCAGAGTGACTCGAACACCTGCCGGGGCACGCCCCGCCACGCCACGTCCTCCAGCGTCTTCGTGCCGGGCAGCGGAGCATCCGTCACCAGCGTGGCGAGCCGCCGGTACAGCAGCGCCTCCTCGCGATGCGCGCGCAGCGTCGCCGCCAGCTTGTCCGCGCCACGCGGGCGCGCCGTCCACGTCGCCGCGTCGTCCGGAATCGCCTCCAGTCTTCCGTAGGCCGCCAGCAGCGACGAGGCGCCCTTCTCCCCGAAGCCCGGCAGCCCGGGGATGCCATCCGCGTCGTCACCCATCAGCGCGAGCAGGTCCGGCACGCTCGTGGGGGACACGCCCAGCTTCGCGCGCACCGCGTCCTCGTCCAGCACCTTCTCCTGACGCCGGTCCACCTGCACCACGCGCTGGCCGCGCACGCACTGCCCCAGGTCCTTGTCCGGGGTGAGCAGCCGCACCTGCTCCACCGCGTCCGCCCACTTCGCCGCCGCCGTGGCCAGCGCGTCGTCCGCCTCGTGCTCCTTCATGGACCACACGCGCACGCCCAGCGCCGCGACGGCTTCCTCGGCCAGGTTGAACTGCGCATGCAGCTCCGGCGGGACGCCCTCGTCGCTCTTGTAGCCGTCGAACAGCGCATTGCGGAACGAGCGGATGGGGTTGTCGAACGCCACCGCCACGTGTGTCACCGCTTCGTCCGTGTCGTGCAGCAGCATGAGCAGCGAGGACATCAACCCCACCGTCGCCTTCACGTCTTGCCCGTCCGGCGCGGCGTGGCCGGGCCGGGGCGAGAAGTGGGCGCGGTACAGCTCGTACGTGCCATCCACCAGGTGCAGGCGCATCCCGCCGTCCTATCGCTCCCGGCGCCTTCCGACCAGCCCGGCCGCACCGTCACGAGGCCCTCCGCGCGCAAGGACTGCTCGCCGCGCCCCGGGGTCGCCCGGCCGCTCCCCGGGCGGCTTGTCCCGGTGAGGATTGCCGGGTTGTCGGCGCGAGCACACTTCAGGACCTGGGGCGCGACACCCGCGCTCCATCCGGCTGCTGGAGGTAGACCGTGCGCCCGAAGCTGCTTGCCGCGATGCTGTGCGCCACCCTGTTCGGGTGCGCCAGCCAGAGCGTGACACCCGTCTCGAACACCAAACGAACAGAGGCCATCGCCTCCATGCGCGCCGCGGAAGGAGCAGGCGCGTCGCGCATCCCCGAAGCCGCTCGCCACCTGGAGTTCGCTCGCCAGCAGGTCAACAACGGCGAGCAGCTGATGATGGACGAGGACATGGAAGGCGCGGAGCTGAGCTTCATGCAGGCGGACGCGGACGCGGACCTCGCGCTGGCGCTCGCACGTGCGTTGCCACTGGAGCGGCAGGCGCAACAAACCACCCAGCAGGCCCAGGCGCTGCAACGCGGCCTGCAGTGAGCCCGAGTCCCGGAGGAAACCGTCATGGTGCGAAGCAAGCGTGGATGGAAGGCCCTCGTCGGAGCCACGACGCTCCTCGCCGCGGGGAGCGCGAGTGCCGCTCCACCCAAGGAGCTCGTGGAGGCGCGGTCGGCCTATCAGCAGTTGATTGCCAGTCCCCAGGGGCGTGAGCGTCCCCGGGAGGTGACCGAGGCGCGCGATGCCTTGCGCCAGGCGGAGCAGGCGTACCAGGACGACAAGGACGCCACCCGCACGCGAGTGTTGTCCTACGTGGCCCTGCGCAAGGCGGAGACCGCCGGCGCCTGGGGCAGCGCGGAGATCGCCGCCAGACAACAGGCCCAGGCCGAAGCGGCCTTGAGCCAGGCCCAGGCCCGACAGGAGCAGCAGCGGCTTTCGCAGGCCCAGGCCTCCCAGCAGCAGCAGGCCAATGACCAGCGGCTGTCGGAAGAGTCCTCCCGTCGTCAGCAGTTGGAGGCCGAGGCCCAGCGCCTGGCCCAGCAGAACCAGGAGCTGCAACGCCAGACGGCGGAGCTGCAGGCGCAGCAACAGGCGCGAAGCCAGACGGAGCAGCAGAGCGCCCAGCAACTGGAGGCGGAGCGACAGGCGCGAGTGGAGGCCGAGCGCAAGGCCAGCGAGGCCCTGACGCAGCTGGACCGCGCGAACAAGGACCTCAAGGTCCGTGAGGAAGCCCGAGGCACGGTGCTGACGCTGTCAGGCAGCGTCCTCTTCGCCTCCGGTGCGTCGGACCTGCTGCCGGTGGCCCGCGACAGGCTGGCGGACGTGGCGCAGGTGCTGAAGGAGGGCGACAAGCCACTGCTCATCGAAGGGCACACGGACTCGCAGGGCTCGGACGCGCTCAACGAGCGGCTCTCCTATGCGCGCGCCGAGCGCGTGAAGGAGTTCCTCATCAACCAGGGCGTCCCCGCCAATCGCATCGAGGCGCGCGGCATGGGTGAGTTCCGGCCCGTGGCCACCAACGCCACAGCCGAGGGCCGCGCGAACAACCGCCGCGTGGAAATCGTCGTCGAGCGCGGCGGACAGCGCGCCGTCGGCGGCAGCGGCCAGGGCACGGGCGGCGCCGGCTCCGAGCAGCAGAAGCAGGCTCCGGAGTCAGGCTCCTCGAACGACACCCTGCCGCCCCAGGAGGACACGAGCGGCGCGGTTCCCTCCGGACAGCAGGGCACCTCAGCGGACCATGAAGACTTCCCGGGCACCGGTGGCGGTGGTGCGCCTTCGGAGAGCCAGGGACAGCAGGGCACGTCGGCCGACCACGAGGACTTCCATGGCACGGGTGGCTCGGACGGCGCGAATCAGGACGTGAAGCAGTAACCCCGCTGACACCCGCCCGGCCCAACGCCGGGTGGGTGTGCGAGGCACGTTGCTCCTGGTGGTGTGCGTGAAGAACCCTCGCTCCGGACCTGCGCGCGGCTCTCATGCCCGGACAGGCCCGGAGCGCGGCGTTTCGGCCCCGTCGAGCACCTGTCACCCGGAGCGCTCCGTCCCGCTTGCGGCGCTCCGGTTCCGGCGCGCGACGCGATAGCCTGCGCGCCGCTCTCGTCATGGCCTCCGACAAACCCATCGTCCTGCTCACCACCGAGCGCTTGAGGGTGACCCAGCTGCCTCCCGACGGGGCGGCGCGCGTCGTCGCCTATTTCGAAGCCAACCGGGACCACCTGGGCCCGGTGTCCCCCACGCGGCCCGCCCACTTCTACACCCTGGCGTACTGGCGCACGCGGCTGGCACAGGACCTGGAGGACGCGCGCTTCGACAGGTCCCTGCGCATGGTGGTCCTCCCTCGCGCGGAGCCGCTGTCCTCCGCGCCCGTCATCGCCAACATCTCCCTCACGAACATCGTCCGGGGACCGCTCCAGGCCGTGACGCTGGGCTACGGCCTGGACCACCGTCACGAGGGCCAGGGCCTGATGACGGAGGCCCTGCGCGCCGTCTGCACCCACGCCTTCACCACCATGGGCCTGCACCGCATCCAGGCCAACCACCTCCCGGAGAACCTCCGGAGCGCCGCCGTGCTGCGCCGGCTGGGCTTCGCGGTGGAGGGCTACGCGCGCGACTTCCTGCGCATCGACGGCCGCTGGAGGGACCACATCCTCACCTCGCTCGTCGCGCCCGAGGGAAGCCCCACCGCCGAGTAGTCGCGGCCACGCATCACGCGTTCAAGTCAACCGTCGTGAATCCCTCGACGGACGCAGGACGCGCTGGCGAAGGGACAGCGAGCCTCGTACAGCTTCGCCACGGAGGTGGAAGCGTGGCGTATCTGTTCCTGTTGGGGGCCATCGCCTGTGAAGTGGTGGCGACGAGCCTGCTGAAGTCCACCCAGGGCTTCACCCGCCTGTGGCCCACCGTGGGCTGCCTGTCGGGCTACGCGGTGGCGTTCCTGCTGCTGGCGCAAGCGGTGAAGCAGGTGCCGGTGGGCGTCGCGTACGCGATGTGGTCCGGCCTGGGGACGGCCGCCATCGTCACCATCGGCGTCATCTTCCTGGACGAGCCGTTGAGCACCACCAAGGTCATCGGCGTGGCGCTCATCATCGGGGGCGTCGTCCTGCTCAACCTGCGCGGCGCGCACTGACGCCGCGCGCGGCTCAGCGCGGGAGCGCGGCGGCCCGAGGGGCGCCGTTGGGGCCCGCGGGCAGGTGCGTGTCGAGCCACTCCACCGTGCGCCGCATCCGGTCCACCACGTGCTCCGGCTTGCGCAGGGTGTGGCCCTCGTCCGCGTAGACGACGAACTGGGTCTTCACCCCCAGCTCCTTCAGCGCGTGGTGGAACTCGTAGCCCTGCGTCACGGGCACCTCCACGTCCCGCTCGCCATGCAGCACCAGCGTGGGCGTGCGCGCCAGCTTCACGTAGTTGATGGGCGAGCTGCGCGTGTACACCTCCGGCTCCTCATACACGGACGCGCCGAAGTACGGCCGCATCCACGCGTCGATGCGGTTGGTGCCGTAGTAGCTCTGCCAGTTGGCGATGCCCGCGCCCGCCACCGCCGCGCGGAAGCGCTGCGTCTGCGTCACCGCCCACATCGTCATGAAGCCGCCGTAGCTCCACCCCGTCACCCCCAGCCGCGAGGGGTCCACCGGCGCGTGCGCCAGCGCCGCATCCACGCCCGACACGATGTCGCGCAAGTCACCGAAGCCGAAGTCGCGCCGGTTGGCCTGCGCGAAGTCCGCGCCCTGGCCGAAGCTGCCCCGGTAGTTGGGGAGGAAGACGTAGTAGCCCCGGGCCGTGAAGAGCAGGACGTCCGGCCGGAATTGAGGCACCACGCCCGCCGCTGGCCCGCCGTGAATCATCGTCACCATGGGCGCGCGCGTGCCCGAAGGAGGCGCCATCGACGCGGCGGGCGCCACCAGCCAGCCCTGCACCTCCGCGCCATCGCTCTTCCACGACAGGTCTCGCGTCTCGCCCACGAGCGCGCGCAGGTCCTCCTCGCGCCGCGTGACTCGCTCCCAGTCCCCCACCGGCCCCACCCACACGTTCTGCGCCTGGGTGAAGGACTCGCGCACCACCGCGCTGCGCTTGCCGTCCCGCGACAGCGACAGCCCCACGGAGCCGCCCGCGCTCAGCCGCTCCGGCCCCTTCCACAGCACCGTCACCCCGCCCTGCGCCGTCGGGTCCACCGAGGCCACCGCCGACTCCCCGCGCACCTGCGCGCCGAACAGCAGCTTCCGAGGCGCCACCCACTCGAGCGTCGTCGCCGTCGCCTTCATCCCCGCGGTGAGGTTGCGCGCCTTGCCGCCCTCCAGCGACACCAGCATCACATCGCCCCCGTTGACGCCCTGGTCGCTCATCAACCCCTCGATGACGGCCACGTGCTTCCCATCCGGGCTCCACACCGGCTCGGTGAGCTGCCACTTGGGCGCGTACACCAGGCGCGAGCGGCCGTTGGCCGTCTCCAGCACATGCAGCTTCGCCAACCACCAGCTCGCGTCTCCTGGAGGCGGCGCCGCGATGAAGGCCAGCCGCGAGCCCTCCGGACTCCACGCGTACTCGTAGACGAAGAGCTGCTCGGGCGACACGACGCGGTGGGCGCCGTCCGCCACGGACACCAGCGCCACGCGCTTCACGGAATGGGACTCCCGCACCACGCCCGTCTCTCGCGCCGCGGGGCCGTTGGGGCCCTTGGCCTGCTCGGCCCCCTCGCCCTGCATCACCAGCACCGCCACGGACGCGCCATCCGGCGACCACTGGGGCGCGGACACCGAGCCCTGGAAGGACGTCAGCTTCCGCGCCACGGACTGCGCCAGGTCCGCGACATACAACTGGGACTGTCCCCGTTGGACCGCATCGGACAGGAACGCCAACTGCTTTCCATCCGGACTCCAGGCGATGGACGACTCGTCACAGGCGCGCCCGTCGGGACAGACGCTGACGCGCACCGCCTGCGGCTCGCTCACGTCCAGCTCCACCGCGTGGATGAGCGTGCCCCCCGTGGAAGCCACCTCCACCCACGCCACCCACGTCCCATTGGGAGACAGGGCCACCTGGCGGAAGCGCGTGGTGCGGCCCACCGCGCCCAGGATGGACTCCACCGACGGCTTGCCCACCTTCGTCGCCGCGCCGCGAACGACCACCGTCGTCTCGCGGTCCAACGCGGAGGGCGCGGGCATGGACTCGCCCACCTGCGCGAAGGCCGGAGCCACGCACCACAGCGCCACACCCAGGCCGACGACTCTCGCCACCATCCGAATCAACACATCCCCCCACGGGTCTGGAAGAGAGCACCAGACTACATGAGTGGGGCGGCCCCGCGTCCGGACACTTGCTTCTGACACCCCACCTGGAGGCCCTGTCCCGCCTTCCTGGAAGGCCTCCTCATTCGTTGGACCTCGGAAGTTTTGGCGTGCGAGGAGTGACTCAGCGCGTCCATCGTCGGACAGACGTCCCACTTCGACGGAAGCCGTGCGCCAGGCCCAGTGAAGACTGCCGGGCCATGGCACGAACCGAGCGGGAGAAGATGCTTGCGGGGGAGCTGTACAGCGGCTGGGACGCGGAGCTGACGGCGGCCAGGTCCCGGGCGCGCCGGCTCTTGCGCCTCTACAACGACACGCTCATGGACGACGAGGACGCGCGCAAGCAGCTGCTCGACCAGCTCATCGGGAAGCGGGGCACGGGCTGCTACATCGAGCCGCCCTTCCACTGCGACTACGGCACCTTCATCACCCTGGGCGAGCGCGTCTACATGAACTTCCAGTGCGTCATCCTGGATTGCAACCAGATTACCATTGGTGACGACGTGTCGTTTGGCCCCAACGTGCACATCTACGCGGCCACGCACCCGTTGGACGCGGACGAGCGCATCAAGGGCCCGGAACTGGCCAGGCCCGTCACCATCGGCGCGAAGACGTGGGTGGGCGGCGGCGCCATCATCGTCGCGGGCGTCACCATCGGCGAGGGCGTCACCATCGGCGCCGGCAGCGTGGTGACGAAGGACATCCCGCCGTATGTGCTGGCGGCGGGCAATCCCTGTCGTGTCATCCGTTCGCTGCGTTGAGCGTTCAGCGCTTCGTCATGTCGAACAGCGCGCGCGCCTGCGGCCCCAGGAACCCGTCGAAGTCCGGCGCGCGCTGGGCAATCTCGAAGTACGCGTAGGGCCACGGACGGCGGCCTCCCTCGCGCAGCGTCACCGACAGCGGCGCGGCCTGGGTGGCGGTCTGCCGCAGCGACGTGCCCGGCGCGCCCTCGATGTCCGCCTTCATGGGAACGCCCGCCTCCCGCATGCGCTGCTGCCAGACCTCCACGTCATCCACCGAGCCGGTGAAGTGGTTCACCTTGCGGCCGAAGGCCAGGAGCCAGGCGCCGTACTGCGACTCCTTCTCCAGCTCCAGCAGCGCGGCCTCCGACGGCGGCGGCGGCGAGCAGAACCACGCCGCCAGCGCGTCCACGTCCTCGGGCGGCGGAGGGTCGTCCGGCAGCGTGCCGAGCAGCTCGCGGGCGCGCGGCGACAGCTCCTCCGACTTCAGCTCGGAGATGAAGACGCGCGGCAGCCCCGCCGGATGCGACAGGTAGATGGCGGACAGGTGCGCGTCGGGGAAGGTGTATGCCCCCGCGGGCTTCCAGCCCAGCCGCTCGAAGGGCCGCGAGAAGAGGGCGATGCCGCCCCCGGGCCGCGCCAGCGAGCGCAGCGCGACATGGTCATTGCGAAAGCTGCCTCCGGAGAGCTGCACGAAGGTGCGGGCAAACGGCACCTCGGAGGCGTAGCGCTCCCAGAGCAGGTCCAACAGCCGGGTGGCCTGAGAAGTCGTCATGGCGGCGCACTCTAATCCGCCCAGAAAAGTGCGGCGGCGCGCGGCCCCGAGCCCTTGGAGGGGACTTCGTTCGGAGACGCGCGCCGCGCGCTAGAGACTCGCCTTGGAGTTTCGAGTCTCTGTACCCTTCTTGGTATGCATTGACTTCCGTTCCGGCCCGCTCGGCGCCACCCGAAGTCGTGCGGCGAAATAGGGTGCGACGTTGGAAAACGCCAGTGCCGCGCAAGAGTGGGCATCAAAGTCGCGTTGCGCCACCCTGTAGCCCGGCTAATTGACAGAATTGTGAGCGTAAAGTTTCCGTAACGCTGTGCCGCGCCACGTCATCGTGGCCTCGCGAGCGCAGGCGAGGGCGAAGACAGGCCCCCAGGCCCACCTCCACCCTCTTCCACCGCGAAACCCCACACCGGGCTCGCGACGGACAACCCCCGAGCGCCTCCGGATGCGCACGCGTCAGCCCCCTCTGGGGCGGGGAGACACGCGCGGAAGGACACCCCGCGAAATGGGCGGACCCGGTCGGCACGCTGATGAACGCGGCCCCCCGGAAATCTTTCCCTCTCGATTTCTCGTTCCGCGAAGACACACTTCATCAGCTCCCGAGAATGACGCACCGCTCCACGGAGGGAGTGGGTCAGTGGAGGTGCTCGGGGAGCATGGGCAGGCCGTGGAAGAAGCGGCGGCCGCACTCGAAGCGGCGGTGGAAGCAGACGCGGTCCTCCACGTACAGCCGGGCCATGTCCTCCTCGCCGTAGGCGCGGAAGAAGGCGGCGCGGGCCTCGTCGCAGGCGTTCTCGTATTCGGCGAGCAGGGCCTCCCAGTCCTCCGGCGGCGGCTCCTCGTCGTCCTGCCAGCAGCCGTCCTCCATGCCGTACTCGCGCTCCATCAGGTCCAGTTCGAGCGCGAGCCGCTGGACGCGCGGTACCTCCGTCAGCGCCTCGTCCGCCATGGCGGTGAGGATGTGGGCCACCAGGAAGAAGCCCGCGTCCGGAGGAACGACGCCCTCTTCGCGCGCGGCGCGGAAGGCGACGAGCAACTGCGCGTCCATCGCGTCATCCCCCAGCTCCAGCAGCCGCGTGGCGAGCCCTCGCCACCGGTCCTCCGTCTCGCGGGCCTCCTGGAGGGCCAGGGTCAGTTCAGGGTCTCGCGTCTTCTTCATCTCGTGCTCCTGTCGGGATTGCCCCGAAGCTCTCATCCAGGTCTGACGTGTGGACCTCGAATCCACGGACGTCGGTGTTCGCGGTTGCTTCACGGGCTCGTCGGATGGCGGACGAGGCCCGCGCGGGGTGTCGAGCGGTGGACGCGTGGCGGCCCGCGCGGACATGCTTCGCGGCACCGTGCCCCTGGCTTCTCGTCCCATCGCCCCCTCCGACAACGACTTCCTCTTCGCCCTGTACGTCAGCGCGCGGGAGGGCGAGCTGGCGGCGTGGGGTTGGACACCCGCGCAGCGCGAGGCGTTCCTGCGAATGCAGTGGCTGGCCCGGGGGCGTGACTGGGGCGCGCGGTATCCGACAGCGGAGGACCGGGTGGTGTTGGTGGACGGTCAGCCGGCGGGCAGGTTGCTGGTGGTGCGCGGTGAGAAGGAGTGGCGGCTGGTGGACATCGCGCTGCTGTCCTCGCACCGGGGCGGGGGCCTGGGCACACAGCTCCTGCGCGAGCTGCTGGAGGCCGCGAGCGGGGCACGCGTGTGCGTGCGCCTGCATGTGCTCCATGACAGTCCCGCGCGCGGGCTGTACTCGCGCCTGGGCTTCCAGGTGGAGCCTGGCGCTTTGCCCGCGCGGGAAGATTCTCCATACGTGGCCATGGAGTGGACGCCCGCGTCACGTGCGGGCTGAGGGCAACAAGGCCCGGCTTGGGGGAAGCGCGCCATGCCCCCGGAACACGAACGGGCCGCGCGCCGATTGCGCGTCACGCGGGCGGTCGCCGGGGAAAGGCGAAGAAGCGCGCGGAGGCCCTGAAGACAGACAGCCAGGGGGGCCTCCGCGCGCTTGCTCCGGGGTCATCCGAATGACCCGGGTGATGAAGCCACGAACCGGCACGGGGCCGCTCGCGCCACGTCCATGGCCTGGATGCCAGCGGTCCCCCCGACTCGGATGCGAGCCGCCCGTCCGGCGATTCACTGCGTCCTACGAACCCTCCACCGCCAGGCAGCGAGAGCCGGACGGCACGGTGCACCTCGTGGGCCCGTGAGGACCGAGGTGGGTCGCCCCCGTGGCGACCCGGCCTCCTCCCCGACTCCCGCCGTCAGCCCCGAAGGCAAACGGCGCGGGACTCTTGCGCGCCCCACGAGAGGGCGGAGGTGAGCCACTCCAGCGACCCGGCCTCCTCCCCGACTCCCGCCGCCGGGCCGTGAGGACCGGACAGCGGGATGTGCCTTCCTCCGCTTAGAGGAAGATGTTCTCCGGCACGGGAGTCACGGTCTGGAAGGAGAGGCCCGGTGCGCCAGCGCCAGACGTGATGCCCGTGGCACCACCATCGCCACCGTCACCACCCATCGCGCCGCCGCCACCGCCCGCCGCGACGGCGGTGCTCGCACCCTGGGGAGGAGCGGTGATACCCGCTGCGCCAGCACTCACGTCGAGGGTGCCCGTCACGGTGGGACTGGTGCTGGAGAGCAGGTGGATGATGCCACCGCCGCCACCGCCACCACCGCCCTTGCCAGCGCCGCCCGCGTTGTTGCCATCTCCGCCGCGACCGCCCACCACACGGATGGCGCCGCCCACCGTCACGCTGGCCTTGCCCACGATGACGACGACACCACCCGCGCCACCACCGGCGCCAGGGGTATTACCCAACGTCCCACCCGGGTCGCCGTTCGCGTTGATGGCGGAGGTCGGCTGCACCCGCACGTTGCCCTGCGAGAGGATGACCAGCGAGCCGCCACCTCCGGCGCCACTCACCCCCGCAACCTTCGCGCCAGAACCACCGCCCTGGGGACCCGGCCGAAGGAGCTGCGCGCCCTGGAGCGGCTGCAAGCCCAGGCCCTTGTGCGGCTCGCCAGCGGCGGCACGCGACACGCCCGCCGTCGCGGGGCCCGTCCCGGTGTCTTCGGTGCCCTGGTCCACGATGATGGTTCCGGAGATGGTGACATCACCCGTGGAGCGGATGACCGTGCCGCTCGGGAGGATGAGGGTGCCGGAGATGGTCACCGTCGAGAACTGGAGGTGCTGCCGCCCCGCCAGGGTGTTGAAGCCACCGACCGTGGTGAGGTCCAGCGTGTTGCCGAGGGGAACGTTGAGCAAGCCACCCGAGCCGTCACCGTAGACACCCGTCGAACCCGCCGGCCCCTGCAAGCCCGTGGCCCCCGTCGCTCCTGTCGCGCCCGTCGCACCCGTGGTGCCCGGCGTACCCTGCGTGCCCTGCGCACCGGGGACACCCTGCGGTCCCTGGGCCCCCGCGCAGACGTACCGGGTCAGCGCCGCGATGACCTCGCCGGCATCCAGCACGCTGTTGCCGTTGGAGTCCTGCCCGAACTGCAGTCGCACACCACCGGTAGCGCAGTTCGCGCCCGCCGGCTCGGCCGCCGTCGCCGCCACCGAGTGGATGCCCGCGGCGCCCTGCGGACCCGTCTGTCCCTGCAGACCTTGCGAACCCTGGTCGCCCTTCAACCCCTGCGGCCCCTGCGGCCCCGCGCACACGTAGCGCGTCAGCGCCGCGTTGACCTCGGAGGTGTCCAGCGTGTTGTTGCGGTTGGCGTCCACGCCCACTTCCAGCTTCACACCGCCGGTGGCGCAATTGGCCCCGGACGCCTCGGCCGACGTGCGCACCAGCGCGCTCAGGCCCGTGGCGCCCTGCTGCCCCTCCGGGCCCGTCTCACCCTGAGGGCCGGTATCACCGCGCGGACCCACCGGACCCGCGGGACCCACCGGACCCGCCGGACCCACGTTGCCCTGCGCGCCGGTCTCACCCTGCTGTCCCTGGACGCCCTGCTGTCCCTGGGGCCCCTGCTGGCCCACGTTGCCCTGCGGCCCCGTGTCGCCCCTCGGCCCCTCGACGCCTTGCGGTCCCTGCGCGCCGTTGCACACGTAGCTGGTGACATCCACCTCGTCGTCATCCAGGTCGTCGTCTTCGTTGTCGTCGACGCCCGCCTCCAGCTTCACGCCACCCGTGGCGCAGTTGGCACCCGCCGGCTCCAGCGTCGTGCGAGCCACCGCGGGCTTTCCTTCCTCACCTCGCGGTCCATTGGCGGGACCCGGAGGGCCCTCGGGGCCTTCGGGACCTTCAGGCCCCGCTGGACCGGCCGGCCCCACGTCACCGGTGTCTCCCTTGGGGCCCAGGTCGCCCTGAGCACCCTGCGCGCCTTCAGGACCCGCGGCGCCTTGAGCACCGGCGGGGCCCGCGGGGCCTTGAGGCCCCTGGGGACCTTCAGGTCCTTCTTCACATGCGGACAACAGCAACAACGCCGTCACCGGTAGCGCGCGGAACCCCCGCGTCCAATACGTGGGGTGTCGCCAGTTCATTTGAGCCATGGGTGGTCTCCTCGTCGTGGAACTCAGGGCCAAGGCACAGAGCAAGTCACGAGCCAGGATGGATTGTGTCGGGGTGCACGCCCCACTCAGCAGGGCGTGAGGGATTGTGGCTCGAAATGGCTCACGCGAAACAGCCCTCCCCCGCGTTCTTCCAGAACGCGACTCGCGTCACACCGGAACGCATGACGCGATGGGGCACGGGACACATGAGACCCCCGTGCCCACTCGGGAAGCACGCGTCCCACAGCGGGGCCTGACTCCAAAACGACCCATGAAAGAAGTGTGGCCGATGCTTTGCTCAGGAGAGCGACACGTGCTGGGTTTCGCGTGAAACACACACACTCAAGCAACGAAAGGCGTACACGTGTCCGAGCCATTTATCGGTGAAATCCGGCTGTTCGGGGGAAACTTCGCTCCGCGCGGCTGGGCGTTCTGCCAGGGCCAGCTGCTCTCCATCGCGCAGAACACCGCGCTCTTCTCCATCCTGGGCACGACGTATGGAGGCAACGGGCAGACGACCTTCGCGCTGCCGGACCTGCGCGGGCGCTATCCGATGCAGCCGGGACAGGGGCCTGGCCTGTCGCCCCGGACCCTGGGCGAGCAGGGAGGGTCGGAGACGGTGACGCTGATTTCGACGCAGATGCCAGCGCACAACCACACCCTCAACGTCAGCTCGCAGCAGGGCGACACGGAGACGCCCATCGGCGTGGTGCTGGCGGCGGACAGCACCGCGACGGTCCTCAACTACCGGGCCGCGCCCATCGACGGGACGATGAACCCGGCGGCCATTGGAGTCGCGGGCGGCAGCCAGCCGCACAACAACATGTCTCCGTTCCTGGCCATCAACTTCATCATCGCGCTGGAAGGCATCTTCCCCTCGCGCAACTGACGTCGTGCGTCGCGGGGCGGGCGCGCCTCTCCAAGAAGGGGCGCGTGCGTCATCGTCACTGTCGGCGCATGAACACGCCATGCCGGAAGTCCCGGGCGCGGGTGGAGTCGACCTGACATCCACTGGCGCCTCCGGGCGGGGAGGCTGGCATCCAGGCGAGGCACTGCATACCCCCACGAGGCGAGGTGTCTGTCGCGTGGGGGTACGGTGGCGGAGCAGGGGGAAACGAGACAGGGCTCCCAGGTGACACCGAAGACGGTGTTCACCGTGTGCTTCGTGGTGCTGGCGGTGCTGGCGCTCGTGGTGCTGGTGGTGCGCACGCGGGTCGCCCTCACGTTGACGGGCATCGCGGCGCTGCTGGCGCTGGCGTTGGAGCACGGCGTCTCGCGGCTGGAGCGGTGGAAGATGCCTCGGGCGCTGGCCATCGCGACGATGCTGCTCGCCGCGATGACGGTGCTGGCGCTGCTGGCGTTGCTGGTGATTCCGGCGGCGGCGGCGCAGGTGGATGCGCTGGTGGTGCAGTGGCCGCATCTCTGGCAGGAGGTGCGCGAGTCGCGTCCCTTCCGGGGGCTGAACGAGCGATTGCAGAACCTGGGCTGGGCACGGCAGCTCGAGGACGCCACGCCGCAGCTCGCCACGGGGACGCTGCCGGGGCTGGTGGTTCATGCCATTGGCAGCATGGTGGGGCTCGTGGGAGGCGCGCTCAGCGTCTTCTTCCTCGTCGTCTTCATGCTGGTGTTCGGCGGCGGTCTGCTGAAGCGACTGTTGGATTTGCCCAAGCCGGAGCACCGGATGCGCTATGTGCGAGTCTTGCGCAACGTGTACCGGGCCACGGGCGGGTACCTGACGGGGCTCACGCTCATCTGCACCTTCAACGCGCTGCTCACGTCCACCGTGCTGGCGGTGCTGGGCGTGCCGTACTTCCTGCCGCTGGGCATCGTGAGTGGCTTCTCCAGCATGGTGCCCTACGCGGGACCGGTGGTGGCGGGAGGCTTCATCACGCTGCTGACGTGGGCGACGGGCGGGATGTGGATGGCGCTGGGGGTGCTGACGTACTTCGTGCTGTACGGGCAGTTGGAGGGCAACGTGCTGGCGCCGCTCGTCTTCCGTCGCACGGTGCACGTCAACCCGCTGCTCATCCTGCTGGCGGTGCTGTTCTGCGCGGAGCTGGCGGGTGTCGTCGGCGCGGTGGTGGCGGTGCCCGTCGCGGCCACCGTGCAGATTCTCGTCCGGGAGATGCTCCTGTTCCGACAGGAGCGCCGCATCGCCCGCGCGGACTCGGTGCTACCGCCCGGGCCGTCCTGACGAGAGCCGAGACACCTCGGCGCCACGACACGCCGAAGCGGCCCTTGCACGGGGCGCCGTCACCCACCGGGCCCTCCTGACGCGAGCCGAATCACCTCCGGCACCCGCCGCGCGCCCAGGCCTCTCGCGGGGACGCACCATCAGCCGCGCGCCACCTCGCGCAGCGAGTCCTCCACGCCCGCCAGCAGCTCATCGAGCGCGGCGTCGGGGATGTTGAGCGCGGGCGCGATGTACACGGTGTCACCGAGCGGGCGCAGGTAGAGCCCGCGTCGCCGAGCCGCCTCGTACACGCGCCACCCGCTGCTCGCGAGGTATCCCCCACCGCCCAGGTCCACCGCGCCCACCATGCCGATGGCGCGCGGACGCACGAGCCCGGGAAGCGTCGCGGCCATGCGCTCGAAGGCGGCCTTCACCTTCGGCGCCTTGCGCGCCACCTGGCCCAGCACGTCCTCGTCGCGATACACGGCGAGCACCTCGCGGGCGACGGCCGCGCCCAGCGGATTGCCGCAGTACGAGTGCCCGTAATACAGCGCGCGCGACGACGCGCCGAGGAAGCCCGAGAAGATGCGCTCGGACGCGAGCGTCACGGCGAAAGGCATCAGTCCGCCCGAGAGCGCCTTGGCCAGACAGAGCAGGTCCGGCACCACGCCCGCCAGGTCCACGGCGAAGCGAGCCCCGGTGCGGCCCAGGCCAGTGAAGACCTCATCGGCGATGAGGAAGGTGTCCACCGCGCGGGTGGCCTCGCGCACCGCGCGCAGGAAGTCCGGCGAGTACATCTGCATGCCCGCGGCGCCCTGGATGATGGGCTCCACGATGACGCCGGCAATCTCGTCCGGGTGCTCGCGCAGCGCGGCTTGCACCTGGGCGAAGGCGCGCTCCCAGCCGCCCTCCTCCGCTGGAGACGGCACATGCACCACGTCGAAGAGCAGTGGCCCGAACACCTCGCGGAACAGGGGCACGCCGCCCACGCTGGTGGAGCCGATGGTCTCTCCATGGAACGCGCCGGACAGGGTGATGAAGCGCGTGCGACGAGGCTGGCCATTCTGCGCCCAGTACTGGGCGGTCATCTTGATGGCCACCTCCACCGCGGTGCTGCCGTTGTCGGAGTAGAAGGCGCGCGTCAGCCGCTCACCTGTGGGCAGCTCCGGGCGGTCCGCGCCGGGGGCCATCGCCACCAGCTCCGAGGCGAGCGCGGCGGCGGGCTCGTGGGTGATGCCCGCGAGCGAGACATGGGGCAGCTGGCCCGCCTGCTCCGTGAGGGCGCGCAGGAGGCGCGGGTGGCGGTGGCCCAGGGTGGACACCCACCAGGAGCCATTCGCGTCGAGGTAGCGCCGGCCATCCACGTCGAAGAGGTAGGGCCCTTCCGCACGGGAGATGACGAGCGGGTCCGTCCCCGCGATGTACGCCTCCATGGCGGTGTACGGGTGCCAGACGTGCCCCTTGTCCAGCTTGACGATGTCGGCCCGCTCCACGTGTGCACCCCTGTCGATGAATGTGAGAGGTGCTCCGTACCGGAAATCGAGCCCCTGTCACCGCGCGTCATGCCCTGGCGCAGCGCGTCCGACTGATGGCGGCATGAAGTCAGGGCTCACCCGGTCGTCACCGGGGAGCAACTTCCGGCCGGTGATGACGTGGCCATGACATGGGGGGTGTTACCCGGGTTCTGACACCGAACCGGGAAAGCGCCATGGCCGTCCTCGTCTTCTTCGTCTCGCACTGGCTGCTCTGTGTCTTCTTTCAGAGCTTCTTCCAGCACCGGTACTCCGCGCACCGCATGTACACCATGGGTCCGCGCACGGAGCGGGTGATGCACCTGCTCACGTATCTGGTGCAGGGCTCGTCGTACCTGTCGCCCAAGGCCTACGCGATTCTGCACCGCGAGCACCACGCCTTCTCGGACACGGAGAAGGACCCGCACTCGCCGCACTTCTTCACGGACGTGTTCCGGATGATGCTGCACACGAAGAAGCGCTACGAGGACTACACGGCGGGTCGCGGGCAGCCGGAGGCTCGGTTCCTCGGCGGCTATCCCGAGTGGCCGTTGGTGGACGACACGCTGCGCACGTCCTGGGTGGCGACGCTGTTCTGGGTGGGGCTGTACACGTCGTTCTACGTGGCCTTCGCGACGGCGCCCTGGCAGTTCCTGCTGTTGCCGGTGCACTTCCTGATGGGCCCGGTGCACGGCGCCATCGTGAACTGGTGCGGGCACAAGTACGGCTACCGGAACTTCGACAGCAGCGACAAGTCGCGCAACACGCTGCCCGTCGAGATGCTCTGCATGGGTGAGCTGTTCCAGAACAACCACCACAAGTTCGGCAGCAGCCCGAACTTCGCGGCGCGCAAGTTCGAGATCGACCCCACGTGGCAGGTGATGCGCGTGCTGGCGAAGCTGGGCGTCATCCGCATCGCCACGCCGCAGCGGGCGGTGTGGCCGGAGCCGCGCCGAGAGGCCGCGCACGACACGGGCGCCGCCCGGGCGGCCTGAGCCACCAGTCGCACCCGGGAGTGAGCCGAACCGAGGGGAAGAGGCCCGAAAGCCTCCTCCCCCGGCGAACGGGCCTCCTGGCGGTTCCAGCAGGGCCGGGCGAAGGCGAGCCCACGGCCAGGCGGCGAGAACGCACGGCGCGCGTTAAAACAGCCCCCCGTGCCCACAGACACCCCTCTCCGCCTCCGCATCCTCGACGCAGTGACAGACGTCCCGGCCGCAGACTGGGACGCGCTCGCCGGTCCGGACGCGCCGCCCTTTGCGCGCCATGCATGGCTGGCGGCGATGGAGGAGAGCGGCAGCGCCACCGAGGAGACCGGGTGGGCGCCGCATCACCTGACGATATGGCGCGGCCCGAAGCTGGTGGCCGCAGCGCCCGCGTACCGGAAGTTCCACAGCATGGGCGAGTACATCTACGACTTCGGCTGGGCGGATGCGGCCGCCCGGCTCGGCGTGGAGTACTACCCGAAGCTCATCGTCGGAGGGCCGCTGTCACCGGCCACGGTGCCGCGCATGCTCATCGCCCAGGGCGAGGACGTGCCCGCGCTGCGCAAGGCGTTGCTGATCGCCGCGGTGGAGAGCGCGCAGGAGGAGGGCTGCTCCTCGGTGCACATCCTCTACCCGACGGACGAAGAGGCGGACTTCCTGGAGGAGCAGGGGCTGGCGCGGCGGGTGACGCTCCAGTTCCAGTGGAAGAACCCGGGCTACGCCAGCTACGACGACTACCTGTCGCGCTTCGACTCCAAGCGGAGACATCAGCTCAAGCGCGAGCGAGCAGCGGCGGCCACACAGGGAATCACGCTGCGCACGGTACGAAGCGCGGAGCTGACGCAGGCGCATGCGAAGCGCGCGTTTGAGTTCTACGAGGCCACGTGCGAGCGACACTCGTGGGGCCGGGTGCAGCTCACGCCGGACTTCTTCTCGCGGGTCTTCAAGGCGATGCCGGACTCGGTGGAGATGGTGGAGGCGGTGCGCGAGGGCCGGGTCATCGCGGGGGCCTTCAACCTGGCGACGAAGGAGCGGCTCTACGGACGCTACTGGGGGAGCATCGAGGAGCACCCGTTCCTGCACTTCCACGTGTGTCTGTACCACTCGGTGGACGACTGCATCCGAGCGGGCCGCAAGGTGTTCGAGCCGGGCGCGGGTGGCGAGCACAAGGTGTCCCGGGGCTTCGAGCCCACGGCGGTGCACAGCGCGCACGTGATTTTCGACCGCAGGCTGGACAGCGCGGTGCGCGACTACGTGCGGCGCGAGCGGGCAAGGCTGAACATGGCGGTGGAAGAGGCGGAGCAGATTTCAGGCCTCAAGCCCTGGCCCCTGCCGAAAATCCAGACCGGGTGAGGTCTCACGACCCCGAGGACCGTGAAATCTCGAAGTCAGAACCGCTCCATCCCCAGACGATGATTCCATCGTCGGTCATATCCACCTGCAAGAGCCCGCCGTCCTTCGCCTCTCCAGGGGCGGGGCCCTGGCCGTGGATTTCCACCACCTCTCCCGCCGCCAGCAGAGCCACTTCCCCCCAGGGCTCGAGCACCAGTGACGACGGGCGTCCGAGCCTGTTCCGCACACGAATGGTCATCTTGATAGGCACGTCGACGCTCCTCGCGGCCCTGCCTCGATAGCGGGCACGAACCCAGCCGGGATGATGAACCATCGGGAGCCCGAGGTCCTTGAGCTCACGCAACGCTCCTCGGCTCACCGCACCGGGTGCGTCGTCCAGCGCTTCCCATCCGTGCTCGAAGCCAGCACGTGGCTCCCGGCCAGCCACAGCCGGTCATTCCCCACGACGAGCATGCCCACGTCGGACACGTTCCTCGCCACGGACGACTCCTTGGGCACGGCACACCGCTCGAAGCCCGAGGCATCCACGCGATAGACGTTCTCCTCGTCCGCCACATAGAACTCGCCCCCCCACCGCTCGGCCGAGTGGATGCGACCGACGCGAGCGACGACGCGGCACGCCTCCGCCGTACCCAGGATGACGTCCCCCTGCGTCGTCCCGGCGATCACCTCACCCGAGGGGAAACACCGCACGAACGACACCTCCCCGCGCGGGAACGAGTGGACCTCGCGCCAGCCGCCCTCCTCATGCATCCAGAGGCTCCGGCCGCCCGCATAGAGCACCCGCGCCCCAGCCGCCCCTGGACAGTTGTCCAGCGCGAGCACCCGCCCTGGCAACTGCCCCAGCGACTGCGTCCAGCGCATGGCTCCCTCGGCGCGCACGAGCAGCCCCACCTCCGCGGGCGAGTCGAGCTCGAAACCTCGGCTCCCCGCCATCACGATGTCCTCACCGCTGAAGCACACCCGCGTCTCCACCAGCCCCTCCGGAACGCCCTCGTACTCCAGCGACTCCCACTTCCCGCTTTCGCTCGAACGGATGGCCACGAAGTGCGCCGAGCCGCCATACGAGACCAACGCCCCATGGCGGTTGGCTCCCAGTCGACACAGGGCGTCGATGGTCCCCACCACCACCACCTGCTCCAGGGTCCACGCGCCCGCCGTGCGCACCGCTACATGCTGGTAATCATCCACCTCGAACCTGGCGTCGTCCGGGTCGAAGCCGGAGTCGACCAGGTCCTGGTACGCCTCCGCGTCCACGGGCTGGTTCCACTCCCCGACCGGGCCCGGCCCGCCTCCGAAGTCATTGTCCGGATGGGGGTGGCTGACGACCAGCATCAGCTCCTGCTCGTCACGGATGCAGCCCCCCGACACGACCCCTCGAAACGCATGCTCCACGTGGCCCTCCCCGGGCGAAGACCTCGCCTCCCGCCTATCCCACCGAGGGGAGACAGGCCAGCGACCCCCGCCTTCCCCGGGGCCTCGGGGGGCGGCCGGGAGGGAGGGCCCCTGTTTCCCACCTGCCAGGTCCGAGGGGGGACCCTCACGGGGAAGTTGAGAAACCGGGGTGACCCTCTAGAGTGGGCCCGTCATGAAAGCACCGGAGACGGACGAAGACTTCATCCAGTGGTACGAAGACTGCTGGGCTGACCGCGATGAAGTCGAGTACCCCAAGATGTTCGGCGCCATTGATGAAGGCGTCTTCACGCTCGACCAGACGGATGCCATCCAGGCCTGGATGGAGAGCGACCTCGCACAAGTAGAAGGTGAAGCGGACCCCAACTGGGGCCCCATGGGCGTGCGCGCCGCGCCGCCGAGCCCGGACTACCCCTACTGGACCTATGTCACCAGCGGGCTGTCCAATCCCTTCACCGTGGCCCCAGGTGACGAGATTACCGATGAGACACCCAGTGGCATCGGTTACGAGATGGTCATCCACACGCCAGAGCAGGCCAAGTGGCCCGTGTTCCGGCTGTTGGACATGATGGCCTACAACCTCGTGACGATGCGCGCCTTCGCCCTCAACCACCGCTACCCGGTGGAAGGCACGCTCGACGGCGGAGACTCCAAGCTGGGAGGCTTCGTCTTCGTCAGGGACCCGTCCCGCCCCGACCACTTCGCCCTGCCCAGCGGCAAGGTGCAGCTGCTCACGCTCGTGGGCGTCACCAAGAACGAGATGGCCTTCGCGCGCTCCAACGGCCTGGACAAGCTGATGGAGAAGCTCGTCACGGCCGGCACCGGGTACATCACCCACCCGGACCGCGAGGAAGTGAAGCTGTAGTCACCCGCTCCGAGCCACGCGCGCCAGCGGCCCCAAGGCCCTGGCGCGCGGAGGTGCTCCCTCCACCAGCGCCCGCAGCGTCCCCGGGTCGAACGGCTTCTCGATTCGAGGCAACGGCACCGTCTGCAGGAACGCGCGCGCCCGCTCGGTGAACGCGCCGCCCGTCATGAAGACGAAGCGCGACAGCAGCTCCGGCCCGCGCGACAACAGCTCCGCGTGCAGGTCCATCCCCGTCACGTCCGCCATCATCAGGTCGCAGAAGACACGGTCGAAGTCCGCGTCCTGCTCCAAGAGCGCCAGCGCCTCCCGCCCGCTGTGCCTCACCACCACCTCGTGGTGCTGCCCCAACAGCCGCCGCAACAGCGACGCGAGCTGCGGCTCGTCGTCCACCACCAGCACCCGCTTGCGCTCGGGCACCTCCTGCGTGGAGCCCTTCGTCACCGCGTCCGGTATCGCCTCCGTCATCGGCAGGCGCACGCTGAAGGTGCTGCCCACGCCCGGCGTCGTGTTGACGGTGAGTTCGCCACGCATACTGCGCACCATGCCCAGGCTGGTGGACAACCCCAGCCCGCTGCCCTCACCCACCGCGCGCGTGGTGAAGAACGGCTCGAAGACGCGCTCGGCGACCTCGGGCGTCATGCCGTGGCCCGTGTCCGACACCTCCACCACCACCCACGGTCCCTCCACGCGCGTGGAGAGCGTGACGCGGTGCCGGGTGAAGTCCCCTTCCGGAATCGCATGCGCCGCGTTGACGAGCAGGTGCAGGAACACCTGCCCCAGCCGCGCCTCATGCGCCATGACGGTGGGAACCTCGGCGAAGCGCCGCTCCACCTCCGCGCGGTAGCGCAGGTGCGGCATGGCCATGGAGAGGCCGAACTCCAGCGCCGCGTGCACGTCCACCGGGGACAGGTGCGGCTCATCCGCGCGGGCGAACGTCTGCAGGTCGCGGACGATGACGCGGATGCGCTCGGCGCCCTCACGGGCCTCTCGCAGCGCCTCCAGGGCCTCGGCCAGGGGCGCGTTCTTGCCGAGGATGCCCCCCTCCATCGACAGCTCCAACTGCTCCAGCGCGAACTGGAGATTGCCGCTGACGTACGAGAGCGGATTGTTGATTTCGTGGCCCACGCCCTCGGCGAGCTGGCCCGCCATGGCCAGCTTCTCCGACTGCACCAGGCGCTCGCGCGCGGCGACCAGCTCCTCGGTGCGCTCGCGCACCAGGGCCTCCGCCTCCAGTCGGCCGGAGTGCTCGCGCGTCAGCAGGGCATCGCGCTCCGCCTCCGCGCGCTTCTTGCCGGTGATGTCGCGCGAGAAGACGGAGACGTTCTGCCCCGAGCACCAGGCGTGCACCTCGTGCCAGCGGTCCGGCGCGGTGCGCACCTCGAAGATGGTGGAGGAGCCCTCGGCGGCCACGCGGCGCAGCTCGCGCTCGAACAAGGTGCCGACCAGCTCCGGGCACGCCTGCCACAACAGCTTCCGGAAGACCTGCTCCTGCGTGCGACCGGTGATTTCGGCGGCCTGCCTGTTGACGTAGGTGATGCGCCACTCCGCATCCACGGTGAAGAAGGCCTCGGGCGTGCTCTCCAGCACGTCGCGCACCCAGTCCAGCGTGTCGCGCAGCCCCTCTTCCATGCGCAGGGCGCTGGTGACATCGCGCAGGCGCAACAGCACGCCGTCCCGCAGCGGCACCGCGGTGCCGAGCAACCACGCGTCGCCCTCTGGGAAGCTGTCCGCGGCGGGCCGGCCGGACTCCACCACCTGCTTGAGCACCGCCAGCCGTCCACCCAGACCCGCGATGGGGGAGATGTCCTTCAGCCGCAGGCCGCGCAGCGTGTCGGTGCCCCGGCCCAGCGCTCGCGACGCGGCGGGGTTGGACCAGAGCCACTCGAAGTCGGTGATGACGCCGGACTCGTCGCGGACGGCACGCAACACCATGCACCCTTCCGAGTCATGGCGCTCCGCTTCCTCCAGCGCATCCAGCAGCGCATCCGCGCCCGGGACTGCCTGTCTCGTGTCCGTCGCCGACATGCCCCGCCCACTCCGGGCTTCCACGTCACCCGGAGGCAAAGCTCCGGAACCCCATCACGGGGCCGCAATTCCTGGAAACGTCCGGAGTCCCCGCATGTCGCCATGAAAGGGCTGCAGGCACAAGCCGAGGCTGCGAGGCACACATCTGCCTCCCTGACACCTCGGAGCACCGGGTTGAATACGATGAACCTACCTCTCGCGTGTCCCCTTCTTTCCAGGGAGCGGACCAGGATGCGCCTCTCGACATGACGCCCACGCTCATCACCGCTGTCCGCTTCACGCCGCTCGACTTGCCGCTGACGGAGCCCTTCGCCATCGCCACGGGGGCGCAGCACGTCGCACAGAACGTGTTGGTGCGACTGACACTCGCGGATGGCACGGTGGGGCTGGGCGAGGCGGCGCCGTTTCCAGCGGTGAGCGGAGAGACGCAGGCGAGCACGCTCGCGGCGCTGGAGCAGGTGCACGCGGGGCTCCTGGGCAAGGACGTGCGTGCGTGGAGGCCGTTGTCGGAGTGGCTCGGCGACGGGCTCGCGTTGGCGCCGGCGGCGCGCGCGGGGGTGGAGATGGCGGTGCTGGATGCGCTGGCGCGACATCACCGTGTGCCGTTGTACGTGATGCTCGGGGGCGCGGGGACGACGCTGGACATCGACATGACGGTGACGGCGGGTGACGTGCCGCACGCGGCGGAGTCGGCGCGGGCCATCCTGAAGCGGGGCATCACCACGTTGAAGGTGAAGGTGGGGGCGCTGGCGCCGGACGAGGACGCGGCGCGGATGGTGGCGATTCACGAGGTGGCGCCCCATGCGCGACTGTTCGCGGATGCGAATGGCGGTTACGACGTGGCGGAGGCGCTGGCGTTCTTGAAGGAGCTGGAGCGGGCGGACGTGCCGCTCGCGCTCCTGGAGCAGCCGGTGCCGGCGGCGGACTTCGCGGGCATGGCGGAAGTCGCTCGGCGCTCGAAAGTCCGCATCTGCGCGGACGAGTCAGCGCGCTCGGCGAAGGACGTGCTGCGGCTCATCCGCGAGGGGGCGGCGCACGGCATCAACATCAAGACGATGAAGTGCGGCGTGGTGGAGGCGCTGACGATGTGGAGCCTGGCGCGAGCGGCGGGGCTGGAGCTGATGGTGGGAGGGATGGTGGAGAGCGTGCTGGCGATGAGCGCGTCGGCGCATCTGGCGGCGGGGCTGGGCGGCTTCACGTATGCGGACCTGGACACGCCGCTGTTCATCGCGCGGCATCCGTTCCAGGGAGGGCTGCGCTACGAGGGCGCGCGGCTGCACCTGGACGCGGAGGCGGTGGGGCACGGCGTCACGTTGGCGTGACCAAGGGCTTGGGCGGTCGCGCTAGGATGGGGGCATGAGCGTGGCCGTCTGTGTGGGATGCGGCGAAACGAAGGAAGGCGCTTTCGAGCCTTGTGATGGCTGCGGACTGGACCCCGCTCGCGGTGGGACGGACCGGATGCTCCAGGCGCGCAGCCTGTTGCTCTCGGAGCGCTTCTTCGGTGAGGAGTCGCTGAAGGAGCTCGGGCGGAAGATTCGCACGGGTGAGCCGGTGAGCTACGACACGGGGCGACTGTCGCAGCTCGTGGAGGAGCTGAAGACGCAGAAGCTGCCCGTCATCTCCCGGTCCACGCCGGGTTGCTCCATCGTGACGTGGAGCGTGCTGGGCATGTTGGTGGTGCTCGCGGCGGGGCTCGCATACCTGTACGGCAGCTGGAGACACTGAAGCGGGTTCAGCGCGGGGAGAGCGCGACCGACGCCACGTCGAGGGCCTTGTCGAGCTGCGGGTCCTTGCCCGAGGCGAAGGCCAGTGAGTCGGGGACGTCGACATCCACGGGGACGCCCTGCCCTTCGAGGCGTACGCCGTCAACCTCCACGTCCTCCACTGCGAGGTAGAGCAGGTCTCCGGTGGACAGACGCAGCGGAGTCCCCGCGAGGACCGCGCCAGCGGTGCGCTGTCCCACGAGGGTGGCCAGGGCGTGCTGTTTCATGACGAGGGCCACCATCTCCTTGCCGCTGCGAGAGTTGCCATTGACGAGCAGGACGACGGGCTTGCGCCAGGTGGCGGACCAGGCGTTGCGACGGCCCTCGCGACTGATGCCGGTGAAGACGGGGACGGTGCGGTTGAAGAGGTTGAGGAAGGTGGGATTGCAGCCGCCCCAGCCATCGCGGAAGTCGATGACCAGTGCATCCGCGGCGGAGAAGTCCCCGGCGAGGGTCTCCTCGAGCAGGTCCTGATGTTCGGGGCCCGCGCAGGAGTAGAGCTGCTGGTAGGCCACGCGACGGCCGCCGCGTTCGACGATGCGCGAGCTGGCCTTCTGGGCGTCGAGCCACTCGGACTTCGGGTTGATGAGTCGAGGGGTGATGGTGAGGGTGAGCGGGGTTGCGCCCTGGGTGCGCTCGACGGAGAAGCGCGTGGGCTTGCCGACGCGGCGGGTGAGCGACGTCACGGAGGTGAAGGGTTTGTCCTCGACGGAGACGAGCCGATCGCCGCGAAGCAGGCCGGCCTTGGCGGCGGGGCCGTTGGCGAAGACGTGGCGGACGAAGAAGCCCTCGGGGGTTTCCATGACATCGGCGCCGATGCTCGGAGCTTCGTACTTCGGGAGCTTGAGGTAGCGCTGGAAGATGGCGGAGAGGCCGGCGTAGCCCTCGCTGTCGCGTGGGTAGAAGGCGGTGTGTGAGGCGTTGAGTTCGGCGAGGGCGGCGCGCGTGAGGCGGGCGAAGTCCTCCGCGCTGGTGGCGGCGGCGCCATAGCCCTGGTGCTTCGTGGCCCAGGCCTCGCCGTGCTTCGCGTCGAAGAAGCGCTTGCGGACGTGTTCGACGACTTCGTCACCGGGCTTGAGGAATGGGGACGCGGCGTGGGCTGCGGTGGCGAGCAGGGCGCAGACGACCACGGCGACGAAGTGAAGACGGAGCGCCATTCCTTGTGTCCTCCTCGCGGTACGAGTCCCGCGCGTGAGGGCGGCATCATCTGCTCGGACGGCGTCTCTTCAAACTACTTCATGGACAGACGGTGGGCTGGGCGTGACCTCTCGTGGGGTGCCCTTGAGTCTGGGAAGCCACCCCGAGCGAAGTGCAGGGCCCCTGGTTAAGAAAGAGGTTCCGTGTTGGATGCCCCCCTCGCCCCGCTTCGTCTCGCATTGGTCGCGGAAGACCCGCTGGCTCGGGGTGCGCTCTCACGGGTGCTCAGCGACCAGGGGAGCGAGCTGCTCACGGTGGCGTCCGGCACACAGGTGGAGCTGGAGTCCGCGAGGGGCGAAGCCTTCGACGTGGTGCTCTGGGACACGGGACTGCGCGTGGTGGAGGCGGAGGCGCGCGTGGAGGTGCCGGACCTGGGGGCGCCCGTGCTCGCGCTGGTGGCGGATGAGACAGCGGGCGAGTTCGCGCTGGCAGCAGGGGCGAAGGGGTTGTTGTTCCGGGACGTGGCGCCCATGCCGCTCACGGCGGCGCTGCTCGCGGTGGCACGAGGGCTCGTGGTGTTCGACCCAGGACTCTCCGAGCTGAGGACGTCCACGAGAACGGGCGCGCCAGCGAGCAGCGCCCTGGGCCCCGATGCGCTCACGCCGCGTGAGCGGGAGGTGCTCGCCTTGCTGGCGGAGGGCCTGTCGAACAAGGCCATCGCGGACCGGCTCTCCATCAGCGAGCACACAGCCAAGTTCCATGTGAACGCGGTGCTCGGAAAGCTGGGCGTCCAGCGCCGCACCGAAGCTGTCGTCCGCGCCGCGCGGATGGGCCTCGTCACGCTGTAACCGCCAGTTGCACCAAGGGTGCTTCAGGTTCGCGACAGACAGACGCCCTTCTTGGTCACCGTCATCCGCACGGACCCTTCACACAAGCGCTGGAACCCACTCGTCGACTCGAAGCTTTAGCGAAGACGCCGCTACGACTTCCCCCAGGACCTTTCTGAGGACTCCCGCGGTCGTACCACCCAACTCGAAGGAGCGCGCCTTGTCGACTCCGTGCCGGGGCATCCCCATGCAGATCATGGCTGCATCGTCACGTTCATAGATGCCGCAGTAGGGCCCCGTGGGAATTGGCTGCTTGAAGCCCAGGCTGCTCATCACCGGAGCGATGACGGCAAGGAGATTGGGTTCGTCTCCAGAGAAAGTGCCATTGCAGGCCTGCGGCATCGTGCCCACTCGAAACTTGGCGAGTGCACCCCATGCCAGCATCTCGCGCAACGTTTCGAACTTCTCGTAGAGGTCATCCTCGTCAGCACCTTCCTCTTTTGACGCCACCAGCGCATCACCGCGTGCCGGTGCATCAAGGTCGTAGAAGAGAGGCATGGGCATCATGCCATTGGAATCATGTGCAATCAGCAAGAGTCGAGGATGAGGCTCGACCCAGCCCTTGGCATAGCAGTCGAGTATGCGCTGTGCCGAGAAGTCGAGCGTAGGATAGGCTAGAGGGCCCATGCGTTGCCCCATGCGGCTGAGGAACCACCGATAGAAGGTTGGTAAGGGACGGCCTGCAATCTTCTCGATTTGCTCCAGGGAAGCAGGCGAGGCGCCCTTCCACTGCGCCGCGAGCCCTGGCACGACGCGTAGGAGCAATTCCTCTACCGCTTCTTCTTCTCGTGCCGACATTCTTCATCCTCGGTCTTGCCTTTGGTGCAGAGCATCAGGGGCAGAATGATATTGCAGGTTCCGCATGGGGGGACGCTTTCTCCATGCCCGAAGGAGCCCAGGACCGGCTCAGTCCGGTCACTGCGGAGGTACTCGACTTCCCCGTCGGTCCGCTGATTGGCGCTGTGGAACCATCGCTCGGTCAGACCGCTGACTTTGGCCCCAGCATCGAGCGCGAGCGCGAGCGCCTTGGGACCAGCGCAACTGCCCGGAGGGTAACAGGCGGGCGGGGTGGAGGTTCGAAGCCATTTTTCATGAAGGCCAGCAGCCCGATTCCACGCCGCATCTACACGGTTTGGGTCCAGTCCGTTCTTTTCGCAGAACCTCTGGGCGAACGCCTGGACCTTCCTGAGCTTGATGTTTTCGCTCTGGCCTGTTTCCGCATTTTTACGGGCGATTGAAATATCGAGGCCTCCATCCGCGGGGGCGTGCCAATGGAGTTCGTCCGTGACGATTTCACGGAACACCTTCTCCGTCCTGCTTGAGTGGTCTGCATACTTCTGGTTGCACATACACTGAACCACGCCAAGCATTCTTCCCGTGTCCATTCTCGGCGAGGGAAACTTCCGGCTCTGGTCGGGACCTTGATTGTTCTTGGTGAGCGCCTTTGCCAACGTCTTGGCGTCCTCCCTCGTCGCATCCGTCTCTTTCAGCGCGCCAGCGGATGAATGCTTTTCATCGCAGAGAGGACAGTTTTCCTCTCCCGTGACGAGCGTAAGCAACCAACCGGAAACCTGTATGACCCCCATCAGCGTCGCAGAGTTGGCCGGACTACCCCTCGGTCCGCAGTTGTTGAACATCGGGTCACCGAGCAACTGGACGTTCTTCCCCTCTATCTTCACGTCCATGGACCCAGGCCCCACGAAGCTCGTCGGGCCCTCCACGTTGGAGGAGACCATCCCGCCCCCGGTCCCCTGACTGGCCACGTCCCCCATCGAGCCGAAGGTCGCTCCCCGAATGGCGACCTTCTTCCCTTCGATTGTCACACTCGTGGAATACCCCTTCGTCTGCGACCCACTCTTGCCGATGTTGGGCAACGGCGTGGGCACGAACGGTGCCGGGGGCCCCGGCATCTTGCAGACATTGGGCAGCGTCGCCGCCGCGACTCCGCTGCTCCCTTCGGTTACTGGAGTCTTCGGAGCATTCACTGACACTTTCGCCATGGGAAATCTCCTCTCATGCAGCCCGCGGAGCCTCCAAGAGCATCGCCCCCCGCAGCCCGGAATCCGAGCCCGCCATGACCAGGGCTCGAGGGCCGCGTGCGTATCCCCGCGCGAACGACTGGATGGCCAGCACTCCCCCGAGCGCCCCGAACGCGGCCCCCATGTCGCCCCAACAGTCACTTGGGGCTTTGTAGCTCGGGCCCTTCCATACCTTCGGCGCCCGCAGGGCGACGAAGCCCCACTCCTCACTTCGGTAGCGCTCGCCGTTGATGTCCGCGTACACGGTGTCCACACTCTCAGTCGCGAGGTCTAGCCTCGCGACAGCCCCTTGCACTGCTTGAGTCATTCCGACTCCCAGAGAGCCCGTCTCACTATCGCGGAGGCGCGCCTCCTGAGCCGTGCACGCGCCGCGCACGATGGCCCCGCTGGGAAAGCCCAGGCGCCGGCGCAAGCCAGCGCTCATCAGTGCAAGCCCTCCCGCACCTTCGCCTGGAACGAATCCACTTCGGACTCCCGGCTGTGCGAACCGGCGGCATTGCTCCAGCCACACGAATGTCTCCGGGTGGTGGTAGCTGTCCGCTCCCACCACCAGGAACAGATTGTCCCGGCCCTCGCTGCACTCCTTCACCACCTGCTCGACAGCCAGAATCGCTCCAGAATGCCCGCGCCCGGCAAGTTCAACGCTCACCTTGGACGTCTTCCTCGAAAGGCGCGCCTCCAGGGACTGGACGACCCATGCCGCATCGTTCTCCGAAAACCCTGGGCGGGTTTCTGGAAGCGCGAGCAACACGGTGAGCCTTCCTCCATAGAGAACCTTCTCGCCCAGCTCCGCCTCCAACTCATCGAGCACACTCTCGGCCATGGGCAGCAGGCGCTCGCGCCCTTCAAGCCGGGTCGTCAGCAGCGCGTCAGCGGCAACCACGACCCGCTCGCCGCGCAGGTCTATGAACGGATACTCGGCGTAGCGCGAGATGCCAGCCCGCACGGAGGCCGCGCTGCTCGCGGCGGTGAGGCCGACAGGCGTTCGTGCACCCATGGCCACCACTTCGACCTGAGCGTTCATCTCACGCCCCCGTCCTCGATGATTGTCGTTTCGTCGAGGTAGTCCGCCTCTGGCGAGGGAACACGCAACACGCTCTGCCACACCAGCGAAAGGCGCCACGCCTCCAACTCCATCAGCACCGTCACCAGACGCGCGGCATGCTGTTGGCGCCGCGCGAGGATACGGGTGGTGAAGCCCAGTGAAATGCGCGGCAACTTGAAGCGCAAGACCCCTTTGGGGGTCATGTTGAGCAGCTCGACGTGCTCTCCACCGAGAAGCGGCATCTGGGTTCGCTGATCCGTGGGAGCGCTGAGTGCAAAAGCGGCGTCGTGGTCATCGGGCAACAGCGGCTTTTTCGACTGCGCCCATCGTGCATCGTAGGTCCCCGCGAGCTTGCGACGCGGCATCCATGAAGAATCAATCGGTCCGAAGCCCGCGGGCCCTCTCTCCGATGGAGCGCCACGGGGATACTCAATGGAGTGGGCCGGTCGCCCCACCAGATGCGCCGCTCGACGTGCGAAACCCCGCCCGATGGGGTTGCGCGCATCCATGCTCTGCTGCTGGAGGTCGCCCGACAGGTCACTCCCTCCAAATGCTGATTCATAGCGAATGGGGCGCGTGGTGAATGGCCGCGGCCGGGTCGGCGCGACTCCCAGCAGGCCGTTCTCGTAGGTCCCCCCTGTGTCAGGGAAGAAGTCGCCTCGGCTGAGATGCCGAGCTGACCACCCGAAGGGGGCGAGTGCAGGCGGTTGAAGTGCCGTACACAGACGCATTCAAGGCGCAGATGGTGAAGCGGATGGTG